>NZ_CBCRZJ010000002.1:79252-601304 GCF_965137575.1 Flavobacterium longum | reverse complement strand
CGATCAAACCCAAGGTAATCATTCTAACGTAATTCTTTCCTTACTCTTTAGCTTCTTACAGTCTCCTGTAAGTGCTGTCAATCCAATATGTCTATGAACTTTTTCCTATTCTCGCCCCGTCACTTGCGCTTCAAAGCGGGTGCAAAAGTACGACAGAAATCCACTTATCCAAATGTTTTCGGAAAAAAAATTTGATAAAGTTTCTTAACACCTGATTCCCAAGGCCATTCCGGGGAAAGTTTTTTCGCCGCGCCCAAAGGTCGACCGTGCAGCGCACACGCAACACCGCCGCGTTAGGGATGGAGGCGTTGTCGGAGCTCTTGCCCAAGACCCCAAAGGTTTTGAAAACCTTTGGGGTCTGCAAAGCGACCGCCGAAAGCCCGACGGCATAATGCAATGGCGCCGGAACGCCCAACTAATCAAAACGGATAGCCTTGACCGGGGAAATTTTGGTGATGATATAACTGGGGATGAGTAGCACCAATAAGCAAATGGCAACGGTGCCGACGTTGAGCAACAAAATGTAGAGCCAATTGAAATAGACCGGCGCTTCGTTTACATAATAATTTTCTGGGTCGAGCGTCACCAATCCGGTGTAGCGTTGCACGAGTAACAACCCGATACCGATGCCGTTGCCCCAAAGCAATCCGCGGGCAATTAAGTGAAAGGCATTGTAGAGAAAAATCTTCCGGACCGATGTATTGTCTGCCCCCAAGGCTTTGAGGATGCCAATCATCTGCGTGCGCTCCAGGATGAGCACCAGCAACGCCACGACCATGTTAATGGTGGCCACCAAAACCATGATGCCGAGAATGACCCAAATGTTGAAATCAAATAGCTTGAGCCAGTCAAAAATGTAAGCGTATTTGTTGGTGATGGCTTGCGTATCGAGCGTGGAACCGATGCTTTCATAAACTTCTTTCCCTTTTTGGTCGATTTGGGTAAAATCGTCCACGAAGACTTCGAAAGCGCCCACTTGGTCTGGCTGCCACTTGTTCATGCGTTGCACCTGCCGGATGTCACCGATAATGTATGTACCGTCAAAATCACGGAAACCTGAATCGTATAGACCGCTCACAGTAAAGTTCCGGGCGAACGGCAATTGGTTTCCCGTATCCTTCATGAAAAAGGTATTGAAACGGTCACCGACCTTTAGGTCGAGCCGATTGGCCAGGTATTTCGACAGCAATATTTCGTTGGAAATGCCGTCGGAAAAATTGGGTTTACGGCCGTCGACGATGTATTCTGATAGGTTGTTCCAATTGTAATCGCTCCCGACGCCTTTGAGTACGATGCCTTCGAAAGCGGTTTCGGTGCGGATAATCCCGGCTTTGTTGGCCACCGCTTGAATGTGCGAAATGCCTTCGCCCGATTTAAACTGCGGGTAAAAATTTTGCTTGGTTGAAATAGGATTAAGGCTGACGTCAGACTGGTTGTCGTCGAAATTGGAAATCACGATATGGCCATTGAACGCCGAAACTTTCTGTCTGATTTTCTCTTGCAAACCCAAACCGGTAGCGACAGAGACAATCATCATCACCATACCGATGGCCACCGCCGAAATGGCGATTTTTATAATTGGGGCCGAAATACTACTTTTATGCTGTTTAGACTGCGTCAGTCTTCGCGCGATGAAATAGGCTGCGTTCAAGCGTTTGGTTTTGGACAAAGATATAAAGTTTAGCGCCTTGGCCCCGACGTTTTACCATCTGTTTATGAGAAAAATCCAATTGATATTGCCTATTCTTCTGCTGGCATTTGCCACGAGTTGCAAAAGCAACAACAAGCCGCAACCCAAAAAACAGAAAGAAAATGTTGTGTTTTCCTTCACCTATAAAATGGTGCCCGAAATCAAGCCCGGCGCGCAAAACGCCAAGGTGTATTTGCCGTTGCTGCAGGGCAAAAATGTTGGTGTAGTGACCAACCAAACCGGCATTGTAACCGTAGGCGACGATGGGAACCCCAAAGCCAAAGCTGATGGCGGAAAAGCGATTTCGGTTGTGGACTTCTTGTTGTCTCAACACGTGAGTGTGACGAAGATTTTTGCGCCCGAACACGGTTTCCGAGGCACGGGCGACGCGGGCGAACACATACTAGACGGCAAAGACACCAAAACGGGCTTGCCGATTATTTCCTTATATGGCGACAATAAAAAGCCGAAACCCGAACAATTGTCTGGGTTGGACGTCGTCGTGTTTGACTTGCAGGATGTCGGCGCGCGGTTCTACACGTATATATCGACGTTACATTATTTGATGGAAGCCTGCGCGGAAAACAATATCCCGTTGGTTGTTTTCGACCGACCGAACCCGAACGGCAGCATCGTGGACGGCCCGATATTGGAAAAAGAATTCACGAGTTTTGTGGGCATGCACCCGATTCCGGTGCTACACGGGCTGACCATCGGTGAATACGGGAAAATGATCAACGGGGAAAAATGGCTCAAAAACGGCATCCAATGCCACTTGACGGTGATTCCCTGTCTGGACTACAAGCGAACGATGGACTATTCGTTGCCGGTGCGCCCGTCGCCAAACTTGCCAAACGACCAAGCCATAAACCTGTATGCCAGCCTTTGTTTTTTTGAAGGAACTAATGTGAGTTTGGGGCGCGGCACCAACAAGCAATTCCAGGTTTACGGATCGCCCGATTTGCCCGATACGGGTTTTAGCTTCGTTCCGCAACCGAACGAGGGCGCAAAAGAACCGCCACTGAAAGGAAAAACCTGCTACGGCGAAGATTTATCCGCGGTGCCGAAAGTGACCCAGCTGGAATTGAAATGGCTGATCCGGGCCTACACCAACACCAAAGACAAGTCGAAATTTTTCATCCCGTTTTTCACGAAACTGGCCGGTACAAAAAAACTCCAGCAGCAAATCGAGGACGGAATGACAGAGGATGAAATCCGGTCAAGCTGGCAAAAAGGGCTGGAGCGATTCAAAAAAATAAGAAAACTTTATGAGCTGTACTGAGCCGTTTTAGGAATTCTATGGTTATTTTAGGGGTAATCATTAAACTACATCACATGAAAACCGCCGAACTCTTATTGCGCTATATGGACGAACTGCAACGCATTGTGGGCTACATCAATACTTGGGTTGACAGGACTTCTGAATTCTTCCTCAAAGTAAAAACCTGGGTGATGAAAGTCGTGGAATGGATCGAGCAGGCCATCGACGCACTCGTACAATCGGTCGGCGGGCGAAAAACCCAGACTGAACACTTGCTTTCTGAAGACTTCCTGTTTGTTTAAACAGGAATTTTCTTTTTCATCTCTTCTACAATCCGGAAAGCCGCCGGACAGATGGCCACATTCTTTAATGTGAGATTCGCAATTTGTTGGAATTTCTTGCGGTCGGTGTGCGGAAACTCTCGGCAGGCTTTGGGCCGGACATCGTAAATCATACAGTAATTGTCTGCGTCCAAAAAGGTACACGGCAGCGACTGCAACACGTAATCCTTGTCTTCGTCAATGCGCAAATACTGGTCGATGAACTGTTGTGGCTTTTGTCGGAAATGTTTGGCGATGCGCTCCACATCGGCCAGCGTAAACAATGGCCCGGTGGTTTTACAACAGTTCGCACACTGCAGGCAATCGGTTCTTTTGAACTCGTCATCGTGCAAATCCTGCATGAGATAGTCGAGGTTTTTCGGCGGCTTCTTTTTGAGCTTGTCGAAATACTTCTTGTTCTCGTTATGCTTATCTTTGGCGAGCTTGGGCAACGCACTCAGGAACTTTTCCATACAGCAAAATTATGAAAGATTTGATGGGCAAAGCCATTCTGGATTATCAAACCGGGAATAATCCGGAAAATCTGGTGACCGAAACCTCTATTTCAGATGCCGACGAATTGTCCGTAGACTATTTGTTCCGGGGGTTTAACGATATGCCCAAAATCGAACAGCAAGCGTTGCGGTTGGCCTCGGGGAAAGTGCTCGACGTGGGATGTGGCGCCGGAAGCCACAGCCTATATTTGCAAGAGAAAGGAATAGACGTGACAGCCATCGATATTTCGCCCAACGCCATCGAAGCCTGCCGTTTGCGCGGCGTAAAAAATGCTGAAGTGGCAAATCTGCGCGATGTGGAAGGCGTGTTCGATACCATTTTACTGCTGATGAACGGCACCGGGATTTTCGGACGATTGAAAGACGTGTCGGCTTATTTGGCCAAACTAAAATCTTTGCTTTCAGTGGGCGGGCAAATCCTGATCGACTCTTCGGACATTATTTACATGTTCGATGAAGATGACGATGGCGGACGATGGATAACTTCAGACCGTAATTATTACGGCGAATTGACTTTTTACCTCTCGTACAAAGGCGAACAAGAAACGCCGTTTGATTGGCTGTATATGGATTTCAATACGTTGCAGAATGCCGCCAACGCGCACGGGTTGCACTGCGAATTGGTGGCCGAAGGCGTGCACTACGACTATTTGGCGCGGCTGACTATTGCAGGAAATCGGTCGCAGCCTTGATTTCGGTCAATGCGGTGTAAAGCCTTTCCAAATCTGCTTCGGAATTGTATGCGTTAAGCGAAATCCTGATAAAAAAACGGTTGTTGATTTTCATCACCGGGATTTCAATCTTGTAGGTATCGATAAGCGTTTCCTTTAACGCGGTCGGGTGGCTTGTCCGAATCGGGATGCTGCACATTTGCCCCAAGAATTCTTCCGTGACCGGGCAAATCGGTTCGCTGCCGAGCAAGTCGCAAAACCGCGGATAATGTTTCCGGATCAATGCCTTGCCTATTTTCGATTGTTGCCACCAATCGTTTTCTTCAAGAAACTGTATCGCTGCCGGCGCGGTCAAGAAGGCCGCCATGTCACGCGTACCGATAAACTCATGGTAATCAAGAAATTGGTTGCCCGGCGAATCGCTTTGGTAACCCCAACTCACAACAAGCGGATCGAGCCGTTCCTGGAACTCCTTTTTCACCCAAAGAAACGAATTGCCTTTTGGCGCCAGCATCCATTTATGCATCGTCCCGGTGTAGAAATCAGCATCGATTTGTTGCATATCCAGCGGGATGTGTCCGGGCACGTGCGCGCCGTCGACGATCACGATCAAACCCAACTGCTGGGCTTTCTCGCAAATTTCCCTTACCGGGAAAATAAGTGATGTCACGCTGGAAATCTGGTTCAGGAAAACGACTTTGGTGTTGGCGTTGTAACCTTTCCAGAACTCGGAGATAATTTGTTCCTTGGACTGTATCGGAAGCGAAATCTCCTGCCGCACATACTTAGCGCCCGACTTTTTACAATAGAAATCCCAAGTGCGGTCCATGGCACCATACTCGTGGTTCGTAGCCAATATTTCGTCGCCCGGTTTCAGATCAAGGCTGCGCATCACCACATTGATGGCGAAGGTAGGATTGGACACGAAGAAGAAATCGTCTGCGTCGCAATTGATGTACCGGGCCAGCGCCTGCTTGGACGTCCTGAGATACTGCGGAAGTTTCTTGGTGATGAATGCCGTGGGCTGGTGTTCCAATTCGGCCTGCCATTTCTGGTAGTCTTCGAATATGGGTTTTGGGCACGCCCCGAACGCGCCGTGATTTAAATAAGTTATCTCGGAATCAAGCAGGAATTTTGATTTCATCGCATAAAAAATCCCGAACCAGTCGGGATTTATTGTTTGGTTATTCGCCCATGTATTTCATCATCATCGGCTGTAAGCTTTGTCCCCATTCGGCGCCGGCTGCTTGCGACTTCTCGGTCACTTCACCGGCTTTGGCGGCCATCTTTTTCCCAACCGGCGACTCATAAAAAGCAATCATGTCTTTTACATCTTGCTTGGTGTAAACCTCCATATATACTTTGGCGATTTTCTCGTAAAACGACGGAAGAGACGCATTGAACTCAATCAGGAAAGCGTCTTGCTTTGCAGCCGGAATCATCTTCAGGATTTGGGTTTTAGCGACGTCCATAGACGCACCGCTACCATTGATTTCCAAAAGCTTCATTACATCTTTCTTGAACGCTTCGTCTTGGGCCATTGACAATTGTGCAGCAAGCACGCATGCTACAACTAGAAGAATTTTTTTCATGTTTAAGGTTTTAGTTGTGATAAAAATAGTGATTAAAATGGCCTGTACTGACGGGCAATATTAAATTTTAAGGAATATTCAGGTATTTATGCGTTTGCAACGACACCCGCCACTTTGGGTTGCTCATCACATAATCCACAATCAACGGCGTCATCTCTTCCCGTTTGCTCCATTCCGGCTGTAGGAATAGAATGGCGTTCACATTGACTTTCTCGGCTTGCTGCTCGGCAAATATGAAATCGTGTTTGTTGTGGATGATGACTTTCAGCTCATCGGCGCAATCATAGGCTTCATCAACCGGAAGCTTAGTTTTTTTGGGCGACAGGCAAAACCAATCCCAATTTCCCGTGACCGGATAAGCGCCCGACGTTTCGATATGAACGCGCATACCTTGACTTTTCAGTTCGCTTGTGAGTACAGACATGTCCCAAGTAAGCGGTTCACCTCCGGTAACCACAACGGTATCGGCGTATTGCCTCGCGTGGGCGACAATCTCGCTGGTAGCCGTCGGCGGATGCAAATTGGCGTCCCAGCTTTCCTTGACGTCACACCAATGGCAACCCACATCGCAACCGCCAACCCGAATGAAATACGCGGCCGTACCGGTGTGGAAACCTTCACCTTGAATGGTGTAGAATTCTTCCATGAGCGGCAACATTTCGCCTCGGGCAACAGCTTGTTTAATTTCTTCTGACATATTTTAAAATAGTGCGCAAAGATACAGAATTGCAGTTTCGGAAATGCAATAAAAAAACCGGCAAAACTGCCGGTCTCTTTTTATTATCGCTTCAAAGTCTTTAACGATTCGGTGGCATAAGCGTTTGCCGGATCGAGCGCCAAGGTTTTGTTGAAATATTCAATTGCCTTGGCTTTGTCTGTATCGGCATAGTTTGCGGCGATCGTGTTGTAGGATTCGGTCAACTTGCTTTTGTTGGCAGGCTTCGCCAATTCTTCGGCACCTTTTTCGGTCAAAACCCTGATGTAGTCTTCATAGGCTTTCACCATCGAGACGCCATCTTCCAGCGTGCTAAACAAACGCGCTTTGTAATAGTAAGCATCTTGATAAGTCGGATACTTGGCCAAAATGGCGTCTAATCCTGCATTGGCTTTCTGGAGCGCTGCTTTGTCACGTTGCGCGACATCAAGTTTGGCATTTACGGTATTCACCGCGATGGCGTAATACAAAATGTCATCATTGTACGTTTTGGAATCTGGATTCATCATCGCAATCTCAAAAATCGCCGCTGCTTCCTTGTATTTCTTGTCGGCGAAAAACTTCTTGCCGACGTCAGACAAATCGCTGCTCATGGTGATTTCCATTTCTACCGACTTCCTTAAATCGGCAACACCAGCGGTGAACAAGGTGGCATCAACTGTACCCGTCGCGTTCGCTTTCTTCAATTTCGCCTGACCCAAATACAGATAGTCGCGGGCAATGACTTTATTGGAAGGGTTGGCGATGAAATCTTCGAGTGATTTGATGGCCACATCCACATTTCCGTTTTCGTAGGCGGAATAACCCAAGTAACGCAAAATCCTAGGATTGACTTTGTCCAGTTGCTTCATTTTTTCAGCCTCGGCTTCCAGCGCCTTGTAATCTTTGGCCAAAATCAGGAAGTCGGCATGACGCATCCTGGAATCCAGCGAATAGTCTGTCATGCTCATGTATTTTTCATAATAGGCAAGCGCCTTCTGGATGTTTTCTGTGTACTTCTTTGGTTCGTTGACGCCCCAGAGGTAATACGTTTCGGCCAACTCGCGATAGACTGGGCCGTAACTCGCATTGCTGGCGACAACTTCATTCAACGACTTTACCGCTTCATTGAAGGCGCGCGCACCTTTCAGTAAAACGCCTTGCTGCATTTTCGCCCTGATCATCGTGTTGTCGGCCATCAAGGCGTCACGATAGGCGGTATAAGCGTCGTTCTGATTTTTATCTTTGTAATAGGCATCGCCCAAAGCCAGCAATACTTGCGCATCATTTGGATTGGCGGTTTTCGCCTTGTTGAGAAAGGTCAACGCGGCTTTGTAGTCAGGCTTATCGCTGTTGGTGTACGCCTTTCCGACAGCCACCAATTCTTCGGTATCTTTCTTCTTCAGATCTTTGGTCGCGTTGGCAAAATTGGCTTGGGCGGCCGCCGTATTGCCTTTGTCAAGCTCGAGCTGGCCCAAACCGGCGTAGTTCAATTTGCTGCCTTCGGAAGCCAGAACACCTTTGTCAAAAAATATCTTGGCCGAATCGGGAACGTTTAGTTTTAGATAGATATTTCCCAAAAGATAGGCGGCGCGGCCGTTTGAAGGTTTGCTCTGCAAAATACCCTTCAACATTCCTTTGGCTTTGTCGTACTGCTCAGCATCGATGGCCTTTTTCGCTTGCTCCATGTCTTGTGCATGGCTGATTCCGGCGATTGACAACAAGGCAATGCTGAATATTTTCAATTTGTTCATTACGTTCAATTTAAAATTAATACTATTTCTTTATGGCGATTTTCCGGGTTGGAACTCTTGCGGGTAAAAGGCCGGATTTTAAAACAATCCGTTGCCCTCTTTCCCCGGCGATGAATGAGGCGAACCCCATACCAAGGCCTGAAAAACCTTGACAATTCGCGACGACCAAATCACGTGCCAAAGGATACTTTCCTTCGCCAAGGTTGTTTTGCGAAGGAAAAACGTAGTCGCCTTTATCTTTTACCCTTACCACGGAAATCTTTTCGAGATAAGGCTGCATTTCGGGCGAAGGTTGCGACAGCCAATTCAGGCCAATCACCCCGACAATACCATCGTTTTCAGACACGTATTTTATGGCTTCGGCGTTGTTATGGAAGGAATAAATCTCGGCTCGGTTTGACTTCACTCCCGCGAGATCGCTCAGGTAACGAAGTGTGCTCGAGTTCGGATTATCGAACGCCAATCCTTTAAGTGACGCAACGTTCTTGCCTTTCATGAAATCGACTACGTCCGACAAAGTTACCAACGTATCCCCTGTCTTTTTATTGCAAATCAGGGCAATGCCGTCAACAGCAAATTTGGTGACTTTCGGGATGATTTTCCGATTGGAAAAAACCTTCAACTCCTGTGGCGTAAAGTTTCGTGACAAAATGGCAACTTGTGCACTATCAACCAATAGCGCATTGATGATTTCAGCTTCAGACTTTGCTTCCAAATTGATTTTCGCATCGTATTGGCTTTCGAATATCATCGCTTGATCTTCGATTACAGGAAACACGGTTTCGTCAACCCA
Source organism: Flavobacterium longum (assembly GCF_965137575.1). Taxonomy (NCBI): domain Bacteria; kingdom Pseudomonadati; phylum Bacteroidota; class Flavobacteriia; order Flavobacteriales; family Flavobacteriaceae; genus Flavobacterium; species Flavobacterium longum. The sequence goes on along the minus strand of NZ_CBCRZJ010000002.1, from coordinate 592,014 downwards.
TATAGTGACTTTGCCCTCCAATATGGTTTCTTTATTTTCCTTCTTGCCGCATGACACCATCCAAGTCAGCAGGAATACAAGGGTCAATCTGTTTAAAAAATTAGGCATCAGTGTCTTTGTTAGCGGTGAAAAATCGCATGAAGCGCAAGAACGCATACACAATCAGGATGATACCGAGCGCGATTTTATATGGCTTGGCGATGTTGAGCGGCAGGCCCTCCCAGAAAATGACGGCCAAGCCCATGAACAAGTATACAAGGAAAAACAAAATTCCTATAACGAGAAGAAATCGCTCTTTCGGCGATTTCTTCTGCTGATTTCTTTCTGAAAAATTACGCACTAGTCCGGAGATTTGATTGTAATTGGCAGCGAGTATTGTACCCTGACTTTCTTACCGTTCTGCTCACCTGGATTCCAACGTGGAGAACTTTTCAATACGCGGATGGCTTCTTTTCCGGTGCCAAAACCAATGTCACGGATGACTTTGATATCGGTAAGCGAACCGTCCTTTTCCACTACGAATGTGATGAATACTTTCCCGTTAAGGCCATCTTCTTCCGGAATACGGTAGTTTCGGCTTACATAGTCATAGAATTTCTGAAGTCCACCAGGAAAATCCGGTTTCACTTCGATACCTGCCATGTTGTGGATACTGTTGTCTTCTTCCACTACATCTGTTGGGCCATTTCCTACCGGCTCAACTGTAAGCTGCGCGTTCGGATCGCCTTTGATGTTTTCGTCACCAATCTTCTTGTTCTTGGTATCGTCAATCTTTGGCGGTTCTTCTACGACTTCTTCAGCTTTTGCGACCACCGGTTTCACGAATTTCACCTGATCCACTTTTGGCGGCGGCGGTGGCGGTGGCGGAAGGTTCTTCGGAACTTCTTTTTTCGGCGGCAGCTTTACCGTTACGATTTTCTTGTCGAGCGTGGTGTCGTCCGCACTACTTTCCGGAAGCAACTTCACCAAAACTGGGATGCTGACCAAGAAGCTGAAAATAACGCCGCCTATCAGCAAAGCCCGCAATGACGTCTTCGGATTGGTTAACCGGAGCTCGTATGCGCCATAGGCTTTGTTCCGCCCTTCGAAGACGATATCAAGCCATGTTTTCTTTAATAAATCTAGTTTCATTGCACTAAGTTTTTATCCCGGATCAGGGAGTTGCAGTTTGTTCAGCGCCGCCATCTAATTTCGCGCCAGCGTTGTCAACACCAATGAGTTTACTTTCTTCGGGAGTAAAATCGTTTACGATAGCATACGTGGGCACGTCTGTGATGGCCATTTCGTCGAGGATATCAACGAGGTTGCGATACGTAGACTTTTTTGTTGGCTTGATGATTACAATCATGCCTTTGTCTTTGTTTCCGGTGTATGCCAACACTTCCTTTTTCCTTTTCAGGATTTCCTGACGGATGCCTTCTTTGCCATAAGTGATGTCTTTCGGTGCCACTTTAGGCGTAGCCAACAACCCCATGTACATTTTCATTTTATTGTTGTCTCCGAGAAGAAGTGTCATGGTGCGGTTTTCATCCACCTTGATGTCCTTGTTTTTGGACGGATCATCGTCTTTATCTGGCAAGCCGAGATCCATAGACTGCGGCTTTGACAATGACGTGGTGAGCATGAAGAACGTGATGAGCAGGAACGCCAAGTCAACCATCGCGGTCAAATCCACTTTTGAGTTGAGCTTTTTACTCCGTACTTTTTTCGCGCCTTTCTTACCACCGCCACCGTCGCCGGTATTTAATTCAGCCATTTTTCTTTCTTTAGTAGATTAAAAATTCTCGTTCCTTAAACCGGTCACCAGGTTAAAACTGTTGATCTTTTGGTTCTGAAGAATATCCATGATTTGACGGATCTGCGGATACTGCTCCTTCGCATCGCCTTTGATGGCTATCGCGATTTCCTTGTCGTGCAGGTCAATGGTAGCCCTGCGCGCATACTGGATCCAATCTGCCAATTGGTTATTAAGAGAATCTTTTGGAATGCCGGGTTGTACGCCTTTCTTATTTCTTTCCGTGCTGTTCATCGCAATGATTTCCTTAAGATTTTGCGCCGGAACGCCAAAAGTTTCAATTAGCGCAAATCTTTTCTTCTCTTCTTCCGAGAAAGTAAGGTTATACTTTTGCGCCATCATGTTCAGGGTTTCTTCCCTGATATCCCTGTCGGTCATCCCGAAAAACACCACGCCTTTGTTGCCGATGGTAATGGTGGCCAAATTGTTTTCAGGCAACTTGGTCTGTACCGTCGATGCCGGCGTATCCACCGGAAGCGGTTCTTGCTGTTTTGCGGTGGCCGTCAGGATAAAGAACGTCAAGAGCAGGAACGCAACGTCACACATCGCGGTCATGTCAATAGACGTCATCTTTTTTGACATTTTAACTTTAGCCATCTGTTTCTTTTTAAATATTAAACGATGCTAAAATCTTAGTTCTTTGCCCTGTAGTGACGGTAAGTGTTTACAATCGTTGAAGCAGCTTCGTCGATTGAATACGTCAACGTATCGATTTTAGAAGTAAACAAGTTGTACGTGATGATCGCCAAGGCCGAAGTCGAGATACCCGTAGCGGTGTTGATCAACGCTTCCGAGATACCGTTTGCCAACATCGCTTGGTCTGGCGTACCTGCTGTTGCCAACGCGCCAAACGCCTTGATCATACCGGTAACCGTACCCAAGAGACCTGCAAGCGTACCCAGTGATACAAGTGTAGACAAAATAGTAAGGTTTTTCTCCAGCATCGGCATTTCGAGCGCCGTAGCTTCTTCGATTTCCTTATGGATGGTTTCAGCCGCTTCTTCGCTGCTCAAGCCTTCCCTTTTTACTTCCTGGTATTTCAGCAATGCCGATTTGATGGCATTCGCTACAGAACCTTGTTGTTTGTCGCAAGCGGCGATGGCACCGTCAATGTTTCCGCTGGTGATGCTTGCCTGAACATTCCTCATGAATGAATCCAGGTTGCCTTTTCCTGCAGCTTTAGTGATGACCATGAACCTTTCAATCGAGAAAACGACAACCATCAAAAGCAATCCCATCAGCACAGGTACAATTGGACCTCCTTTGTACACCATTGCAAGATAGTTGCCTGGCAGTGGGTGACCTGAATTATCGCCACCTTCAAAGTTAGAGCCGGCTCCCATCACGAATTGCCAAATGACCCATCCAATTAAGATACATGCTACAATTACGATCAATGAGAACATGCTTCCTCCATTTGATCCACTCTCTTTTTTAACGTTTGCCATTTTTCTGAATTTTAGTTTTTGAAAATAATTTATAAGTTTTTATTGATTTGTGGTTAACACGAAAGCGACAAATTTAAATTTTTACTTTTAATAAAAAAACTTTTTTTAATATTATTAGCAATAGCTTAACCCAGCCAAAAGCGTTGTAAATACTGACCTTTTGATTGATTCGCAAAAACTTTCGGGAAATGGTTTTGATTTTTAAATCCGTCTTGCATTATTCCACGTTCAGATAACGTTTCGCCTACTTTAATATTATGGAACGGCTTGATTTTTATTTTTGAAAAAGTAATACCTTGTAACAGATTTTCAACAATTCCCTAAATGAGTACGAAAGACAACTTCATCCAAACCATCAACGACGGATACGCCAGCAAAGGCGATAGCATCACTTTAGGCGCGGCCATGCTCGACGGCGCACCAATCGCAGACGCACATGTAAAAGTGCCATTGAAAACCCTGAACCGGCACGGCCTGATTGCGGGCGCTACCGGAACCGGAAAAACAAAAACCATCCAAGTGCTGTCTGAACAACTCTCCAGCTTCGGGATTCCGGTGCTGATGATGGACATCAAAGGCGACTTCAGCGGCATCGCACAACCCGGCGAAGAAAAACCGTTCATCACCGAGCGACACCAGAAAATCAACCTGCCGTTTGTCCCGAAAGGCTTTCCGGTGGAACTCATGACGCTGTCTGAAGAACACGGCGTCCGGCTTCGCGCAACCGTTTCGGAATTTGGCCCGGTGCTGTTTTCCCGCATCCTCGATTTGAACGACGTACAAGCAGGCGTCATGTCGGTCATCTTCAAATATTGCGACGACAACAAAATGGCGCTTATTGATTTGAAGGACATGAAAAAAGTCCTGAACTACATCACCGAAGAAGGAAAAGCGGAAATCGAAGAAAATTACGGCCGCATTTCGACATCCACGACCGGAATCATCCTGCGGAAAATCCTTGAACTTGAACAACAGGGCGCCGATTTGTTCTTCGGGGAAATGTCTTTCGACATCCACGATTTGATGCGGATCGACGAAAACGGCCGCGGCTACATCAACATCATCAGGTTGACCGACATCCAGGACAAACCAAAATTGTTCTCGACGTTCATGTTGAGCCTGCTCGCGGAAATCTACGACCAGATGCCCGAACAAGGCGATGCCGGACAGCCTGAACTGGTGATCTTCATCGACGAAGCGCACCTGATTTTCAACGAAGCGTCCGACGCGCTGCTCAACCAGATCGAAAGCATCATCAAACTCATCCGATCCAAAGGCATCGGCGTGTACTTCGTGACGCAAAACCCAATGGACGTGCCGTCTGCGGTACTGGCGCAGCTCGGTTTAAAAATCCAGCATGCGCTTCGTGCGTTTACGGCCAACGACCGAAAAGCCATCAAGATGACCGCGGAAAATTACCCGATTTCCGAATTCTATAAAACCGATGAACTCATCACCAGCTTGGGCATCGGCGAAGGGTTGGTTACCGCGCTCAGCGAAAAAGGAACGCCCACGCCATTGGCCGCCACCATGATGCGTGCGCCCGAAAGCCGTATGGATGTGCTCACCACGGGCGAGATCGACGCCATCAACGCCAAATCAAAACTGGTCAGGAAATACAGCGAAGTCATCGACCGTGAGAGCGCGTACGAAATGCTGAACAAGAAAATCTCGGTAGCAGAAACCGCGAAAGTGGAGGAGCAGAAACAAGTGGAACAAAAACAGCAGGAGCAAAAACAGTCTTCCGGCGAGATGAGCACCGTGACCAAATCTGCCATAAAAGTATTGACCAGCGCGACCTTCATCCGGGGCGCATTCAGCATCCTGAGCAAGATATTCAAGAAATGAGAGGGTTTTTCACGATTGGGCTGCTTGTGCTGTCCAACATTTTCATGACGTTGGCCTGGTACGGACATTTGAAGTTCAAGGAATGGAAATGGTTTGAACAGGCCGGACTCGTTACGATTGTATTGATCAGCTGGGGCCTGGCGCTTTTCGAATATTGCTTTCAGGTGCCTGCCAATAGAATGGGCTATGAAGGCAACGGCGGACCTTTTTCGCTCTTACAATTGAAAGTCATACAGGAAGTAGTCACCTTGGTGGTTTTCGTTGGATTCTCAATGCTGTTCTTTAAAAATGAAACGCTGAAATGGAACCATTTGGTGGGTTTTGTATTCTTGGTGTTGGCAGTGTATTTTATTTTTAAGAAGTGATTTTTCGACGGCGGCGCTTTTCACTCTTGAATTATTTTGCTAATTTTCAGGCAACTACCATCAAGTAATCCAATTTAAAAAAATCAATTGTATTGTGTTGCTGCTTTCGTTTGCTGTCACCACAGACAAAGGAACGAAAACACAGAAAATCATCAAGGAATAATGCCGAATTATACCATCCAGAAATCGCCCTTTGTTGTCCCGACCGACGACGGCAAGTTGATCGAGGAGCACCACGGGCTGGCCACAACCAGGAATGCGGATATTTCCATTGCGCATATGGTTGCGCCGCCGGGTTGGAGCGAGCCGTTCCAAACGCCGGAGTTTGAAGAGTACACCTACATCATCCGCGGGAAAAAGCAATTCATCATCGAAGGTGAAACCGTAGTATTGGAAGCAGGGCAATCCATCAAAATCGAAAAGAACGTCCGGGTGCAATATTCCAATCCGTTTGATTCGGAATGCGAATATATCGCCGTGTGTCGTCCCGCTTTTTCCATAGAAAAAGTTAACAGGGAAAGTTGATTCGGGGTTTATTTGCTACCTTTAAGCAAACCAAATACACATGCTCAACCGAAAGAGAATCGTCATCGTGGGTGCCGGTTTCGGCGGGCTTCGGCTCGCACAGGAACTAAAAAATGCGCACTACGAAATCTTCCTGATCGATAGAAACAACTATCACCAATTCCAGCCGCTGATGTACCAAGTGGCCACGGCACGGCTTGAACCGTCGAGCATTTCGTTTCCGCTCAGGAAAGTATTCCAACATTCCAAAAATGTCCGGATCAGGATTGCAGAAGTGACCGGCGTAGACTCGGGCGCGAAAATCCTGCACACATCCATCGGCGACTATCCTTACGATTATCTCGTTATGGCGCAAGGTTGCAAAACCAACTATTTCGGAAACGTAAATCTGGAGAAATGTGCATTTCCGATGAAATCCGTGCCCGAGGCGTTGCAGTTGCGCAACCGGATCCTGCAGACCTTTGAAGATGCCGTGATGACGCGGCCCGAAGATTTGCAATTCCTCTTGAATTTCGTGATTGTAGGCGGCGGGCCAACCGGAGTGGAACTCGCCGGGGCGTTGGCCGAAATGAAAACCAACATCCTGCCCAAGGATTATCCTGACAAAGACTTTTCGAAGCTGACGATTTACCTCATTGAAAGTGCGCCGAATGTGCTCAATGTGATGAGCGACAAATCGAAAAAAGCGGCGCGCGGTTATCTTGAAAAACTGGGCGTTATCGTCAGGACTGAATCTTTCGTGGAAAGCTACGACGGACGCACGGTGCAATTGCGCGGCGGCGACACCATCGAAGCCAAGAACGTCATCTGGGCGGCGGGCATCACTGGCGCTACCATAGACGGCTTACCGGCCGAAGCCTACGTTCGTGGCAACCGTTTGGTTGTGGACCGATTCAACAAAATCAAAACCGTTGACGATGTGTTTGCCCTAGGCGACATCGCCTACATGGAAACCGAAAAATTCCCAAAAGGACATCCGCAGTTGGCCGCAGTAGCCATTGCCCAAGCGAAAGTTATGGCCAAGAATTTCAAACTGCTCGCCGAAGGCCGGCAACCACAGGAATTCGAATACGACGACAAAGGTTCGATGGCGACCATCGGAAAGCGGAAAGCCGTCGTGGACTTGCCAAGTTTCCATTTTCAAGGAAGATTCGCATGGTTATTCTGGATGCTCGTCCACTTGATGTTGATCTTGAACATGAAAAACCGGCTCATCATTTTCATCACCTGGATGTACAGCTATTTCAACAACGACAGCACGCTGCGTGTCATGATCAAACCGGTGACGAAAGAGGTGAAAAATTAGGAATGGGCCGATCGCAAACGGCTTGCACGAATATGCAGCGGCTAACTGTGATCAAGCGGTGATTTGCGCAACAGATCTAAAATCATTTCCTCTACCGCGTCGCTGTCCCACTTTTCGAAAATATCAGGCATGGCCATGACTTCGGCCATGATTTCGTTTTGCTTGTCTCCGATGGCCAGCGCTTCGGCGTACGGCCTGTGGCTAAACGTGACGCGGCTGTACAACGGCTGCCATTTTTCGGGATATTTCGCCGAGAATTTTTTCTCGATTTTCTTCTGCAACAGGAATTTTTCGTCGGCCGTGCTCGATGACATTTCCATGAAATTGCGGTAAGACAACTCGGCGATGGCGTCGGCGTTGGGCTTGCGGCTCTTTTCGTATTCGGAGAAAATCTTCACCCAATCATCGCCATGAGTTTCGATGCATTCGTTCAGCACCGTGATGTCTTCAAAACCGGCGTTCATGCCTTGCCCGTAAAAAGGCACGATGGCATGGCAAGCGTCGCCGATGAGCGCTACCTTGTCGGCAAATGTCCATGGGAAACACTTCATGGTCACAAGCGTACTGGTCGGGTTTTTAAAGAAATCCTCGGCGAGTTTCGGGATGACATCAATCGAGTCAGGGAAATTCTTCTCGAAGAACGCTTCCACAGATTGTCTGTCAGGCAACGACGCAAACGAATTCTCGCCCTCGAAGGGCATGAACAGCGTACAGGTGAAACTGCCGTCGAGGTTCGGCAATGCAATGAGCATGTATTGCCCACGCGGCCAAATGTGGAAAGAGTTTTTGTCTAGTTTATGCGAACCGTCCGGGTTGGGCGGAATGTTCAATTCCTTGTAACCTATCTCGAGGAATTCCTGTGAATAGTTGAACATGCTCTGGCGCTGCATCCGGTGGCGTATCCGGGAAAAAGCACCGTCTGCACCGAACACCATATCGTGCTTGATGTCAGTCCATTCGCCGCGTTCGGTTTCACCAATATGCAGCGTCGCATCGGCCAAAGTGACGTCCCAGATTTTTTGCTCGAAGTGGAATATGGCACCGGCGGCTTCGGCCAGATCGATCATCTTCCGGTTCAAAACGCCACGCGAAATGGAATAAATCGCTTCGCCGTCTTTGCCGTACTGCTGGAATTTTACTTCGTTGCCGATGTGGATGGCGCGTTTGTCCATGGCAATGGCGATTTTACGAACTTCATCGCCGATGCCCACGCCGTCAAGCGCTTTCCAGCCCCGGTGTGACATGGCCAAATTTATGGAACGCCCGGAAAAAGTAATGGTGCGAATGTCCGGGCTTCGGTCATACACATGCACCGAATGGCCTTGTCTGCGCAAGTAAATCGCGAGTAGTGAACCCACGAGCCCAGAACCGACAACGGCGATATCCAACGGTTTTTGCATGCCGCAAAGCTAGCAATAATTACCCGTTCGCCCAGCATTTTCCTGCGTTTTTACACCTTCAACGATTGATAAGAATTTCATAATTCGGTGCAGGCGGCAAATCGAATCTGTATTTTTAAGCCATGAAAACCTTGCGGCTTATCTTGGGCGACCAACTCAACGCCAAACATTCTTGGTTCCGGGAAACCCATCCGGACGTCGTTTACCTGATGGCCGAAATGCGCCAGGAAACCGATTATACATTGCACCACATCCAGAAAGTAGTCGGGTTTTTCAGGGCGATGCGCGGGTTTGCGGAGTGGCTGAAGACATCCGGACACCAAGTCATTTACTATAAAATAAACGACATCAACAATCCCCAGGCGTTGGAACCGATGTTGCAAAATTTGGTGGCCGGCCGCGGCTTCGCGAAATTCGAATACCAACTCCCGGACGAATACCGTCTTGACCAATTGCTCATGGCCATCGCGGGCAAACTTCCCATTCCGTCGGAAGCGGTCGACACCGAACATTTCTTCACCACGCGCACCGAACTTGGGGAATTCTTCCGAGGCAAAAAAACGTTCCTGATGGAGCGGTTCTACCGTCATTTGCGGGAAAAGCACGGCATCTTGATGGCTGGCCCGAACCCCGAAGGCGGCCGCTGGAATTTCGACCACGACAACCGCAACCCGTACAAAGGCGAAGTCCCGATTCCCGATGCGAAACGCTGGCGCCACGAGGTATCGGATCTTCTCGCCGACATCGATAGTGCGCAGGTCAAGACATTCGGCCACATCGATGAAAAGTCATTCGATTGGCCAACGACACGGCCGGAAGCCTTGGAAACGCTCAAGTATTTTTGTTTGCATTTGCTGGAACATTTCGGAAAATACCAGGATGCAATGACCACGCAAGACAAATTCCTGTTCCATTCGCGGTTGTCGTTCGCGATGAACATCAAGCTCATTTCGCCCAAGGAAGTCATTACGACCGTTTTGAATTTTTACCGAAAGCATCCGGAAGTTGCGCTGCATGAGGTGGAAGGTTTCGTGCGGCAAATCCTCGGTTGGCGGGAATACATGCGCGGGATGTACTGGCTTCGGATGCCGGAATTCGCTGGTGAAAATACGCTCGGCAATCGTGGAAAGCTACCGAAGTATTTCTGGAACGCCGACACCAAAATGAACTGTCTGCGCCATGCCATCGGGCAAAGCCTGGACGAAGCCTACGCGCACCACATCCAGCGGCTGATGGTCATCGGGAACTTCGCGCTGTTGGCCCAAACACATCCGGATGATGTTGACGCTTGGTATCTGGGCGTTTACATTGATGCCCTTGAATGGGTGGAAATGCCCAATACGCGCGGCATGTCGCAATGGGCGGATGGCGGCTTGATTGCAACGAAACCCTATGTCGCTTCTGGGAATTACATCAACAAAATGAGCAATTATTGCAAAGGTTGCCGGTACGATGTAAAGCAGCGCGTCGGTGAAAATGCCTGCCCTTTCAATAGTTTGTATTGGAATTTCCTGGACACGCATCGGGAGCAATTCAAGGACAACCAGCGCATGACGATGATGCTGGCGCTGCTCGACAAAATAAAAGCGCCGGAACTTTCGCTCATCAGGGAAAAAGCCCGGCACTTGTTATTGCATATCGACGACCTATGATCGTCTGAATTGTATTTTTTCGCCGGTGGCCAGCCCGTTGTTCTTGGCCAGCATGCCGCACATGTGGTACAGCATCCGTGCGCCGACGTTGCCGTCCCAGTCGTCTTCGCCGGGCGCCACTTCCACCAGATCAAACCCGATGATGTCTTTGCCGCTTTCACATAGACGACTCAGTAAATAGGCTGCTTCCTCAAAGGAAATCCCGCCGGGAACAGGCGTGCCGGTGTTCGGGCAATACCACGAATAGAGGGCATCGATGTCAAAACTAACGGCTACTTTCTGTGGTAAATGTGCGATGATTTCCTCACAATGCTGCTGCCAGTTCTTGCCGCGGAAGGTGTCGGCTTTCAAGTCCATGTCTGTGTAAACCATCACACGCGAATCAGCCTGCGCAACTTCGACTTCCTGCTTGCAGAAATCGCGGATGCCCACTTGGACCAATTTGGACACTTGCGGCAATTGCAATGTGTTGTACATGATCGACGCGTGCGAATACGTAAATCCTTCGTATGCGATGCGCAAATCCATGTGCGCGTCGAGGTGCAAAATCCCAAAACTGTCATGGATCGACGCCAAAGCCTCGTAATAACCCAGCGGTGTAGAATGGTCGCCGCCCAGTAGCGCCACTTTCTTGCCACGGTTCATCCAGAACAACACGCGTTCGCGCACTTCGTCTTTGAGTGTCTTACACACTTGGTTGATGGCATCGAGATCCTTTTGCAAGGCCGGATGATTGGCTATGGTTTCGCCGCCTTCAAGCGCCTCGATAATGGGTTGCGCCAACGCCTTATATTTGACGCTATTGGTTCCCCAACGGGTAGTATGCTCACCCAAATCGAGATACATCCCAAGTTTCCACAATTCGGGAAATTCCTGATGGTGCAAATCAACCTGAAAAGACGCCTCGAGGATGGCCGCCGGGCCTTCAGACGCGCCTGCACCGTAACTTACGGTTACTTCCCAAGGCACGGGAATGATGACAATGTCGCTTTCATCGGCGGTGAAGGGCAGCCCGTAAATGCTTTGGTCGGCCAGGCCGGGTTGCGAAGGGTCGAAAGAATCTATTTTTTGTTGTTTGTTCATTGCAGTGGCTAGTTGTTAGTGGTTAGTCGCTAGTTGCTGGTGGGTGGTGACTGGTTGTTTAGTTATAATGATAAACTTAGTTCTTGATTCTTGTCTTTCCTAGTGCAACGATAAGATGCCTTGTTTGAGGATTTGGCCGAAGTCATACATGTCTTCAAAAGAACAGTACAGCGGCACGGGCGCCAGCCGGATGACGTTGGGCTCGCGCCAATCTGTAATAACGCCGTTTTGCATCAAGTAATCAAACAAAGAGCGGCCTTCGCCATGCAGGAAAACCGACAATTGGCAAGCACGCGCAGACGGATCAGATGGCGTGATGATTTCAAAATTACTGTCAACTTCCTTGTCAATTTCATGCAGGATAAATTCCAGGTATGACGTGATCTGGTTGCGTTTGGCGATGAGTGCGTCCATGCCTGCCTCGGCGAACATTTCTACCGATGCGAGATACGGCGCGAGGGTCAAAATGGGCAGGTTGCTGATTTGCCAACCGTCTGCGCCACGTACCGGATCGAAATCAGGTTCCATCTTGAAGCGTCGCTCTTTGTTGTGTCCCCACCAGCCGGCGAATCGCGGCAAGCCTGGGTTGTTATGGTGCATCTGGTGGACGAAACAGCCCGAAGCGTTGCCCGGCCCTGAATTCATGTATTTGTAACTGCACCAAGCCGCAAAATCGACATTCCAATCGTGGAGTTCGAGTTTGATGTTGCCCGCGGCGTGCGCCAAATCCCAACCGACATACGCACCGACGTCGTGGCCCGCTTGCGTGATGGCTTTCATGTCAAAGACTTGGCCCGTGTAGTAATTCACCCCGCCGATGAGCACGAGCGCCAATTCGTTTCCGACCTCGGCAATCTTGGCCAATACATCTTCGTGGCGGATGTTATGCTCACCCTCTCGGCGCTTGATCTCTACGATGGCCTCGTGTGGGTTGTAACCATGGAAACGCACCTGGCTCTGGATCATGTATTGGTCACTAGGAAAGGCTTTTTCTTCGCAGATGATTTTGTAACGCTGCGGCGTTGGCCGATAAAACGACACCATCATCAGGTGCAGGTTCACGGTGAGCGTATTCATTACGGTGATTTCATCGGGCAACGCACCGACAATCTGGCTGAGCGGCCCAGCGAAACGTTCGTGGTAATCCCACCAAGGTTTGTCTGCATAGAAATGCCCTTCGACAGCGAGCTTGGCCCAATCATCCATGACTTCATCAACGTATTGTTTGGCGCGGCGCGATTGCAGACCTAGGGAATTCCCGGTAAAATAAATGACGCGGCGGCCATTGACTTCGGGGAAGAAAAACTCATCGCGGTAGCTGGAAAGCGAATCTTGTACGTCAAGGCTGCGTGCAAATTCACGGGTGTTTTCGAAATGCATGGGTGTTGTTTTTCGGTGCGTAAAAATAGCGAGAAACGCGGGATGCGGCAAACAATCGGTCTGAAAAGTGATTCGGCTGAGGCAACTTCTCAAGTTAAATTTCAGCAAAATATTTTGCGCAACCAAAAAGTTGCGTATATTTGCAACGTATTAGTTGCATAATTGTATTTGTATGAAACGAGACATTTTTCAAGCCTTGGCCGACCCGACCCGCCGGGCCATCTTAATGTTATTGGCCACCCAATCTATGACGCCAAATGCCATAGCGGCGCATTTTGATATGACCCGGCAAGCCGTATCCAAACACATCCAATACTTGGCCGACAGCGAAATTATTGGGCCGGAGAAAAACGGGCGGGAAATTATGTACCACGTTAATCCGGACCAAATGAAAGCATTTGACCATTGGCTGGAGCAATTCAGGAACTTGTTGGAGAAACGCTTCAGCCAGTTAGACGATTTATTAAATAACTTAAAAGACTAAACATGAAAACGAATCTTTTGATGAACTTTTCCGTTGATAAGGAAAGCAACAAAATCAATGTCCAACGCGAATTTGCAGCCGCACCGGACAAAGTCTGGACGGCCTGGACCGACCCGAAATGGCTCGACCAGTGGTGGGCGCCAAAACCCTGGCAAACCGTGACGGTGTCGATGGACTTCTCGGAGGGCGGCATGTGGCTGTACTATATGCAAGGCCCGGAAGGTGAACGCCATTATTGCCGTGATGACTACAAAACGATAGATCCAGGCAAAAGTTTTTCGGCGCAGGATGCGTTTTGCGATGCCGATGGAAACATCAACGAAGAGTGGCCGCGCATGACCTGGCACAATACCTTTGAAGGACGCGGAAACAGTACGATGGTGCACATCGTTATCACGTTTGACAAACCGGAAGACTTGGAAAAGATAATCGAAATGGGCTTTAAGGAAGGCTTCACAATGGCGATGGAAAATCTCGACGGTATTTTCGGTGGCGAGTAAGTGGCCATGAAGATGAGAAGTTGCGGCTGGACTGCGTTAGGGATGGAAGCAAGTACCGCGTACTGCGGACAGCCCGGCGCAACGCGCAACGCCCAAATAAAAAGCCCATCAATAAAGATGGGCTTCTTTTTACTTTCTACTTTCGACTAAAGAATCAACATCGCGTCGCCGTAGGAATAAAAACGATAGCCTTCTTTGATGGCTTCTTCGTAGGCCTTTTTCATGAGGTCGTGGCCCATAAAAGCCGAAATCATCATGAGCAAGGTTGATTTTGGTGTGTGGAAATTGGTCACCATACACGTCGCGATGGAAAAATCGTGCGGCGGGAAAATGAATTTGTTGGTCCAGCCGTCGTACGGATTGAGCGTTTTCGAAGCCGATACCGACGATTCGATGGCACGCATGGACGTTGTCCCGACGGCGCAAATCTGTTTGCGTTTGGCGATTCCGGCGTTGACCACATCGCACGCTTCCTGGGTGATGCGCAATTCTTCCGAATCCATTTTGTGTTTGGATAAATCTTCGACTTCTACGGGATTGAACGTGCCCAAACCTACGTGCAAAGTAATTTCCGCGAGGTTTACGCCTTTGATTTCTAGGCGTTTAAGCAAGTGTTTCGAGAAGTGCAACCCGGCGGTTGGTGCCGCCACCGCGCCTTCTTCCTTGGCGTAAATGGTTTGATAACGCTCGGCATCGTCTTCATTCACCGGACGCGTGATGTATTTCGGGATTGGGGTTTCGCCCAGTTCTGTCAATTTGTTGCGGAACTCGTCATACGAACCGTCATAAAGGAAACGCAGCGTGCGGCCGCGGGAAGTCGTGTTGTCGATAACCTCAGCCACGAGTGAATCGTCGTCGCCGAAATAAAGCTTGTTCCCGATACGGATTTTCCTTGCCGGATCTACCAAGACATCCCAAAGACGTTGTTCGGCATTGAGCTCACGCAGCAAAAACACCTCGATGCGCGCACCGGTTTTTTCCTTGTTGCCGTACAAACGCGCCGGGAAAACCTTGGTATTGTTCAGGATGAGCACGTCGCCATCGTCGAAATAATCGATCAGGTCTTTGAACATGCGGTGCTCGATGGTTTTGTTCTTGCGGTTTACGACCATCAGTCTTGATTCGTCGCGGTTTTCGGCAGGTTCTTCAGCCAGCAATTCCTTGGGAAGGTTGAAGTTAAAATGCGATAGCTTCATATGTGTTTTTTACGAGAGCGCAAATATACGTTCGGCGCATGGGCGTTGTCAAGCGTTTTGCGTTTTATTTTGAAATTTGACTGAACCTCAACGGCTTACATTTCGGCGATTGAAAAACCGATGCGTCGCAGGTCATTCCAGAACTTTGGGTAAGATTTAGACACGACTTCGGCCGATTGGATGACAATCGGGACTTTTAAGGCCAGCGGTGCGAACGCCAGCGCCATGCGGTGATCGTGGTACGTTTCAATGGCGATGTTGGAATGGATCGCAGCGGGTCGCATCGTTAAACAGTCTTCGGAAATGACAACCGTGGCGCCCAGCTTTTCAAATTCATTTTTCAGCGCCAGCAAGCGGTCGGTCTCTTTTATTTTGAGCGTGTGTAGTCCGGAAAGTTCGCAGCCGATGCCCAACCCAAGACACGTAACGGCAATGGTTTGGGCCAGATCGGGCACGTTGTTTAATGGATAATGGACAATGGATAATGGACTATTATGGGCTTTGCGGATGGTGATTTTCCCGGCATTGAAAACGGTTTCTACGCCAAAATCCTTGTAGATTTCCACCAAGGCGCGATCGCCCTGGAAGCTGTTCTCCTTGAAAGTTGACAAGGTGATTTCGGTACCGATTTCGGAAAGTGCGACAATGGAATAATAGTACGAGGCCGACGACCAGTCTGACTCAACGGATAATGCACAATGGGCGACGGATACTGTCCGCTTGACGGTGATGGTTTGACTGTTGAAAGAAGTTTCCACGCCGATTTTCCGCAACAAAGACAACGTCATTTCCAGGTACGGCCGCGAGGTGATTTCGCCGTCAAGTTGCAGCTCGAGACCGTTTTCCAACTTGGGCGCGATGAGCAACAACGCCGACAGGAATTGGCTGCTGACATCGGCGCGCAACGTAACCTTACTTCCGGTCAATTTTGTTCCGGTGATGCGAAGCGGCGGAAAACCTTCGGCACCGAGATAATCGATGCGTGCGCCCAATTGCCGGAGTGCGTCCACCAAAATCCCGATAGGCCGCTCGTGCATCCGTGGCGACCCCATTAACGTAACGGTTCGGTTTTCCTGAATGGCAAAATAGGCCGTGAGGAAACGCATGGCCGTACCGGCGTGACCGATATCGATGGTGTCACTGACAGATTGGAGTGCGTTGCGCATCGCCAGCACATCGTCGGCATCTGAAATATTTTGCAACGAAATTTCCGGATACAATGCCTGCAAGAGCAACAACCGATTGGTTTCAGACTTCGACCCAGGAAGCCTCAATTGTGAGTTGTGAATGATGAATGGTGAATGGAGCCTTAAAATCATAACTTCCCGATTTTTTGTTTCATTGTTACAATGATTGAAGCGATGATTTTTTTTATTTCTGATAGGTCGCGATGCAACTCTTTGTATTGAGTGTCGTCGATGTAATTACTGTGGAATAATACATCCAGCCAATAATCTGTCTCGTTGGCTTCTTTTTGGGCTATGGATAGCTTATGGATGAAATCCGGTTTACTTTCGGCCTGCTCGGCTTCCCGTACCATGGCACCAACCGATGTTCCGCTTCGCAATAGTTGTTTGCTCAACACAAATTCCCTTTTTCCTGACAAATACACGTTAAGAGCGACAACCTTTAAAGCAAACCTAAATGACTTATTTCTGATAATATTTTCTTTCATAACGACGATTAAATGGCTAATTTACAAAAGTCAGATCGTCGCTATTACGGTAAAACCTCATTCACAACTCACAACTCACCATTCACCATTCCAATCCCTATTTCAGCTTCTCATTCCCGTGATGACGGTCGTGATCGCGCTTGGTTTTGAGTTCCATTTTCTTGTCGAAAGACGCTTGCAGGTCTACGCCGGTCTGGTTGGCCAGACAGAGCACCACGAAAACCACATCGGCCAGTTCTTCGCCGAGGTCTTTGCCTTTGTCGCTTTCCTTCTCGGACTGTTCGCCATACCTGCGGGCAATGATGCGCGCCACTTCGCCCACTTCTTCGGTGAGTTGCGCCATGTTGGTGAGTTCGTTGAAGTACCGCACGCCGTGTGCTTTAATCCAGTCATCGACGGCGATTTGTGCGTTTTTGATATCCATGTTATATTTTTATGAGGACGATTTTTTCACTGGCGGACTGTGCCATCCCATCATAAAAACGCTTCAACACCGGATAAAAATCCGATGACACGATGGCTTGATTGATTTCCAACGACGCCGTCAGTTGTATTACGTTAGTTTGCTGCTGGGCATTCATTTTATATGTCCCGACGTTTTCAGGCATGGTCAACATCACTGCCTTGGGCAACGAAGCTACCGTGTAACCAGCCGGGATCTGGATGGAGATGTTATACTTGTGCAAGGTCGGGAATCCGTAGTAAATTGGCAACACCCGCGTATCAGAAACAAACGGGTTTTTCGTGCGGGTCAGGAACAGCATCGGGTCAATATAAATTTTTTCGCCGATGACCTCAACGCTACTGCCCGAAAAGTCAAATTTTTCCTCAATCATTTGGTTTGCGGCGTCTGGAATGTCTGCGGTGTAACCCCAGATTTCGATGCCGTTTAGTTCTTTTTCCAGCCACTGCAGGTAATCGTCCTGATTTGTGCCTTTGAACTTGTCGCGAAAACCATAACCGAAATAATCCGTCTTGGACACCTTCACCTTGCCCGACAATGTTCCTGATGCGTCCACTTTTGCCATGACCGTGAACATGGCCTTTGACGATGTTTTCGGAACCAAATCGATTTGTTTGACCGAGCCGTCGTTGGCAATACGCCATCCGTGCCAATTCAAGTCGCGAAATGGCAAAATGTTGGCCGCGGAGTTTTTGTCGGTTGCATCGAAAAGCGTTGTTCTGCCGTCAATTTCGGCGGCTGCAATCACGTAATTGAAGATGGCCCGATTGGGAAAAACAGCCACGCCATTATCGACGGTACTGACCAACACGGGATGCGCCGAAACGCCTGCATAATTGAGCATGGCCACAAGCATCAGGTTGATTTCGGCCACGTTTCCCGTTCGTTCTAAAAATGCATTTTTTAACCCTTTTTTGACGAGATATCCATACTTTCCATTCCACGACATCGTACGTTGCACATATTCAAAGACAGCCGTTGCCCGCTGTAGTGGCGTTTGGTCTGGCTTTACGAAGGCCGCGAGGTAAGCCTCGAAATATTGGCGTTCCTGCAAAGGCTTTCCGAAATTCTCATTTTTGTAAATGTCATTTGCAACGGCTTCCCAAGTAGTGGCATATAGTTTCGGTTCTTCATCCGGAAATTGTATTTTTTCCAGCTCGTGCTTGACCGCGGCGCGATAATTATCGAGATTGTCTACGTAAGGTTCGTCTTTCAGTGCTGGTATGTCTTCGCCATAAAAATCGCGGCTTACCGCTTGGTAACGTATAGAAACGGACTGGCCGTGGTCGTCTTCGAAATTTTGTGAATCGTCAACGATTTTCGCCGCTGTGGCAATATTCCCAAAGCCACATGAAATAGGTTTATACTGGAAATACTGCGGGATAATAGTGTTGTAAGTACAATATTTGACGGGTATGTCATACTGGAACTCGAACGTTGGAAATTCCGTAATGTCTTCGGTACGCAACCGGTACTTGAATTCGATGACCGAGCCTACTTTTACGTTGGCCAACACTAACGTGGCTTCATCCCAATATTCGTTGCGCTTTTTCTTGAATTGGCCTTCGCGCCCAGTCTTGGTTTTCACGATTTTGCCGCTTTCGAGGTTGTAGGTTACGGCATCCGAAAATTCTAAGTAGTCGTCGTCCAGATTTTTGTATCCGGTATAATACGGCACCGGGAAATTACCCCATGACAAGCCTTCCTTCTTATAGATTTTAATCCTGAACTCGTATTCGTGATCGATGTAAAACCCAGTCTTCTTGCGGTATCTAAATTTTGAGGTCGCCTTCTTAAAAATAACGGCGGCAGGCGCAGTGGTGTCGGTTGGGCATAATTTTTCCCTCAACTCCGCTTCGGATACTTTCCCAAGTTCCATCTTTTGCGACTGCGCGAGACATACAAAAAAGCACATCAACAAACACAGTCCTTTCTCGAGTTTTAAAGCCATCGGAATCTACCTATTACAGACATCAAAAAAACAGTTTACAATTTCTTTAAGACGACTCTCTCGTTTTGCTTGTCGATCATGGCCTTAAAAAAATCGCGAAGCGCACCATAGTCATCTGGCGAAATGACCGCTTCATTGATGTCGATCGACGAAACCAGTTGCACTTGCTTGCCGTTCGAGGTAATGTTGTAGCTGAACTTGCCGGCATTGCCTAAGGTAACCATCGTTGGCGCAGGAATCGATTCGACCGCATAACCTTCCGGTAAATTGATCGTAATGGAATATTTGTCCTGATTCGGGAAGACAAAGTCAACCGGATATTCGCGCTTGTCTTGTTTGAACGGATTTTCGTGCTGGGCAAAAAACACCATCGGGAAAAAATAGATTTTATCACCAATGATTTCCGAAATGCCGTTGTGGGTAAACGAATAACTTTCTACAACTGGTTTAGAAAAGTCGTCACTGGACACAGCGTAATCGTCGGCAATCTCGAGACCGGAAAAGTGCTTTTCGAGTTTTTCCAAATAACTTTCTTTGCTAAACCCAGCGTAACGGGAACGATAAAGAAAAGCATTGTAATCAAAATATTCGTCGCGGAGTTTCCCGGTGAGCTTGCCTTGTGAATCTATCGACGCTATCAT
Source organism: Flavobacterium longum (assembly GCF_965137575.1). NCBI lineage: Bacteria > Pseudomonadati > Bacteroidota > Flavobacteriia > Flavobacteriales > Flavobacteriaceae > Flavobacterium > Flavobacterium longum. The sequence goes on along the minus strand of NZ_CBCRZJ010000002.1, from coordinate 572,302 downwards.
CTTGACGACGTCTTTTGAAGCGTAGGTCGGCATCAAATCCACGACCGCCGAACTCCCGTGTTCTCGAATAATCCTACCGTACCAATTCAAGGCACGTACCGGCAGAATATTCGGAAGTGCATACTTGTCCGTGGCGTCAAGCAATACGACACTTTCATTTTTTTCTATGGCACAAACCACGTAATTATAGGCAGACCTGTTCGGGAAAAACGCAATGCCGTTGTCGCGCGTGCTCACCAATACCGGGTTCGCGCTGATGCCTGCCGAACGCAACATGGCGGTCAGCATCAGATTGATTTCGGCTGCATTCCCGACCTTATCCTTGTAGGCTTTCTTGACACCGTCTGTACAAGTGTAATCATAGTAGCCGTTCCAGTTCATGCGCGATTTCACAAAATTGAAGATGGCCGCAGCCTTTTCCTCGTTCGAGACCATTCCGCTGGTGATGGTTTTCAAATCTTCCTCAAAATAGCCTGTTTTCTTGAGTTCTGCCCCGAACGATTCAGAATCGTATATGGTCTTGGCCAAGTCTTCCCAAGTTGTTGAAAGGCTTTTAATGGGCGAATTGGGATATTGAATGGCCGTCAGTTCGTGTTCAACAGTTGAAACATAGTTGTTGATGTTGCTTACAAAATCCTCGTCTTTCATGGACGGCATCTTGTTGGCAGTATAAGTGGTAACGGCTTCATTAAACGACATTTTGTGGGTGTCAAAGGACGTGCTCACGTCTTCCCCGCGCTCTTTTGTCGTGAAATTGTGAGTCCGCGTGTCGGAGGTCGTAGTGATTGTAGGCATCAGGAAACCCTTGAAATTGGTTTTGAACATAAAATACTCCGGAAATTTGGTCACGTATTTTGAATGGTTCACCGGGATCGATGATTGAAACTGCCAATCGGACACATTGCCCAAAAACGGCGAGTACAGCGTGTAACGGTATTCTATTACTGAGCCTTCTTTTACATTGGGCATTGTGATCTTTTTGGCCGCCCAAAATTTGTTGATTTTTTCATCAAACTCACCTTCAGACTTTAGCTTGGTTTTTTCGATGTTTCCGTTCACCAAATTGTATGTGACGGCCTTTGAAAAGTTTATTTGCTCGGTTGGCTTTTGTCCGATGTAGTATTTCACCGTCTTGTTTGCCCAGTCATAGCCTTCTTTTTTATAGATTTTAATCCTGATTTCCACATCGGTAACCAGCGTAAACCCTTGTGCGTCGCTATAATCCATGTACGTTTTACCGCTTTGGAACAATATGGCCGCAGGCGCGTCTGGCTCCACCGGATGCGCCGCTTCTGCTAATTCTGCCTTTGTTACTTTTCCCAATTCAAACTCTTGTGCATGACCCAAACCTGCAATCAACAAAAACACCGCTGTCCAAATTCTTGCTTTCATTTCCGTTATTTTATGTTTTCTTTACTAATACACATTTCGCATTGTCTGCCTTGGCAATCTGCTCGCGGAATTTCCTGAACTTCTCATAATCGGTTGCCGGATAATTCCCTTGTTTAATGAGCAAAGAGCGTTTGTAGGTTAGCTGTTTGGGACTGGTGACGATGCATTGCGATTTGTAGGTTCCGAAGGCATCTGTGATTTCGATGTCGTCTGGCTTGGCTTCCACGACAAATCCGTCGGGAATGTCCACGGTGAACTCGTCGTCGTCATAGAAACCGCGTTCAATTTCCACGGCATTCAACCGGGTGCGATAGCGTTGCGGAACGTTGTAAAACTGATTGAACGGATTGATGGCGAACATGAGCCTTCCGCCGCTCACAGTGGCATAACCTGGTGCGTTCAAAGTGACTTTTTCCTTGAACTCGGGGGTTTGCCGGTCATTGACCAAGTCGATCTTTTCGATATTGAGGTTGTTCACGACCACAAAATATTCCTTGTAATGCGTGTGGCGATCTGTGCCCGATTTGCGTTCCAAATCGGCGCGCAACCGGTACTGCAAACCGCGGCTCGCAATGTCTATTTGACCCGAGAGCTTCCCGTCTGCGCCGATGGCATATCGCGCTTTCGAGATTTGGGAATTCTCTTGGTCCTTGTAAACATGCGTCCGAACAATTTCGCCGCCATCGGGTTTCAGGACAAGCGCCAAACGGTCGTCGGTGAAGTTGGCCTGGAAATCAAACGGATCGGTCTGGCTGGTACATTCCACCCAACGCAATTGGTTGCCGTCCGAAATGGCTAGTGTAGCGTGGTTGCCTTGCATAGACACAAAATCAGGATCAATGTCTTCTTTGGCGTTGCCGCCGTAAATCAGGCAATAATAGGATGGCACGCCCACGGCTTCCAGTAACGCTTTGGTGTAATTGGTCAGCGCTTTACAATCGCCATAACCGAGCCTGTGCACGTCGGCTACCTTCATCGGTTTCCAGCCGCCTACCCCGAGTTGGATGCTGACGTATCTGGTTTTATTCTGCACGAAATCATAAACGATACGCGCCTTTTTGATCGGATCTTTTTCATCGCCGACCAGCGCCACGATTTTCTCACGCGCGTCTTGCGGCAGTTCGGTCGTGCCCGCGATGAGGCTTTTCTGTACCCAATTCCCGAAGGTTTTCCAGTCTGTGGCTTCACCGTTGATGCCTTCATAACTAAACTTTTCCAAACCAAACAAGACTTGCGGCGCCAAGGCATCGAAATCCGGCGAATACTGTTCATTCTTCAAGGCCGGGATATGTTTCGCCGTAAAAGTGATGCTGCCCGATTGCTCGGTTTTGGCGATGCTATAAGTGCCGAAATTCCTTGTTTTGTATTTCAGCCCAAGCGTCTCGGGGCAAGTCACGGTAATGCTCGACTGCTCCACGCTTTCAAGGCCGTCGTGCAATGGCGACCATCGGGGCAAAAAACCCGTATCGGCATCGCTGACTTCGCTTTCATAAACAATCGTAAACGGGTAGTCAGTGGGCGTGAAATCCAGATACGTTAATTTCCGGTCTGTGATGATGGAACCTTCCGAGACGGCCACTTCCTTGAAATCCTTGCGCTTGATTTTCTTGATTTCCATCCCAAGCGCATTATAAACCGTAGCGCCGATGGACTTCACGTTGCGGCTCTCTCGCGCATCGATATGATCTACACCGAGTTCGTTGAGCACGGAAACCACACGGCGCGTCTTGATTGTGACCGAGTTCCGGGATGTAATATTGACGGTGATTTCTTCACTCCGGATGACCGCATTTGCATTTTCCTTGAGTTCGGCGGGCAGTGTTAAAACGGAGTATTGGCCTTGTTGTGCCCATGCTGTTGCGACGCACAACAAAAAAAATAACACGGATTTCATTTCGGGTTGGCTTTGCCCAAATATAATTTTTTTTAAGAAATCCTTAAGATTTATTCTTTGTTTTTTGTGTCGATGACAATCGTGACCGGGCCGTCGTTGACCAAGGCCACTTTCATGTCGGCACCGAAGATTCCGGTTTGGATGGTTTGGCCGCACGCCAACTGCAATTCCGCGACAAATTGCTCGTATAAAGGAATCGCGATCTCAGGCCGCGCCGCCTTGATGTACGATGGCCGGTTGCCTTTTTTCGTGGAGGCGTGCAACGTAAACTGGCTTACCACTATGATTTCGCCCGAAACGTCGCACACAGACAAATTCATCACGCCGTTGCTGTCCCCGAAAATTCTGAGGTTCGCGATCTTGGCCGTCAGCCAAGCAATGTCTTCATCGGTATCGGCGTCTTCAACCCCGACGAGAACGAGCAATCCCGGACCGATTTCGGCCTCACGCTTTCCGGCTACAGTCACCGATGCTTCTAACACACGTTGGATAACCGCTCTCATGATTCGTTGCCCCGGCGGTCGCCATAAATATCGGTGCGGTAATTTTCGTCTTCGCCGTCGAGGATTTGCAGGTAACTTCGGTAGCGCGACCACGCGATTTCGTCCTTTTCGAGCGCATTTTTCACGGCGCATTGCGGCTCGTCCTTGTGCAGGCAATTGTTGAACTTACAGTCGTTTTTAAGCTTGAAGAATTCCGGGAAATAATCGCTGATTTCTTCCTTTTCCATATCGACGATACCAAACCCGCGAATGCCCGGCGTGTCAATGATTTGCGCCCCGAACGACAGGTCGAACATCTCGGCAAATGTCGTGGTGTGCTGGCCTTGCTGGTGCTGTTCGGAAATTTCTTTGGTCTTTAAATCCAGCGACGGTTCGAGTGCATTGATCAGCGTGGATTTGCCCACACCGGAGTGCCCGGAAAACATCGATACTTTGTCTTTCATCAACGCCTTCAGCTCGTCCAAACCTTTATTTTCCTTCGCGGAAACCTTCAGGCATTTGTACCCGATTTGAGCGTACACATATTGCAAATACAACTGTTCGTCGCGCATGTCCTCGTCGTAGGTGTCGGTCTTCGAAAATACCAGCACCGCTTCAATCCCGTAGGCTTCGGCGGTAACGAGGAAACGGTCGATGAAACTTGTAGTCGTTGGTGGATTATTGATCGTGACCAACAAGAAAACACGGTCAATGTTGGCCGCGATGATGTGCATCTGGTGCGACAAATTCACCGATTTCCGGACGATGTAATTCTTACGGTCGTGGATGTCGTAAATCGTGCCGGTGGTTTTGTCTGAAGAATCGTCTAGTTCAAAATCGACGATATCGCCCACCGCTACCGGATTGGTGCTCTTGATGCCTTTGATGCGGAACTTGCCCTTGATGCGGCATTCCCACAGCGCGCCGTCGTCGGTCTTGACCACGTACCAGCTTCCGGTTGATTTATATACAATACCTGTCATCGGCAATTCTGAATTTTAATTCCGGCCATTCGCCGACGCAAACCCAATTTAAAATTTATAATTTAAAATTTATAATTTTTTCTCCTGGTGAACGATGCTTTCCTGGTGGATGGCCTTGAATAGCCGCAGGATGAACTCCTCACTCAGGTGTTGCGCTTGCCCGGCAGCAGTCATATTTTCGAGAATTTGCTGCCAGCGTTCCGTTTGCAGAATGGACACGTTGTGCCGTTGTTTCAGCGCGCCAATTTCATCGGCAATGGCCATGCGTTTGCCCAATATGTCGATGATTTTGCCGTCGAGTTCGTCAATCTGCAACCGGAGTTTTCCGAGTTGTTTCTGGAACGAATCGGTCAAATCATTCGGTTTCCGGACGATGAGATTCGCGAGGATGTCCTTCAAGGCATCGGGCGTGACTTGCTGTGCGGCGTCGCTCCAGGCTTTGTCCGGATTCGGATGCGTCTCGATCATCAAACCGTCGTAGTTCAAATCAAGCGCTTGTTGTGATACCTGCTGGATCATGTCGCGACGGCCGGTAATGTGCGATGGGTCGCAGATCAAAGGCAAGTCCGGGAAACGGCTTTGCAATTCAATCGCGATTTGCCACTCCGGAATGTTACGGTATTTGGTTTTGTCGTATGTGGAAAAGCCGCGGTGCACGACACCCAGTTTGCGGATGCCTGCGTTGTACAGCCGTTCCACGCCGCCGAGCCACAACGCCAAGTCCGGATTGACCGGGTTTTTCACCAAGACGATTTTGTCTGTCCCGGCGAGTGCATCGGCAATTTCCTGTACGGTGAAAGGGTTTACGGTCGTGCGGGCGCCAATCCAGAAAACGTCTATGCCGTGTTCCATGGCCAACTTCACATGTGTCGCGTTGGCGACTTCAACGGCCATCAGCAAACCGGTTTCTTCCTTGGCTTTCTGCAACCATTTGAGCCCGATGGCGCCAATGCCTTCAAACCCGCCCGGACGCGTGCGCGGTTTCCAGATGCCGGCCCTGAAAATAGATACCGGCGACTCTTTGAGCGCGCGGGCCACGGCCATGACCTGTTCTTCGGTTTCGGCGCTGCACGGCCCGGCAATCACCAGCGGGTGCGAACCCATGTCATCTAACCAGCGTCGTAAGGTTTTATCGTTTTCCAAGTAGCATCAGTTTTGGGCAAAATTAGGCGCTATTTCCCAAATCGGATTTAAAAACCGGCGAAAATTTATTTTTCTGATTACTTTTGCCCCAAACCCTTCGCGCATGTCTATTGAAGTCAGCAACATCTCCAAGCATTACGGCGCACAGAAAGCGCTGGACAACGTTTCGTTTTCGGTAAAGAAAGGCGAAATTGTGGGTTTCCTCGGGCCGAATGGTGCCGGAAAATCGACGCTGATGAAAATCCTGACAACCTACATCAGCGCAGATGAAGGAACAGCTTTCGTGAACGGCCACGACGTAAGTGCCGATGCGAAAGCCGTGCAATTGTCTGTGGGCTATTTGCCCGAACACAACCCGTTGTATCTGGATTTGTACATCCGCGAATACCTTGAATTCAACGCCGGTGTTTACCACGTCTCGAAGTCACGCATTGACGAAGTGATTGCACTTACGGGCTTGACGCCAGAAAAACACAAGAAAATCGGGCAACTCTCAAAAGGTTACCGCCAGCGTGTCGGGTTGGCCACGGCGCTTTTGCACAATCCCGATGTGTTGATCCTGGATGAACCGACCACAGGCTTAGATCCGAACCAGTTGGTCGAAATACGCCGCGTGATCAAGAATGCCGGACAGGACAAGACCGTTTTCCTCTCCACGCACATCCTGCAGGAAGTGGAAGCCATCTGCGACCGCGTGATCATCATCGACAAGGGCAAGATCGTGACCGACAAAAAACTCGACAAACTGATTTCGGGCACCGAACAAATCATTGAAGTGGAATTTGACGCCAAGGCAGACCAGGCTGCGATCGCAACCCTTCAAGACCTGACTTCTTATAAAAATATTTCCGGAAACATCTGGGAATTGACTTTTACCTCAGAGGATGACAAACGCCCGGCAGTTTTCGACTTTGCTACGGCCAACGGCTTAAAAACCTTGCAACTTTCCCAAAAGACAAAAGATCTGGAGCGCGTGTTCCGGGATGTGACGAAGTAGGAAATAGTGGCTGGTTGTTAGTGGCTAGTTGCTAGAGGATTATTCTTCGTTTGTGTCGATTCTACTATTCATGTATTGTTGTACCGTTGCATCCCGATTAAGGCGTTTGAGTTTTCGAGTTGTTTAAATTGAAAATAACGCATCGGTAGACGAAACACCTAGCAACTAGAAACTAGCAACTAAACCTACTCAAAAATCAACCTTCCGGTATAATGTCGCTGGACATTCACTTCAAGAGGCTGTGTCAGGCAACGCACGTTTCCTGTTCCATAGAGGTTGCCAATAAGCGAATCTGTGGGTTTTACGATTAGGTCGTTGGCACTCCGCTGAAAAAACCTCACCTGATTGGCCGGCATTTCTGCGCCTTCAAAACGGCCAAGTCCATCGTAAAAATTCAGCCAAAGTACGTTTGTATGGCCCCGCATCTTGAACGTGGCTACGTTGTTGGTCTCAATTACCGTTTCGATGTTGTTCACATCGAGGTTAAAATCGCCGGTGCCGACGCCACCGAAATAATCCATGGCGTACAGTTCCAGTATCGGAAAAGTCAGCACGCCGCTAGACACGATTTGTTGTTCCGTGTTGGAATAGATTTTCATCACCGGAACATTCTTAGCCGTCACGAACACCGTTTTATTGCCGTACTGCCGGTTAAGATTGCACCCTGAATTGTCTTGTAATAAGAGCGAATCATTGACAATCCGTACACTGATATCGTCAATGACGTTGCTTCCGGCCTTTACAGTAATGGCGTTTTCATCGCCCTGCGCCAAAACCAATTTGATGTGCGGAAATACATAAATCTTATCGAAATGGCTTTCCAACGGTAGCGTAATAATCTTTGTTGTCGTCGCACCCGAATTCTTGAAGCAATCTTCGGAAATACTACACCCAAACAACAACACGCAGAACGAAACATACAGTATTTTTTTCATATCTTAAATCCTTATTCCGATACCCATTTCAAGGGCTTCGGCACGTGCGCCATGCGCCTTGAGCGAGAGCGCGCCATACAAAATATCGGTAATATAATATTTAGCACCAACACGCTGGTAAATGTCTATTTCGTATTTGAACGGTTTGTAAACGTAGTAGCCAAGTTGCGTTTCAACAGTCAGTTTGTTGATAAAGAGTTCATGCCCAACGAAAATGCCGACGCGCTTATAGTCAGTTTCCGGGTCAACGTACGGGCGATCAGGGTAAATGGCCGAATAATAGGCTACGAACTCCTTTAGATACTGCGAAAGGAAAAGGTCGGCGCCCAGTTGCAAAGCACTCTTTCGTCCCAATCTTTTATCTACGTATGTTCCGATATGGTAAAATGGCTTTTGTCCGGATCCTGCAATCTGGCTTTCCGAAATCCCCGATCGGAACACAAAATTAAACCGTAAAGGTTCTATGAAGTTGGCCTGCGCCGACGAATCAGGCACGCGGTATGGTGGCTTTTCATTGAGGTTGTAATGCACGCCCAGATTGACCGCGTAGGTGTTGATCCCGGTATTCGGTGACTTGATCCTGCCGTTTGAAAAGTGCGTGAATATGAAACCGGCCTGCAACCCGAACCGCCCGATGATGTTCTCCTTTTTGTAGTTGAGCATGAAAAGATTACTGCTCATGAGCGTTGAGCCGAATGCGTTGTTCTTGTAATTGTCTTCCTTGTCGTAAGGATTGGTCGTCATGCCGATGCCTTGCGAAATCCTGAACACCAAATGCCGATTCAGGAAATAGAAATTGTAGTGTGCGCCTACGGCAAAACATTTCCCCAAGATGTCGTTATGGAAATCCTGGTATTGGAATGATACGCCGTAATCGGGGAAATTGTACGCATGCTGCCATTCTTTATCGCCGAAAGTCTGGTGGTTGAAACTGAGCAAAACGCCGTCCGGATGGCCGGTGATCAAATGGTCAATGTCGTCGGTATGGCGGTAAATGTTGCCCCGGAAAAAATCAAGTTGCACATTGGTGTGCCCGTTTTGCTGGCCAGCCATGTGCAACGACAGAAACAAACATGCGATGAATATCCTCATTTTCAACGGAAAGCGCAAAGATATTCTTTTTGGCCAATTGCGAAGGAAAACTTCGGCGCCCGAAACGCATTTCTCGGCCACCGAAAAGAACGAAGAAAAATACTATATTTGACGGCCCGAAATGGGCCAGATGTATGAGACGGTTATTCACCATTTTTTTATTGTTCACCGCAGCTTTGGGCTTCGCCCAGACAAAAGTCAGCGGTATGGTCGTAGACAACAAGAACCTACCGATTCCGTTCGCGAGCGTGATTTTCAAAGGCACGACCGAAGGCACGGTCACCAACGAAGACGGCCGTTTCTATCTGGAGTCGCCCAGCGCGTATGACGCCATCGTTGTCTCTTTCACCGGTTACCAGGACAAGGAAATGGCATTGCCCAAATCGGTCAACTATGATTTCAAAGTCGTATTGAAGGAAACCGAAACGCTCAAGGAGGTCGTGATTTATTCGGGCAAAACCTCCAAGAAAAACAATCCGGCGCTCGATATTTTGCGAAAGATCTGGGCGCGGAAAAAGAAAAACGGCCTGTACATGTTTGACCAATACCAGATGGAAAAATATGAAAAGGTGGAGTTTGACATGAACACGATAGACTCGGCGTTCATGAAGAACAAGATTTTCCGCGGGATGGAATTCATCTTCAACCATGTCGATACATCGAAAGTCACCGGAAAAACCTACCTCCCGATTTTCATCAACGAAGCGCTGTCCGACGTGTACGGCGACAACAAAATGAAGAAAGTCAAGGAAATCCTGAAGGCGAACAAGAACTCCGGATTTTCAGACAACCAGCAAGTCATCGCGTTCATCAAGGATTTGTACGCAGACTACAACATCTACAACAATTACCTGACGTTTTTCGACAAGAGTTTCACCAGCCCGCTTTCCACAACCGGAATCGATGTCTACAATTACGTGTTGCGCGATACGGCGATGGTAGACGGCAAATGGTGCTACAACATCGTATTTTATCCGCGACGCAAAAACGAACTCACATTCAAGGGCGATTTCTGGGTAAACGACACCACTTTTGCCATCAAGAGCATCAACATGGCCGTGACCAAAAGCGCCAACATCAACTGGGTCAAGGACATTTACATCGAACAAGAATTCGACGTGCTCAACGATTCGGTTTTCCTGCTCACGAAAGACTACATGATGAGCGATTTCGCCTTGCGTAAAAAGGAAACTTCCCGCGGCGTGTACGGCAAACGCACCACATTTTTCCGCAACCACAAATTCAACAGGCCCAAGCCGGAAGATTTCTACCGCGAACCGGTCAATTTCATCGACCCGTCGGTGTATCAAAAACCCGATGAATATTGGGAGAAAAACCGTTTCGAAAAACTCAGCAAGGACGAGCGCGGCGTGTATCAGATGCTCGACACGCTCAAAACCAACAAGAAATTCAAACGCCTGACCTCGCTCGTGGAAATCCTCGGCAGCGGCTACGTCCAGATCGGGAATTTTGACTATGGACCGATTTTCTCCACACTCGGCTACAACGACGTGGAAGGTTTCAGGATACGCACTGGCGGCCGCACCTATTTCGGGCCAAACGATCCGTGGCGTGTACAGGCTTACACCGCATACGGCTTCAAGGACGACAAAGTCAAATATGGCGTTTCGGGTAAATTAATGGTTGATAAACGCAGCCGTGCCATTCTGTCGGGCGGCAACCGGCGCGACATCGAACAAATCGGGGCATCGCTCACCACGACCAATGATGTTTTGGGCCGTAGTTTCGCCTCTTCCGGATTGTTCACGACCAGCAACAACGGCAAACTCACCAACATTAACCTCACGAATTTCGCCTTCGAGATCGAGCCCGTCAAAAACCTGACGCTAACGGTAGGCATGTCTTACCGCACGCTCGAATCGGCCTCGCCGGTGTTCAGCCTGAGCTATTACAAGGTCAAGCCAACCGCCGAAAACCCTGCGGGCGTCGTGGAAAGCGAGGTCAAACAGGCCGAATCCAATATCCAGATCGAGTACACGCCGGGCCGAAAAATGGTAGGCTTTGGTGTAGAACGCAATGAGGTCGACAGCCCGTTCCCGCGCGTTTTCGTCAATTACAGCGCCGGAACGAAAGGCTTGTTCAATTCAGATTTCGACTATAAAAAATTGCAGTTGTACTACCGCCAGCCGCTCATTATCGGTGCCATTGGGCGCACGAACATTACCAGCGAAGTCGGTAAAACCTTCGGTGCCGTGCCGCTCGGTTTGATGAGCATCGTGCCAGGCAACCAGACCTATTTCACCATCCAGAACACCTTCAGCAACCTCAACTTCTATGAGTTCGTCGCCGACGAATATGCGACGCTCCAGATTGACCACCATTTCAACGGAAAACTGTTCGCCTACGTGCCTAAACTGCGCAAACTCAACCTCCGGGAAATCGTCTTCATCCGCGGCGCATACGGCAATGTGTCAGACGAGAGCAAAGCCATCAACGCCTCCGGCCTGGTGTATCGCGCCCCGAACCCAGCCTATTGGGAATATGGTTTCGGTGTCGGCAACATCTTTAAGGTCTTCCGTCTAGATTTCGCCTGGCGCGGCAACTACCGCGACGTCCCGAATGCTCAGAACTTTACGATCAAGGGCGAGTTTGGGTTTTATTTCTGAAGCTAGTTAGTTGCTGGTTTTTAGTTGCTAGTTTTTAGTTACTAGTTTCTAATTGTTATTTAGGTTAGCTAGTGGTGCGATAGAATTGTCCAGAAACTAGCGATCGGAAAAACAGTAGCTTTAACCGCGTGAAGGATGGCAGCGGCATCCTTTTGCGAGGGCGCGAGCAAAAGATATAGCGTACAGCCTGACGGCGTTGCAAAATCATCAATAGAGCCACGCAGCCCAATAACGCCGGCACGCCGAAAATATTCCTACAGCTATTTTCCACTTTCTTCTATCCACTAAAAACTAGCAACTACATGCACGCCCTCCGACACCTCATCGACCGCCACGACATTTTCGCGCAAATCCATGCGCAGTACGGCATGCCCTACATTCCGGTGCGGCCAGAAGGTTTCGAGACGCTGTGCAAAATCATCCTCGAACAGCAGGTGTCGCTCGAATCGGCGCGGGCTTGCTATGAGAAATTGTTAGTGCAATCTGGCGCATTCACGCCTGAGAATATATTGGAATTAGACGCGCAACAGATGCGTGACTGTGGCCTGAGTCGGCAAAAATCGACGTACGTTCGGGCGTTGGCCGAAGCCATAGTCTCGGGCTCGCTGCAGTTGGAAACCCTTTCACAAAAAACGCCCGAAGCCGTCCGTGACGAACTCATCCAGATCAAAGGCATCGGCCACTGGACCATTGATGTCTATCTGATGTTCAGCTTGCAATCGCCCGACATCATCCCGTTGGGCGACATCGGCATCCTCATTACCATAGGCGAACTCACCGGCATCCGAGACAAATCCGCCGTTGCTGAAATCACCCAAAACTGGGCGCCGTACCGCAGTTACGCTGCTTTTTTCCTTTGGCATTACTACCTCAAAAAACGCGGACGGCAAATCATCCTGTAAAACATCGTTTATTTAACGAACAAACTTGGACGAGCGTGTTGTAAGTTCTTAGTAATTTGTTAATTTTGCCCCCGATAAAAAAATAAAGAAAAACAGAATTTATGGAAAAAATGATCATGTACGTTCCTATTGCCATGGCGGTGTTGGGACTGATCTTTATGCTCGTGAAAGCTTCGTGGGTAACCAAGCAGGACGCGGGCGAGGAAAAAATGCAGAACATCTCCAAAAGCATCCAGGAAGGTGCAATGGCATTCCTCAAGGCAGAATACCGCATCCTGGCGATTTTCGTCGTCATTGCGTCGGCTGCACTTTTCACCATTTCACAGATTGTTGCCACATCACACTGGATGATCGTGGTAGCGTTCATTTTCGGTGCATTCTTCTCGGCATTGGCCGGAAACATCGGGATGCGCATCGCGACCAAATCAAACGTTCGTACCACACAAGCTGCAAGGACTTCCTTGCCAAAGGCGCTCGACGTGTCTTTTGGTGGCGGAACCGTTATGGGCTTGGGCGTGGCCGGTTTGGCCGTACTCGGACTGAGTTTGTTTTTCATGTTCTTCGTGTCGCAATTCATGACCGAAGGCGGAAACTTCTATGATAACATGACCATCGTGCTCGAGACCTTGGCTGGTTTCTCACTGGGCGCCGAATCTATCGCCTTGTTTGCCCGTGTGGGCGGCGGTATTTACACCAAGGCTGCCGACGTGGGTGCTGACCTCGTAGGTAAAGTGGAAGCCGGCATCCCTGAAGACGATCCACGTAACCCTGCGACCATTGCCGACAATGTGGGCGATAACGTAGGTGACGTGGCCGGTATGGGTGCCGACTTGTTCGGTTCTTACGTCGCTACGGTATTGGCTTCGATGGTACTCGGAAACTATATCATTAAAGACATGACCGAAGCCGGAACTGCACCCGCTGCATTCAACGGCATGGGCCCGATCTTGTTGCCATTGGTGATTGCCGGTTTGGGTATCCTTTGCTCGATCATCGGTACGTTCTTCGTAAAAATCAAGAACAACGATGCCAAGGAAGCACAAGTACAAGGCGCGCTCAACCTCGGAAACTATGTGTCTTTGGCCTTGACTGTAGTGACTTGCTATTTCCTGATCCAGTACATGTTGCCGGAAACCATCAACATGAAGTTCTTTGGTGAAGGCATGCGCGAAGTACCGCGTATGAACGTGTTCTGGTCTACATTGGTAGGCTTGGGCGTAGGTCTTTTGATCTCTGCATTCACTGAATTCTACACCGCACTGGGCAAAAAACCAGTATTGAATATTGTACAAAACTCTTCAACCGGTGCCGCTACCAACATCATTGCTGGTTTGGCTACAGGTATGAAATCAACGTTCTCATCGGTATTGCTTTTTGCTGCTGCCATCTGGGGTTCTTATGAGCTTGCCGGGTTCTACGGTGTGGCGATTGCCGCCTCTGCGATGATGGCTACTACGGCTATGCAATTGGCTATCGACGCTTTCGGACCAATCGCCGACAACGCTGGTGGTGTAGCCGAAATGAGTGAATTGCCGAAGGAAGTACGTCAACGTACAGACGTTTTGGACTCTGTGGGCAACACTACGGCTGCCGTAGGTAAAGGCTTCGCGATTGCGTCTGCTGCACTTACCGCTTTGGCCTTGTTCGCCGCTTACGTAACGTTTACCGGTATCGATGGCATCAACATCTTCCGCGCCGACGTATTGGCTGCATTGTTCATCGGCGGTATGATCCCGGTGGTATTTTCAGCCTTGGCGATGCAGTCTGTGGGTAAAGCCGCAATGGACATGGTGAACGAAGTACGTCGCCAGTTCCGCGAAATCCCGGGCATCATGGAAGGTACAGGAAAACCAGAATACGGCAAATGTGTCGACATCTCTACCAAAGCGGCACTCCGCGAAATGATGTTGCCGGGCGCCATCACGATCATCACGCCAATCATCGTTGGTGCGCTTATGGGCGCCGAAGCGTTGGGTGGATACATGGCCGGTGTTTGCGTTTCCGGTGTACTTTGGGCGATTTTCCAAAACAACGCCGGTGGTGCATGGGACAATGCCAAGAAATCTTTCGAGGCCGGTGTCATGATCAACGGTGAAATGACGTACAAAGGATCAGACGCGCACAAAGCAGCCGTAACCGGTGACACCGTGGGTGATCCGTTTAAAGATACTTCTGGTCCTTCGATGAACATCCTCATCAAACTGACTTGCCTCGTGGGCTTGGTCATCGCCCCAATCTTGGGCAACGGCAGCCACGGCACCGAAAACAAAGAGGTGAAGATGGAAATGATGATGGACAAGAAATGCGGCAAATGCGACCCTGCAAAAATGGCGACCATGACCAAAGAAGAGTGCGCCAAGATGTGCGACGAAATGGGTTGTTCTGCCGAAGAAAAAGAGATGTGTTTGTCTAACTACGACGCCAACGGAAAATTCATCGGCGACAAATCATGCTGCGCAAAACCGGGCATGACCACCGAATCGAAAGAAGTCCGCATCGAGACGACCAATAACAACGGCAAAGTGAAATCTATCGTTACGGTGAAAACCGGCGACAAGGTTGACACGCAGGTTTTTGAAGGTACAGAAGCCGAAGTAAACGCCAAACTCGATTCAATCAGGAAGTAATTTTTCCGCCGAAATATTTCAAGCGCCCGAAATCTCGGGCGCTTTTTTTTTAACGGTATCGCCGCCAGAATAATGCTGTATAAATCATTATATTAGCGCCTTTACAAAAACTAACAACCTCCCATGAAAAAAACCTTACTTATCGCCTTGCTGGCGCTCGCTTGGTATTCAGGCAATGCGCAAACAGACCGGGCGTGGACTTCGGTAAAGGAGAAGAATTTCGAGATCGCCCAAAGCGCGTCGAGACTTTCTTTCCCGACCGAATTCAAAATGTTCAGGCTCGACGCCGATGTCATCCGTCAGGCGCTGGCCACTGCCCCAACCCGCTTTGCCGGACGAGCATCCGGTGTTGTGATTTCGCTCCCGAACGTCGATGGAAACTTTGAGCGTTTTGAAATGTTCGAAGCCTCGAATTTTGATTCTGCATTACAAGCGCAATTTCCGCAAATCAGGTCGTATGTTGGCCGCGGCATCGATGATAAACTAGCGCTACTTCGCATGAGCGTTGACCCGTCGGGCATCCAGACCATGATTTTCAGGACAGACAAACGCAATGAATTCATGGAACCCTACGCAGCCGACGGTTCGGTTTACGCCGTGTTCCATTCGTCTCGCAACAAAGCCAATCTTCCTTTCGAATGCCACACCGAAGATTCGGCCTTGGCGCTCAACTTGCAACAACAAACCGGGCAAACTTCGCGGCTTTCCAATTCCGGAGAACTTTTAACCTTCCGATTGGCGCTTTCCTGCAACGGCGAATACACGGCCTATCACGGCGGCACGGTTGCCGGCGCATTGGCGGCCATGAATGCGACGATGACGCGCGTAAACGGTGTTTTCGAGAAAGACTTGGCCATCCATATGAACATCATCGCCAACAACAACTTGGTGGTTTATACCAATGCATCAACTGACCCGTACACCAATATGGGTGCTTGGAACGGCCAGCTGCAAACCACACTCACCAACATCATCGGCGAGGCCAATTATGACATCGGGCACATGTTCGGACGCACGGGCGGCGGCGGCAACGCAGGCTGTATCGGGTGTGTTTGCGTTGACGGCATCAAAGGACGCGGCATCACCTCTCCGGCCGATGGCATTCCGCAGGGCGACAACTTTGACATCGATTACGTGGCGCACGAAATGGGCCATCAATTTGGCGGCAACCACACGTTCTCGAACAACGTGGAAGGTTCGGGCGTGAATGTGGAACCAGGCTCAGGATCAACGATCATGGGCTACGCCGGGATTACCGCACAAGACATCGCCGACCATTCAGACGATTACTTCGTGTACGCGACCATCAAGCAAATCCAAGACAATATGGTAGGGAAAACCTGCCCAGTCCGCACGACGCTGACCAATACTGCACCTATCATGGATGCGGGCAAAGATTACATCATCCCGAAGAGTACACCATTTATCCTGACGGGTTCGGGCGCCGATGCCAACGGTGATGCCATTGCGTACTGCTGGGAACAAAACGACACCGCTACGACGCAAACCGGGTCAAACAGCCAAGCCAATGCCACCAAAACAGGAGGCCCGAACTGGCGCTCTTATGACCCGACGTCGTCACCGAGCCGTTACTGTCCGCCACTGGAGCGCGTAGTCGCCAACCAATTGGTTACGACCTTTAACGGCATCCGTTCGGAAGCGGTAAGTTCTGTGGCACGCGACCTGAATTTCGTACTGACCGGGCGCGACAACCTACTCGGCGTGGGTCAAACCAACACCGATGGCATGACCGTAACCGTGAGCGCAGTGGCCGGCCCATTCTTGGTGAACGTGCCGAACACCAATGTTTCCTGGGAAGCCGGAAGCAACCAAACCGTCACTTGGGCTGTGGCCGGAACGACTGAAAATGGCGTCGACGCGGCGTATGTTGACATCTATTTGTCTACCAACGGCGGCCTGTCGTTCCCGACTTTACTGGCCGGCAACGTACCGAACGACGGTTCAGAAACCATTTCTATCCCTAACAGCGTGGGTACAACCAACCGCATCATGGTGAAAGGCCACGACCACATTTTCTACGACATCTCGAATACGAATTTCGCCATCACAGCGCCATCGGCAACCTTTGCAGTTGCATCGTCGAGCAGCCAAAGCCAAGCAATCTGTCAGGGCGCATCGGCCAATTACGCCATCGCATACGAGGCGCTGGCCGGATTCAATGGCGCCACATCGTTTACCGTTTCAGGGCAACCGTCCGGAAGCACCGTGAGTTTTTCACCGAATCCGATTGTAAATAATGGTATCGTCACGGTAAGTGTCGACAACACCACGGGCAGCACGCCGGGCTTCTACCCAATCACGGTGACGGCCACATCGGGCGCGATCACCAAAACCGTGGCATTATACCTTCAATTGTACAGTTCGTCATTTGCGGGTGTGTCGTTGAACGCCCCAGCGAACGCGGCTACCGGCGTAAGCGTTACCCCTACTTTGGATTGGACCACCGATGCCAACGCTACGGAATACGATGTACAAATCGCGACGGATAATGCGTTCAACAATATCGTTGCAACGGCCACGGTAAACACCAACAGTTTCAGTGCACCTACCTTGGCCGAAGCCACAACGTATTTCTGGCGCATTTTGCCGAAGAACGCTTCATGCGCAGGCAATTTCAGCGCAACCTACGAATTCCAGACCGGGCAAGTCGCGTGTCAGGATTATGCGTCGGCAGATGTCCCGGTAGCGATTTCAGCCAGCGGTACCGACAGCGTAATCTCATCCATCGACGTTCCTGATTCTACGGCTATTTCAGGTTTGACCGTGACGGTCGACATTCAGCACACATGGGTGAATGATTTGTCCGCGAAACTCATCAGCCCCACAGGCACCGAGGTGAATTTGTTCATCAACCCATGCACGAGCGACGACCTTCAGGATATTTCCGCTACGTTTGCCGATGGCGGAACCACGCTTTCTTGCGGCAGCGGCACACCAACCATTACCGGAACACTTGCGGCGCTTTCGCCACTATCCGTTTTTAACGGCGAAGATGCCGCGGGCACTTGGTACCTGCAAGTCGACGATGCCTTCAATCAAGACGGCGGCGCTATCAACGGCTGGTCGCTCAGCATCTGCAGCACGCAAACACTGGGCGTGAACCCGGCAAGCAATTTCGACTTTTCTTTGTCTCCGAACCCGAACAACGGCAGTTTCAACGTGCAATTTACGCCGGTATCGGGCGAGGACATCACTATCAGCGTACACGACATCCGCGGACGCCAGATTTTCGGGCAAACTTACGCCACCAGCGGATTGTTCAACGAAACACTCCAGATGCAAAATGCGCAAGCCGGAATGTATCTGGTAACGGTTGAAAACGGCAACAGCAAACAGGTGAAAAAAGTCATCATCAAGTAATTAACTTACTGTATATTAGAAAAATGCCTCGCCAAAACGCGGGGCATTTTTTTATTTTATTACATTTATGTAAAAAAATTGCTGTGAAGCCGAGGTTCACGATCCAACATTTGTTGGGGGCTGAAATACCGCGGTTCACGTTAACCTTAACACCAAAAAACGTGAAAAGAACCATTACCTTACTTGGGGCGATGCTGGTTTGCTGTATCAGTATGGCCCAAAATCCGGACTGGACTTGGGGCCGCAACTACGAAAGCTTTAACCAGGAAAGCCGAAGCCTGACCGCTGCAGACCAAGACGGAAACGTCTATCTCATCGGGAATTTCCAATCTGCAAGTATTACCGTCGGGAGCAACACCTTTACCAATGGCGGAATGGCCAACACCGGCGACATCTATCTCGCAAAATTCGACACCAACGGCAACTTGCTTTGGGCCAAAAAAGACGGCGGCGCGGGTTTCGACATGGTCTATATCGTCGCGACGGACGGGCTGGGAAATGTACTCGTTGCGGGCAGTTTCAATACAGCCATCACGTTCGGAACCACGACCTTGACCCATGGGGGTGTCGGGAATTTTTTGGTCAAATACGATCCGGACGGGAATGTGCTTTGGGCGAAAAGATATGCCGCCGAAAACGAATCGCTGACCACGTACCGCGTCAAGACCGATGCATTGGGCAACATTTACATGACTGGTTATTACACATCACCGCAAATCAGTTTCGATGGCATTGTCCTGACGAATTTCAATTACGATGAAGCCATCGGTAACGGCACGCCGTTTCTTGTCAAATTGGATGAAAACGGCAACACCGTCTGGGCCAAAGGCGCCCAACGCAGCGGCAGCACGAACTTCCAGAATATTTCCAGCGATTTGGCCATTGACGGCAGCGGCAACGTGTTTATAGGCGGTTACTTTTTCTCGGAAACCATCCAGTTTGATTTGCTATCGCTCACCAACCCGAGCTTCGGGCAACCACGACCGAATGTGTTCATGGTGAAATATGATGCCAGCGGGAATACGGCTTGGGCGCGTACCGTAACGCCTGGCTCGTTCCAGAACAACTTCATCTTTAGCGTCAACGCAGATAACGCTGGGAATTCGTATTTCGGCGGCACGTTCACCTCGAGCATCACTATCGATGACACGACACTGACGGCATCAAGTTCCGGGAACAAAATGTTCGTGCTCAAACTCGATGGAAGCGGAAACGTCGTTTGGGGAAGAACCGCATCCAGCAATGGTTATAGTGGCGTTGACTGCGCGGACACCGATGCCGACGGAAATTTATACGTGGGCGGCACGTTCAACGGGTCATCGATCAACTTCGGAAGCGGCAATGTCAACGTTGCCGACCAAAGCGGAAATTTTTTCGTCACCAAATACAACGCAAGCAACGGCAGTATTGGCTGGGTAAGGCTCGGCGGCCCGACGAATATCAACAACCGCATTTCCATCGATTGTAAGAACCAGAATGAATTGTATGTTGGCGCATTCTTTTTCAGCAATACGATTACGCTGGGCAACATCACGCTCCAAAAAACGGCAACCACCGGCTACAACATTTTGGTCGCCAAACTTAATTATACGCCGCTTGGCCTGAACGATGTGGCCGACGCTGATTTGATGCTTTGGCCAAACCCGGCAACTACATCGGTTACGGTAGAAAATCTGTCGCCCGAAAGCGCATTTGATTTGTATGACAACACCGGAAAAAAAGTCACTTCGGGCATCTGGCAAGACACAACGGAATTGCTCGACACAGACGGCTTACCCACGGGCGTTTACCTGCTCAAAGTCAGCAGTAGCCAAGGTGAAACAGTCGTTAAGAAAATCGTGAAAGAATAAAAAAATGCCCTCTTGGTGAGGGCGTTTTTATTTAGAATAATCCGTTGACTTCGGCGTTCACTTTATTGAAGATGATGCCCATGTCTTCGGGGTTGTTTACAAAGTCGATATTGTCTACGTCGATGATGAGCAACTTGCCCTTGGTGTACGTGTGTATCCAGGCTTCGTAGCGCTCGTTAAGTCGGCTCAGATAATCGATGGAAATCGAGTTCTCGTAATCGCGGCCGCGCTTGTGGATTTGGCTCACCAGGTTCGGGATGGAGCTGCGCAGGTAAATGAGCAGATCGGGCGAGGCCACGAGGGTTTCCATCAGTTCAAAAAGCGAGGTATAATTCTGGAAGTCGCGGTTGGTCATCAAGCCCATCGCATGCAGGTTCGGGGCAAAGATGTGCGCGTCTTCGTAAATCGTACGGTCTTGGATGATGTTCTTGCCGCTTTCACGGATCTGCAAAATCTGGCGGAAACGGCTGTTGAGGAAGTAAATCTGGAGGTTGAAAGACCAGCGCTCCATCTGGTGATAAAAGTCATCGAGATACGGGTTGTCTACGACATCCTCAAAATGCGGCTCCCACTTGAAATGCTTGGCCAGCAAGCGCGTCAAGGTGGTTTTGCCCGCGCCAATGTTTCCTGCTACTGCGATGTGCATTATGGTAAAGTAATTTTATAATTCGTAATTCCGAAGTTTGTAAAAATAGCTAAAATTTGCGCTTCGCAATAAAATTTTTTTGGCGAATTCTCGGTGCCTAAAACCGTTTGTACCGTGCCCGATTTCCCGTCACGGAACAGCAATTTCCCGTCGGTCGTAAAAAGTATCGATTGCCCGGAAAGGAACAGCATTGCGTCGTTTGGCGGGACTTTCCCCATCGCGGTCACTTTGCCGAAAACATCTATAACGTACGCGTCGTCCTTGGCATCGATCCAGTAAAAATTATTGAAGTCCGACTGATAGGTTTTCACCGTTTCCTTGAGCGGCGTGGCCAGCGGCGTCAGCGTGTTCTTGAGATAGTCGAACAACATGATTTGCTGCGTCAGGGTGTCGAAGAGCCACAAACGATTTTGGCCCGCCATGCCCAGCGCGTGCGCCACAACCGGCGATGACAGGTCGTTGAAACGGATTTCCCGAACTTCGTTCAGTTGGTTGTCGAGCAAGACGGCGGCGTTGAAATCTTCGTAGAACAAGACCATCAACAATGGGTTCTGAATATCGGCACGGGTAATTTTCCCGAACGCGATTTTCTTGTACTCGAATTTGTCCTTGCCGTTGCTCTTGATAAACGCATTGTCCTTGATGAAATACTGGAATCCGAACGCATCGAACCCGGCGTAATCATCGGCTTTGAAATAAAACGTTCCGGTTTTCACGGCCGTAATCGGGCTTTGCGCCATCGTCGCCGTGGCGTACAAGAACAGTAGCAGCCATTTCCTCATACCCGCGAAGATACGATTCTTTATCGGCAAACCGAACCGAAATATTTGCTATTTTTAACGTTTCGTTGGGCACCGATATGCGCCGTTTCGGCCATCTTTGCCCGGTTAAACAGCACGTCATGAACAAACTAGCTTTCACATTCCTACTTATTATCACATCCGCCATCGGGTTTTCACAAGAATTCCAGGGTATGGCCGTTTACGAAACCAAAACCAGCACGGCCGACATGATGAAACGCGTGCAATCGAACCCCGATCTTACGCCTGAGATGCAAAAGATGATCGAGGAACGCATGCGAAAGGCTTTCGAAAAAACTTTTATCCTGAATTTCGACAAAGTAGCGTCGATGTACAAAGAGGAAGAAAAACTCGACGCGCCCGGGCAAGGCGGCGGTGGCATGCGGATGATGATGTCGGTCATGGGCGGCGGCCCGATCTACAAGAATGCGAAAAACAAATCATACGCCGTGGCCAACGAATTCATGGGCAAGGAATTTCTCGTGAAAGATTCGCTCCCGAAAATCAATTGGCAAATGACCGGCGAGAGCAAGCAAATTGGCGGCTACAACTGTTTCAAGGCGACCGCCGTGATGCCTGCGCCGAAGTCTGACTTCCGGAATTTCAGGATGCGCGACGGCAAGAAAGACGAGAAAAAAGAAGCCAAGGCAGACGAAAAGAAAACCAACTTCATGGAAGACGTCGAGATGCCTACCGAAATCACCGTCACGGCTTGGTACGCGCCGGAAATCCCGGTGAACCAAGGGCCGGAGAAATATTGGGGTTTGCCCGGTTTGATCCTCGAAGTGAGCGACGGCAAAACCATCATCCTATGTTCTAAAATCGTCTTGAACCCGAAAGACAAAGTGGCCATCAAGGAACCGACTGCCGGCCAAGTGGTTTCCCAAAAAGAGTACGATGAGATCGTGATCAAAAAAGCCGAAGAGATGCGCCAACAGTGGCAGAATGGAAGTGGCCGCGGCAATATGCGCTTTCCGCACTAACCGTCGATGAGTTTGTAGCCTAATCCGCGGACATTCAAGATTTGGATGTTCGGGTCGCGGCTGAGTTTCTTGCGGAGTTTGGTGATGAACACATCCATGCTGCGCCCGTTGAAGAAATCGTCGTCGCCCCAGATTTTCCGCAGTACGGCCGAACGGTCCAGCACTTCATTCCTATTCTCGATGAGCAACGCCAGCAATGCGGATTCGCGATGCGTCAATGCCATCACATCCTGTCCGAACTGCAACGTCTGGCGCACGGCATCGAAGAGAAAACCGCCTAGGGCAATCGTCTCGGTTTTTTCACCGCCAATCCGACCGAGCAAAGCATCGATCCTGACAATCAATTCCATCATGCTGAACGGCTTTTTAAGGTAATCCTGCGCGCCGGCATGGAAACCGTCCACCACGTCCTGCGCCTGCGATTTGGCCGTCAGAAAAATGATCGGGATGTGTTTGTCTGTTTTCCGGATGTCTTTGGCCACCGATAAACCGTCCTTTTTGGGCATCATGATATCCAGCACGAGCAAATCGGGTTTCTTGCGGTAATATTCGGTTAGCGCTTCTTCCCCATTGGCGCAACTACGCACCGAAAAACGCCGTGTCTCCAGGCTTTCCTTGATGATCATCGCCAGCGCGGCTTCGTCTTCGGCCAACAGTATTTCAGTCATACGGCAAAGTGATTTTAAAAATGGTACGTTCGCGATCCGGCAAAAGTTCCAGCCTGCCATTGTGTTTTTCGATGATTTTCCGCGAATAGAACAGCCCAATCCCGAAACCTTTTACGTTGTGGACGTTGCCCGTCGGGATGCGGTAGAACTTCTCGAAAATGCGCTCGCGGTGCCAATTGTCGATGCCCGGGCCGTCGTCTGCCACGGAAATACACACGTGCGTTGTTCCGCTTTCGAGTTTGATGTCGATGTGTTGCCCGCCATACTTCACGGCATTGTCGATGATGTTCGCGATGGCGTTTTCCAGGTGGAATGCATCGGCCTGCACGACAATGGGATCGGCCATTTGCGGCGGCGCAATGACTTTGGTTTGGTTGCCCACGGTGTATTTTTCGGTAATCGACTGCAGCATCGCGGTAAGGTCAACCGCTTCTTTTTGCAGGACCAGCGCGTCGGTATCGAGCGTTGCCGTATCGAGTAGTTTATCGACCATGCCTTGCAACTTCTCCATCTGGCGCTGCGAAATGTCGAGATAGCGATCGGTTTTCTCTTTGTCGTTTTCGGCGTTGAAATTCCGGATGCCTTCAATGGCTGAAATGACCGTGGTGATCGGCGTCTTGAATTCGTGGGTGATGTTGGCGATCAAATCGTTCCGAATTTCATCGATTTTCTTTTGGCGGTTGATGACTTTGAGCAGGTAAAGCAGACAACCAATGACCATCAGTGAAAACAACAATGACAGGATGATTTCGCTGGAACTCCGTTGTAAAATCAGTTTCGTCGGGCTGGAATAAACGAGTTGAAGCTGTTGCCCCGGTGGAAGGAAAGTCGATTTCGCGGACGTTTTGAGCTTGAAAAAATCTTGCGGATGGCCTTTTTTCGGTCCGGTTTTTTTCAGATGCCTGATGTCGTGCGCGATGTTGACGCCTTTGCGCTCCAGTTCGCTGGTGACGGCGGCATCGAGACGCGTCAGGTCCATCGTGTCGCGCATCATCGATACGAAAATCCGGTTGGCGAATTCGCGTATTTCGGGCGGTGCATGCTCGTTCAGTATTCGGTCGGGCGGCGGTAATCTCATCCTGATGGAATCGAGTATCAACTGGTCGCCGGTAATCCGGATGGTCGTTGACCGCGTCTCAGATTTCCCGCGTTTGACGTACATGATTTTTCTCGTAAACACGGAGTCCAAAACCGGGATACTGTCGCTGTGGAGCCGCCGGACAGTAGGCTCTTTATCGCCGATAAACATCGTGATTTCCTTTTTGGCGGTTTCGGCAAAGTAGTTTTCGACGCCATTGTCAAAAGCAATCTGGATGTCGTTGAGCAGTCGTCGCCGGTTCTCGTCATAGTTTTTTACATTCCAGTGGAACTGCAGGCCAATCGTCGCGATGATGGCCACCGTAATGAAAATCAGCAGTATGCGATGCGTGGACGATTTCATGTTCCAAAAATAGGAACAAAAACACACCTTCGGCACCGGTTAACACTCGTTAACAGAGTTTAACCCAAAGTCCACAATGCCCGGCGTTACTTTGCCAACAATCAATAACCATCAAAATCATTCTTATGAAGACATTCGTAATCAAACTGGCACAGGCGGCGTTGTTGCTTTGCGCCCAAACTATCCTAGGACAGCAGTTTTACGGGAAGGCCGTTTATGAAACCAAAATGCGGCCGCCGTCCATGGAAGTCAAAGGCAACACGATGTCGCCGGAAATGCAGAAAATGATCGAAGCGCAACTCAAGAGCCAGCTCGACAAAACCTTTCTGCTGACCTTCAACCAAACCGAATCCAACTGGGAAGAAGAACAAAAACTAGACGCACCGCAACCCAACATGCCGGGCGTCAACGTGAAAATCGTCAACAGCGGCGACGGTCGCCGTTATACCAGTTTGAAAGACAAATCATCGGTATCCGAACAGGAAATCATGGGCAAGGAATTCGTCGTCTCCGAAAAACTGCCCGTCTGGGAATGGAAGATTACCGAAGAAAGCAAGAAAATCGGGAACTACACGTGCTACAAAGCCACGGCCATCGTGAAAGTCACGCCCGAAGAACGCGCAGCCTACGAGCGCAATAAAGCCGAAATGGCGCAAAATCCAAAGCGCGTGATCATCATCGACGAGCCGCAGGACTATGAAATCACAGCCTGGTTCACGCCCGATATCCCGGTAGGCCACGGCCCGGAAAATTTCTGGGGATTGCCGGGACTGATCTTGGAAACCAACGATGGCCAACGCGTGACCTTGTGTTCAAAAATCATCCTCAATCCAGCCGAAAAACCAAAAATATTCGTCCCGAAAGACGGCGAAAAAGTCACGCTGGAAGAATTCGAGCAAATCCGCGAAAAGAAAATGAAGGAGATGCAGGACATGCCGCAGGGTCGCGGCGAAAGGCAAGTGATCAGAATTGGGGGTTAGTGGTTAGTGGTTAGTGGCTAGTTGTTAGTGGCTAGTTGTTAGTGGCTAGTGGCTAGTGGCTAGTGGCTAGTGGCTAGTGGTTAGATAAATGTACTTGACGGATGTTTATTCTCCAATAAAGACTTGCTATAAGCACAATGGCCTGACGATAAAGAATGGACGATGTATTCACTCAATTGATCGCGATGTACCAGCCAGACAAAATATCTAGCTACTAGCCACTAACAACTAAAAACCTCAGCTATTAACTTTCCGCTAACATCCTCAAACCCCGAAAATCCGCTACTTTTACCGCGACAAAAAATTCCAATGAAAAATTTCTACTTCCTGTTATTGTTCTTGTTTCCGATACTTTCAAACGCCCAAACGAGCATCAGGCTGGAGGGCACGATCCAAGACCAGAACGGCGCACCGCTCGAAATGGCCAACGTCATGGCGGTGAACAACGGCACGAAAGCCATGGATTCTTACGTGATCACGAACGACAAGGGCAAGTATTCGCTTGTGCTGAAACCCAATTCGGCCTACACGGTGAAAGTGAGTTACCTCGGGATGCAAACCAAGGAAGTACAAATCAACACGACTACCGAAAACCTGTCGCAGAATATCGCACTTGAATCAGGCGGCATTGATTTGCAAGGTGTTGAAATCGTCCAAGAAATGCCCGTTTCCATCAAAGGCGATACGATTATCTACAACGCCGATTCTTTTACGACCGGCACCGAACGCAAACTGGGCGACGTGCTCAAAAAACTGCCTGGCGTGGAAGTGAATGCCGATGGTGAAGTGGAAGTCGAGGGCAAGAAAGTGTCGAAACTTATGGTGGAAGGCAAGGATTTCTTTGACGGCGACACCAAGCTGGGCGTGAAAAATATCCCGGCGGATGCGATCGATAAAGTACAAGTCTTGCGCAATTACAACGAAGTGTCGCAGATGAAAGGGCTTGACAACAACAACGACGACATCGCGATGAACATCAAACTCAAATCGGGGAAAAAGAATTTCTGGTTTGGCGACATGAATGCCGGCGTGGGCGTGGCCGACGATGAGACGCGCTACAACATCAACCCGAAGATTTTTTATTACAACCCAAAGTATAGTATCAACCTCATCGCCGATTTCAACAACATCGGGGAATTGCCCTTTACGATCCAAGACTATTTCAAGTTTACGGGCGGTTTTAGGCGGATGATGGCCAAAGGCGGCACGAACTTTAATGTGTCGTCCAGCGACTTGGGCTTGTCGCTGATGCGGAACAACCGCGCGAAGGAAATCGATACGCGTTTCGGGGCGGCGAATTTCTCGTACAACGTCACCAAAAACTGGAGTTTGAGCGGTTTCGCGATTGCATCGTCCACGATTACCGATTTGGAAACCCAGACGCGCACCACAACGTTACAGTCGCCGTTCAACCCAGTGGAAACCACCGAATCGCGCACCCAGAAAACCCATCAGAAAAGCGACCTCGGTTTGTTCAAGCTCAGCTCGACCTACAAACCCAGTACGAAATTGCAATTCGATTACGACGCGCTCTTGAAAATGTCTGCGCAGGATGAAGACGGCGATTTGTTTTCGGATGTGATTTCGGATGCGGGCAACGTGAGCCAGTCGATTTTTTCGGCCAAGGAACAAAGCCCGGTGTCGTTCAACCAAAACCTCGATTTGTATTATACGCTGGGCGACAAACACGTGTTTGCCTTTGGCGCGCAACACTTGTACAACGACGAAGATCCGTTCTACAACCCGAACTTGGGCGTGAATCCGTTCCCGGACAGCATCGTTCCTGAAGAATCGCAATACAACCTGGGCATTCTGCCGCAAAGCCGTTACGACATCAACCAACAGCGGTATGTGCGCACCAACAAGCTCGACAGTAAACTGGACTATTATTACATGCTGACGCCAAAAAGCAACATCAACGTCACGCTCGGCAACACGTATTCGCACCAACGGTTCAATTCCTACATTTTCCAGTTGCTCGACAACGGCACGACCAACGATCTGAACGACAATACAGACAACGACGTCACGTATAATTTCAACGACATTTTCCTCGGGTTGCACTACAAGTTCATCACCGGGAAATTCACGTTCAACCCTGGGTTCAGCGTGCACCGATACTTAACGTACAATGAACAGTTGGGGCAAAAAACCACGGACAATTTCACCCGGATTCTACCCGACATTTATGCGTTGTATCAAATCAAGAAATCGGCGTCGCTGACCTATACTTTTGCCTATACGACTGATTTTACCGACGTAAACCGATTCGCCGAAGGCTACACCTTTTCTGATTACAACTCGTTGTTCCGCGGCAACCGTTACCTGGAAAACGCGCTGATGCAGACGCATTCACTCCGGTATTTCAATTTCAACATGTTCAATTTCACGAACATTTTCGCCAACATCAACTATTCCCGGAAGACCAACGCCGTGAAATCCAGGACGTTCTTTGAAGCCAACAACCAAGTGTCGCAGGCCGTGAACATCGGGTCGAATTTCGCGGATGAAACCTTGTCGAGCAGCGCGAGCTACGGCCGGTCGTTCCTGAAA
The DNA here is from genome assembly GCF_965137575.1 of Flavobacterium longum. Lineage (NCBI taxonomy): Bacteria > Pseudomonadati > Bacteroidota > Flavobacteriia > Flavobacteriales > Flavobacteriaceae > Flavobacterium > Flavobacterium longum. Next base: position 543,926 of record NZ_CBCRZJ010000002.1, on the reverse strand, counting down.
TACTACAAGGCATCGGTTGGGCTGAACCTCAACTGGTCTAAATTCAACAACATTTTGCGCGCGGCGCAGAACAGCACGGCCGAACGCATTGAAACCACCGAGTCGTTCACACAGAACTACAATATTGAGTTTTCGACCAATTTCAATAAAATCCCGAATATTGGCCTGGGCTACAGCCTGTCGGTGAACAACTACAACGACACGAATTTTTACACTGAAACGCCGTCGGTAACGCTTGATTATTATTTCTGGGACGCGTTTTCCTTCAACGCAGAGTACGAATTTTACCATTACACCAGCAACGACGATGATTTCCCGGTAGACAATGAATACGATTTCCTGACGGCCAGCCTGATCTACCAGAAAAAAGACAGCCATTGGGAATACAAACTCAGCGGCACGAACCTGCTCAACACAACGTCTTTGAACGACGACAACTTCAGCCAGTTCAGGACGAGTTCATCCCGCTACATCGTGCAGCCGCGGTATTTGATTTTCTCGGTGAAATACAATTTATAATGACGTGGGCAATCGCCGAAAATCCATCGCGAAAAAATAAAACAGGACTGCGGCGCAAGTGCAATTTATTGCTATTTTTGCCTCTCAAATTTAATCGAACCATTCCATGAGAACGATACAATTCCGTGAAGCGATAGCCGAGGCGATGAGCGAAGAAATGCGCCGCGACGAATCCATTTACCTGATGGGCGAAGAAGTCGCCGAATACAACGGCGCGTACAAAGCCTCGAAAGGCATGCTCGACGAATTCGGTGCGAAACGCGTCATCGACACGCCGATTGCGGAACTTGGTTTTGCGGGCATCGCAGTAGGTTCGGCCATGAACGGCTGCCGCCCGATCGTAGAATTCATGACCTTCAACTTTTCGCTTGTGGGCATTGACCAGATCATCAACAACGCGGCAAAAATGCGCCAAATGTCGGGCGGACAATTCCCGATGCCGATGGTATTCCGCGGCCCGACTGCTTCCGCGGGGCAATTGGCGGCCACGCACTCGCAGGCGTTCGAAAATTGGTTCGCCAACACGCCGGGATTGAAAGTCGTCGTACCTTCAAACCCATACGATGCAAAAGGACTTTTGAAATCGGCCATCCGCGACAACGACCCGGTCATTTTCATGGAATCTGAACAGATGTACGGCGACAAGATGGAAGTGCCCGAAGGCGAATACCTGATTCCGCTGGGTCAGGCCGACATCAAACGCGAAGGGAAAGACGTGACCATCGTGTCGTTCGGAAAAATCATCAAGGAAGCATTCATTGCCGCCGACGAATTGGCCAAAGACGGGATTTCATGCGAAATCATTGACTTGCGCACGGTTCGCCCGATGGATTACGACGCCATCATCAATTCGGTAAAGAAAACCAACCGGTTGGTCGTGCTTGAAGAAGCTTGGCCGTTTGCGAGCGTGGCTTCGGAAATCACGTATATGGTTCAGGAGCGCGCCTTCGATTACCTGGACGCGCCGGTGCAACGCATCACCACAGCCGATACGCCAGCGCCCTATTCACCGACATTGCTGAAGGAATGGTTGCCGAACGCCACCGATGTGGTCAAGGCCGTCAAGAAAGTCATGTACAAGAAATAGTTTTTTCAGACCATAAAAAAAAGCCGGAATCATCCGGCTTTTTCTTTTTCCTTTCGCGTCAGAACACTTCTTTCGCGATTTGGCGGATGTTGCCGGCTTTCCCCATCGAATAGTAATGCAACACCGGAATCCCGGCTTTTACCAGTTCTTTGCTCTGGGCAATGCACCACTCGATCCCGATTTGCTTGATGGCATCGGCGTCTTTGGCTTTTACGACGGCCATGACCAGATCATCGGGCAAATCAACACTGAAACGGTGCGGAATCTGGTTGAGTTGCTTCTTGGTTGAAATCGGTTTCAAGCCAGGAATGATGGGCACAGTAATCCCGGCCGCGCGGCATTTATCCACGTAATCGAAATATTTTTTGTTATCAAAGAACATCTGCGTGATGACGTAATCTGCGCCGTTCTTGATTTTCTGTTTCAGGAAATAGATGTCGCTGTCCAAACTTGGCGCTTCCATGTGTTTTTCCGGATAACCGGCAACACCGATGCAGAAATCCGTGGCGGCGGTATTTTGCAGGTCTTCGTCCAGATAAATCCCTTTGTTGAGATTCGTGATTTGGGAAACAAGTTCGGACGCGTATTCATTGCCGTCTTTTTCGGGCTTAAAGTACGTTTCGCTTTTGACCGCATCACCGCGCAACGCCACGACGTTTTCGATGCCGAGAAAATCCATGTCGATCAGGAAGTTCTCCGTGTCTTCCTTAGAGAATCCGCCACACAGGATATGCGGAATCGCGTCTACACCGTATTTGTTCTGGATGGCGGCGCAAATGCCCACGGTTCCGGGGCGTTTCTTGACGATTTTCTTCTGCAGCAAACCATTGGGCAATTCCTTGAACTCATACTCTTCGCGATGGTAGGTCACGTCGATGAACGGCGGATTGAATTCCATCAGCGGATCGCAACTGTCAAAAATAGATTGGATGTTCTGGCCTTTAAGCGGCGGCAGGATTTCGAAGGAGAAAAGGGATTTGCCGTTGGCTTTGGTGATGTGTTCGGTGACTTTCATATCAGTGGCTAGTGGTTAGTGGCTAGTGGCTAGATAACCATTCTTATATTAGTATTTTGTGTAATGGTTGATGAAGCCATTTAATAGTCGTTTGCAGTTCTGTATCGATTCGAATACCGACTTAAATTCTTGTTCTTTAATGTATTTTCGATCCAATGCCAAATAGCATTGTGTTTCTATTTCGAACAGCGAACCTCTTGAAAAATAAAGGAATCGCAATGTTTCCTTAATGCTTTTTCTTCCGCATCCTTCGGCTATGTTTGAAGGTACCGACACTGCCGCACGACGCATTTGATCTGAAAGCCCGAACATTTCCTTTTTCGGAAATTGCTCACTTAAATCATAAACCGCATTCACTAATGTTCTTGACTGAATCCAAACATTGAGTTTCGTATAATCCATAATTTGCTTTTCTCGACAATCTCGCAAAAAGCATTTTTATGTTATTACGGTAATCCCGCATTTAGTCAAAATATCTAGCCACTAACAACTAGCCACTATCTACTTCTCCGCAACATTTGACCCCAACCACTTCCTCGCTTCCTCCACAGAAATCCCTCTTCTAAGCGCATAATCCGCCACTTGGTCTTCCTTGATTTTTCCGAGTCCGAAATACTTGCTCTGCGGATGCGCGAAATAGTAGCCCGACACGGATGATGCCGGCCACATCGCCATGCTTTCGGTGAGCTTTACACCGATTTTTGTTTCCACATCGAGCAGTTTCCAGATGGTTGGCTTTTCTAAATGGTCGGGGCAAGCCGGATAACCCGGTGCCGGCCTGATACCTTTGTAGGCTTCCTCAATTAAATCTTCATTCGAGAGGTTTTCATCGGCGGCATAACCCCAATATTCCGTGCGGACTTTCTCGTGCAAATATTCGGCAAACGCTTCGGCCAAACGGTCGGCTATGGCTTTGACCATAATCGCGTTGTAATCGTCGTGTTGCGCCGCGAATTCATTGGCCCATTCATCTGCGCCGAACCCGGTCGTGACGCAAAATGCCCCGATGTAATCGGTCTGGCCGGAATCTTTCGGCGCCACGAAATCGGCCAGTGAAAGATTGCGCGCGCCCTGCGTTTTCTCGGACTGTTGGCGTAATGTCAAAAAAACCGTGGGTTGTTGGTCGTTGCTCGTTGGATAGACTTCGATGTCATCGTCATGGATCGTGTTGGCGGGAAAAATGCCATAAATACCTTTGGCTGTCAACTTCTTTTCTGCGGCAATCTGTTCGAGCATTTGCTTGGCATCGGCGAAAACGGATGTTGCCTGTTCGCCCACAACGTCGTCCTGAAGAATCGCCGGATATTTCCCGTACAATTCCCATGTTCGGAAAAACGGTGTCCAATCGATGTACGGAATCAGCGTCTCAATGCCAACCGAAATCGTGTGCACGCCCAATTGATTCGGCTTTACAGGGTTGAAATCGAGCTGTAATTTATTGTGGCGCGCCTGATCGATCGTCAGGAAGTGCTTCTCGCGCGAACGGCTCAAATAACCTTCGCGGAGTTCGTCATATTCCGTACGTAGATTTTTGGCGTAATCTGTTTTGGTTGATGTGTTCAGGAGGTTTCCGGCAACCGTTACGGCACGCGACGCATCGTTGACATGGACGACGGTTTCGCGGTATTCCGGTGCGATTTTCACGGCAGTATGTGCCCGCGAAGTGGTTGCGCCGCCAATCATGACGGGAATTTTGATGTTCAAACGGTCGAGTTCTTTGGCGAGATAGACCATTTCATCGAGCGACGGCGTGATCAGGCCAGAAAGCCCGATGATATCGACATTTTCCCGTATGGCGGCTTCGATGATTTTCTCCGGCGGCACCATCACGCCCAAATCAATGATCTGGTAATTGTTGCAGCCCAACACCACCGACACGATATTTTTGCCGATGTCGTGCACGTCGCCTTTTACCGTAGCCATCAGGATTTTCCCCGCCGACTGTGACACGCCGTCTTTTTCGGCCTCGATGAACGGCAGCAAATAGGCCACGGCTTTTTTCATCACACGCGCTGATTTGACCACTTGCGGCAGGAACATTTTCCCGCTGCCGAACAGATCGCCCACGACGTTCATGCCGTTCATCAAATGGTTTTCGATCACTTCAATGGGCCGCGATACGGTTTGACGCGCTTCTTCCACGTCCATCTCGATGAACTCGTCGATGCCTTTCACCAAGGCGTGCGTCAGCCTTTCCTGTAGCGGATGCGTGCGCCACTCCTGTGCTTCTTTCTCAAGTATTTTTTTGTCGTCTTTGAAATTTTCGGCCAGTTCAAGCAATCGTTCGGTCGCGTCGTCACGCCGGTTCAACAAAACATCTTCGACGTGTTCGAGCAAGTCCTTCGGGATTTCGTCATAAACTTCGAGCATTTCGGGGTTGACGATGCCCATGGTCATGCCGTGTTGTATGGCATGGTACAAAAACGCCGAATGCATCGCCTCACGGACTTTGTCATTGCCCCGGAACGAAAACGACACATTGCTCACGCCGCCCGAAACATGCGCATGCGGCAGGTTTTCCCGTATCCATTTTGTGGCCCGGAAAAAGTCGAGCGCGTTCAGTTTGTGCTCGTCCATGCCCGTGGCGACCGGGAAAATATTCGGGTCAAAAATGATGTCTTCGGGCGGAAATTTTACTTCGTTTACAAGGATGTCGTACGAGCGTTTGCAGATGTCGATGCGGCGTTGGTAAGTATCGGCTTGGCCTTCTTCATCAAACGCCATGACGATGACCGCCGCGCCGTAACGCTTGACCAATTTTGCGTGATGGATGAACGACGCCTCGCCTTCTTTCAAGGATATGGAATTGACGACGCCTTTGCCCTGTACGACTTTCAGACCGGCTTCGATGATGTCCCATTTGGAGGAATCGATCATGATGGGAATCCGTGCGATATCTGGTTCGGAAGCAATCAAGTTGAGAAAAGTCGTCATCGCGTGCACGCCGTCGAGCATGCCTTCATCCATGTTCACGTCCAGGATTTGCGCGCCGCCTTCTACTTGGCCACGGGCAATGTCTAGCGCTTCCTCGTATCGTTCTTCTTTGATCAGGCGGAGAAACTTTCGCGAGCCCGTCACATTGGTGCGTTCACCGACATTCACGAAGTTGGTTTCGGGCGTGATGATGAGCGGTTCGAGGCCGGAGAGGCGGAGGTATTTGGCTGGTGCGTTATCGGGTGTATTCTGGGTCATTTAGTGGCTAGTTGTTAGTAGCTAGTTGCTAGATGTCTGTTGTGAATTTTAGTTCCTGCTTCAATTTATCATTCTGGTAACGGTTAGAAAAAAATATCTAGCCGCTAGCAACTAGCCACTAACAACCAAATTCTTCCTCGGTTCAAACTCCGCCGCGACGTCCGCAATCAATCGGATGTGTTCTGGTGTCGTGCCACAACAACCACCGATGATGTTCACGAGGTTTTCCTGTAAATACTCGCGGATGAGCGATTGCATTTCTTCCGGCGATTGGTCGTATTGGCCGAATGCGTTGGGCAATCCGGCGTTGGGGTGTGCGGAGATGTTCAGCGTGGTATTCATGGCCAGCCGTTTCAGGTAAGGTCGCAATTGGTCTGCGCCGAGTGCGCAATTGAACCCGACCGACAACAGCGGAAAATGTTCGATGGAAATCAGGAAGGCTTCGACGGTTTGACCCGAAAGCGTGCGGCCGGAAGCGTCGGTAATCGTGCCCGAGACCATGACCGGAATATCGACTTGCTTTTCTTCTTTGACTTCTTCGATGGCGAACAGCGCGGCTTTGGCGTTGAGCGTATCGAAAATGGTTTCGACCAGCAAAATGTCAACGCCGCCGTCAATCAACGCTTCCACCTGTTGTTTGTAGGCGATGCGCAATTCGTCAAAAGTGATGGCGCGGAAACCGGGGTTGTTCACATCTGGCGACAGGCTGGCCGTGCGGTTGGTTGGCCCGATGGAACCCGCAACAAATCTGGGCTTCTGAGGGTTTTGAGCCGTGAATGCATCGGCGACTTCGCGGGCAATCTTGGCCGACTGGTAGTTGAGTTCATACACTAAATCTTCCAGATGATAGTCTGCCATGCCGATGGTCGTGGATGAAAACGTATTGGTTTCGACAATGTCTGCACCGGCTTGAAAATACTGCGCATGGATGTCGCGGATGGCCTGTGGCTGCGTGAGCGAAAGCAAATCGTTGTTGCCTTTGAGCGGATGCGGAAAATCCTTGAACCGTTCGCCCCGGAAATCTTCTTCTGAGAAATTGTAGCGCTGGAGCATCGTGCCCATGGCGCCGTCGAGGACGAGGATGCGAGATTGGATGGCGGTGTGTATGCTCATTTTTTCAGTTGCTAGGGGTTAGTTGCTAGCGGCTAGATAATTATTCTTGGTTCGTGTTGATTTTTTGTTCATGCTTCTTGGTGGCATCGCAAGGCAATCTCTATAAATTTTAAATATGTTTCGTCTGATGACCATGTCGCGGTTAGTCAAAATATCTAGCCACTAACAACTAGCCACTAGCCACTTCTTCCCTGCGAACCGGAAACACGTAAAATAGCCCCGATAGAGCCGGTATCCTTTTGGGCGCGCTCGAGTGCGAAGCGTATCGAGAGCCGCCAAAAGATAAAGGCGAAAGCGGGACCACACACCATCGTGACGATGCTGCCGTGCTCCTAAAAAATGTTATATGAAAAAGCCGAGGAAAATTCTCGTGGTTATCTGTCCGGCCCGAAAACCGGTAGAATTTAGCACCTTCTTTAAGATAAAGGGTTGCTAAGGCTTCAACGGGTCTAGTCCCTCGGCCTTTCGTGATAACAATTGCCGTTTGCCTTTTGGATTACCAAATCGGTGAACGGCCCAAAACAAAATGTGAATGAACCCCGCAAAGTAAGGGATTGGTTTTTGAATTTGCAACGGCTGGCGCAAAAAAATCTACGATAACGTTATCGCAAAAAAAAGTCCGGACAATGCCGGACTTTTCAATAGCTTCCAAAAAATTATTTTTTGAGGATTTTGTGTACGCCTACGCCAGCGTCTGATTGCACTTTCAGGAAGTATGCGCCTGAAGCCAAGTCTGACAGGTTGATTTGCATTTCGGTAACGCCGCCGTTAAGGTTGCGCACTACGCGGCCGTTAAGATCTGTCAGTTGAACGCCGTTGATGACGAGCCCATTTTTGCTGTTCAGGTTCAACACATCATTGGCTGGGTTTGGATACGCCGCAAAATTTTGGTTGAAGAAGTTCGGCAAACCGAGACCTGTTGTGGTTACTTTGAAGTCATCGACCATAAAACCGAACATGTCAGCAGATGTGCAACGGATGGCAATGTAAACCGTTTGGCTCGAATAGTCTGTCAGGTCGAACGTGTACTCATAATAGTTGAGGTCTGGTGGCGACATGATGAACTCTTCAAATGGCACGAAATCAGTCACGGCAGTTCCTGTGGTAGAAATATACACACCGAACTCTTCGTTCCCGAACTCTGTGTCGCACGATTTTGCCCAGAACGAAAGCTGATTCGTGTCTGTCCCTAAAGTAATGGCTGGCGAAATCAACCAGTCGTCGTTTTGTGAGACGGAGGCATTTGGCACGGCGGCGAAACAAACCATGGCTTTGTCTCCGGTCCTGGCAGTCCAGTCACTTGAGGCAGATGCCGTCAACGGCGGTGAAGTCGTACCCGAATTAAACACCTGGAACGCCTTTGCCACGCCGCTGTTGAGGAATGTAACTCCGGTAAAACCGTAGGTTGGCCTCAAATCACCATCGATCATGGTCCAGGAACCAACGCCGGTGATCGCGAAATCTGTGTACGTGTCAAAAGAATCCTCGAATACGGTAGTTTGCGCTTGGCTCATGCCGCAAGCCGCAAGCAATGCAGATAGTAATAGTTTTCTCATACTCAATTTAATTATAAGGTTAATAATTTGAACTTCCGTAAAAATAAGAAAAAAAATACCGGTTGATAACGGTCGGGAAATTTGACTTATCCACATAGTTTTTAGCTTATTTGGATAAGTTTTTTTTGAAAATAAAATTCCTTTCCTAAATTTGCACCCGAACCATCCGGGAGGACAGATTTGACTGATTGCAACCTCCGACGCAAAGCCGTCTAAAAATGCTAAAGCAGAAGACTTCTTTTAGTTTCCCTGCCACTTCCGGGTAAAAATTAATTGTATATGGCCTATTTATTTACGTCTGAATCTGTCAGTGAAGGACACCCAGACAAGGTGGCGGATCAGATTTCGGATGCGCTGATTGACAATTTCCTTGCGTTTGACGCAGATTCCAAAGTAGCATGCGAAACCCTTGTAACCACAGGTCAGGTGATTTTGGCAGGCGAGGTGAAATCCAAGACCTATCTTGATGTGCAACAGATTGCCCGTGAGGTCATCAAACGCATCGGTTATACGAAAAGCGAATACATGTTCGAGGCCAATTCCTGCGGCGTGCTCTCGGCCATCCATGAACAATCGGCAGACATCAACCAAGGTGTTGATCGCGCCAGCAAAGAAGACCAAGGTGCCGGCGACCAAGGCATGATGTTCGGGTACGCTACCAACGAGACTGAGAATTATATGCCGTTGGCGCTCGATTTGTCGCATGCACTTTTGATTGAACTGGCCAACCTGAGAAGGGAAAACAACGAGATCAAATATTTGCGCCCGGATGCCAAGTCGCAAGTGACGTTAGAATATGACGACAACAACCGTCCGGTGCGGATTGACGCCATCGTGATTTCTACACAGCACGACGATTTTGACAGCAATGACGACGCGATGTTGGCGAAAATCAAGAGCGATATCATCAACATCCTGATTCCGCGCATCATCAAGAAATACCCGCAGTACGCGCACTTGTTCAACGACAAGATCAATTACCACATCAACCCGACCGGAAAGTTCGTCATTGGCGGACCGCACGGCGATACCGGTTTGACGGGCCGTAAAATCATCGTGGACACGTATGGCGGAAAAGGCGCACATGGCGGCGGCGCATTTTCAGGGAAAGACCCGAGTAAAGTGGATCGTTCTGCGGCCTACGCGACGCGCCACATCGCAAAGAACTTAGTTGCTGCTGGCGTGGCCGATGAAATCCTGGTACAGGTTTCCTATGCGATTGGCGTGGCGAAACCGATGGGTATTTTCGTGGAAACATATGGCACATCAAAGGTGAACATGACCAACGGCGAAATCGCGAAGAAAGTCGAAGAGATTTTCGACATGCGCCCGTATTTCATCGAACAGCGCCTTAAACTGCGCAACCCGATTTACAGCGAAACCGCAGCCTACGGGCACATGGGCCGCAAGCCCGAAACGGTGACCAAGACTTTTACGTCGCCGGGCGGAAACGACAAAACCGTTACCGTGGAGTTGTTTACTTGGGAAAAACTGGATTATGTGGACAAGGTGAAAGCCGCGTTCGGATTATAAGCGCTAACTAACCCTAACTCGAAGGCCTGCGAAAGCGGGCTTTTTCTTTTTAACAGACCATAAAGTGACCCGACGATCGCGAAAGTTCCAACAACCGTTAAAAAACCACGAAATCGTTGTAAATATTATGCATGCATAGTATATTTTTCAAATTAAATCACTAATTTCGCTCCCTGAAATCTCATTTTACAATCTAATCATAATGAAAATATTAGTCTGCATCAGCCACGTGCCTGATACTACTTCAAAGATTAATTTCACAAACGGCGACGCTGAATTTGACCAAAATGGCGTGCAATACGTGATTAACCCGAACGACGAATTCGGCCTAACGCGCGCGATCTGGTTCCAGGAGCAGCAAGGTGCGAACGTGACCGTGGTAAACGTAGGTGGCCCAGATACAGAGCCGACTTTGCGCAAGGCTTTGGCCATTGGCGCCAACGAGGCGATTCGCGTGAATGCCAACCCGACAGACGGTTTCTTCGTGGCCAAGCAATTGGCTGAAGTGATCAAGAATGGCGGTTATGATTTGGTGATTGCCGGCAAGGAATCACTGGATTACAACGGTGGAATGGTTCCAGGAATGATCGCTGGGTTAACTGGCGCGAATTTCGTGAACGGCTGCATCGGGCTTACCGTTGACGGAAGCAACGTGAAAGCGATCCGCGAGATCGACGGCGGAAAAGAAACCGTTTCTGCGAGCTTGCCACTGATCATCGGTGGGCAAAAAGGCCTGGTGGAAGAAAAAGATTTGCGCATCCCGAACATGCGCGGCATCATGACGGCCAGAACAAAAGCGCTGCAGGTGTTGGAACCGGTTTCGGCCGACAACAAGACCAAAGCCGTGAAGTTTGAAAAACCAGCACCGAAGCAAGCTGTTAAACTCTTCACCGTTGACAATCTGGACGGTTTGGTGGACGCGTTGCACAGCGAAGCGAAGGTGATTTAAGTCGAAAGACGAAAGTTGAAATAAAGAGGAAGTCGAGGTTCTGGACGAACCGCGTTAGGGATTGAAGCAAGGTGCCGTGCACCGCGGAAAGCCCGGCCAACGGCAACGCCCAAAAAAAATAAATACAATTAAAAATTTAAGACCATGTCTATATTAATATACGCAGAATCAGCCGACGGCAAGTTCAAGAAAGTGGCTTTTGAGCTGGCGTCATACGGTAAAAAAGTAGCCGAATCTATGGGAACCAGCGTGACTGCGGTAACCATCAATGCCGGCGATGTTTCGGAACTCGCCAAATACGGCGTGAGCAAAGTACTGAAAGTGACCGACAGTAAATTGTCGGCCTACTCGGCGAAGGCTTATGCCGATGTGATCAAACAGGCCGCGCAAAAAGAGGGCGCGAAACTCGTGTTGCTTTCTTCAACAACCGACAGTCTGTATTTGGCGCCGCTGGTGGCTGTGTCGCTCGATGCGGGTTATGCGTCGAATGTGGTTGGCTTGCCGGTTTCAACGGCTCCGTTCCAGGTGAAGCGCACGGCGTTCTCGAACAAGGCGTTCAACATCACGCAAATGGATACCGACATCAAGGTGTTGGGCTTGGCGAAAAATTCCTACGGATTGGTGGAAAGCGCCGGATCGGCGAGCGAAGAAGATTTTGCGCCATCAATCTCTGATGCCGATTTTGCCATCAAGACCGAATCGGTTGACCGCACGACCGGAAAAGTAACCATTGCCGATGCGGACGTGGTTGTTTCTGCCGGACGCGGATTGAAAGGCCCGGAAAATTGGGGCATGGTGGAAGACTTGGCTTCGGCTTTGGGCGCTGCCACGGCTTGCTCTAAACCGGTTTCCGACTTGGGCTGGCGGCCGCATTCTGAACACGTAGGCCAAACCGGAAAACCGGTAGCTGCCAATTTATACGTAGCCATTGGCATTTCGGGTGCGATCCAGCACATTGCGGGCATCAACGCCTCGAAAGTGAAAGTAGCCATCAACACCGATCCTGAAGCGCCGTTCTTCAAGGTTGCCGATTACGGCGTGGTGGGCGATGCTTTTGAAATCGTGCCGAAATTGACTGAGAAAATCAAAGCGTTTAAGGCGCAGCACTCATAGAAGAACCTGCGGTTATAGTAGTTGGTGGCTAGCGGCTAGATATATTGTCTAGCCGCTAGCCATTTCTTTTTAATAGAAAGCCTAAAGAAAAAGACAGTCTAAAACTTACATTTTTAGAGATGCGCTAGCTTCGGTCAGCATAGAATATCCAGCCGCTAGCCACTAGCCACTAGCCGCTAGCTTTTTCATCTACTAAACATCTAGCCACTTTTTTTATCCAACTAAAATTCGGTACTTTGCGCTAGTGTAAGATATTATGAGTTTAGTTAAGCTGACCATTAAAGGCATTTCCTACAGCCAAACGCAGAACGGCGCTTATGCCTTGATTCTGAACGAAGTCGACGGAGACCGAAAATTACCTATTGTAATTGGTGCTTTTGAAGCCCAGTCTATCGCCATCGCACTTGAAAAGGAAATCAGGCCGCCGCGCCCTTTGACACACGATTTGTTCAAGAATTTCGCCGAGCGTTTTGACATCGTGGTCAAGCAGGTAATCATCCACAAACTGGTGGACGGCGTATTCTATTCGAGCATCATCTGCGAACGCGACAAGATCGAGGAAATCATCGACGCCCGTACCTCTGACGCGATTGCACTCGCCTTGCGTTTCAGCGCACCGATTTTCACCTACAAGAATATCTTGGACAAAGCCGGCATTTACCTGAAAGCCAATCCGGCCGAAGGTGAAAAACACGAAGAATCAGACGACGTGCTTTCTACGCCCGAAACTTTCGGGATGGAAGCCAGCCGCGCCGGCGATACCTATGCGCAACTCAGCCTCTCTGAACTGCACGAGCAACTGCAAAACGCGGTTCAGGATGAAGATTATGAGAAAGCAGCGAAGATCCGCGATGAGATTTCGAAGCGGGAAAGTAATTAAATGGCGAATTGAGAATGGTGAATTGTGAGTTGGTTCGCAGTTACCTAACTTTCGGCATCAAAAAACATTAAAATCATACGATTGTATGATTTAACGGCCCAGTCACAACTCACAACTCACAACTCACAATTAAATGAAACAATACCACGACCTCGTTAAACATGTTCTCGAAAACGGCGTCCAGAAAGGCGACCGCACCGGAACCGGAACCAAAAGCGTGTTCGGCTACCAGATGCGTTTTGATTTGCAGGAAGGTTTCCCGATGGTGACCACCAAAAAGCTGCATTTGAAGTCTATCATTTATGAGTTGCTTTGGTTCTTGAACGGCGACACGAACATCAAATACCTCAACGAAAACGGCGTGCGCATCTGGGACGAATGGGCAGACCCGAACGGCGACCTTGGCCCGGTGTACGGCTACCAATGGCGTAACTGGAACGGCGATGAGATTGACCAAATCACCGAACTCATCGACACGTTAAAAAACAACCCGAACAGCCGACGCATGCTGGTTTCTGCCTGGAACCCATCGGTGTTGCCCGATACTTCCAAATCATTTGCCGAAAATGTCGCCAACGGAAAGGCCGCCTTGCCGCCCTGCCATGCATTCTTCCAGTTTTATGTAGCCGAAGGAAAATTGTCTTGCCAACTCTACCAACGAAGCGCCGACATCTTTTTGGGCGTGCCGTTTAATATTGCCTCGTACGCTCTCTTTACGATGATGGTGGCGCAAGTCGTGGGGTTGCAACCGGGCGAATTCATCCATACGTTTGGCGATGCGCACATCTACAACAACCACATGGAACAGCTGGAGCTGCAATTGTCTCGCGAGCCGCGCCCGCTGCCAAAGATGATCTTGAATCCTGAAGTCAAGAACATCTTCGACTTTACATTTGAAGACTTCACCTTAGTTGATTATGATCCGCATCCGCACATCAAAGGCGTTGTTGCCGTTTGACGAATATCCCGCCGTGAAGCGGGATTTTTTTTTGATTTTGCGTAAACTTGTGTAACCAAAAACACAAGCTTATGAAAATTGCCATTATCATTGCCCGCGTCCTGATGGGTGTAATGTTCCTTTGGGCTTCGGCCGCTTATTTCTTGAATTGGGTGCCGGAAGACTATGTGCCGCCGAAAGACGTGGCTACATACATGACCGGCATTTCCACCGTCCATTTGATGGACATCGTGAAGACCATCGAATTATTATGCGCCATTTGTTACCTGGCCGGACGGTATGTGGCGCTGGCCAATGTCGTGCTTCTCCCCATTACGTTCAACATCGTGTTGTTGCATGCGTTGATCGATCCGGGAACCGTCGCGATGGCCGTTGCCATTTTGGTGGTACACGTCTTTTTGTTGTACGCGTACCGAAACCACTACACCGGCGTGTTCGCCGCGAAAAGAATCGAATAAAAAAATCCGCCTGTTGGCGGATTCTTTTTTGTTAAACGGCAAGCACCGAGTTCTCGGCGCCGGCATAATCGTTCCAACGGTAAGCGTCGGCTTCCGGGTCGTTGGCGTATACGCCGTCGATCACATAACGGAATTCATACTCCGCATCTTTGTTTACATCGAACGCACCTTTGAACGTGCCGTTTTTCAGTTTGCCCAGCGCGCCGGCCTGGCTGTCCCAGTTATTGAAATCGCCAACCACGGCTACAGTATTTGCTTCTTTCGCATCGACCGAAAAAGTCACTTTACAAACAGGTTTTGTTTTTACAAATTGCTTCTTGATTGCCATAACTTATTCATATTTAAGGTTATGCAGCAAAGGACGGAAGTTTTTGGGCGCGAAAAAAGGCGGCCCGTCAGTTTTACCATAATCGTAAGAAATGCCGCGAAAATTTGCTCTTTCATCACACTACAACCTTGTCGTAATCATGATGATGCAGACGGAAACGTTTTCGGAATTGATTTTCGCCAACGCCGATTTTTGCCTTTTGTAAAAAAATCCTACCTTTAAATCGCCAAAAAACGCGCAAAATGGACAACCTCCAGCACGAACAATACGAATATGCCCGCAACCGCATCCGGCAGAAAAAGAACGTATTCCGTCATTTTTTGCTCTTGCTCGTAGGCAGTTTATTCCTGTTTATCGTCAATAAAATATTGGCTGTAGACAAAGCCGACGATTGGTACGCTTGGGTCATCACGGCATGGGCATTTCTCTTTGTGTTGCATTTCTTGAAAGTGTTCATCACCGACAGTTTCATGAACAAGAATTGGGAACGCCACCAGATTGACAAACTCGTCTCTATGCAACAGAAAAAAATGCAGAAACTTCAGGCGCAGCTCGATGCCGAGCGACAACAGGAGACAGACGCGGCCCAAAACCAAAATCCATGATTATCCTGATTGCGGCCGCCGCCCAAAACAACGCATTGGGCAAAGACAACCAATTGTTGTGGCATTTGCCCGACGATTTCAAACGGTTCAAACAAATCACGTCAGGGCATTACATCGTCATGGGCCGAAAGACTTTTGAGAGTTTCCCGAAACCGCTCCCGAACCGCACGCACGTCATCGTCACCAGACAAAAAGACTATCATCCTGAAGGTTGCCTCGTTGCCGGCAGCCTTGAAAAAGCGCTTGCGTTGTGCCCGAAAGACCAAGAAGTTTTCGTCATCGGCGGCGGCGAAATCTACAAACAAGCCTTGCCTTTGGCCGATAAGATTGACCTCACGCGCGTGCACGCCACTTTTGAAGCCGATACTTTTTTCCCCGAAATCGATCCAGCGCAATGGCGGCTCGTTTCGTCAACATTCCATCCGAAAGACGACAAACACGCCTACGATTTTACTTTCCAGGTATTCGAACGGATTTAGGGCTTGGCCTGCAACGCATCACGCAATGCGAACTTTCAACCTTAAACCTTGAACTTTGAACATTCAGCCGTATATTTGCCCACTGAACGAAAGCCAATGCCACAAGTAACGCCATACAAGAATTCCGAGCTCGGCAAGAAAGAGCAAGTCGCGCAGATGTTTGACAATATTTCCGGCGGCTATGATGGTATGAATCGGGTGATTTCCTTTGGTATCGACATCAAGTGGCGCAAGAAAGTACTGAAACTCGTCACGGCCAAAAACCCGGAAACGGTGCTCGACATCGCTACCGGAACCGGCGACCTCGCGATTCTCATGGCCGAAACCGGCGCCAAGAAAATCATCGGCATAGACATTTCCGAAGGCATGATGCAGGTTGGGCGCAAAAAAGTGGCGGCCAAACACCTGTCCGACAAGATTGAACTGGTGTCTGGCGATTCAGAAAACATCCCGTTCCCCGATAATTCCTTTGACGCTATTACCGTTGGCTTCGGCATCCGCAATTTCGAAAGCCTCGAGAAAGGCCTCGCCGAAATCCTGCGCGTGTTGAAACCCGGCGGCATTTTCGTCATCCTTGAAACATCGGTTCCCGAAAAATTCCCGCACAAACAAGGCTACACCATTTATACGAAATACATCATGCCGCTCATCGGCAAACTGTTTTCGAAAGACAACGCAGCTTACGGTTACCTGTCGGCTTCCGCGTCGGTTTTCCCGTATGGCGAAAAACTGAACAATATTTTGCGTAAAATTGGGTTTATAGACGTAGTTTCCATGCCGCAGACTTTCGGTGTGGCAACCATTTATTCTGCTTCAAAAACTGCATGAGAAAGTTCATTATCGTCATATTTGCCCTTGTTTCGTTGCACAGCCACGCCCAGTTCGGAAAAGATCCGCTGATCAATCTCGAGAATTTCGACAAGCAGCGCGTGTATTGGGGTTACTTCCTGGGCTTCAATTTTTACGATTTCAAGATTGACTACAAAACCCCGCAACCCGTTGACATCGCCATCAAGAACACTACCGGTTTCAACGTAGGTTTGGTAGGCGTACTGCGTGTTCACGAAAACGTCGAGCTGCGTTTCGAACCCGGTTTGTTCTACACCCAGCGCGATCTGGAATACCCGAATTTTACCGAACAAGGTGACCGCCTGCGCCAGGTGAAATCCACGTACATCCATTTCCCGATGCTGCTCAAGTTCATGTCCAAACGCATCGGCAACATACGGCCCTATCTCAACGGCGGTTTGTCGGCCACGCTCAATTTGTCCAGCAATTCCAAGTCAGAAGACGACAACCTCCAACGCCGTTTCCGCGTCCAGCCCTGGACATACAACTACGAAGTCGGCTTTGGGATAGACCTGTATTTCGAATATTTCAAATTCTCACCGTCCATCCGCGGCGTCTTCGGCTTCAGCGACGAACTCATCCGCGACAACGACCCGAACAGCCCGTGGACCAGCCAGATCGAGTCGCTGAAAACCCGCGCGGTGCTGATCAACTTTACGTTCCACTAAGATCTTTTTTCAGGAGCTGTTTCCGGCATCGCTTCGCGTAATAATTTCAAACAAAGCTCAACCCACTTTGTTTTCATTAGTGCTGTATCTTTTGCTCCGTTGCACTTCGCAAAAGGATGCCGCTTCCATCCGGGCTAGGGGTTTGTGCTGGCCGCAGCGTCTTTCTTTTGGACTGTGTCCAAACCCTTTGTATTTTTATTGTGCGCCTACCGGCGGGGTTTACTTTTGCCTTGACGCAAAAGTAACAAAAGGTCAAGGCTGACGAACCAGTCTTGAAAACTACGTCAAAGCTTCGCTCCAATACCTAGCCGTTCCTCCTTTGGTCGTCACTCTACGGTATTTCCCGCTCAGCTTTTTCCTTGTTTTCTTACGACTTGGGTTCGTAGGCCGAAAACCAAACCGAGACCGTTCTGGAAACAATAGTGGTTTGTCTAACCGAAAGTTGGTTTTGGAAGTCTTCTCTTTTCGGGCGCTGCGTTAGCGAGCCCGAAACAACAACCCATTCCGCTTAGTCGCGGCTTGCATGAAGGATTGCGTAAAGAAAATCGGAGCCGCAAGCGTTAAGAACTGCGGGCTGTCTGAGCGACAGCGAGTTTCCCGCAGTTTAGCTTTCGGCGATGATTTTTAGCAAACTTCATGGCCGCCCGGCATTTTTGCTTCTTTTGTTGCCAGACAAAAGACGGCCCAGCGGCAGCGGCACAAAGAAAGAAAGAAAAGAAAAATAAGGTTTTGGACGTCGTCCAAACCTACCGCCTACGAAACTCGCTTAATATGATCGCTGTCGCCGTCGCGACATTCAAACTTTCGGTTTGCTGGATTTCCCCAAATCTCGGTATCGCAATCCGGTCTGAACACAACGCCTCGACGCCAGTTGAAATCCCGTTGGCTTCATTGCCCAGAACGATGATTCCGCTTGCCGGAAGTTCGCGGCGGTAAATGTTTTCACCATCCATAAAAGTCCCGAAGACCGGTAATTTGGTTTGTTGTAGAAACTCCGGAAGATTTACGTAATTGACAGCTACGCGTGCCATCGAACCCATGGTGGCTTGCACCACTTTCGGGTTGTACAATTCGGCGGTTTCCTGCGAGCATACCAATTGGGAAATCCCGAACCAATCGCAAAGCCTGATGATCGTGCCCAAATTGCCCGGGTCGCGGATGTCATCAAGAGCCACCAGTAAACCGGTTTCCATGACGGGTTTTTCATTCGCAAAATGGAAAACCGCCAAGCATGTATTGGCTGTGGTCAGGGCAGACATTTTTTGCAATTCGGCGTCCGATACCAAGGTGCGTTTCGGCGCCGGGACGTCGGCAAAATCATCATTCGTGAGATACAAATGTTCCAGCGTCCAGCCTGCCGCCAACAGTTCGCCAATGACCTTGACGCCTTCGGCAATAAAACGCCGCTGTTGCTGCCTGTATTTTTTTTGGTGCAGTGCGGTGATTAACTTGATTTGGCTTTTGCTAACCATAGAAAAAATGTACTTTTGGCTTAAATAGTTCGGTAAACTTGAAAACGCGCCTTGCAAAAATATCATTATTTATTCTTACGGGAATAATTATAACGGCGTGCGATGCGGTAAAACGGGTTCCAAAAGACCGACGGCTGCTTACCCAAAACGAAATCATCGTCAACGGGAAGAAAGAAAAAAACGAAGAAGTCGGCGAACAACTCTACCAAAAACCCAACAGTTCCATACTGGGTTACCGGCTTCGGCTGAACTTGTACAACATGGCGAACCCCAACCCTGATTCGTCGTACAAGGCGCGCTACATCAAAAATCCCGCGAAATACAAGCGCAAGGCGAAATGGCTGTCCAAGAAACAGGTCGATCGTTTGGGCAAGTCTTTCTACTATTACGGCTGGCACAACTTCCTGAAGAAATCCGGGGAAGCGCCGGTCATGGTCGACGAGAAAAGCACGAAAAAGTCTGCGGCGCGGCTCAAGTCGTATTACTTCAATAAGGGTTTTTTCGATGTGAAGAGTGATTACAAAATCGATTCGGTCGGGCACAAACGCGCACAAATCACCTACAACATCACGACCGGGCAACCGTATGTCATCGACACGATATCGCGAGAAATCCTGACGCCTGCACTCGATTCGCTGTACGAAACCACGGCCTCGAAATCGCTCATCAAATCGGGCAACGTGTTCAAAAGTGTGGATTTCGACCTCGAACGCAGCCGCATCACGAACAACTTCCGCAACCGCGGCGTATTCCATTTCCAGCCTACGTACATCCGCTACAAGGTAGATTCGCTTGGCGCGACGAAAAAAGCGAATGTGAAAATGCTCATCGGCGACCATTCGTACCGCGAAAACGACACGACCAAAACCCAGCCGTTCAAGATTTACCGCATCAGCCGCGTAAACGTTTATAGTTCCGGGCCGCACGAAAAACCAGACAGCAAAAAGACCGACAGCGTGTTCTACAACAATGTCTGGTTATACAGCACGGGCAAGTTACGTTACAAACCCAAAGCCATCACCGATGCGCTCATCGTGTTGCAGGACAGCCTTTTTGCCGATTACAAAACACGTCTAACGTCGCGGTATCTGAGCAACTTGCGCGTATTCAATTACCCGACGATCCAATACACCGAAGACAGCACCGGAACCGGATTGATCACGAACATTTACTTGAGTTCTCGACCTAAATACAGTTTTGGCGCAGGCATCGATTTTACGCACTCGAACATCCAGGATTTCGGGATTTCGGGCAATACGTCGGTATCGATCAGGAATGTGTTCAACGGCGCAGAAACGCTTGAAATGTCCTTGCGCGGCAACATCGGTTCGTCGAAAGACTTCGCCAACCCAGACAACTCGTTCTTTAACGTGTTGGAATACGGTGGCGACATCAAGCTCTCCTTCCCGAGGATTTTCCCGATCCGGATTGACAAAATCATCCCGAAGACGATGATTCCGTCCACGTCCATCAGCGCCGGCTTCGCCAAACAGGAAAACATCGGGCTCGACAAGGAAAACTTCACCGCGGCCATGACCTACAACTGGACGCCGAAACGGTTCCGCAGCGCGCGTCTCGATTTATTCAACGTGCAATACGTGAACAACGTCAATACGGGCAACTATTTCAACGTGTATCAGTCTTCGTACGACGTATTGAACAACATTGCGCAAAACTATCCGGTGAGTCCAGACTATCTCGATGACGACGGCAACCTGACCATTGCGCAAGGCGGCGCGAACGATTTCATCACCGATGTGGAAAGCGGTGCGCTCGTGGTTTCGCCAGACGATTTCAAAACCGTTACCAACATCGAGGAACGCCGCGAAAGGCTTACGGAAAACAACCTGATTTTCGCCTCTAGCTTCAGTTATTCCAAAACCACCAAAGCCGATTTGTCTGATGATACGTTCCATATTTTCCGGGCGAAAGTGGAATCTGCGGGCAATGCCTTGTCGATTCTGGCGCGCATTTCCAAGGAACTCGACAACCAGGGCAAAAACAATACAATCTTGGGCGTAGCGTACTCGCAATACATCAAGACCGAATTCGAGTTCATCAAGCATTTCGACATGGGCGTCAAGAAAGTGCTGGCGCTCCGCGCATTCGGCGGTATCGCGGTGCCGTACGGGAATTCAAATAGCGTCCCGTTTTCGCGAAGTTATTTCGCCGGCGGTTCCAACGACAACCGCGCGTGGCAATCCTATGGGCTCGGGCCAGGCAGCTCGCGTACGATTTACGATTTCAACGAAGCCAACATGAAATTGGCCTTCAGCGCAGAATATAGGTTTAACGTGTTCGGGAGTTTCAACAGTGCGTTTTTTGTGGATGCCGGAAACATCTGGAACGTGCTCGACAACATCACCGATGAGCGCGCCACTTTTGACGGCATCCAATCGCTGAATGACATCGCGGTAGGTTCCGGCATCGGGCTTCGGTATGACTTTAACTTCTTTGTGGTCAGGTTTGACATCGGTTTCAAGACCTACAATCCGGCCGACGAAAAGAAACGTTGGTTCCACGATTACAACTTCGCGAACTCGGTCCTAAATATTGGCATCAATTATCCGTTCTAAAAACAGAAATTAGTATTTTTGTCCACTTAACGAAAAACCAGAAACAATGGCCCACAATATCAAACCCGGCGTAGCCACTGGCGATGAAGTCCAGGCAATCTTCCGCTACGCCAAAGAAAAAGGCTTCGCTTTGCCAGCCGTTAACGTAGTCGGTTCGAGCACCATCAATGGTACGCTGGAAACGGCGGCAAAACTCAAAGCACCAGTCATCATCCAGTTTTCAAACGGCGGCGCAGCGTTCAACGCAGGCAAAGGTTTGTCTAACGAAAATGAACGGGCAGCCATTGCAGGCGGCGTTGCGGGCGCAAAACACATCCATACTTTAGCCGAAGCCTACGGTGCCACCGTGATTTTACATACAGACCATTGTGCGAAGAAATTGCTGCCTTGGCTCGACGGATTGCTCGACGCATCCGAGAAACATTTCGCCGAAACCGGAAAACCTTTGTACAGTTCGCACATGATCGACCTGTCTGAAGAACCGCTGCACGAAAACATAGAAATCTGCAAAAAATACTTGGAGCGCATGACCAAAATGGGCATGACACTCGAAATTGAATTGGGCATCACCGGCGGCGAGGAAGACGGCGTGGACAACTCTGATGTTGACAGCTCGAAGCTCTACACGCAACCGGAAGAAGTCGCGTACGCCTATGAAGAATTGATGAAAGTCAGCCCGCGCTTTACCATTGCGGCGGCATTCGGCAACGTGCACGGCGTGTACAAACCGGGCAACGTCAAACTCACCCCGAAAATCCTGAAGAATTCACAAGAATTCGTGAAGCACCGTTTCCAGACCGGCGAAAACCCAGTTGATTTCGTATTCCACGGCGGTTCGGGTTCTACACTGGAAGAAATCCGCGAAGCCATCAGCTACGGCGTGATCAAGATGAACATCGATACGGATCTGCAATTCGCCTTCACGGAAGGCATCCGCGATTATATGGTGAACAACATCGATTACCTGAAAACACAAATCGGCAACCCAACCGGCGCCGATGCACCAAACAAGAAACATTACGATCCGCGCAAATGGGTACGCGAAGGCGAATTGACCTTCAACAAGCGTTTGGAGCAGGCGTTTGCGGATTTGAATAATGTGAATACGCTCTAGTTGTTAGTTTTTAGTTGCTAGTTGTTAGCACTAGCCGAAACTTTATACTGCAACAATATCAGAATGAATAATAATTTTACGAGTTAATAAGTCGCTAGACAATTCATCTAGCAACTAGCAACTAAAAACTAGCAACTAATATGGCTTGGTTTAAAAGAACACAAAAAGGCATCACGACTGCCACCGAAGATAAGAAAGACGTTCCGAAAGGACTGTGGTACAAATCGCCGACGGGCAAAATCATCGATGCCGACGAACTGGCGCGCAACCTTTGGGTAAGCCCGGAAGATGGCTTCCACGTCAGGATCGGCAGCAAGGAATATTTCGAAATTTTGTTCGACAACAACGAGTTCAAGGAATTGGACGCGAAGATGACTTCGAAAGATCCGTTGCATTTCGTGGATACCAAAAAATACGGCGACCGCTTGAAGGAAGCCATGGAAAAGACCAAATTGAAAGACGCGGTGCGCACTGGCGTAGGCAAATCTAAAGGAAAAGACCTCGTGGTTTGCTGTATGGATTTCGCTTTCATCGGCGGTTCGATGGGCGCGGTCGTGGGCGAAAAAATTGCGCGCGGCATCGATTACGCGATCAAGAACAAAACGCCTTTCGTCATGATTTCAAAATCTGGCGGCGCACGTATGATGGAAGCGGCGTATTCGCTGATGCAATTGGCGAAAACATCGGCGAAATTGGCGCAATTGGCGGACGCAAAAATCCCTTACATCTCATTGTGTACAGACCCGACCACCGGCGGAACAACCGCTTCTTACGCGATGTTGGGCGACGTGAACATCTCTGAACCGGGCGCGCTCATCGGGTTTGCCGGGCCACGCGTGGTAAAAGACACGACCGGAAAAGAGTTGCCGGAAGGTTTCCAGACGGCCGAATTCGTCTTGGAGCACGGCTTCCTGGATTTCATCACGCCGCGAAAAGAACTGAAAGACAAAATCAATTTGTTTTTGGACTTGATCCAGAACCAACCGATTCGATAAACCAATTCCCGCCGCGTGCGGGATTTTTTTTCCTTACCCATGAAAAAGATTGCCCTTTTCACCGCGCTGCTCTTGCTGGCCAGCTGTATCGAAGAAGACAACGTGTCTGACCGTTCCATCCGCGGACGCTGGCATCTGCGATCGATGCGGTTGTCGCAACCCGTGGATTGGAATCGTGACGGCACGGCACAAATGGACATGGTGAATGAGTTTGGTTGCCTGTATGATGAGAACATCCTGATTTCCAACAACGGCAACAACTTCACGCTGAACAATGCGCGGTTATTCCAAGGCGACCATCAATTGTTCTACTGCGACGACGCTTCGGAAATACTGCGGAATTTCGGTGATGTGGAAAAGGTTGATGCGCATACCATCCGGCTGCATTTCGTCAATGAATCGCCCGAATATGCAGTCGAATACACGGTTTACGACGAGGTGATGTCAAAGACTTACACGGCATCGGTTCCCACCGTTTATGACGACGATTCGCAAAGTTGGAGCTACGCCAATCTGCAAATCCGAAAAGAATACGTGCGGGAAGATTGATTACATACCGGTCCGGATGGCTTCCACCGGATCGAGCCGCGAGGCGGAAATCGCAGGTAAAATGCCAGAAATCAGCCCAATGAGCGCCGCAAGCGAACTGCCCAAAAAGATGTTGAACGCGCTCAGGACGAATTCAAAATCCAACATACTGGTCATCATCAGGGTAATGATCCAGACCAGGAAAATCCCGATGGCGCCGCCGATTACAGATAAGATTACGGCTTCGAACAAAAACTGGAACAGGATGAACTTGTTCTTTGCGCCCAACGATTTTTGAATGCCGATCAAGTTGGTTCTTTCCTTCACCGACACGAACATGATGTTTGCGATGCCGAACCCGCCAACGAGCAAAGAAAAACCGCTGATGATCCAGCCGACGGTATTCAGGAATCCGACAATGCCATCGATCAAATCGGTAAAACCGGAAAGCACGTTTACGAAGAATCCGTCTATTTCGCCAGCTTTTACGCCTCGGATGTTGCGGAGTTTCTGGATGACTTCACCTTTGAGTTCGTCTTTATTCTCGTCTGGCAACGGCTTGATGATGATCACGGGCAACATGAAAGCACTCTTGATGTTGTCGCCGTATTTCATCCGAAGGAAATTCGATGTGAAGAAAGCCGACGTGTCATTGCTGTCGCCGAACATGCCTGCGCCTTGTTTCTTGATGACGCCGATAATAGTGAATTTCTGTCCGTAAGCCCGCACTTGCTTGCCGATCGGGTCGGCACCTTTGAAAAGGGTTTCGGCCACTTCATGCCCAATCACCATGACACGCGCGCCGGCATTCGATTCTGACTCGTTGTAGAAACGGCCTTTGTCGAACTCCAATCGCTGGATATCGTCAAACTCATCGGTGACCGGAACCATGTTGATGTCTTTGGCGGTTTCGCCTTCGTATTTGATGGTTTCGCGGTTGGTGAAATATTGGAAACAAAGGTTTTCGGCACCTGTCACCGACTCTTTCAATAGCCGGTATTCGTCGTAGGAAACATCCTGAAATTGGTCGATCTTCCAACGCGGCACATCCGATGGGCCAAACGGCACGCGGGTTAAATACATGGTATTCTTATCGAGGGCACTTAAATCTTTCTTGATTTTCTGGTCGAGGGAATCGACGGCGGCCAGCACGGCAATGATGGAAAAAATCCCGATGGTTACGCCCAGCAGCGACAAGAGCGTGCGCAACTTGTTGTTCCGGAGCGCATCTAATGCGAAACCGAAACTTTCTCTAAGCAACCTGAGGTAAACAAACATATCCGGGAAGTTGGTGCGTAAAATTCAGGATTTTTTCTGCAAAAACCTAATATTTTGGCTGTCGATCACAGCAGCTTGCAGCGACGACTTCGATTGCATTCACAGCATCGTGAAATTTAGGATTTGTTGCGGGTTTTCCGTATCGAAAAAATCAAGCAACCGGTAACTTGCCTTCAGGGGAAGGGGCAGATGCTTCCCTACAAAACTGCCAGCGGCCGGGTTACGGGAAAACCTCATTTTTTGCTAAAATTAATACGCGGAAAATTCATTGCATTCCTGTTAAAAAACTACTTTTGCAACTTCAACACAACTACATCAAATGAACACTGAAAAAACGATCAAATCGGCTTTGGTTTCGGTCTTTTCTAAAGACGGATTGGAACCCATCATCCAAAAATTACACGCGCAAAACGTTACCTTCTACTCTACCGGCGGCACCGAGGAATTCATCAAAAACCTTGGCATTCCGGTGGTTGCCGTAGAAGACGTCACGTCCTATCCATCGATTCTGGGCGGCCGCGTCAAGACCTTGCACCCGAAAATCTTCGGCGGCATCCTCAACCGTCAGGACAACGAAAGCGATGTGGCCCAAATGGAAGAATTTGATATTCCACAAATCGATTTGGTGATCGTCGATTTGTATCCGTTCGAAAAAACCGTGGCATCGGGAGCTTCTGAAAATGACATTATCGAAAAGATTGACATCGGCGGCATTTCGTTGATTCGGGCGGCGGCGAAGAACTTCAAGGACACGGTCATCGTGCCGTCGGTGGCAGAATATCCGATGCTTCTCGACTTGCTCGAAGCCAAAAACGGCGCTACTTCGCTGGAAGACCGCAAGCTTTTCGCGACGAGGGCTTTTCATGTTTCATCGAACTACGATACGGCTATTTTCAGCTATTTCAATACAGACGACACCTATTTTAAAGCCAGCATGGCCGATGGAATGACCTTGCGTTATGGCGAAAACCCGCACCAGAAAGGATTTTTCTTTGGCGATTTCGATGCGATGTTCAAAAAGCTCCACGGAAAGGAATTGTCTTACAACAACCTTTTGGATGTGGATGCGGCCGTTAACCTGATCCTTGAATTCAAAAATGACGACCCGACTTTTGCCATCCTGAAACACAACAACGCCTGCGGTTTGGCCACGCGCAAAACTATGAAACAAGCGTATCTCGATGCCTTGGCCGGCGACCCGACCTCAGCCTTTGGCGGCGTGCTCATCGCAAATGGAAACATCGATGCGGACACGGCCGAAGAAATCAATAAATTATTCTGTGAAGTCGTGATTGCGCCCTCTTATGATGACCATGCCGTTTCGGTTTTGGCCGAAAAGAAAAACCGCATTATTCTGGTACAAAACGACATCGCGCTACCTGAAAAACAAGTACGTACGTGCCTCAACGGTTTGCTCGTACAAGGAAAGGACAACATCACCGACAATAAATCGCACCTGACTACCGTTACTGAGATTGCCCCTACATCTGAAGAAATCCAAGACCTGCTATTTGCTTCCAAGATCTGCAAGAATACCAAATCAAACACGATCGTGCTGGCGAAAGGCAACCAACTGATTGCCTCAGGCACCGGACAGACTTCCCGTGTAGATGCATTGCGACAAGCCATCGAAAAAGCGAATTCCTTCGGATTTAACCTCCAGGGCGCGGTCATGGCCAGCGATGCTTTTTTCCCGTTTCCGGACTGTGTGGAGATTGCGCACAACGCTGGCATTTCGGCGGTAATCCAGCCTGGCGGTTCCATCAAGGACGAACTGAGTATCAACTATTGCAACGAAAATAAAGTGGCCATGGTGTTCACCGGAACGCGACATTTTAAACATTGATTTTTCTGCCCGCGCGTAGCAAAAAAAGTTTAATTTGGGTGCATTAATTTGTTTAACTTTGTCG
This sequence comes from Flavobacterium longum, assembly GCF_965137575.1. NCBI lineage: Bacteria > Pseudomonadati > Bacteroidota > Flavobacteriia > Flavobacteriales > Flavobacteriaceae > Flavobacterium > Flavobacterium longum. The sequence goes on along the minus strand of NZ_CBCRZJ010000002.1, from coordinate 516,751 downwards.
GTAATTTTTTAGTAATCCTAAACCCAAAAACAGAACATGGGATTTTTTGACTTCATGACCGAGGACATCGCGATTGACCTCGGCACGGCTAACACCCTGATTATCCACAATGACAAGGTTGTCATTGACAGTCCGTCGATAGTGGCACGCGACCGAATATCGGGCAAGATTACCGCTGTGGGTAAGGAAGCCAACATGATGCAAGGAAAAACCCATGAGAACATCAAGACGATTCGCCCTTTGAAAGACGGCGTTATTGCAGACTTCGACGCTTCCGAAAAAATGATCAACATGTTCATCATGAGCATTCCGGCGTTGAAGAAAAGGATGTTCAAACCAGCACTTCGCATGGTGGTCTGTATCCCATCGGGCATTACCGAGGTGGAAATGCGTGCGGTGAAGGAAAGCTGTGAACGCGTAAACGGCAAAGAAGTTTACCTGATCCACGAACCCATGGCCGCGGCGATTGGTATCGGGATCGACATCATGCAACCAAAAGGAAACATGATTGTGGACATCGGCGGCGGAACCACGGAGATTGCGGTTATCGCGCTCGGCGGTATCGTTTGCGACAAGTCCGTAAAGATTGCGGGCGACGTGTTCACGAACGACATCATCTACTATATGCGGACACAACACAACCTTTTCGTGGGTGAAAGCACCGCAGAGAAAATCAAGATTACCATCGGCGCGGCCATTGAAGATCTGGACACGCCACCGGACGACATGTCTGTACAAGGCCGTGACTTGCTCACAGGCAAACCGAAACAGGTGGAAGTGTCGTTCCGCGAAATCGCCAAAGCGCTCGACAAATCCATCCAGCGTATCGAAGACGCAATTATGGAAACCTTGTCGCAAACGCCACCGGAATTGGCGGCCGACATTTACAATACGGGTATTTACCTGGCCGGCGGCGGCTCGATGCTCCGCGGGTTGGACAAAAGGATTTCCCAAAAGACCGACCTTCCGGTGTACATCGCCGAAGATCCGCTTCGCGCCGTAGTCCGCGGTACGGGAATGGCGCTGAAAAACATCCCGAAATTCAGGAGCATTCTGATTAAATAAAAGTCCAAAAGATGCATTCCAAATTCCAAAATGACGTCGAGGATTTCAATTTGGGGTGTGGATTTTTTACGTAATAGCCTAGATTCTAATGCAGCAGATATTTAATTTCATCTTTAAAAACAGTACGCGGTTGCTGTTTTTGCTGCTTTTAGGCATTTCCCTGATCATGACCGTGCAGTCGCATTCCTACCACCGAAGCAAAGTGGTATCGTCGGCGAATTTCCTTACGGGCGGCGTGTATTCACAAATCAATGCGGCAGGCGAATATTTCAGGCTGCGCGGGCAGAACGAAGAACTGGCCAAGGAAAATGCACGGCTCAAGAGTTTGCTTTTTAACCTCGGCGATTCTACGGCGGTGCAGAAAATAGACAGCATCAAAGGCGTGGACAAGACGAGCATCATCACCTCGAAAGTCATCCACAATTCGTACAGCGCGTATGAAAATTACCTGACCATCAACAGCGGCGAGGCTGCCGGCATCAGGCCAGACATGGGCGTAATCAACAGCGCGGGAATCATCGGCGTGGTCGATAAAACCTCGAAAAATTATGCGACGGTCATCAGCATCCTGAACATCAAGTCGCAGATCAACGCGAAAATCAAGAAGTCGAACCACTTCGGCACACTCATCTGGGACGGCAAGAGCACCGGCTTCGTCCAACTCATCGATTTGCCGCGACTGGCCGCCATCCGCAAGGGCGACACCATCGTGACCGGCGACCAATCGACCATTTTCCCACCGAATATCGGCATCGGTACCATCGACAAAATCTTCACCGACGACGAAACGAACTTCTACACCATCAACGTGCGGTTGTTCAACGACATGACCAACCTGGGCCATGTATATGTGATCAAGCCTAGGCATCGCGACGAAATCATTAAACTGGAAGCCACGACCAAGAAAGATGAATAGCGCCGTAATCGTCAATATCGTCCGTTTCATTTTGCTGCTCATGGCCCAAGTGGTCATTTTCAACAACATGGATTTTTGGGGTTACGTTACACCGTATCCGTACATTCTGTTCATCATGTTGTACCCGGTAGACGGCAACAAACTGGGCTTGCTCGGCGCCTCATTTATGCTGGGTTGGCTGATGGACATGTTCTGCAATTCCGGCGGCGTGCATGCGGCGGCCTGCGTGGTCTTGGCCTATGTGCGACCGGCCATCTTCAAGTTCTCGTTCGGTTTGAGTTACGAATACCAAACCATCAAGATCAATGACATCCTGACGCCCGAGCGGTTCTCGTTCATCCTGATTTCGGTAGTCGTGCACCACGTTATCTTGTTCATCCTCGAGATCTGGTTCGCGTCGTTTTGGGGCATCATCCTGCGTACGGTAGGCAGTACGATTTTCACGATTATCCTAAGTATCATCCTGATTTATATTTTTAAGCCGAGTAGAAGATGAGAAAAGCACTCTTGCCGACGCTGATTATCATTACGACCGTCTTGCTGTTGATCAGGCTTTTTTACCTGCAAGTCATTGACGATTCGTTCAAGCTGAAGTCAGACAACAACGCCATCAAGATCAAGTACGATTACCCGGAGCGCGGTTACATTTACGACCGCTTCGGGAAGTTGCTCGTGGCTAACCAGCCGTCTTATGACATCATGGTGATTCCGCGTGAAGTGAAAGACATCGATACCGCCGAATTTTGCCGACTGCTGCACATCACGAAAGACGATTTCATCAAGCGCATCGAGAAAGCGCGTGTGTACAGCCCGTTGCTCCGCTCTGTTTTCCTGCCGCAACTCAACAAGATGGAATACGCCGCGTTCCAGGAAAAAATCCGGAAATTCCCCGGTTTTGAAATCCAGAAACGTGCATTGCGCGACTATCAGGTGCATTGCGGCGCGAACGTATTCGGCTTCATTACGCAGGTAAACGACGCCATCATCAAGAAAAACCCCTACTACATCAGCGGTGACTTGATCGGGAAACAAGGCGTCGAGGAAAGTTATGAAACCATACTGCGTGGCATCAAAGGCGTCAAATACATCCAGAAAGACAAATTCAACCGCGACATCGGGCCATATAAAGAAGGCCGCTACGATACCATTGCGGTTCAGGGCAAAGACATCACGCTGTCCATCGATGCCGAACTCCAGCAGTATGGCGAGGAATTGATGATGAACAAACGCGGCGGCATCGTGGCCATCGAGCCCAAAACAGGTGAAATCCTGGCGCTCGTTACTGCACCGTCGTATGATCCGGCTTTGCTCGTCGGGCGTCAGCGTTCGCGCAATTACACGATGCTGTACAATGATTCGGTAGCCAAACCGCTGTTCGATCGCGGGCTTTTGGGCTTGAATCCGCCGGGCTCGCCGTTCAAGATTTTGACGGGCTTGATTGCATTGCAGGAAGGCGTCATCGACGAAAACACATCGTTCGTGTGCCACCACGGGTTCAGTTACGCACGCGGCCGGTTCATGAAATGTCACGATTCGGGCGTGTCGCAACTCCACAACGGCATCTACAATTCGTGTAACACTTACTTTGCGAGCATCTACATGAAAACGCTCGACAAATACCGCAGCCCGGCCATTGGCGTAGATGTCTGGAGCAACCACCTGAAGAGTTTCGGATTGGGTGAATTCATGGGTTACGATCTGCCGACGGGAAAACGCGGCTTGCGTCCGACCTCGAAAACCTATAAGCGCATTTACCCGAATTGGGCCTGGCGTAGCACGACCATCGTCTCGAATGCCATTGGCCAAGGTGAAGTTTTGATGACGCCCATGCAACTCGCCAACATGATGGCGGCCGTAGCCAACCGTGGTTATTATTACACGCCTCACGTCATCAAGAAAATCAAAGGCCAGGGTATCGATCCGAAATTCAAGAAAAAACACGTGACGTCTATCGATCGGAAACATTTTGAGCCGGTCATTTCCGGACTATTCGACGTTTATAATCTCGGAACCGCCCGCGGCCTGAACGTGGAAGGCATCGACATCTGCGGCAAAACGGGAACGGCGGAGAATTATACAAAAATCAACGGCAAACGCGTCAAGCTGCAAGACCACTCGATTTTTGTGGCCTTTGCGCCGAAAGACAACCCGAAAATTGCGATTGCGGTGTATGTGGAAAACGGCTATTGGGGAAAACGCTGGGCCGGCCCGATCACGAGCTTGATGATCGAAAAATACATCAAACGGAAGATTACCCGGAAAGATTTGGAGAAACGCATGCTCGAAGGCAGCCTACAGGCCGAATACACCAAATATTTGAACATCGGCAAAAAGAACGTGGACAGCTTGATCAACGTCAAGCCGAGGATTGACAGCACCGAAGCGGAAAACTAATGAAAAACCAAAGCGTCACAAGCAATATTGACTGGATCAGCGTGTTCATATACACGTTGCTCGTGGTCATGGGTTGGATGAATATCTATTCGTCCTCGCTTTCGCTGACGACGGACAACTCTATTTTCGATTTGAGCCACGAGTACTCCAAACAGTTGATGTTCATTGCCCTGACGGTGCCGCTGATTTTCGTGATTTTGGCGGTGGACGGGAAATTTTATGAGAAGTTCTCCAGCATCATCTTTGCGATTTCCTTGCTGTCGCTCGCCGGATTGTTCGTCTTCGGCAGTACGGTGAAAGGCCAAACCAACTGGTATTCATTCGGGGCGTTTGGATTACAGCCTTCGGAATTCGCCAAGTCGGCCACGGCGCTCGCGCTAGCCAAATACCTCAGCGATGTACAAATCAACCTCAAGGACACGAACCGACAGATGCAGGCACTCGGCATCTTGGCTTTGCCGGTGATTTTGATCGTGCCGCATGACCCCGGAAGTGCGCTCATCTACACGTCACTGATCTTGGTGCTTTATCGCGAAGGCTTGCCCGCTTGGTATTTGTGGACGGGTTTCATCGCTGCCGTCGTGTTTTTCCTGGCGCTGATGCTCAAGGCTTGGGTCATCATCCTGATTGCCGCGCTGGTCGTCATATTCATCTATTACCGAAGCCGGATCGCCAGCCGCAACATCGTGGCCAGCATCATGGCGCTTTTGGCCATTTCGGTATTCGTGCTGTCGGTAGATTATGTATTCGACAACGTCTTCAAGCAACACCACCGCGACCGTTTCAATATTTTGCTGGGCAAGGAAGTCGATATGAAAGGCATCGGCTACAACACCAACCAATCTGAAATTGCGATTGGCTCCGGCGGATTTTTCGGCAAGGGTTATCTGGAAGGCACGCAGACCAAAGGCGGTTTCGTACCCGAACAACATACCGATTACATCTTTACGACCGTGGGCGAAGAATGGGGTTTTCTGGGTTCGCTGGTGGTCATTGCACTGTTCGTTTGCCTGATTGTCCGGATCATTTATTTGGCCGAACGACAGAAAACCAAATTCAGCCGCGTATATGGCTATTGCGTGGCGTCAATCCTTTTCATACATTTCTTCGTAAATATCGCGATGGTTGTGGGCGTTTTCCCGACCATCGGGGTGCCGTTGCCGTTCTTCTCGTATGGCGGCTCGGGACTTTGGGGCTTCACCATTTTGTTGTTCATCTTCCTGAAAATGGACGCGAACAAAGTGAACGAATGGTAACCTGCAAATCGATTGTAACTTAAAAAACTTACCATGAAAACGAAATTTTTAATGCTGTCGCTTTTTGCCACGTGTGCATTGGCTGCGCAAGAAGTGAAACCGACCGAACAACAGCAACAAGGCACGACCGTTGATTCTGTTTCCGTACAACCGACGCCCGCACCCGGCGTGTTGGCCAAAAGCAAGACGGAAGAAGATAAAGCCGCGGAAAAACTCAAACGCGAGCAAAGGAAACTCGAAAAGGAGCAACGGAAAATGGAACGCGAAAAGTCGGCGTTCGAGAAAAGGCAAAGAAAAATCCTCTCCGCCGAAAAAGACGTAGCAAGGCTTCAGGAAAAAATTGAGGACACGAAAAAGAAAATCGAAAAGGAAACCAAGAAGCTCGAAAAGGCACAATCCAAAGGAAAAATCACAGCGGTTGAGGCCAGCGAAAAAAACATCGATATTTCAAAACTCCGGCTTAAGGTAACAGAACTGGAAGAAAAGCTCGAAAAGGAACAGAAAGCGCTCAGCAAATTGCGCGACTAAAAAAAAACGCTCCGAATAACCGGAGCGTTTTTTTTTTGGCTTAGGACCGTTATGATTTTACGGTTTTGTCTTTTTTCAAGGTGACGCTTTTTTCGTAGGTTTTCTTGCCAGACAAATCGTCCAGGACGTTGATGGCTTCCTGTACATAGATGTCTTTCGACAAACTTTCGTGCCAACGGTCGCGCTTTTCCTTGAGCACCGGATCTTTCGCAGTGGCTTCTTCTTCGTAAGGCAACGACGTGAACTTCAGATTGTTTTTGTAGTCGGCCAATGACTTGTACTTTTTCGCCTTCTCTTCGAGTGCTTTCTGCTCGGCCTGGAATTGGTCCAGCTTGAGGTTGTAAGCTGTTTCCTCGCTGCGGTCGTTGAGCCACTTGGCGTTTTCATCGATCAGTTTGAAGGCAGGATCAGAAGCAATCCGTTTGCGGCTGTTGGCGATGGCTTGATCAAAATTCCCTGAACCTTTCCAGGTCTGGTAGTCGGCTGGGTCGATTTTATCCCAAGGCATAGCGTTGTCTATATCGCGCTCACCCATTTTCACATATGCATAACGATCCGGCATGGCGACGTCGCTGCTCACACCTTCCAATTGCGTAGAACCGCCATTGATTCGGTAGAACTTCTGTGTCGTGGTTTTGAGCGCGCCCAAATCGCCGAGATCACTGCTGCGTACAAATTGGTTCAGGTCGATCACATTCTGGACTGTTCCTTTGCCGTAGGTCTGCTTGCTGCCGATGATGACGCCGCGGTGGTAATCCTGGATGGCGGCCGCCAAAATCTCAGATGCCGAAGCCGAGAAACTGTTCACCATAACTACCAACGGGCCGTCCCATTGGATGCGTTTGTCTTTGTCGTACAATACTTCCTTGCGTTTTCCCGCCGACTTGATTTGTACAATCGGACCTTCTTCGATGAACAATCCCGCAATATCAACAACGGTCTTCAACGAACCGCCACCATTGTCGCGTACATCCATGATGATGCCTTGCACGCCTTCTTTCTTAAGTCTTTCCACTTCAAGCGCAATGTCTTTTCCGGCATCACGGCTGCTGTTGTCTTCAAAATCGATGTAGAATTTCGGCAGGTAAATGATGCCGTATTTCATGCCGTCTTTCTGCACAATGCTGGATTTGGCGTAGGTTTCCTCGATTTCAACCTGATCGCGGATGATGGAAATAATCTTCATCGTACCATCGGCTTTTTTTACAGACAAACGTACCTCTGTGCCTTTCGGGCCTTTGATTTTCTTGACCACGTCGTCTAGGCGCATGCCCACGACATCTACCGGTTCGGCGTTGCCCTGCGCTACTTTGAGGATGACATCGCCAGGTTCGAGTTCTTTCTGACGCCATGCCGGACCGCCCGAAATGAGTTCGGTGACTTCGGTGAAATCGTTTTTCTTCTGCAAACGCGCGCCGATGCCTTCGAGTTTTCCGCTCATGGAAATGTCAAACCGGTCTTTCTCCTCAGGTGCGAAATACGAAGTGTGCGGGTCAAAACGCGATGCGATGGCGTTCACAAAAACCGAAAACCAGTCTTCGCGGTTTAAATCGTCCACAAAACCAAAATATTCATTCAATGATTTCAAAGAACTGGCGCGGGTATCGGCTTCCAATTCGGCGTAAGTCTTCTTCTCGATCTTGACGTCGTCTTTCTTGCCGTCTTTCTTGTCGGAATCTGTGCTGCCCTTTTCCTGCAACTCCAATTTATCGGTCAGCGATGACAGTGTTGACAACTTGATCTGTTTCCGCCAGCGTTCTTTCAACTCGGCTACATTCTTTGCGTACGGCTGTTTGTCGTAGTCGGTATTGGTCGTTTCGTTCACGGTGTAATCGATCGGGTTGGCCAACACGTCTTTGTAGTAATTCTTGCTTTCCTTGATGCGTTGCATCAGTCGGTTGTAGGTCAGGTCGAAAAAGGTCAGGTCGCGGTTCTTGATCTGGTCGTCGATCATGAATTCATACTTGGCGAATTCGTCGATGTCTGACTGCAAGAAAAAACGCTTCGAAGGATCGAGCGCCTGGATGTAATCTTTGTAAATGCCTTTAGACAGGTTGTCGTCGATGGCCGCAGGATCATAGTGTCCGCGTTCGATGACGAAAGCCAACAATTCCAGCAACACCTTGTCTTTCTCAGGATCGTTGTTGTTGGTTTTAGGGATGAAGCTCCAGAATGCCACAGAAAGCGCGACAACGAGCAACAAAATCTTATAATTCCTTTTCATAAATGTCATAAAAGTCTCCATCTTTTAAATTCGAATTAAACGCAAACCCAAAAAGGCTTTGACGCGCAAGGTACAAAAATAGGTGCAGCGTGTGTAAAATCGCTATTTTTGTTTTCCAAAAGTAGAAATTAAATCTGATGGCCGCTGTTAAATTTTACCCAACGATTTCAGCCCTATTGGCTTGATTTGTCTGCATTTGTCTACCGATTCAAAAATTTGTTACGACGCGATTTCCATGACCGAAAGACCTTTGATTTTAGTAACCAACGACGACGGGATTACCGCGCCGGGCATCCGAGCCTTGATTGACGTCATGAGCGAGATCGGGAACGTGGTCGTGGTGGCGCCAGACAAACCGCAGAGCGCGATGGGCCACGCAATCACGATCAACAACACGTTATACCTCAATAAAGTATCCGCCGAACAAGCCGTCGTGACTGAATATGCCTGCTCTGGAACGCCGGTCGATTGCGTGAAAATGGCCGTCGTGGAAATCCTGCACCGCAAACCGGATTTGTGTGTGTCGGGCATCAATCACGGCTCGAATTCGTCCATCAATGTCATTTATTCCGGAACCATGAGTGCGGCGGTGGAAGCGGCCATCGAAGGCATTCCGTCTATCGGGTTTTCCTTGTGCGACTACGACTGGAACGCCGATTTTACCCCGACGAAAGAATACATCCGACGCATCGCCACCGAAGTCCTGAAAAATGGACTGCCCGATGGCGTGTTGCTCAATGTCAATTTCCCGAAACTTGCGGAAGATGCCATTCAAGGCATCAAAGTCTGTCGCCAGGCCAAAGCGATGTGGATGGAAACCTTCGACAAACGCAAATCGCCATCCGGACGCGAATACTATTGGCTCACCGGCGAATTCGTCAATCAGGACAACGGCGAAGACACCGACGAATGGGCGCTGAACAACGGCTACATTTCCGTAGTGCCGGTGCAATTTGACCTCACCGCATACCACGCCATGCCACAACTCCAGAACTGGAAATTATGAATAAGAAACTTGTCATCAAAGGACTGATTTTGGGCATTGCCGCACCGCTTTTCCTGGCGTTGTTGTTTGTGGCCGGATTCGCCCTGTATATGCATTTGGATTTCGGCGACGGATTCAAACAACTCAAGTGGCGTGGGCAGTTGCCGAATGTTTTGCGCATCGGGCTACTCGCGAACCTGGCCATTTTCACCTTTACCGTCCGCAAAAATGAATTGGTGTCGCGCGGCCTTTTGCTGGCCACGTTGGTACTCTTAACCGTTTCGTTGCTCCTATGAAATACTACCTTATTGCCGGTGAAGCCTCGGGCGATTTACACGGTTCGAACTTGATCAAGGCATTGCGCGAGGAAGATCCGCAGGCCGATATCCGTTTTTGGGGCGGTGATCTGATGCAGGCAGCGGGCGGCACGTTGGTGAAACACTACCGCGACCTCGCGTTCATGGGTTTTGCCGAAGTGCTGATGAACCTGAAAACCATCTTGCGCAACATCGATTTCTGCAAGAAAGACATCGCTGAGTTTCATCCGGACGTCATTATTTTCATCGATTATCCTGGATTCAATATGCGGATTGCGCAATGGGCCAAACCGCTCGGTTATAAGACGCACTACTATATTTCGCCGCAGATTTGGGCATGGAAGGAAAACCGCATCAAGGCCATCAGGCGCGATGTGGATCAAATGTATGTCATCTTGCCGTTCGAGAAGGATTTTTACGAGAAGAAACATAATTATCCCGTAGCATTCGTCGGCCATCCGCTCATTGATGCCATCCACGACCGCCAACCTACCGACGAAATCGCGTTCAGACGGGCGCACGACCTAGACAACCGGCCGATTATTGCCTTGTTGCCCGGAAGCCGCAAACAGGAAATCAAGAAAATGCTGTCCATCATGCTCAGCGTTGTCGATGATTTCAAGGATTATCAGTTCGTGATCGCGGGCGCGCCGGCGCAGGATTATCATTTTTACGAACAGTTCCTACTGAACAAAAGTGTGCATTTCGTCTCGAACAAAACCTATGATTTGCTGAGTATGTCCACCGCGGCGCTCGTTACTTCGGGAACGGCCACGCTCGAAACCGCGCTGTTTAAAGTACCCGAAGTGGTTTGCTACAAAGGCAGTTGGGTGTCGTACCAAATCGCCAAGAGGATCATTACCCTAAAATACATTTCGCTCGTGAACCTCATCATGGACAAACCTATCGTGACCGAACTTATCCAAAGCGACCTGAACACCAAACGCGTCCGTGAAGAGTTGCAAAAGTTGCTGGACCCGGAAAACAGGCAGCGGATATTGTCCGACTACGAGGCATTGGAAACCGCACTGGGCGGCTTGGGTGCTTCCCGAAAAACGGCAAAACTCATTGTGGCGAACCTAAAATAATTTCAGGATTGGTGCGGTTTTTCCGAAGTTTTGCTTTCGCGGAAAACGGTAACTTATCTTCGGGGAAGGGGCAACGCCCGAAAAAGGGATAGCGAGCCAACATTTTTAGCCAAAATTCTTACAATCAACCTTTTTACCTACCCGCAAGAGTAAATTTTATAAAACTTTAATATGTTTTGCTTTTTCAAAAGTGGAATAAATGGTATTTTTGGAAAAAGTTTTATAATAAATATTAACAAGTGTCCGTTTCCTTTTAATTAAATCCTACTTTGTTTTTGGATTTTTATTCATAATCAACCGGATGGCCGGCGACATAAAAAATAAAAATATGCAGAACAAAATCCTGTTACTTTTCTTCGTTCTTGCCTCATTCACGGTACAGTCCCAAATCGTGACGAGCAAAAAAGAAGCGGTAAAAAAAGGCGTTTACGCACCGCCGGCCGAGAAGAAACCCCAAGTTTCGGCTACTACCGCACAACCAAACACTAAAACACCCGCAACGGTTACATCGGCAAAACCGGTAGCGGTCACCAAACCCAAAGTGACGGCCAAGCCAAAGAAAAAGCGCACCGTTGTGGTTGATGAAGACAACGGTTCCGATTTGGTGATTGGCCCAACAGAAAATTACCTTTCCGTGCAAATGATCAACAACGCCATGGATTTCCTGGGCGTACACTACCGCGGCGGCGGCACGTCTCGCGCGGGTATGGATTGCTCCGGAATGGTAACGGCCGTGTTCAACATTTTCGGGATGAAATTGCCACGCAGTTCTTGGGAAATGGCCAAGGTCGGCGAAAAGATTGACCCAGCCGACGCCAAGAAAGGCGATTTGGTCTTCTTCCGTACCAACGGCAAAAGCACGATCAACCACGTAGGTATGGTCATCGAGAACGATGGCGAAGACATTACGTTCATCCATTCATCCACGAAAAAAGGGGTGATTATCTCCTCCACTAAAGAACCGTATTACAAGCGTACACTGGCGCAAGCCAATCGCGTCATTATGTAATCGACAACGATAAATTGGAAGCCCGGACCGAACATCCGGGTTTTTTGTTTTTTATACGGGAATACCGTAATGACCGTTGCCGCAACGCACGTAATTTCCGCTATGGAAGTTTTGCGATTCCCGTTGGCGCGTTTGGCGTGCGGTTTCATCCCCGGCATTGTCTGGTCATACGTCGTGCGGCCTGAGATTGCGGTTGTCCTGACGGCAAATGCCCTATCGTTGGTGTTGTTTCTCGTGGCATTCTGGTTGGCGCGACAGTCCAAATGGCGAAGCTACTTCGGTGCGATGTTACTGCTGGTCGGCTTCGGCTGCGGCGCGTTGTGTCATTGCGTCCACACGTTTCATCACCGGAAAAATCATTTTCGGCATTTCACGACGGACGGAAAACCACAGCAGTTGATGGTTGTCGTCTCCGAAAAGCGGAAATCAAGCCCGAAACGTACGCGATTTGTGGCCGAACTACTACAGATAGATGGAAAACCGGCTACCGGGAAAATCCTGCTGCAAGCCGCGCCCGAAGCACATTTTGCCATCGGAACCAAAGTACTGGCTTTTGGCGAGATCATAATGAACCAGCCGCCGCTGAATCCGGGGCAATTCGATTATGGGAAATACCTCGACGACCAAGCCATCGCCGCGCAATTCTTCCTGACGGAGAAAAATCACCAGGTAACCGGATTGGAGAAAAATCTTTCCCATTATGCCGATGCCACACGCAACCGAATCATCCGGACATTACGGCAATCCGGGTTTAACGAGCGTGAATTGCAAGTGTTGCATGCATTGGTGTTGGGTCAGCAGCAGGACATTTCGCCGGATATCGTATCTGACTACCAAGCGGCCGGCGCGGTGCACATCCTATCGGTTTCCGGGCTGCATATGGGTTTTGTGCTACTGTTTGTTAACTTTCTGCTCAACCGGTTGCCTAGAACCCGACGCTACAACTTGATCCGGGTGGCCGCCACTGTGTTGCTGCTTTGGGCATTCGCATTCATCGCAGGATTGTCGGCATCCGTGGTGCGCGCGGCCACGATGTTTTCGTTTGTAGCCATCGGGAACAGCCTGAACCGCAGCGCCAACATTTACCATACGTTACTCGTTTCGGTGTTGCTCATCTTGTTGCTCAACCCGGCGTTCATCAACGATGTGGGCTTCCAGTTGAGTTATGCAGCGCTGTTTTTCATTATTTGGCTGCAGCCGGCGTTGGGCGCGCTTTGGACACCAAAATCCAAAATCGTCAAATACTTTTGGGACATCGTGACGGTTTCCTTTGCCGCACAATTGGGCACGTTGCCGCTCAGCATTTTCTATTTCCATCAATTCCCGATGCTTTTTTTCGTGACGAATCTGGTGGTCATCCCAATGCTCAGCGTCATCATGGGTTTGGCGGCCGTCGCGACGATTCCGGCTGCGTTTGGATGCGCTTTGCCGATGCTTCCGGACGTACTCGAAAAAACGATTTACATCATGAACACTGTAATTGGGAAAGTTGCCGCGCTAGACGATTTCGTCCTGCGGAAAATCCCTTGCAATTCATGGATGCTCATAGCCGCGTACTTATTGCTCTTTGCATTCGGAAGTTGGACCCGAAAACCAACCGCGAAACGGTTTGTCTGGATCGTGGCTGCAGCATTTGCGCTACAGGTTTCCACACTAGCATCGGTTAAATATCATGCGATGCAACAGGATTTTATCGTCTTGCAGGTGCCGAAACAAACCGTCCTCATCGCACAACGAAACCGAAAGGCGGTTTTGTATGGCCATCGGGTAAATGCGGTGTCTGACCTTGCGTTGCATCGATTCGTTTCAGACGTCCGACAGATGAAACCCGCACGCACATTTTGGTTCGGACGAAAAAAAATACTGCTACTCAAAAAAGGAATGCCGTTACCGGAAGCCCAACCGGATGTTTTGATTTTGTCTGAGTCGCCGCAATTTAACCTCGAACGCTGGCTTCAAAACCATCGGCCGGAAATCATCGTGGCCGACGCATCTAATTTCAACACAGACGTCGTGCGGTGGAAAGCCACTTGCCGAAAAAGAAAAATCCCTTTTCACTACACGAGGGAAAAGGGATTCTTTAGCTTGTCAGAATAAGTTACGATTTCTTCTTCTTCTTGTTGTTGGCCAGGATTTGATTGGCGCCTTCAAGCCATTTCGACGGGCCGCCCGCTACATAGCCGGTTGTACCCAATTGCTCGAAATTGACTTGTTTGTCTTTATTGGTCGTGGCGTTGACAATCCAGACCGTCGGGTAGCCGCGCACCTGAAAGGTTTGCTGCAATTCCATATTTTGCTTCTGGAGTTCGGCCGGGAGTTGTTTCTTGCGCGGAAAATCGAGTTCCACCAATACGACATTATCCTTGGCCCATTTGGTGAATTCCGGCGTTTTGAAGACTTCTTTCTGCAACCTGATACACCAGCCGCACCAGTCACTTCCGGTAAAGAACAACATCAACGGCTTTTTCTTCTTTTTAGAAACCTTCATGGCTTCCTTGACATCACTATACCAAACCTGGCCTTTACCTCCATCGTTTGTATCTTGCGCCTGCATCGTCAGACTTCCTGAGACGAGCAAAAGGGCAATCATCAATTTTTTCATTTCTAATTATTTTTAAGACGGCGCCGCATGACAAATACGGTGCCGAAAAATAGCCAATTTATTTCACTTCCTGCATTAATTTTTTCACGAATGGCGATATGACAATCAGCACGATTCCGGCAATCAATGCGTAAATGGCCAGCTGCTGGTAACCGTCTGCATAGATGTTTAATTTGTCGAGATTCGATGCGTTCTCTGAAGCTTCTGCGATATTGGCACCCAAAATCCCGGCGAGATATTGTCCATAGGCCGAAGCTAGAAACCACATGCCCATCATGACCGCCTGCATTTTTTGTGGCGAGAGTTTGGTCATGGCCGACATCCCGATGGGCGACAGGCAGAGTTCCCCGAAAGTAATCACGAACCAGCCAAAAGTGAACAGGTTAAGCGATGTAATCCCGTCGGGGCTGGCAAAAAACTTCGTCTGGTAAAACACATAAAATCCGCCGGCCAGAAACAAAAAGCCCAATCCAAATTTCACCACCGTATTGGGTTCAATTTTCCGCTTGGCCATCGCGAGCCAGACAATTCCGACAAGCGCGGCAAAGATGATTACGAATAACGAGTTCGCGGCATTATTGACACCCGGCGGGCTTACTGTAACACCGAGCAATTTGTTGTCGAGATTGTTCAAGGCGAACAAACTCAACGAGCCACCACTCTGCTCGAAAAATGCCCAAAAGAATACGGAGAAAATGATAAACACCAGCGCGGCAACGAGTTTCTTGTTTTCCTGAACTGAAAAGTTGCGCATTTCCCACAACAGGTAAATAAGCGAGGCAGGCCCGATGGTGAACATGAAATAATCGGTGTATTCGGTTTTTGAAACCATCAGGATAATCAGCGGAATGACCGCCAACGAACCAATATAGGTCACGACCTCGAGCATTTTCTTGTGCGACGGCGCTGCATTGGCCAACGGAGACAAACCAATCGGGCCAAGGCTTTTTTGGGTTTGCGTAAACGTGAGCAAACTAATAATCATGACCACGGCGGCAAATCCGAAAGCGACGTTCCAGCGCAAGTGTTCAGGTACGGTTCCGGAAAGCAACGTACCGTCGGCGACGGCAATGCAAAGATAACCGCCGATGAGCGCGCCGAGATTTACCCCGGCGTAAAAGAGTGAAAATCCGGCATCGGTTCGGTTGTCTCCGTCTTTATAGAGCCGGCCAACCATGGTTGAGATGTTCGGTTTAAAGAAACCTGTCCCGATGATCGTAAAACTGATGCCGATGAAAAAGAAATTCTTCGGATCGACCGACAAGATGATGCTGCCCACGATCATAAGCAAACCGCCCCAAAAAAGCGATTTCCGATAGCCGAGGATTTTATCGGCAAACAAACCGCCCACGAACGTAAACGCATACACAAAAGCCTGCGTGGCGCCGTATTGCAAGTTTGCTACTTTTTCGTCCATCATGAGTTGGCTCACCATGAAGATCACCAACATGCCGCGCATGCCGTAAAAGCAAAAGCGCTCCCACATTTCGCTGAAGAACAAATACCACAATTGCTTTGGATATTTGCCCTGAAAACTTTGGATTTTCTCTAAATCGGATACCGGTACCTGTTCCATAATTACCTGATGCCTTTCTCGGCCATGACTTTATTGAGTTGTTTTAACAGCGCGAACATGAGCAAGGTCGCAAACATGAGCAATCCGAAATTGACCCAGAAGAAATCGGCTTTGTTGGTATAACTGTCCCACATACTGGCCAGTACGCCCGACAATTTATTGCCGATGGACGTGGCCAGGAACCAGCCGCCCATCATGAGCGAGGTGATCTTCGTCGGGCTGAGTTTGGATACGATGGACAACCCCATCGGGCTGAGGAACAATTCCCCAATCGTAATGACTCCGTAATTCGCCACCAGCCACCACACGCCTACTTTCTCGGCGCCGTTACTTCCGGCCTGCACCGCTGCCACCATCACGAGCACCGATAAGGCTGAAATCAATAACCCGAAGGCGATTTTGGTTGGTGTCGTAGGTTCTTTCTGTCGTTGCCGCAAGAAGGTGAAGAAGGCGACCACGAGCGGCGTGAGTATGATGACCCAACCGGGGTTGATGGACTGGCTTAAATTCGCCGACCAAGTATAGACTTTGCTGCCGTCTTCAGGCAATTTTTCTTTGTGGACATTGCGGAAATACAACGGATAATCATAGGTCTTGATGACTTTCCCGTCCGCTTTCTGGATGCGAAAGGCTTCGTCGTACAACGCCACGGAATCTTTTTTATACGTCAGCGTATCGACCAAAATAAGCTTGGATGCGATTTGTTGCGACTTGCCTTCCAGTTGCCTGTCGGTATATTTGTCGCCCCAATTGTTGAGCGCAGAGCCGTTGAGTTTGAAGACGGCCCAGAACAAAATGACGACACCGAAAATGGCCAGCAACGCACCAATCGGTCGCTTCTCGTCGGGCTTGGCGCGGAAATACAGGCTGGCATAAAACAAGATGACCGGAATACACGCGAAGATAAACGCGTCGGTGCTGTCTGACCCGAAAATGTAACTGTCCGGGTTGGCATCTGAAGCCACGCCTTTGATCATCCAGCCGATGATGCCGAAAACAACCGACGGCAATAAGATGAACAACACGATTTTGTAGAACGGCATATCGCCGGGTTGCGTGCCTTTTTTGTCGGTCTTGTCGCCGTAATGTTTCGTCCCGAGCAAGAAGATGACTACGCCGATGAACATGCCCACGCCGGCTGCCATAAAGGCGTATTTCCAACCGAACAAAATCTTGAACGCGGCGCCAAAGAAGTTGCAGATGAACGCACCCACATTAATGCCCATGTAAAAAATGTTGTAACCTTCGTCCTTTTTATCCTTGTATTGCGCATCGTTGTAGAAATTCCCCAGCAAGGTCGAGATGTTCGGCTTGAAGAATCCGTTGCCGACGATGACCAATGTCATGGCCGTGTAGAGCATCGTGAGTGAATGGAATCCCATTAGGAAATACCCGACGCCCATGAGCAACCCGCCGATGACAATCGACTTTCGGTAACCCAAATACCGGTCGGCCACCAAACCGCCGATGAACGGCGTCAGGAAAACCAGTGCGATAAAAGTGCCGTACAAATCCGAGGCTTCTTTTTCGGTCATCGCATAACCGGCTTCCACGTCTTTGAGATACAACGTGAAAATCCCGATCATCAAATAATAGCCGAAACGCTCCCACATTTCTGAAAGGAACAAATACGGGAGCGCTTTAGGGTGTTTATTCCACATACTATCGGATGCCGTGCATCATTTTCTTCAACTTCGGTGTCAGGGCAAACAATATGATCGATGCGATGCCGCAAAGCACCACGAACACCATGAAAAACTCGTACAAGTTGTGGATTTCGAATCCAGCAAATACCGGGTTTTCGTAGGAGATTTGATTGGCGTCCAACAACTTGATTTGCTCTGGCGTTGGTGTGACTGTCTTATCGAGGATTGGTTGCAAATCAATGCCCAGTTCTTTGGCCTTGATGAATTTGTCGCCAGTCGCGGGAAGGATTGAACCCAATGTGCCCGACAATGCGTATCCGGCAGCGTTTGAAATAAAAAATACGCCATATGCCAGTGATGCGAAACGCTTCGGTGCGAGCTTTCCTACCAGCGATAAACCAATCGGCGACAAACACAATTCGCCGAAAGTCTGGATCAAGTATAACAACACCAACCAATAAATCGCCAGCAATCCGGAGTTGCCTAAGTCTTTAACGTTGTGCGCGATGATGAAATAACTCAAGGCGATCAAAGCCAAGCCGAAAGATTGCTTCATGGTCGAAATTGGTTCTTGCCCTTTCGCCCGCAACTTGTCCCATAAAATACTGAATGGCACTGCGAAAATCACGACGAACAATCCGTTGAAGATTTGTACCATCGAGGCCGGCATCATCCACCCAAAGAAATTACGATCGGTCTGGTTGTCGGCGATGAACGTCAGTGACGAACCCGCCTGTTCAAACGCCGCCCAGAAGAAGATGATAAAGAAAGACATGATGTAGATTACCCAGATGCGCTGCGTTTCTACTTTGGTCAGGGTTTTATCGGAGAGAATTAAGCCTGCAAGTGTCAAACCGCTGGCATAAATAATTGGATAAATGATGGTTTTCACGACGTTGTCGCCGTCGGTTATGTAATGGAATGTAAAGAACAATCCGATGAAGGCCACGACCGCACCAACCAAAGACATCGGCGTGAAATGCGCTGCCTGCGCCTCGCCTTCTTCGTAGTCAGACGCTTCGTTTTTAGATGGCAATCCGCCGATTGGCTTGCCATCCGGAGTGACGACGTATTTGTTTTTCAAGACCAGGAATACCAATGTTCCGATAATCATGGCGCCGGCTGCGGCCAAAAAGCCCCACTTGAAGGCATGGATGTCACGCACACCGCCTGCATCTTTCACATCGCCCAAGATCGGGCAAATGAACTGGCCAAGGAATGCGCCGATGTTGATGCCCATATAGAAAATCGTAAAGGCCGTATCGAGTTTGGTTTTCTCTTGTTTTGGATACAAGCTGCCTACCATCGAGGAAATGTTCGGTTTGAAGAAACCGTTACCAAAGATGATGATGCCCAGCGCACTCCACATCAAAGTTGTGGCCAGCGGCAAGTTTGTTTCAAAAACGCTTCCACTGAAAAACAGCAAAAGTTGCCCAATGGCCATCAATGAACCACCCAGCAAAATACAATTGCGGTTGCCGAAGAAACGGTCGGCAATGAAACCGCCCAACAGTGGCGTGAGGTAACAAAGCCCGAGGAAACCACCGTAGATGAGCGACGCATCGGCCTCTTTCATCATCAAGGAATTCACAAGGAACAACGTGAGCAACGCCCGCATGCCATAGAAGTTGAAACGCTCCCACATTTCTGTTCCGAATAGTACCCAAAGTCCTTTCGGGTGTCCTGTTTTTACCGCAGTTTCTGTCATTATATAATTTTTTGGTTAGAGTTCTGGTGAATAGAATGAGCGCAATTTATAAATTCTCTTGGATAAACGCCGTCATTTTGTTGTACAATTGGATGCGCGTCTTGCCGCCGTAAATGCCGTGGTTTTTGTCCGGATAGATTTGCGAATCGAATTGTTTGTTGGCCTGGATGAGCGATTCCATCATCTGCATCGTATTTTGCACATGCACGTTGTCGTCGCCCGAACCGTGGATGAGCAACAACTTGCCCTTGAGTTTCGAGGCGAAATTGATCGGCGAATTGTCGTCGTAACCCGACGGATTTTCCTGCGGCGTGTGCATGTAACGCTCGGTGTAGATGGAATCGTAAAAACGCCAATTAGTTACCGGCGCCACGGCAATGGCCATTTTGAACACATCGGCGCCTTTGAGTAGGCAGTTGGCCGCCATGAATCCGCCGTAGCTCCAACCCCAAATCCCGATGCGCGATTTGTCAACGTAAGGATAATTACCGATGACTTTGGCCGCGTCAATCTGGTCCTCGACTTCGTATTTGCCCAATTGTAGCTGGGTGACTTTCTTGAATTCGGCACCTTTAAAACCCGTACCGCGACCGTCCACGCAAGCCACGATGTAGCCTTGTTGTGAGAGCATGTAGAACCAATAATCGTCGGCGGCGTTCCAGTTGTTGTCCACCTGTTGCGAACCCGGCCCTGAATACTGGTACATCAATACCGGATACTTCTTATTGGCGTCGAAATCTTTCGGCTTGATCATCCAGGCGTTGAGTTGATGCCCTTTTTCGGTGGTCAGGACGAAGAATTCCTTGGCCGGTAAATTATACGGTTTTAGTCTTCCCGCCAGCGCGTCGTTGTTGACGATGGTCTTGATGACCTTGCCTGTTTTCGCGTCGTTCATGGTATAAACCGCCGGAACTGTCGCGCTTTTAAAGGTGTTGATGAAGTATTGGAAATTCGGGCTGAACGTGGCATCGTTGGTTCCCGTTTGTGAGGTCAATCTTACTTTGTTCTTGCCGTCGAGCCCGATGCGATACACATCGCGGTTGATGGATCCATTTTCCACCGATTGGTAAAAAATAGTCTTGTTCTTCTCGTCGAAACCGTAATAGGCCGTGACTTCCCATTTTCCTTTAGTGACTTGTGTGCGAAGTTTTCCGGTTTTGTCGTACACATAAATATGGTTGAAACCGTCTTTCTCGCTGGTCCAGATGAAGCTGTTGTCTTTCAGGAAAGTAAGATTGTCCGTGACATCCACGTAGGCTTTGTCCTTTTCGTTGAGGATAACTTTTGATGCGCCCGATTTGTCCACAAAAATCAAATCAAGGTTGTCCTGATGACGGTTCAAAACCTGCACGCTCAAGGCATTGGCGTCGTTGGTCCATTTGAGGCGCGCGATGTAAAAATCTGAATAGTTGCCGAGTTTTGCTTCCTTGGATGTTTTCGAAGCGACGTCGTACAAATGCAACGACACGGATGAATTCTTCTCGCCGGCCTTCGGGTATTTGAAAGTTTCCACTTTCGGGTACAAATCCTTGTGGAAAATGTTCATCGAAAATTCCGGCACTTGGCTTTCGTCAAACCGGATGTACGCGATGGTCGAGCCGTCTGCACTCCAGTCAAAAGCGCGTACAAAGGCAAATTCTTCTTCGTAAACCCAGTCCGTAATGCCATTGATGATGGCGTTTTTCTTGCCGTCCGTCGTAATTTGAACGGTCGCCTTCGAATCTATGTCGTACACGAACAAATTATTTTCCTTGCCATAGGCGATTTTCTTCCCGTCCGGCGAAAACGTCGGTTCCTGAACCTGCTCGAAAAGTTTTGTCAGTTTCTTGCCGACGATGTCAAAAAGGAAATAATCGGCAGTAAAAGAATGGCGGTAAATCTGGTTGGTATTGCACGCGATGAGGATTTTCTTTTCGTCGTTGCTGAAGCTGTAACTGGCGATCGGCGGCAGTTCACGGAAATCGCGGCTGTTGACCAGCGTGGAAACTTTTTGCATGGTCGCGAAATCGTATAAGTCAATGGTTTGCGACGCGCCGTCTTCGTTGAGCACCGTATATTGGTTGGTGTTGCGCAACGACTGCAAATCATCCATGCCTTCGGCGCGGAATGCGCCCATATAAATCTGTTCGACAGTGATTTTCTGCTGTGCAACGGCCGTAAAGGCAATCAATAATAAAAGAGCGGTAATCCTGAATGTTTTGTTCATAAATAACTCTGAATGTAAAAACCGTCAATTTTAAGGAAAAAAATACACATAATGGTAGTTTTAGCTGTTAAATGCAGTTTCCAGGTTGGACATTTCCCGTATCGGGCTGGGCATTTGACGCATTTGTCCGGATTTGTTACGCCGTCAGAACAAAGACCATTGGCCGTCTTTATATTGGCTGAACAAAGACTTGTTCAATTCCGGAAAAACCCGTCCGGCGAAGAACTTCCGGCGCGCCAACGCCATCTGCGATTTGATCATCGTCGCAAACTCACCTTCACCCCGCATGCGTTCGCCCCAGCGGCTGTCGTTCAGGTTTCCGCCGTGGCACGCCTTGATCTGGTTAAGGACTTTATCCGCACGGTCCGGCATCGCCTTTTGGATCCAGTCGGAGAATATTTCGCCGATGGCACCGTTCAGCCTGACGACCGTATGCCCGATGGACAGTGCGCCTGCATCGGCGGCCGCCTTGGCCAATGGCAGGATTTCATGGCTGTTGATGCCGGGAATAATAGGCGCCAACATGACATTGACCGGAATGCCATTTTCCGATAGAATCCGGACGGTTTCCAGTCGCTTCTTGATGGTTGCGGTTCTGGGTTCGAGCAAGGCACGGGTTTTTTCCGACGTTGACGTGATGGAAACACTTACGCCAATTAAGTTGTCTTTGGCGAGTTCAGATAAAATATCCAGATCGCGCGTGATGAGCGCATTCTTGGTGATGATGCCCACCGGATGTTTGTATTTCAGGAACACCTCCAAGCATTGGCGCGTAATGCGAAATTTCTTCTCGGCCGGCTGGTAACAATCGGTGTTGCCCGATAGGACGATATTTTCGGCCTGCCAATTCCGGCTGCGCAATTTCTCCTCGAGCAAAGTCGCCGCATTTTTTTTGACGAGAATTTTCCGCTCGAAATCAAGCCCTGCGCTGTAACCCCAATATTCGTGGGAATTGCGCGCATAACAATAAATGCAGCCGTGTTCGCAGCCTTGGTAGGTGTTCATGGACCACGCCATGCCCACATCCGGGCTTTCCACTTTGTTGACGATCGTCTTCGGGAAAACTTCCAAAAAATGAGTCCGGTTGTCATCTGGGTTGTCGCCTTCGGCTGCGCAGTAATTCAGGAAATCGTCGCGCATTTCTACCGATTCCGCGAAAAAACGGTTGTGTACGTTAATTTGGGCACCGCGGCCTTTTAGGTAAGGATGATCTGGAGTCATTTTACAAAAGTATCGGCCGATGCGCGTTTGCCAATGGCCGATCGTGTTAAAAAAAATGGCTTGTTGATAAAAAAACGGCGCGTCATTTCCGTGGAAAAAAATTCGTGATTTCATGGCGTACAACCTGTATCTTTGCCATAAAAATCACCTACATTGAACGCAGACCACAACGTATCAGGCTTTTCCAAATTGTCGAAGGCCGAAAAAATAGATTGGATCGCGAACGCTTATTTCGCCCATCCGGATGAAGCGAAAAACCTCATCAAAAGCTACTGGAACGCCGATGCAAAATTGCAACAGTTGCACGATGAGTTCATCGAGAACACGATCACGAATTTTTACCTGCCGCTTGGCGTGGCGCCTAACTTTTTGATCAACGGAAAATATTACACCATTCCCATGGCCATTGAGGAAAGTTCCGTTGTCGCTGCAGCGTCGAAATCGGCGAAATTCTGGGCCACGCGCGGCGGTTTCAAGGCCACCA
Source organism: Flavobacterium longum (assembly GCF_965137575.1). Classification (NCBI taxonomy): domain Bacteria; kingdom Pseudomonadati; phylum Bacteroidota; class Flavobacteriia; order Flavobacteriales; family Flavobacteriaceae; genus Flavobacterium; species Flavobacterium longum. Next base: position 493,526 of record NZ_CBCRZJ010000002.1, on the reverse strand, counting down.
TCATCGGCCGCGAGAAAATCGGCCAGGTACATTTCCTATACAAAGGCAACGCAGAAAAACTAGTCACTTTCTTTAATGATATCAAGCCGAAGTTCTTTGCCGAAACCGAAAACCTCACCAAGAACATGCGTCAACGCGGCGGCGGCATCCTCGATATCGAACTGCGCAACCAAACGCAAAAGCTGGATCACTATTTCCAATTGCATGCGACTTTCGACACGAAGGATTCGATGGGCGCCAATTTCATCAATTCGTGTCTGGAGCAATTCGCCAAGACGATGAAGGCCGAGGCGGAAGTGTCTGACCTGCTCGACGACGACATTGAAATCGTGATGAGTATTTTGTCCAACTACGTCCCGAATTGTGTCGTGCGCGCTGAAGTGTCGTGCAAAGTAGCAGATTTGGCCGAAAAAAGCATCGAAAACCCGGAAGCCTTCGCAGAGAAATTCGTGCAGGCCGTGCGCATCGCCGAGGTGGAAACGTTCCGCGCCGTGACGCACAACAAAGGCATCATGAACGGTGTCGATGCGGTCGTGCTGGCCACCGGAAACGATTTCCGCGCAGTGGAAGCCGGGATTCACGCCTACGCGTCCAAAGACGGAAAATACACCTCGCTGTCGCACGCCAAAATCGAGGACGGTATGTTTACCTTCTGGATGGAAATCCCGCTCGCGCTCGGTACCGTTGGCGGACTAACATCTTTGCATCCGCTGGTGAAACTCGCCATGGACATGCTCGAAAAACCGTCGGCTCAAGAACTGATGCAGATTGTTGCCGTCTGCGGGCTGGCGCAGAATTTCGCCGCATTGCGTTCGCTCACTACGACCGGCATCCAAGAAGGCCACATGAAAATGCACCTGAACAACATCATGAGCCAGTTCCACGCCACCAAGGAAGAACGCCAGGAAATCAGGCAGCATTTCCATTCGCGTCCGGTGTCACACGCGGCAGTTGTAGATTTCATTAGTGTGTTGCGGAAGAAAAATTAGCGTTTCATCAATAACCTTCAACCCGTGTCCAGCACCCGATATTACAGCAATGGCAAACTCCTGCTCACCGGCGAATACGTTGTGCTCGATGGTGCGAAAGCACTCGCCTTGCCCACTGTTTTCGGGCAAAATTTGACCATAGCGCCTAAACGTGAACCATCGCTTTCATGGCAAAGTCTGGACAGCGACGGCAGCATTTGGTTCGCCGATGAGATCCAACTCGACGAAATCGGGCATGGAAACCATCCAGAAACCGCCGATTCTGTTCGCACCACACTCATCGGGATTTTGCATGAAGCGCAAAAACTCAATCCGTCTTTCCTGACGGACAAGTCCGGTTTCAGCGTGCAGACCGCGCTCAGCTTCCCGCGCCGCTGGGGTTTGGGCACCTCTTCGACACTCATCAACAATATCGCGCAATGGGCGAATGTAGATGCATTCACGTTGCTGCGCAACAGTTTCGGCGGTAGCGGTTATGACATTGCTTGCGCACAACACGACACGCCGATCATTTACCAATTGGTGGCCGATACGCCCCAAATTTCCCCCATCGATTTTCGGCCAGCCTTCGCCGACGATTTGTATTTCGTCTATCTCAACCGGAAACAGAGCAGTAAGGCCGCGATTGCAGCGTATTACAACAACCGATTGAACGATTTGCCAGATCACATCACCACGATAAATCGCATCACCGAAAGAATCGTGGCCGCGGAAAATATGGGCGTATTTGCACGGAAATTGGCCGAGCACGAAAGCGCCATCAGCAACATCATCGAGATGAAAACCGTGGGCGAAACCTTTTTTCCGGACTTTGACGGCGTGGTGAAAAGCCTCGGCGGCTGGGGCGGCGATTTTATTCTGGCAGTCTCGGACCGCAATCCTTCAGCCTATTTCCGCGCCCGCGGGTTTGACACCATTGTACCGTACAGGGAAATGATCTTGGGGTTTTAGGAAATGGTGAGGTTTACCCGTACCGGTGACAAGTTTCATGAGTTAAATTGCAAACCCGAAAGGTTTTGGAAACCTTTCGGGTTTGCCCTAAAAGAAAAAAATCCCGGCGCATGCCGGGATTTTCTTTCTTTATCATTCGCTCGAATTAATTAAAATCGAAACGGTTGTCTTCGATGTCAGCGTCAGACTTCAGTGCCGGAATAACCCTATTGGCATAGCCGCCGGTCATGCCTTTCACTTTGGCCACATAGTCTGCGTAGTCTGCAATTACCGGTGCTTTTGTCACGACGGTTGGTTTTACTACGAAGACGCCTGTGTTGCCTTCAATCGGGGCCGACATTTTGTTCGCACCCACGGCAAACGCAGCACCAACCACTTTCGGCTCGTTACCGCTGTTTGGCAACATTGGGTTGGCCAATGTCAGGTCGGCTACAGTTTGAACAGCTACTTTATTTGCAGTAGCAATCGCTTGCATTGATCCGCCTTTGGCCTTCGCCTTTAACATTTCTGCTTTCTTCTGGTTCTTCAATTTGGTTTCGAGCATGGCGCGTGCTTCGTCAATCGCGAGCAATCCTTTTTCGTTGATTTTCTTCAACTTCACGATGATGTTGCCTACGTTCGCGATTTCGAAACGCTTCACGTCGCCTACTTTAGTGCCATCTTCATACGCCCAACGTACGATTTGACGTTGCGCACCCGCTGAACCTACGTACTCGTCCATGATTTTCACTTTCACGGCCGGGTTTACGGTCAAACCTGCAGCCTTGGCGGTTTTCTCGAAATCTTTGCCCTGAACATCCATTTCGAACTTCACGGCTTTGGTGTAGGCATTGTCAGTTGTCTTTTCAGACGGCTCGATTTTGCGTGCCACATTGGCCAACCGAACAGCATCTTGTTTATCAGTCACACTGATGACGTGGTAACCAAACTGTGTCTCAACCAAACCGATAGATCCAACTGGATTATTGAACACAAAGTCGTTGAAAGCAGGTACCATTTGGCCTGGGCCGAAATAACCCAAATCTCCGCCTTGTTGCGCAGAGCCCGGATCTTCAGAAGTGGTTAGGGCGAGCATCATCATAGATGTAGGGTTTGCTTTTACTTGAGCCAGCAACGCTTCTGCTTTTACTTTCGCTTCCTCTTTGGTCCTTTTCTCTTTCTGGTTTTGTGCCATCGAACCTTCCCAACCAATCAGGATGTGGCTGGCTTTCGCCTGTCCGCCGGCTTTGCGTCCCATCATTTTAGAGATGCAATAGTATGGACCGCGCATGTATGGTCCGTAAACGCCGCCAACCGGAAGGTTGAACAACGCTTCTGCGTGCTCCGCCGGAAGGTCTTTTTTGGTAACGTACGTTGAATCGTATGGAACATCTGAATATTCATTCACGAATTCTACCGTGTTTGGCGTATTGGCAAAACCTGGTAAGGTGTCGTTCTTGCCTGTTTCTTTATTGTATTCGGTGCGGCCAATCAAGTAAGATTCAACTGTTTTCTTGACTTCAGCTTCGTCTTCCGGTGAGGCTTTCTCATCCACCAAAACATACTCCAACTCGCGGGTTTCGTCGGCCTTGAAACGCTTCTCGTCTTTGCGCATGTACGCCACGAGTTCGTCGTCGGTCACTTTCACTTCGCTGTCTTTAATAGAAGAATATGGCAAGGCAACATATTCGAAAGAGACTTTGTCCATTTCTTTCGCGTATTGCATTTTACCTTCAAGGTTTGTGGTGAACACACCGCCGCGAACCAGTGAATTGTAAATCTGGAATTTGGCGTTCAACTCTGCATCTTTCAATAAGTCATCGAGCATTTGCTTTTGTGCAGGATTGGCCTTGAAGAATTCGTTGAACTTTGTTTCGTCGAATTTACCGGCTGCGTTCTTGAACATTGGGTTCTGGCCAATGTTCGGGTTGGCTTCCAACACTTCCATGATGTGTTTCTTGCTCGCGCGGATGCCCAGTTTTTCAAATTCGGCTTCCAACAGTTTGATGGAAACTTCCTGATCCCAAACCTGGTTGGCGGCTTGCGTCGCGGTCATGCCGCGGCCACTTTTTTCGAGGTTGGCCACCTTTACGCGGAAGTCCTCAAAAGCGATGTCCTGCCCGTTAACGCTACCTACATTCTTTGAAACGCTGCCAAAATTGCCGCTGTTGATCAAATCGCCGATGATAAATGCAAACAAACAAAATCCGATCACTACCAGCAGCAGGAGCGAACGTTGCCTGATCTTAGATAAAACTGCCATTTTTATTGAGTAATTTTAAATTCAGTTTGCGAAAATACAATTATCTTGTAAATAATCGCAGTTGTAAAATGATTATTTCCAAGAAATTTGATTTTTTGCGAATGCCTTTGCTATTGTTGGCCTTTGCTGCGGTTTTCGAACCTTTTGGCCATGTTGCGCCTGAAGAAAAACATGAACACGCAAACGGCCGCGAACATAAAACTCAACGTGGCGCCGCCGTCCGGATGATCGAGCCGCATAATGGCATCCACCAAAAGGACGATGGCCAAAAAAAGAAACAGGTAAGAGGTGTATTTGAGATATTTCATGACTATTCGGCTTGGTCTATATTGCCGGTTATTTTTTGTGAATTGACCACTTTGAAATCACGGCTGAAATCAATGCCTTCGCCGTAGGAAACGCCTTTCGGGTCGGTAAATTTAAACTTCTTTTCGGTGAAGAACCACTCATTTTTCTGGTCGAAATAAAGTTGCTCTGTTTCCATCGTCTGGCCGGATTCATTCCAGATTTTCACCTTACCCTGCAAATCGATGATGCTCGTAGGCTTGTATTGAATGGCGTAATCCGAACGGACAAAAGTACGGCGGCCATTTTTATCGTAAAACGTAACGTTTATGCCACTCGGGAATTCCGTAAACGGATATTTTACCGTCGCATATTCGCGCATTTTCGGGCTCACCAAAACTGAAGTAATCCGGCCTGAATCGGTATATTTCAAATTGAAATCCTCGGCTTCGCCGCTGGGCGTAAATTCAGCGAATGTACTTTTCTGCACTTCCTTGAAATTACCCTCGCATCCGTAAAATACGCCGGCCAATACGGCCGATAAGATCAAAAGATAACGACTCATGCTCATTGCGGCAAAGTTACCGATTCGTTGATGCCGCAGCCAAAAGTGATCGTTTTACCATTCATTTTGGCCGACTTGATTTCATTGGCCGACGGCGCGAGTTTTTCATACTGTGCGGCACGGCTTTCGGACGCTTTCTTCAGCGATGCATCCAACGCACCCGCTCTCCTAGCCGTTTGTGCAGCCAACAGATAACGCGCTTTTTTCTCGAAGGCATTGTTGCCGCAGTCGGTGGAAGCGTAAACTTCGGCGAGCAACAATGCGCCTTTTCCGAAATCCGGTTTGGCCTTTAGCGATTGGCGCAGCAATTCCGCCGACTCGTTGGGATTGCCGATTTCCATGGCGGCCAATGTGTAAAGAATTTCGGCTTTTTGTGTGGCATCGGTTTCGGCTTCTGCGGCGTGACGGTAATATTTGGATGCTTCCGCCCTTTTGCGTTGTTGTACCGAAGCCTGCGCCAAATGATACGCCGATTTTGCATCGGGCGCCAAAGCGTACCATTTACTGGCGACGTCGTAATATAGTTTTGACCGCGGGCAATCATCGGCTAAGTTCTCGGACACCATTTGAAACCAAGCGGTGTTTTCGTTGGCCTTGAATCCAATTTCCTTGGCGTAATATTTTTCGAGGGTTTCGCAGGTAGCGATTGGCTTGGCGGTTCTGCGGATGCTTTCCGACACCAAGCTATAGTCTTTGTTTCCGGTTTCGGCCAACAATTGCCCGAGCCGCTGTAAAATTTCGTCTCGCGTTCGGATGATTTTGAAATCCGTCATGGATTGGTCTTTTTCAGACTTGACCTGAGCAATAAACAAGTCGAAATAGATTTGCATCGCCGCGGCATCGCTAAAATTTTCCCGATCTTTTGTAAATGCCCGGTCGAGCGATTCAAAAACTTGCGGATTGTTGCTGTCCTTTTTATATAGGAACATCGCTTTCTTGACGATATTGCTGTTCTTATTTCCGGGGAAATAACGGTCGTAATCGCCGTAAAGCTGTACGAGATCAGTTTCGTAGCGAGTTTTGTCTTCGGGCGATAATTTCGTGGAAAGTTTGTAGGTAAGGATTTTTTCGCCGTTGCGATACAACGATTCGTCCTGGCATTTCGCTACCTGCTTCCAGGCATCGAACGCTTTGTTGAAATCATTGGCCACTACGAGCGAATCAACCTTTTTCGCCTGCAACACACAACCATTTTCCTGGGCCTGAACCTGTGTGAAACAGAAGCCAATGAGGCAAGCGAAAAACGTTGTGGTTTTCATGGCAATTCGTTTTAGTCGTACTTCCGCTTCTGGAACCAACGGTCGTTGAAGGAAAGCCCAAGGGTAAAGTTAAAATAATTTTCTTCGACAAGCCCGGCATCGCGCGTGCCTTTTTTGCCGTATTCAAACCCGAGGTTGATGTTGGAGAAAGTGCCGCCCAATGGAAGCCCGACACCCAAAGTCATCGTGGCATCGTTGATGGATTTGTTGTTGATGACCAACCCGGTTTCTTCGTATTTCAAACCGGCGCGGTAGGTTACTTTTTTCCAATAGTCTGAAAAAGACATATATTTTGGAATGAAGTAGCCGCCAATGGCATAACGCACGCCGTCTTTGTAGCCCACGTTGTCCACGATACTGCCCCGGTTCCCGCCGTCGTTGTTCTGAAGTAAGGTAACCTCAGCGCCCACGAACCACTTTCTGGCTTGGCCCAACGAGGCACCAAATGAAATTTTTGATGGCAAATTCACCTGGGTGTCATCGAGTCCGAGTTCTTGCTCATCCACAACAATCGTCTGATTATTCGACAAGATTTTGATGGTCGCCAATTGACCGTCATTGTTCAGGCTGATGCGAGATTGCGCGGTGTACATGGCACTCGCGGCAAAACTCAACTTTTTACCAATCTTAGATACATAGGCCAACCCGACGTTCATGCCCGGGCCGGTAGCTTTTGAATCGATTAGTTCGCGCGTGCCATATTCAGTCGGCTGGTTGTTTTCGTTAATGGAAGTCGTGAGCGTTGTCATCGTTTCGATTTTACCGAAATAGTACCCGAATTCGGCACCAATCGTAAAGCCCTTTGCGAATTCATACCCCAATCCGAGAAATGCTTTGTTGAGCCCGCCGGTACCGCTGTAACGGTAAATCTGATCAGGAAACCCATTGTTCTCTGTAGGCGCGATGATGTTGTTGATTTTGTACCCGACCGCCGTGTAAGGCATCAACCCAAAACCAGCGCCGAATTTCCCCATCGGGATGCCAACGGCCAGATAGTCCAGCGTGGTACGGCGTGCCTTTTCCTTGTCATCGTTTGTCTTGAACCGATAGTTGGCATACGTAGCGCCCGTGGACAACGTCGTCAATTTCAGGTGCGGATAAAACGCCGGATTCTGAATGTTCACATGAATACTGTCCGGAATTGTTGAAATGCCGCCCATGGCACGGTTCTCGGCGGTTCCTTTAAATTTTTGCTCACCAAGACCGTAAAAAGAATAGGGCGATGCGGTGTTTTCCTGCGCGACTGAAACAAATGAAAAAAATAGGGAAAGGGCTACGATGAGTCTTTTGATCATTTCGTGTTTTGTATAAATATTCTTTCCATGCTTTCGAGCAGGAAATTTGGATTGGCAAATATGGTATTTTTTAACCGGTTAGCCAAAAAATCAGCATCACCGCCCGTTAAAATTATGATAAAGTTTTCCGCGCTTTTGCTGTATTGTTCAATGAATCCATCGATCTCGTTCAGCACGCCGCACACCACGCCCGCATGGATGGAACCCGCCGTGGAATGCCCTATAAAACCCTGCGGCATTTCGGCTTGCAACAACGGCAATTTGGCCGTGTAGTTGTGCAGCGCTTCATACCGCAACCGGATGCCCGGCGAAATCGCACCGCCGTGGTAACGATCATGCGCATCCACAAAATCATACGTAATGCACGTTCCGGCATCGATCACCAACCGATTCACGCCCGGAAAACGCAACGTGGCGCCCGCAGCCAAAACCATTCGGTCTATGCCCAAAGTGTGCGGTGTTTCGTATAAATTTTCAAACGGGAATCGCGATTGATGGCTGATGGCATGAACCTTCACGCCGGACGGCAACGGAAAATCAATGGATTCATGGCCTACAGACGAAAGGATGATATCGGTGATTTCCGGGGTCGCCGCCAAAATAGCCAGCAGGTTTTGCCGCAGCTCATTTTTAGGGAACACCAAACGCTCCAACGACCTACTGTCCTTGAAGACAGCGGCTTTGGAACGTGTATTTCCGATATCGACAGCCAGCAGCATAAACCCGGTTTTGAGCCGCAAAGCTACAAATAGATTTTTTTTAATATTTGTTTTGGATAAATTAAAAATGAGCCTATATTTGCACCCGCTAAGCACGGTACCTTAGCTCAGTTGGTAGAGCAATGGACTGAAAATCCATGTGTCCCTGGTTCGATTCCTGGAGGTACCACAAAACCCGGTCAATTTTGATCGGGTTTTTTGTTTTTTTCTCGCTATGCTTCGAACAGTTCGGCTACGCCTCGGGTGGGCGTTGCGCAAGCGCCGGGCTTTCCGTTGTAATCTTTTGGCTCATACTTCGCCCAAAAGGATTTTCACTTCAATCCCTAACGCAGATTTGTCAGGTGCTTCGCACGAAACAGTCGTTTTTTTTGACGCGCTCTCACTCCCACCCTTATTTCAAATGTCCAAAAAAAAACTCGTCCCCAATACGGCAAAACCTCATCATTTCATAATATTAAAACTCAAAAACAATCCCTACCTTTAACGCTTAAATTCACCGCCATGGAAACCACCAACACCAAAGCCTTCGGCAACCCGTCGGCCGAAAAACCACTCGAAAACATGACCATCCAACGCCGTCGCGCCACGCCGCACGATGTGGAAATAGACATTTTGTATTGCGGCGTTTGTCATTCTGACGTACACCAGGCCAGAAACGAATGGCATAACACCATTTACCCGTGCGTTCCTGGCCATGAAATCATCGGGCGCGTCACGGCCATTGGCAATCATGTGAAAAAATTCAAAGTAGGCCAGATGGTCGGTGTCGGCTGCATGGTCGATTCGTGCCGGGAATGCGAACCCTGTAAAAACGACCTCGAACAATTCTGCGAATCCTTCCCGACATTTTCCTATAACGGCCCAGACAAGCATTTGGGTGGCCACACCTTCGGCGGCTATTCAGAAAACATCACCGTAGACGAGTCATTTGTACTGCGCATTCCCGAAAATTTAGACCTCGCCGCGGCCGCACCATTACTCTGCGCTGGCATCACGACCTATTCGCCCTTAAAAAAATGGAAAGCCGGCCCGGGCAAGAAAGTAGGCGTCGTCGGCATCGGCGGACTGGGCCACATGGCCATCAAAATCGCAAAAGCCATGGGCGCGACTGTCACGGCTTTTACCACATCGCCAGCCAAGACCGAAGAAGCGAAACGCCTTGGCGCAGACCAAATCATCATCTCGAAAGATGAAGAAGCCATGGCCAACATCTACAAATCGTTTGATCTGATCATCGATGCCGTGGCCGCGCCGCATGACGTAAACGTATACCTCAACGCACTCAAGCTTGACGGCGCAATGGTCATGGTCGGGCTTCCGGAAGTAGTTGACGTCGCGCCATTTAATCTGGTGTTGCCACGGCGCATCTTTACCGGCTCACTCATCGGCGGCATCGCGGAAACGCAGGAAATGCTCGATTTCTGTGGCGCGCACAACATCACCGCCGACATCGAAATGATCAATATGGCCGACATCAACGACGCCTACGAACGCATGCTCAAGAGTGATGTCCGCTATCGTTTCGTGATTGACATGACGTCGCTGAAGGCGTAATGAAAACAATATAATTACTGCGGCACACTTCCTTTTTCGCACTTTTAAGGAATTGTGCTGCTGTTGGTTATTGTCTGCGTCGAAAAAAAAATCTAATATTGTCGCGCAAACTACTATTCATGAAAAAAACCTTACTTCTGCTGTTGCTCGTGGGCGGTCTCGCTTATGGGCAAAAAGAGATGCCATCGGTATCGCTGAAAACCACCGAAAACAAAACTGTAAACGTCAAGACTGACTTTGCCGAGAAAGACAAAATCTACGTCTTCGCCTTCTGGGCCACCTGGTGTACGCCGTGCATCAAGGAACTCGAAGCCATCAATGAACATTATGCCGATTGGTCTAAGGAACTCAATATGGAAGTCGTAGCGGTTTCTATCGATGATTCGCGTACCGAAAAACGTGTCAAGCCTTTACTCAATGGCAAAAAGTGGCCTTACACCGTGCTGCTGGATTCCAATCAAAACCTCAAGCGCGCACTGTCGATCGCTAACGTGCCGTATACGATTATTGTGAAAAATGGCGCCGTCGTCCATGTTCACAATGGCTACAACCAAGGCGGCGAAACAGAATTGTACAACACGCTTAAATCGCTCTAGCCATGAAATATTATCTGGCCGCGATTGGCTTTTTTGCTGCGCTCGGGGCGACGGCACAAGAACAAGAACCAAAAAAAGACTACGGAAAAGTATTCGGCGGGTTTGAAACCAACGCCCAATGGTATCTCAACGACAGCGAGCGCAACATCGCACATCCGGAAGATCCGCTGCGGTCCAACAGCTATTTGCTGGTCAACTACAACTACAAACAATTTACGGCGGGTATTCAAGTGGAAGCCTACGAACAACAAGCCTTGCTGAACTACAATCCTGGTTTCGACGGCGTTGACGTGGGCACTTGGTTCCTCGATTACAAAAACGACAAAGTCCAACTGACCGCGGGCTATTTCTATGAGCAGTTTGGCAGCGGCATCATCCTGCGCGCTTGGGAAGACCGCGCGCTGGGCATCAACACGGCGCTTCGTGGCGGACGCATCATCTGGACGCCGTCCGACGCGTTGAAATTCACCGCACTTTACGGCCGCCAACGCAGCGGTTTCAACGTCGCTCGCGGAGACATCGCAGGTTTCAACGCAGAAGTGTCGCTCAAGAAAGCACTTGGTCTTGCCGATGCAGACCTGTCTATCGGCGGCAGTTTCGTGGCGCGGAACGAGAAACTGGATTTGCCCGATCCGGTCTATGACGAACTGACCAGCGCCTATTCTGGGCGCATCAATTATTCCTTCAAATCGTTTTATGCGTCGGCAGAGTTTGACTACAAATCCAAGGACGGCGTTCTGGACCAGCAAAACCACGTGAGCGCAGACTATGCGAAACCGGGCAACGCACTCCTGTTGAATTTTGGATATTCCGGCAACGGATTGGGCGTGGACGCGAGTTTACGCCGTATCGAAAACATGCTGTTCCTTTCTGAGCGCGAACCGACTCCGGCCGGCGATGGCGTATCGACGAGCTTGAACTTCAATGACAAAGTCATCGGATATATTCCTGCGCTCACCAAGCAACATCACGGGACTTTGGCCAATATCTACGTATTCCAGGCGCAAGCCCGCGTGGACTACATCGACCCAACAAGGATGAAAGCAGGCGAAACCGGCGGCCAAATTGATTTCTATTACAATTTCGCGAAAGGCACGCCTATCGGTGGAAAATATGGTACAGACGTAGCCGTGAATCTTTCATCCTGGTACAATTTGCCGGGCGACTATCGTTATGTTCCGGCAGATTACAAAGCCAATTTCTTTGGCGTAGGCGAAACCTATTTTACCGACTACAACATCGAAATCAAGAAACAGCTGGCCGAAAAATGGCATTCCACGTTTTACTACATTACGCAGTATTACAACAAAGAATGGCTGGAAGGCGGCGACAAAGTACGAACACACATCATCGACGCCGAAGCGACTTACAATTTCTCGGCTTCGCGCGCCATCCGCGTGGAAGGTGAGCACATGTGGGCCGACGCCGACATGCGAAACTGGGCCAGCGCCACGGTCGAATTTAATTTCAACGACCGGTGGTCTGCGTACGTTTGGGATATGTACAATTATGGCAACAAGGTCGAGTCAAAACAAACACATTATTACAATCTGGGCGGTACGTTCAGGACCGGCGCAACCAGAATTGCACTGAACTATGGGCGTCAGCGCGGCGGCTTGGTTTGCGTGGGCGGCGTGTGTCGTTTCGTACCAGAAAGTACTGGCATTAGCCTGTCGGTGAGTACGGCATTTTAGAAATTTTACACCTATCTGAAAATAAGTTGCGTTAACTTTTTATTAAGTTGAAACTATTTCCTATTTTCGCCACTTTCATATTAACAACCAACACTTTACAACCCTTTAAACTAAGACAATGAAAAAAACTTTACTCTCGCTTGTTTTGCTTTTTTCAGGTGCTGCGGCCTTCGCACAACTCCCTAACGGAAGTGTCGCACCTGACTTTACAGCCACAGACATCAACGGCCAGACACATACGCTGTCTGAATACCTTGCCGCTGGTAAAACGGTTATCATCGACATTTCGGCGACTTGGTGCGGCCCATGCTGGAACTACCACAATTCACATTACCTCGACGACGTGGCTACCGCCTATGGCCCTGAAGGATCTGACGAAGTCGTGGTGCTTTTTGTGGAAGGCGACGGCGCTACAACGTTGGCTGACCTTTACGGAACAGGCACCAACACCCGTGGCAACTGGGTGGAAGGGTCAAATTACCCAATCATCAACAGCGCCACCATCGCAAACCTTTACGAGATTTCTTATTTCCCAACCGTTTATCGGATCTGCCCTGACGGTATCGTCACTGAAATCGGTGCGGCTAGCGCCTCGACCATCAGGACCGGGATCAACAGCAACTGCGGGCCGTTGACAGGTGTCCAAAACCTGGTGAAAGCCGATGCGGCTGAGCAGCGTTTCTGCACTGTAACCAGCAACGTCGTCAAAGCCAAAGTACGCAATTTCGGAAGCGCTAACATCACCAGCGGAACGTTGCTATTGAAAGAAAATGGCCAAGTGGTCGCGACCAAGAATTTCTCAGGCAACGTGGCCGTGTTCGGTACCAGCACACAAAGTTTTTCGGCCATTAACATCGATCCCACTGCTGTTTACACTGCGGAAATCACCACAGTAAACGGTGCAACTCCTTACGATGCCGACTTGGCAGTGAAAGATGTTCCAATCTTAATCGCTTCAGAATCAAGCACGTCTGTTGACCTGCATATCAATACCGATAACTATCCTGGAGAAATGTCTTGGGAAGTTCGCAACGGCGCCAACGTAGTAGTTGCCAGCGGCGGACCATACCAAGAAGGCCCAGCGGCCGATGGCGCCGGCGGACCTGATGCCAACACCACGATCATCGAAAGCATTACCGTTGACACCAACGACTGCTATTCGCTCGTGATGAAAGATTCTTACGGCGATGGCTGGACTTTGGGTTCAACGCCACACGGTGTCGATATTTACAGCGACGGCAATATGATATTCACCGTAGGTGGCGATTTCACCACGTCTTTGACGAGTGCAGCTGTGATGAGAACTTTCGCTCTGGGAGTCGACGACCAAGAAAGAGCTGTTTTCAGCATCTCGCCAAACCCGTCAACAGGTTTGTTTAACGTGCGTACCACAGAAACGGCATCGGTAGCGGTTTTCGATTTGACCGGTAAAAAAGTGTTCGCTGCGGAAGCTATTGAAGATAACGGTGTCATCAACTTAACCGGATTGCAACGCGGGATGTACTTCGCAAAAGTCAACACGGCTTCAGGTGAACAAGTCGTAAAATTGATGCTCCAATAAATAAAAATTAAATGGCTGTCGGGAAACCGGCAGCCGTCTTTATAACCCTAAAATGCACCCAATGAAAAAGATGATGCTCGCGGCTTGCCTTGCTTTTGGCTTCGCACAGGCGCAAATTACCGTTACAACCAACGGCGGTGAAATCACCAACAATCAAGTATTCGAATACAACACCTTGACTATTGCCTCTGAGTTGCCGTTTATTGTGACGAACAATTCTGAAGATGACCCAATCAACATCAAGATCCGCGTGGACCAAGTGCAGTTTTCGGACGGCACGAACTTACAGTTATGCTTCGGCGGATTGTGTTTTTTTGCCATTAACCAAGGCATGATTTACCCAACGAATTTTGCGGTAACGCTTGAGCCGGGACAATCTACCATGGCGGGCGACCACTTCTGGAATTCCAATTCTGGCGACGGCGTAAATTATCCGATGACGTATCGCTTTACATTCGTCCAAGTGAATGACGCTGGCGCTTATATGGGCGACCTTTTGACCTTTACGTACCGCTACGGCCCGAACCTCGGCACTTCAGATTTGTCGATGGCCGCCGTCGGGATGGCGAAAATCAACACCCAGATTTCACAAGATATCCAAGTTGAGACTACCGAAAACGGCAGGCTTGACATCATGGATCTTTCAGGAAAAACAGTCGTGAGCCGTCATTTACAAGCGGCCACACAAACCATTGAATTCGCCAGCATGCCTTCGGGCGTTTACGTGGCGCGTTTCACGAACGGCCAAAACCAATCGGCGCAGGTAAAAATCGTAAAACAGTAATCCATGTTGGTTCTTTCGCGTATCGCTAACATCAAGGTAGGAATTCTCGCGGTGATTGCCCTGTTCATGGTATCGTGTCATCAAGACTACGACATACAGCGTTCTACCGAGAACATCATCCTGACCGCCGACGGTTCCACGAAACTTATCGGGGAAACCATCACTTTTTCGGTGACCAGCAATAATGGCGACGACCTGACGCAAGATTCACAGATTTTTGTGGACGGCGAGGCCATCGATGGAAACACGTATACCAACAATCAAATAGGTTCGCATACCATCACTGCGAAATATTTCACGGTGACTTCTGATCCGGTTACGGTGAACTTCCATGACGGTTCAGAAATCAACTTCGTGAAGCGTTTGCTGATTGAAGATTACACGGGCACTTGGTGTGGCTATTGCCCGCGGGTGGCGCGTGCCATTGAATTGGTGCACAACCTGACCGACGCCTACGTGCCGGTTGCCATCCACCGTGCAAGTTCAAGCCCGGAGAATGCTACATACGATCCGTATAATTTTGATACGACCGTTCTCGAAAACCAAATCAATGTTCCTGGTTATCCGAAAGGCATGCTCAACCGCACGACGCAGTGGAGTTATCCTGAACCGAACAACGTCAACCAAGCCATCGGTTTTACCCAAGGCGACAACCCGAAAATGGGGTTGGCCATGCAAGCCAGCATTTCCGGCGGGCAAATTTCCCTCACGGTAAAAGCCAAATGCGCCAAAGATTTCACTGGAACGAAACTGGTGGTTTATGTGCTCGAAAACGGACTGATCCACGACCAATACAACTATACTACGTATTACGGCGCGCAGAACCCAATCCCGAATTACGAACACAACCACGTGCTGCGCGGCTGCCTGACGTCACTGTTGGGCGATGCCGTGAGCGACAGCGAAGTGGAAGTAGGAGAAACCTATTCCCGCTCGTTCAATGTACCACTTCCGGCGAATGTCGCGAATGCGGCCAATGTAGAGTTCGTGGCGTTCATGCTCGATGCCAACAACGCGGCGATCAACGTGAGGAAAGCAGCGCCCGGAGACAATCAGGATTTCGAAGAATTGTAACAAAACAATACTCATAAAACAACGCCTTAGCCTTCGGTTAGGGCGTTTTTTGTTTCCGGGGAAGCGCTAAATTAATCTTAACGTGCTCGGGCGTCGGTTCATAAATGGGTAAATTTAATAGAAACCGTTGCTCATGAAATGGATTAAAAGAATCGCGATTGTCGTATTGTCATGCCTCGCATTGGCCTTCGTTGTCGACTTCGCGTTGAACTGGTGGATTGCCGCCAAGCTGCCCCGGATCATCAACCGCGAAAACGACACGCCCTATCAAATTACCTATAAAGACCTCGACATTTCCCTGCTGGGCCGGAACTTGACCGCAACGGAGGTTGTCGTTGTCCCGAAGGCATCGCTCCACAGCACCAAAACCAAAGCAGGTTTGTACGCCAACATCGGTCGGCTCGAAATCAACGGTTTCGGGATGTGGTCTATCTTGTTCGGCGACCGTATCAAAGCCCGAAATCTTATCGTCGAAAAACCGGAAGTCACGCTCTTTAAAAAGAATGACCGTGCGCTGGACAACGCCAAAAGTATTTCCTCTGAAGTCGTAAAACCCTTCAGCAAAATCATTACGGTGAGTGACGTGTTCCTCAACCACGGCAGCATCCAGATTATCGGGTTGGACAACCGCCGGATCTTGGCCGTGGCGAACATAAATATCAAACTCGAAGGCATCGCCGTAACCGAGGAAACACTATCGCAGAAAATCCCGTTCACGTTCCGGACCTACGCGGTAGATTGTGACAGCCTGTTTTATCAAAGCAACAGTTTCTACCACATGGTCACGCGAAAAATAGCGACTACGGAAAGCGGTCTGTCGGTGAAGGATTTCAAGATGATCCCCGAATTTCCACGGCGCGAATTCGTCAACCGTCTAAAGCAGGAACGCGACATCTATGCGATAGCCGCCGCGAACATCAACCTCAATAACATGGATTGGCGGTTCAATGGGAACGATTTTGCTTTCCATGCCCAGTCGCTCGTGTTGGACGACGTCAACGCCGATATCTTCCGGAGCAAGATTCCGAAAGACGACCCAAAGAAGAAAAAACTGTACAGCGAAATGCTCCGCAACGTACCGTTCGCGCTCAAGATCGATACGGTATTGCTGCGCCGATCGAAAATTGTCTATGAAGAAGAACTCGACGCGGGCCGAGGACCGGGCGCACTCACGTTCAGTCAATTCAATATGCGCGTGACCGGTTTGCAAAGCGGCTTTCGCCAGACCAAAATGGAAGATGTCAACATCAAGATTGATTGTCGCTTTATGGAAACCTCCTTACTCGAAGTCGATTGGACGTTCAACGTGCTCGACAAGGCCGATAGTTTCAACATCCGCGGACGGTTCTTCGATTTCCCGGCGGAAAGGATTTCCCCGTTCACCAAGCCGTACCTCAACGCTACATTCAAGGGAAGCCTCGATGAAGTCTATTTTAATTTCAGCGGAAACGACAACGGCTCGAAAGGTGATTTCGCTATCAATTATGATGACTTGAAAGTGTCCATCTACAAAAAGAAGCAGCCAAAGAAAAAGAACAAGATTGTGTCGGCGATTGCAAACTTGTTCGTAAAAGACGATACGAAAGACAAAGTGACCACGGCCAAAGTCTCGGTGCCGCGCGCGCAGGACCGGTCGTTTTTCAACCTGCTCTGGAAAAGCATGGAAGAAGGCCTGAAAAAAGTCTTATTGTGATGGTGTTCCAGCAGGCGCGGTTTCTGGCGTGGCCGGAGCCAGCTCTTGCGGTGCTACTTCCGGCGTTGTGGTTTTGACCTGAGGCGCAGGCGCGTTCGGGTCGTAAATGGTTTCTTCCAAATCTTCGGTCTTGCGGCCCAGTTTTACTTTCGGGTCATCTTTGGTACCGGTAATGGTGAGCGGAATGCCGATGATGCCGAGTGGCGGCAAGCCCAATCGCATTTTAAGGTTGAGTTGCCCATCTAGACTGGTCGTGCCTTCAATACGCGGGCGAAAACCGGCCACTTTGAATTTGAACCGCTCAATGGTCATGATGTTGTTCTTGATCTTGGTCTTGATGTCAACCTTGGAAACATCCGGGTCGCGCACCGATTCCTTTCCGGTTTCGCGGCTCACGACATTCATCATCTTAAAGCCTTTCATCTTCACCTTTTTCACCGACAACACACCGCCGCCTTCGAGCGAAGGATAAATTGGGGCCATGCTGCCGTCGAGTTTTCCGCCGACCTGATAATCGAGTGACACGATGCCTTCCGCGCTTTCTGCCGCCGAGGCCATTTCACGGAACATCGGGATTTCATTGTAGGCGCGCTTGATGTCGAAATCCTTCGCGTTCACCTTGAAATCAAAAAACGCCCGCGTCGGGGTTTCGCTACCATACGCCGCGTCCATGTTGACGTTGCAACCAATCAGGTCAAAGCCGGTATTGTTGAGTTGCAGTTTCCCGCCATTAATCACCAGATTGCCTTTCGCATTCTCAAGGTTCAATCCGTTGAAAGCGATTTTCCCCGCATTGGCCGTCAGGTTTAAGTCAAGGTTGGATGGCACGACAATCACACCTGTGGCCGGCGCATCTGTTTTTGGCTTGGCGATGGAGTCGTTTGCGGCTGCCGGTTCTGATAGGCCCGACATGAATTCGTCTGCGTTGATGAACCTCGAATCAAAACTGAACTTGCCCTTCAGGACTTCGCGGTCGGACAGCGCAAAGTTGATGACATTGGCCATCTGGCCGTTCATCGTAAAATCTGACTGGCCGTAGTTGGCAATGAAATTCGAGAAATCCATCTTATCTTGATGGAACTTAAACAAGCCTTCGCGGATGATGAATTGCTGCGGAAAGTATTCGGACCGCATGCCGATGTCACGCAATTGCAAGGTACCGCTGTTCTGCAATTTGTTGTAGTTGCCATTCGTGGCGTCGGACTGTTTGCCCTTGAACGCCACATCGGCCTTGATGTAGCCGTTCAAATCGAGCCCTTTCTGCGAGAACACTTTATAGACTTTGGCCACATCGATTTCGCCTTTCGCCTTAATGTCGTAGGCCACATCCTCGAAATTCATGAAACTGGCGTTGAGCGAAAAGGGCTTGCCCTCAAAGACAAACGACGCGGGCGTGATGGAAAACTTCGTGTCGCTGAACGCACCGTTACCATTGGTAAGCTGCGCCGCCACATTGATGTTTTGGATCGGGTTCGGGTAATATATTGTCTTGACGTAACCGTTCTTGAGGCTGACGTTGCCCTTGGTGACCGGGAAGATATTTTTGTCTTTATCGTACACGCCTTTGGAGACGATGTCCATGTTCAAGATACCGCTCAAATCTGCATTCCCGATGCCGAAAGCCTGGTCCATTTTCTTGAGATCCATCGATGCCTTAATCTTCGCTTCCACGATGGGTTTCTTGAGCCCGGTGGATTTGACGATGGCTTTCAGATAATCTTTGCCGACGTTGAAATACAGCGAATCTAGATTGACTTTCAGATTGTCAGGGTTCAGGCCAGGAACCTGTGTGTCGAAATTCAGGAAAATGTCGGTCACCGGAAACGGCGCGCCTTTGTATTCGATTTCGCCATCGCGGATTTTCATGTTGAACGCCAGGTTCGGCGCCTTGTTCTCAGAGGCGATGTATTGGCCTTTCAACGTGAGCGACAACGAGGTTTCGCCCTTCACTTTGGTCTTGTCAAGCCACGTGACATAAGCCGGCGGCAACGCGGTAAAGAAATCGTTGAGTTTGGATTCTTCAGACTTGATCGCAAAATCCATGTCGTAGCCGTTCTTCAAAAAGTCAAACTTTCCGATGAAATTCACCGGAAGCTTGTTGATCTTCAAATCGTTTTTCTGGAAGACGAACGCAAGTGAATTTGTGTTGATCTGCGTGATGAGTTTGGCGTGGACTTTCTTGTTCTTGAGATACGGTTCGCCCTCGAAAGCGAAGTCAAGCGACTCGATGTCGGCCTCGGTTTTTAGATCGAAAATGGCTTGGTCCAGGTCGCCTTTACCCAAGTAATTGAAGCCTTTCGCATCGAGAAACACGCCGACCGATTTGTCGTCGTACACCAAATGACAATCTTCTATCGCGATGCGGTCCAGCTTGAGCGCGGTACCTGCTTCGTCCTCGGTGGTTTCTTCGGCGTCGGAAATGTAAACGTTGTAATTGGCCTCGCCTTTTTGATTGACTTTGACGTTCACCAAGGCGTCGGACACATAAATCTCATCGATTTTTACCGCGCTGTCAAACACGAGACTTTTCAGGTTGATGCCGAAGGCGACTTCCTTGGCCGAGACCAACGTTTCCTTCTGGTACGGCGCAGAACCTTTCAACGAAAAATCTTCGAGGGTCAAGGTCAGCGAAGGGAAATGGTTGAAGAAAGACAGTTTGGCTTCGGTGAAATTGAGTTCGCCATTGAGTTTGCGGTTGGCGAATGCCTTGACTTCTTCGGCGATTTTCCCAGGGAATAAAATCGGGAGCAGGAACATCAGCAGTAGCAATACGGCAAATGTAATCCCGGTAATCTTCAACACCTTGAAAATCTTCGCTTTGATGGTTTTCTTCATGCCGCAAAATTAGCATTTACACCCAATACAACAATGTTTTTCCTACAAAAAGAAAAGCCCTTCTCTTCAGAAAGGCTTTCCTACTCAACTATAACTAACCCGAAATTATTCTTTGATGAGTTTCAAGGTCTTTTCGCGACGGTTTTCGTCGGTGATCTTGACCAAGTAAAGGCCGCTTTTGAGGTCGGACACATTGTATTGTCCGCCATCGATCTGGCCTTGGAAACGCTTTACCATTTGCCCCGTGATGGAATAAACCGCCACTTCTGCTGTCGTGATGTTCACGGTAAAGAATCCGTTGGACGGGTTTGGCGACAAGTTCACATTTTCCATGACGTCAAACTGGTCGTTGCTCAGCGAAGGCAGTGCGTTTCCGTAGATACGGTACGTGCCCGGCGCCAATGAAATCGTAGATTGCGTATTGGTCACGTTGATGGAGGTGTTGTCCATGAGGTTGTACCAAGTTCCCGTATACGGGAAACTCGGATTCACCGACTGTGTGCCCACGGAGAAGTTCGAGATCACCACGACGTTTTTCAGCGTGTTGGCCGGAAGCGCGTCGTCCCACACATAAATACGTTGCTTGACGTCGTTGCCATCTGTGCTGATGGCGTAGTTGCCTTCAAAAACCGGTTCATTTACCTTCAGGGCAATCATCTTGGCCATGTCGTTATAGATTTGCGCGCGTTGCGGCACGCCCAACCAGTTTTGTGTCCATTGCGGCTGTGGCTTGGTAGCGAGTTTACAGTCGCCGGCCAACGTGCCCGATTCATCGTTTACAGTGCCGTTTTCGCAGGTGTAAATCGAGAGTTGCATGCCCAGATCGGCAAAGTGCCAAAGCATTTTCGGACCCGGGACGAGCAATGAAGTAGCCTGGATGGCCGGCATCCTGGCCAGCGCGTTGTTCAGGTTGCCCAAAGGCGATGTCCCGGCACCGTTGCCATAAGTCATGGCGCTGTACATCAGTCGCTCTTTGTCATGGCTTTCCGGATAGCCCATGACACGTTTTGCGGTAAACCCGTGTGCCGTGTGCCCGATGCGTGAAATGTTTCCGCCCGTGAAGCCCATGATGAGTTGGCCATAGGCGTACGTCATTTCGCTCCACATCATCACCCCTTTTGAAGGCGTTTCACCAATGCGGTAGTTGGCCCATTGTTGTTCTTCGTTGTCGGCACCGAGGTGTTCAAAGATCACATAATGCGTCGGGTCAAGACTCCAAGAATAATCGGCATATTCCTTCAGGACATCAACGCGATCTTGCTGGTATGAATTCGTACAGGCATCGCTACCGGTACAATTTTGCGTGAATCCTTTGGTCAAATCCCAACGGAAACCGTCTATCTTAAATTCCTCAATCCAATGCTTGACAACGCGTTTCACATACGCCCTGGTCAGCGGCTGAGCATGGTTGAAATCGCTGCCCACGCTGTAGCTGTGCGTTGCAGTTTCATTGAAATACGGGCTGTCAGACGCCGGGCCATTGTCCCAACCGTCGCCGTTGGTGTCTTTCATCCACATGCGTACCATCGGGTTGCGTCCGAAAGCGTGGTTGAGTGCTACGTCGAGAATCACTGCAATGCCATTTTGGTGGCACAGGTCAACGAATTCCTTCATTTTGTTGGACGTTCCGTAATATTTGTCGAGCGCCATATGGAACGCCGTGTTGTAACCCCAGCTTTCGTTGCCTTCGAACTCCATAACCGGCATAAGTTGGATGGCATTCACTTTAAGGTTCTTAAAGTAATCGATCCGGTTGATCAAGTCCTGAAAATTGCGGTTGGCGTCAAAATCGCGGATGAGCACCTCGTACACGACCAAGTCTTCTTTCTTCGGTTTGTTGAAATTGGTGACTTGCCAGTTGTAAGGTGTTTGTCCGGTTTGCAACACGGTGACTTCGCGCTCTTGTCCTTCCGGATACGCCGACAAATTCGGATAGCTGGCCGCAGGAATGTACGGATCATCGAACGGCGATAGCACCAATGTAGAATATGGATCTGCCGTTTTCACGAGCGCAGGCGAATTCGCGATTGGCGTGGTATCGACGACCCAATATTGATAGGTGTAATTTTGCCCCGGCGTAAGCCCTGTGAGCTCCAGCCAGAATTTTCCGGTGCTGCCGTCTTTGCGCATCGCGTAGCTTGCATCGGGTTGCCAGTTGTTGAAACTTCCGGCTACATAAACGAAATCCTTGCCCGGCGCACTCAGCACCAATGTGGCGCGTGTGGCATCTGACGGGTTGTAATTAATGCCGTCGTCTACACCTGAAGGTAAAGTCTGGGTTACCGTTCCCGGATTGATCATTACCGCAAATTTCTTGGTGAAAGACGTTGCGCCCTGAACCACTTGCAATTCGTAGTTCTTGTTGGTGGTGATGTTGGTATCGGTAAAACTGTAGGACGCCGCGGTCTGGGTGTTGATGTTCACGCCGTTGGCGAACAAGTTGTACGTGGCCGAACCATTGGTATTATTGGCTGAAATCGAAAGGTTTTGACCCGAATTCAGGATAGTGGTTGTATTCTCGTTCGGTGTAACCAACGTGGACTGGAATGCGCCGACATTGAGAAAAATGTCTGACGACTGTGCGTTACCGGCTGCATTGCGGAATACGATGCATATTTTGGTAACGGCACCACTCGATACCCCGTAAAATTGTAAAATGCTTGGCGTAATATCAAGCTTGTAAATGTTGCCCGACACCAATGTCAGTGCAGGCTGTGTGGTATTGTTGCCCCAACTTCCAATGACGTTCTGCCAGTTGTTTCCGTTGAGGGTAACGCCTGTGTGGGCGTAAATTGTCCCGCTGTAGCTGGCCAGTGGCGTCGTACTCTTATCAAAAAGAATCGTCGCCGTCTGATTGGCCTCAGGGTTGGTACCGCCTTGCCATGACGCTTGCGAAATCGCTTGCATGGAAACCATTGCGGTGATTAATAATAGTAGCTTTTTCATAGTTTAATTATGGGAAAAAAAGGGCTTCCCTAAAGAAGCCCTTTGGTAAAACATGAAATGAATTAATTCAATTGCAGTGAGAAAGTGTACGCTCTTGGTGTGCTCAGATCCAAAGTAACGGTGTAGTTACCTGAAGCGGGTACATCGATATCGGCACCACCTTCTTCTAGCGAACCGTCAGCACCATTGTCACCATAGTTCAAATCCCAAGTGTCGTTGGCCCTGAACTTAATTTTCTGACCACCCACCAAATTCATGGTAATGGTCCATTTCTTAGACGTGGCGTCGTAGGTCATGTTGGTATCGGAATCCCAGCCGGTTGGCGTGGCAGAACCGATGATGCCCCACGCTGCTGGTTGTGCAGAATAAGTACCACCGCCAGAGCCGTTGGTGGTTGCTTTGATCCTGAAATAGCCCGGGCCACTCATGGTGATGTTTGATTCGCCTTCTTGAATCAGCGTGCCAGTAAACGAACCGTCATCGCCGTAATCGCCGTCCCAACCTTCATTTGTAGGCAAGATTTTGTACTCGATAGAAGACATGTTCATGTAGACATAGCCTTCGAAATCTGTTTGACCAAAACCAGAAGCCGAAATTGGCACTGCGTTGCTTGGCGTCCAATCATTACCGTAACCTGAAGCATTAAGGAAGTTGCCTACCACATACATTTTAGGCGTTTCGGTAGTATATGGCGTCACCACGTAGGTAACCACATCTGAATACACCGCTTCTGCGCCGTTACCAATAGTTGCTTTAACCCTCAAGTCAAGATTACCTGCTTCAAAAGGAACCAATTCCGAGGCCAGCGCGATGCCGTTCAAGTCAGAAGAGTTTACGGAAGCAAACGTGTTTGTTGTTTGAGCTACAACTTGCGGCGTATCGAAATTGTCTCCAGAACGGTCTGCCTCAACGGTGTACGTGATTTCAGTTTGAACGCCGAAATCCATGGTTTCCCAACTGAGGGAAACGCCTGGGTTATTGGGTGTCTCCGGCGCCAAAACCACAGTTTCTCCCGAGGTTGGCGTCAACAACCTAAACTCTCCTTGTGGAGATGCAATGATAAGATCTTTCTCTTCCTCGCATGATGCAAGTCCTGCCAGGATTGATAGAACCAAAACTGATTTAAATATTTTTTTCATTTCTATTATGCTTATTATGTTATGTAATTAATAGCCTTCGTTTTGAACAAGGTTGCCATTGGCGGCCAATGAAGCAGCCGGAATCGGATATACTTTCATGAATGCCGGAATTGCTATACCGTTTGCGCTATTGCCTTTCCAAGCCCAGTTGTATGATCCACCGGTATATTTCCCGAAGCGGATCAAATCTTGCCTACGGTGACCTTCCCAATGGAGTTCACGGGAACGTTCGTTAAGGATAAAGTCCAGCGTCAAATCTCCCGAATCAATATTTGCAACCGTTGAACCTCCATTTGCCCTTTCACGCAGTGCGTTGACATAGTTTACAGCTTGAGCCGTAGTTGCGCCAGAAGCTCCACGAACAGCGCACTCCGCATACATGAGGTACGCATCCGCCAAGCGGAACAATGGAAAATCTGTGTTGACAAAGGTGGTGTTTGGACCGGCAATTCCGTCAGAACCAATGTTAGAGTACTTTTGGAGGATAAACCCTTGGCCTTGCGCCGTTGGACTGGCAATATCGATTGGCCTGCCGTTCTCGATAATCGTGTTGCGTTGGTCGGTTGCGAATTCCGCGCTTTGGAACTTTTGCACAAACTGCTTACGAAGGCGAAGCGCACCACCCCAACCGCCGGAGCCTACGCCAATAGCAGCGCCGTTCTGTTCAAGAGAGCCAACTTGACCATTGACCATTACCGTGGTCGG
Source organism: Flavobacterium longum (assembly GCF_965137575.1). NCBI lineage: Bacteria > Pseudomonadati > Bacteroidota > Flavobacteriia > Flavobacteriales > Flavobacteriaceae > Flavobacterium > Flavobacterium longum. The sequence goes on along the minus strand of NZ_CBCRZJ010000002.1, from coordinate 468,640 downwards.
ACCATAATTTTGGGTTGCGTTACCGTCAGATTCCAAAGTGAAAATCATCTCTGGTGACGTGTGGTTATCGGCTTTGAAGTTGTTCAGATAATTGGTATTGAGGGAATAACCGCCCGCAATTACCTGATTTAATTCCGCGACACAATCAGTATACATCGGCGTACCAATATAGACTTCTGCATTGAGATACATTTTAGCCAAAATCATATGCGCAACTGCCTGATCAACACGCCCATACTCATTCGTCCTCGCTGGTTTTAAACTTGGCAAGACGGCCGTCAACTCTGTTTTAATGTGCTCAAACAGTTCTGGGCGGTCCATTTGCGGTCCTTGTGAGTTCAACGGACTGTTTTCATCATACAATGGCGCTTTTCCGAAGAGGTCGAGCATATTGTAATAATACATCGCTCGGATGACGCGTGTTTCATTTCTGAAATCGGCGATATCGGCGAGCAATGCAGCGTCGGTGACACCACGGGCCGAAAGTTTCTCATCCGTGGTCTGCCGCAGGAATTCATTACAAATCGCGACACCCACCATTGCACGGGAAAACATCCCTAGGATGATTGGATTACTGGAGTTCCAGGTGTTACGCTGCAAGTCCCTCGAGCCCGGGTCATTTTCGTAGCTCCAAATCACTTCGTCTGTGGTAAGGTTTTGCAAATACCATAGGCAACGGCCATATTGGCTGGTACCGGCATCGACACCGCTTAACGATGATGACGTCGCGCCGTTTACGCCTGGCATGGATAAGTTTCCATATACGCCAGCGACTGCCATTCGATAGGCGTTCGGTTGTGCATAAAATTCCTCAGCGGTAAACGTATTGTCGTCTTCAGGAGTGATATCGAGATCGCTCGTACAAGCACTAAATACGCCAATAGAGAGGAAAATCATGGAATAAAACTTAAGTTTTTTCATAGTTTTTCTTTTTAAAATTTAACATTTGCTCCAAAAAGGAACGTGCGTTGTCTTGGATAGATCGTATTATCGATTCCGCTGTTATTGATTTCAGGATCAAGACCAGAATACTTCGTAAACAAGAACGCGTTCTGCACGCCAAAAGAAAGGCGCAATGAACTGCCCTCGCTTACAAACTTCTTGAAAGTATACCCTAACGTGATGTTATCTACGCGAAGGAATGAACCGTCTTCAATATAGTTGTCTGAGAAAATCGTTTCCGTTTGGTTGTATTCAGAGAAGTTGGTATCTACAACTGATGTCGGGATGTTAGACGGGAAACCGTTGAAATTCAAGTAGCCGTATACAGAGCGCGTGGCGTTAACAGCATTGAAAACGTGGTTGCCCAAGCTTGCCCTGAGGTTGAACGAGAAATCAAAGTTCCAGACATTCAAACTAGATGCAAAACCAAAAACCGCATCCGGGTCTGGGTTGTATGCGATGTAACGGTCTTTGTCTGTGATGATGCCGTCACCGTTCAAGTCAGCGAACGCGCTTTCGATTGGGTCGCCAGCTGTATCATACAATTGTTTGTAAACATAGAATGAATTGGGTGTGTAGCCTTCTCTGTGGATGCCCAAGGTAGCGCCGGTTCCGCCAAACTCACTGGCAATAAAAATGTCGTTGTCCAATGCTAGTTCTTCAATCCTGCGTTCGAACTTGGTGAAAGTGAAGTTGACGTTCCAATTAAGATTTTCTTTCTTGATTATGTCAGCATTGATGCCAACTTCGACGCCTTTTGTAGACATATCGCCAATATTCTGGTAGCCGGCGTTCGAGAAGTTCGATCCGTCCGGAATGGCCGCCGGGATCAACATATCCTGTGTCAACTTGTAAAATACGTCAACCGAACCATTGATCCTGTTGAAGAATCCGAAGTCGATACCGGCATTATAGGTGGTTGTTTCCTCCCACTTAATGTCAGGGTTGTAATATTGTGAAACAGCCAATGGATATGGCGTTGGCCCGAAGTAATATTGTGACTCCGCAGTACCTGTCTGTATAACTTGCAACCAGTCATCTGCGTTATTCTCACCAATATCCTGTACACCTGTGACACCCCAACCAAGACGAAGCTTTAAGTCGGAAAGAGTTTTAGAATCCTTAAAGAATTGATTGTTCATTTTCCACGCGAAGGCTGCGGCCGGGAAGTTACCCCAACGATTGTCTTCGCTGAAACGGGACGTACCGTCTCGCCTGTAACTCAAGGTCAAGAGATATTTGTCGTCATAGTTAAAATTGGCACGGCCAAAAAGACCTAGCAAAACGATTGGCGTTTTAATGTCCACCACCGGCCCACCATAGGTTGGGTTGTTGACGTTGTTGGTCTTGTACTCTTTTGACTCAAACTTTTGGTAAGAATAACCTGCCTGGAATTCTGTAGATAGTTTGCTAAACGTTTTGTTGTATACCAAGTATCCGTCAAAAAGGCGGTTAATCAGCAAGCGCTCACTCGTTTCGTCTGTTCCATAAAAAAGATCACCATTACTTGGTGAAGACGCAACAGTATTGCCTCCATTGACGTAGCGGGTACGCTTACCGCGTTGTTGGTCATATCCAAGGTTAACTACTGCGCGAAGCTCCGGGAGGAAGTGAAACTTATAATCGGTTTCCACATTGCCGTAGATACGATCGTTAAAGCCACTGTCATTAGTCTGCATCAATTGCGCTACCGGGTTACGTGGGGCAAGTGCGGTAGGAACCGGCAAATTGCCAACTAGTCCGTAATACTCAAAGAACCCTCCGAAAGGAGATTGCGCGTCATATACCGGCTGAGTTGGGTCAAACAACAAAGCCGTGCCTTCTACCGCATCAGCAAAACGGCTTTGCTCATTGGTAAAAGTCGCATTGACCCTGAACTTCAAATGATCGTTCAAGAAACTTGGATTCAATGACGTCGAGACCGTGTTTCGCGTATAGTCGTTGGTCAAGCGAAGACCTTCCTGATAGGTATTACCGATTGTCAAACGACCGGGAATCACGCCGAAGAGGTTGCCACGAAGTGATACGTTATTGTCTACGAAGTCTGTCCTGCGGTAAATTTCATCCTGCCAGTTTGTATCGTGTGTGCCCAGTCGCGGCAAAAAGCCTGGCTGATACGTTTGGATGAGTTCGCGGAAATCGTTAGCACCGAATACATTGACATTGGAAATCTTATGGCCCGAACCATATTGGAAGTTATAGTCCACCGAGAGTTTCTTGGAACCACGCTTGGTTGTAATTAAGATTACGCCGTTGGCTGCGCGCGACCCGTAGATAGCAGTAGCCGAGGCATCTTTCAGGACACTGAAACTCTCAATATCAGCAGGGTTAATGCCGCCCAAGTAAGACGTTGACCCGGTATTGGTCCGGTCATCGAGTGGAAGACCGTCAATTACGATCAGTGGATTATTGTTGGCATACAGCGAAGAACCCCCGCGAACCCGGATGGTCGTGCCGGTTCCCGGCGCACCGCCGCCCGCGTTGATGGTAACGCCTGCAATACGTCCGCTAAGCAAATTCTCCACGGTCACATTGTTGCCTTGGTTAAAATCTTTGGTCCCGATAACTGCTACGGCACCTGTCGCATCTTTCTTTTTGACCGTACCGTAACCCACTTGAACCACCACTTCCTGCAATTGGTTTGCATCTTCCTGAAGCGATACGTTTTCGGTGGCCTGACCGGTGAATTTTACCGACACAGAACTATAGCCGACGTAGGAAAAAACCACTGTTTCGCCCACTTTGAGGTTGGCCAGCTGGTACTTCCCGTCGAAATCGGTGGAAACACCATTGTTGCTGCCTTCAACCACAACGTTGACGCCCGGAAGCGGCTGCCCGGATGCTTTATCGGTGACCGTTCCACTCAACGTGCTCTGTGACAGTGCGCTAAGCGGTAAAATCAGCAATAAAAATAACAACTTTTTGTAAATTGCTTTCATACATTTTGTTTAGGTTAAAAATTGAATTTGTTGTGCTTATACTTTACTTCGAAAGTTAAATTTATGTAAAAATTTGAGGTTTAAAGGTGAACACTCGTTAAATGTCCGCCGAAAACGTTTTCGTGTTGAAAACTTTTGCAAAATCCCAGATTTTAACGGTAAAATTGGGATAAACCAAAAATAGATTTACCTTTATTTCGAAAATCACAATTTGATGAAAAGAAAGGTTACCCTTAAGCAAATCGCCAAGGAGTTGGATGTGTCTATCTCGACGGTATCAAAGTCATTGCGAAACAGCCCCGAAATCAGCGAAGACACGCGCCAGAAAGTGCAGGCGTTCGCCAAGCTTTACAACTACAAGCCCAACAACATCGCACTCAGCCTTAAGAACCGGAAAACCAAGACAATAGGCATCATCATCCCCGAAATCGTGCACCACTTTTTCGCGACGGTCATCAGCGGGATCGAACAAGTCGCGAACGAGCAAGGTTACAACGTCATCGTATGTTTGTCCAACGAATCTTTTGACCGCGAAGTCATCAATATGGAAATGCTCGCCAACGGGTCAACGGACGGCTTCATCATGTCGCTTTCGAAAGAAACTCAATTCAAGGCCGATTATCACCACATCACCGAAATCATCAACCAAGGCATGCCGGTCGTGATGTTTGACCGCGTCACCAGCGACATTCTCTGCGACAAAGTCATCATAGACGACAAAGCCGCCGCTTATGATGCCGTGCAAAGCCTCATCCAATCGGGCCACAAACGCATTGCGCTGGTCACCACCGTAGATTATGTGAGCGTCGGGAAATTGCGCACAGACGGTTATACCAAAGCCTTGTTGGACAACGATTTACCGTTCGATGAAAACCTGATCCTTAAAGTAGAAGACATTGAAAACTGCGAACCCAAAATCAGCAAATTCATCGAAAAATTCAAGCCCGACGCCGTGTTTGCCGTGAACGAATTGTTCGCCGTGATTTCCATCAAAGCCGCCAACAAACTGGGCTTCCGCGTGCCCGAAGACATCTCGGTCATCGCCTTTACGGACGGCATCATTTCCATGTATTCCACGCCAACCATTACCACCGTGAGCCAAGACGGCATCAAAATGGGCCGCAAAGCCGCCATGATGCTCATCGACAGGCTCGAATCTGACGACGAAGACGACGAACATTACCGCACAGAAGTCATTGAAACCCATTTGATTGAGCGCGAATCGACGAAGGCAATTGGCAATGCATAATTGACCATGTACAATTTGGGCGTTACCTGCGGCCCGCGCTTTACGCACTCGCTTTGCGCTCGTAACCTCGCACAAGAGCTCAGACAATGCTTCAATCGCTAACGCGGGCTACACCAAACATCGACGCGTCGCCAATTCTTTTCAACACGCAAACGTTGTAAACGCCTTTTAACACACCGTTTCCCTCAATTGTCAATGATCGTTTGTCAATTATCAATTAAAAAATTTATCTTTACCCGCAATTATCAAAGCTTATACTTTACTTCGACCCTTTAAGTTTTGATAAGCCACGCGCTTATCGTCAATTTTAACGTACGATATGGAAAAGCGTAAATTAGGTTTCTGGGAGATTTGGAACATGAGTTTCGGGTTTCTCGGCATACAGTTCGGTTTTGCCCTGCAGAACGCAAACACTTCACGGATTTTTGACACTTTAGGCGCCGATGTAGACAAAATTGGCCTTTACTGGCTTGCCGCACCGTTAACCGGATTGATTGTCCAGCCGATTGTGGGCTATTTTTCGGACCGCACCTGGACAAGGCTCGGGCGAAGAAGGCCCTATTTTTTGGTTGGCGCAATTTTGTCTGCCCTGGCATTGCTCGTCATGCCGAATTCACCGACTTTATGGATTGCCATCGGAACGCTCTGGATCATGGATTCATCCATCAACATCTCGATGGAGCCGTTTCGCGCTTTTGTGGGCGATAACCTTCCGGAACAACAACGGACGCTCGGTTTCGCTATGCAGAGTTTCTTTATCGGATTGGGCGCCGTGGTCGGTTCTGCGCTGCCGTACATTTTCACGAATTGGGTTGGACTCGAAAATACCGCGCCCGACGGCATCGTTCCGCCATCGGTAAAATGGTCTTTTTACGTGGGCGGTGTTTGCTTCCTGGCTGCCGTTTTGTGGACTGTAATCAAATCCAAGGAATATTCCCCAGAAGAACTCGAAGCGTTCGAGGAAGCCAAAAAAGAAACTGCCAGCAAAGGCCATCACCAGCGCATGGAAACCCAAAGCGGCGTGACGGTCAAAAGGCAATTCCTGATCGGGTTGGCATTGCTGGTTGTCGGCATATCGGCGTCAATGTATGTGCATCACATCAACATCACACCAAACGACGAAGGCAAAACCGATGCGCACAAAGAATTGTATATCCTATCAATCGGATTGCTCGTCGTCGGTTTCTTGTTTGCAATGGTGTCACAACTCCGCAAAAATAACGTACGCAACGGGTTCACGGTCATCGTCACCGATTTGCTGAACATGCCCAAGACGATGAAACAATTGGCCTGGGTGCAGTTTTTCTCATGGTTTGCACTATTCGCAATGTGGATTTACACCACCAACGTAGTCACCGGACACGTCTTTGGCGCATCAGACCCGAAAACCAAGGCCTATAACGATGCGGCCGATTGGGTTCCGGTCATGTTTGCCGTGTACAACGGTGTGGCGGCGGCCGTAGCATTTTTGCTTCCGGTCTTGGCCAAGCGCACCAGCAACAAATTCACGCACATGCTCGCACTTATTGCCGGTGGCATGGGGTTGATTTCGATTTATTTCCTGTCGGACAAAGTCGGTTTGTTGTTGGCCATGGTTGGCGTCGGGATTGCTTGGGCCAGTATTTTATCGATTCCTTATGCGATGCTTTCCGGTGCGTTACCAGCGGGCAAAATGGGCTATTACATGGGCGTTTTCAATTTCTTCGTCGTCATCCCGCAAATCGTCGCCGGAACAATCCTTGGATTTCTTGTGAAGGAATTTTTCAATAGCGAGCCGGTTTATGCCCTGATCGTCGGCGGCTGTTCCATGATCTTGGCGGGCATGCTGACTTTGGCGGTTTCCACAAACAAAAAGATTGACATTAATGAGTAAAAAAGCATTCATCTTCGACCTTGACGGCGTGATCGTAGATACGGCCAAGTACCATTTTTTGGCTTGGCAGAAAATCTCCGATTCGCTCGGGATCGAATTTACCCCAGAACACAACGAACATTTAAAAGGCGTGAGCCGCGTGCGAAGCCTGGACATCATCCTCGACCTCGGAAAAATCAACGCCACACAGCAGGACAAAGACCAATGGCTCAAACAAAAGAATGAAGATTATCTGGCCTATATCGATGCCATGGACGAATCTGAAATCCTGTCGGGCGTGCTCAACATCCTGCAGTTCTTAAAAGAAAAAGAACAACCTATTGCACTGGGTTCGGCGAGTAAAAATGCACGCCCAATCCTCGAAAAAGTAAAACTCATCCAGTTTTTCGACGCCATTGTAGACGGCAACGACGTGACCAACGCCAAGCCTGATCCGGAAGTATTCCTGCAATGCGCCCGAAAACTGAATGTCAAGCCCGAAGATTCAATTGTTTTTGAAGATTCGGTGGCCGGCGTACAGGCCGCAAACATCGCAAACATGACCAGCGTAGGCATTGGCGATGCAAAGATTTTACACGAAGCACAATACTGTTTCCCGGATTTCGTTCACATCGATTCGAGTTTTCTGGAAACGTTGATGAAAAAATAAGTCGAAATGTCCAATGTCGAACGTCGAACGATCAAGACAAAAGGCTGCGGACAATTACTGAATAAAGAAAACGAAGCCGGTTATCGGCCATGAAAATGAATAATAACTAAACAACGTCGTTTGAATTTCGACGTTTGACATTTGACAACAATAAAATGCACCAAGATTATATCAAACCAGACAACTGGTCTATCATTGAAGAAGGATTTGACCGCGACAGCGTAAAGTCGTCTGAGAGCCTGTTCAGCCTCGGCAACGGACGCATGGGCCAACGCGCCAACTTTGAAGAAAGTTATTCAGGGGAAACGTTCCAAGGCAGTTACATCGCCGGGATTTATTACCCGGACAAGACCAAAGTGGGTTGGTGGAAAAATGGTTATCCGGAATATTTCGCCAAGGTGTTGAACGCCCCGAACTGGATTGGCATCGACATCGAAATCAATGGCGAAAACCTCGATTTGAACACCTGTGTTTCGGTGGACAATTTCCGCCGTGAACTCAATATGAAAGAAGGTTGGTACCATCGTTCTTTCGAGGCGAAATTGCAAAACGGCACAGAAATCTCGGTGAATGTATGCCGCTTTTTGTCGATGGAACTCGACGAATCCGGTTGCATCCACTACGAAATCACCCCGAAAAATACCGACGCCAAAATCGTCTTCAAACCCTATCTGGACGCCGGCGTACACAACGAAGATGCGAACTGGGAAGAGAAATTCTGGGAACCGCTCGGCGCCAGTCATTCGGGGAATGAAGCCTTCGTGACTGCACGAACCTTCAAGACGCATTTTACCGTGACCACGTTCATGCACAACGCGATTTTGCTGGACGGAAATGCGCAGGCCATCGACGCCGAAAGGAGTTCGATCAACAATGAAAAGATCGTTTTCGGTTACGCGGTTGCTGCCGCAAAAGGACAAACTGCCAGCATCCAGAAAATTGGCGGCTACACGGCATCGCTCAACCACACCGATACGGTTTTGGCTGCGAAAGACGTCATTAAATCGGCTCGCGCGAAAGGCTATGAAACGCTTTTGGAGGAACAGGCCGAGGCTTGGGCGCACATTTGGGAAATGAGCGACATCACTATCGATGGCGACGTGAAAGCCCAACAAGGCATCCGTTTCAATATTTTCCAATTGAACCAGACGTATTCAGGAAAAGATTCCAGGTTGAACATCGGGCCAAAAGGTTTTACAGGAGAAAAATACGGCGGCTCAACCTATTGGGACACCGAAGCGTATTGCATCCCGTTCTACATGGCGACCAAAGACCAGCACGTGGCGCGAAACCTATTGACGTATCGTTACAATCAATTGGACAAAGCCATTGAAAATGCAGCGAAACTCGGTTTTACCAACGGCGCGGCGCTTTACCCAATGGTGACGATGAACGGCGAAGAATGCCACAACGAATGGGAAATCACCTTTGAGGAAATCCACCGCAACGGCGCGATTGCTTTTGCCATCTACAATTACCACCGCTTCACCGGAGATTATTCATACATCCCTGAAAAAGGACTGGAAGTGCTCATCGGAATTGCCCGTTTCTGGCACCAACGTGCCACGTTTTCGGCAGATAAAAACCAATACGTCATCCTTGGCGTGACTGGGCCGAACGAGTATGAGAACAACGTCAACAACAACTGGTACACCAATTACCTTGCGAAATGGTGCATTGATTACGCGTCGCAGCAAATCGAAAAAGTAAAAGCCGACTTCCCTGCGGACTTTGCGCGCATCATGGGCAAAACCAAGCTCGATGACGTGGAAATTTTACATTGGAGAAAAGTGGCCGACCATATGTATTTCCCGTTTTCGGAAAAATTCGGTGTATTCCTGCAACAAGACGGTTTTCTGGACAAGGAACTGGTAAAAGTGCACGACCTGGACAAGTCGCAGCGACCGATTAACCAGAAGTGGTCTTGGGACAGGATTCTGCGTTCGCCTTATATCAAACAAGCCGACGTGTTACAAGGGTTTTATTTCTTCGAAGATCATTTTTCGATGGAACAACTCGAAAAGCACTTTGATTTTTACGAGCCGTTTACGGTGCATGAAAGTTCGTTGTCGCCATGCGTGCATTCTATCCAGGCTGCGGTTTTGGGTAAAATGGACATGGCTTATACATTTTACCTCCGGACGTCGCGTCTTGATTTGGACGACTACAACAAGGAAGTAGAAGAAGGTTGCCACATCACGTCGATGGCCGGCACGTGGATGAGCATCGTGGAAGGTTTTGGCGGCATGCGCGTGAAAGACGATGTGTTGCATTTTACGCCGCGCATCCCGAAGGAATGGAAAGGATATTCGTTTAAGATTAATTTCCGGAACCAGATTTTGAAGATTTCGGTGGGCGCAAACGAGACCAAATTTTCACTGGAAGGCGACCGGGAAGTGACCGTTGTCGTTAACGGGAAAGCGGTTTCCGTGGAGCCTAATAGTTTGGTGACGGTTTAAGAAAATGTGCGGGAAAACCCCAAAGGTTTCAAAAACCTTTGGGGTTTATTCGTACATGCAAAAACTTGAACCGATACAACCGGGTAAAACTTATCGAATCGTGCAATTGGGCAACGGCGATGAGCCTTTGTTCTTTGAACAGGCAAATAAGTTCTATTTTATGCAACTGCTTTTCAAACACCTCGATCCCGTATGCAAAATCGTAGATTTCGATCTGCAGGAACATCGAATAGCGCTGGTTTTGAAGTTCCGGGAAGCGAATGAAATTCCGGAAAAATATGGAGATAAGCTCTATCAGCCACTGTCAAATTTGCTGAATAGTTATGCGAAATCCATCAATAAACGGTATGACAGAAAAGGAAGTTTGTTTAGAAGGCGTTTCGACCGAATTGAAATTCTTTAACTTGATTAATTTTCAAATTATCATGACATCATTTATCAAAAATCTTAGCTACTCGTTTAAACCCCAAAGGTTTTTAAAACCTTTGGGGTTTATAGTAATTATATTACTCCACACCCAATCCGCCGTCGCCCAACTCCAAAAAACCGAACCGCCGTTCTGGTTTTCCGGCATGAAAAACCCCGAGTTGCAAATCATGTTCTACGGCAAGAACATCGCGCAGTACGACGTGTCGGTTTCCAACAACGTCGTCATCAGCAACGTCACCAAGACCGAAAATCCCAACTACGTTTTCGTGACCATCAACACGCAAAATGTAGCGCCAGGTGAACTCACATTCTCATTCAAATCCAAAAACAAAACGGCGTTTACCAAAAAGTACGAGCTCAAGCCACGCCGCAAAGACTCGGCCTTGCGCGAGGGTTTTGATTCGTCCGACATGATCTACCTGCTCATGCCCGACCGTTTCGCCAACGGCAACCCCAACAACGATTCCACGCCCGATACTGCCGAAAAAGCAGACCGCTCCAAACCTGGTTCGCGGCACGGCGGCGATATCGAAGGCATCATCCAACATCTCGATTACTTACATGAACTAGGCGCCACGGCGCTATGGTCAACGCCGCTTTGCGAAGACAACGACGAGCGCGGTTCGTATCACGGTTACGGACAGTCCGACGTGTACAAAATCGATTCGCGGTACGGCACCAACGACGATTATTTGAGGCTTTCGTCCGAACTCCATAAACGCGGCATGAAACTCATTCTGGACTACGTCACCAACCACTGGGGCAAACATTGGACGTTGCAGGACATGCCCACCTATGATTGGCTTCACCAATTTCCGGGGTATGCGCAAACCAACTACCGCATGACCACGCAGTTTGATCAGAACGCGTCGGCCATCGATGCCAAAATGTGCATGGACGGCTGGTTCGTCAAATCCATGCCCGATTTGAACCAGTCCAATGAATTGATGCTGAACTACCTCACGCAAAACGCCATCTGGTGGATTGAGTACGCCAACCTCGACGGCTTCCGCGTGGACACGTATTCGTATTGCGACAAGGCTGGGATCGCCAAATGGACCAAAGCCATCACCGACGAATATCCGTACTTCAATATCGTGGGCGAAGTCTGGATGCACGACCAGGCGCAAATGGCCTACTGGCAGAAAGACTCGAAAATCGGCGCCATCCAAAATTACAACTCCTACCTGCCGAGCGTCATGGATTTTACCCTGCACGACGCTTTCGGAAATGTATTCAACGAAGACAAACACGAATGGGACAAAGGCATCATCAAGGTGTACGAAAACTTCACCAACGACTTCCTCTACCCCGATATCAACAACATCCTGGTCTTTGCCGAAAATCATGATACGCAGCGGTTCAACCAGATTTACCCCGACATCCGTAAATACAAAATGGCCATGGCGCTCGTCGCTACGGTGCGCGGCATTCCGCAATTGTATACCGGTTCCGAAATCGGGATGAAAGGTGACAAAAACCAAGGCGATGCAGACATCCGCCGCGACTTCCCTGGCGGCTGGCCGGGCGATGCGAACAACGCCTTCACCAAAGCTGGGCGTACTGCCGAACAAAACGCCTATTTCGACTACACGGCCCAACTGTTCAACTGGCGCAAGAACAAAGCGGTGATCCACACGGGTAAGACCACGCAGTACGTTCCGGAAAACAACGTCTATGTGTATTTCCGCCACAACGACAAAGAAAGCGTGATGGTCGTCGTCAATAATTCCAACGAGAAACAAACGGTCAAAACCAATCGTTTCGCCGAAAACATCAGGAACGCCACACGCGGCAAAGACGTCATTTCCGGGCAAACCTTTGCACTCGAAAACGAGTTTTCCCTCGATGCAAAATCGGCGCTGATATTAGAACTGGAATAAAGAAACTTAGTATTTTTAGAAGCAATTTCCCGCTTTCCGCTGTATCTTTTGCTCCGCAAACTACGCAAAAGGATGCCGCTGCAATCGGGGCTAGGCATTATCCCATGAAACAACAATTCACCGGCTTCGCGCTGCTTTTCATTTCCATAGCAGCACTGGCACAAAACAATGTGCGCCAATTCATCGGTTACAAACAAAACGCCTTGAATCTGGAAGTCACGGTGTCCGACGGCACGTACCGCATCGTCTGCTACAACCAAAACATCGTCGAGACCACGTTCCTGCCCAAAGGCGAATCCTACAATCCTGAGTCGCACGCGGTCGTACTCGCGCCCAACGCCTTTACGCCGCAGTTAAAAGACGCACCGGCAAGTCTCAAATACATCACGCCCGGCATCACCGTCGAGATCAAAAAGGCACCGTTCCAGATTGTTTACCATTATAGAAACAAGCAACTGTTGTCCGAGAAAAACGGCTACACCAAAGCCGAACGCGAAACCCTCGACTTCAATCTTACCACCGACGAAGTGCTGTATGGCGGCGGCGCGCGCGTGCTCGGCATGAACCGACGCGGCAACCGTTTGCAGTTGTACAACCGTGCGCACTACGGCTACGAAACCAAAGCCGAACTCATGAACTTCTGTATCCCGATGGTCATGTCGTCAAAACTGTACGCCGTGCATTTTGACAATCCGGCCATCGGGTATCTCGATCTCGACAGCAAGAAAAACAATACGCTGGCCTACGAAACCATTTCCGGACGCAAAACCTATCAGGTCATCGCCGCAGATTCCTGGGACAAACTCGTAGAAAATTACACGTCGCTCACCGGACGCCAGCCCATGCCGCCACGCTGGTCGCTGGGCAATTTCGCCAGCCGGTTCGGGTATCGTGACCAGGAAATGGCCATGACCACGGCACGTCATTTCAACGAAAAGAAAATCCCGGTCGATGCCATGATCTTCGACTTGTACTGGTTCGGCAAAACCATCAAAGGCACGATGGGCAACTTGGAATTCGACAAAGAAAATTTTCCCGAACCTAAAAAAATGCTTGATGATTTGAACGGCAAAGGCATCAAACCCATCCTCATCACCGAGCCGTTCATCCTGACCACATCCAAGAAATGGCAGGAAGCGGTCGACAAAAAAGTCTTGGCGACCGACGCTGCCGGAAAACCGTTCACCTATGATTTTTATTTCGGCAACACGGGCATCATCGACATCTTCAAACCGCAGGCGCGCGACTGGTTCTGGAAAATTTATAAAGACCTCGCAAAGCAAGGCGTGTCAGGCGTTTGGGGTGATTTGGGCGAACCCGAAGTCTTCCCTTCAGAAGCTATCACTGTGAAAGGTATGGCGGACGAAGTGCACAATATTTACGGCCATGAATGGGCTAAAATGATTTTCGACGGCTACAAAAAAGATTTTCCAGATCAGCGTCCGTTCATCCTGATGCGTGCCGGCTATTCCGGATCGCAACGCTTTGGCATGATGCCTTGGAGCGGCGACGTGAGCCGTTCCTGGGGCGGGCTTTCGGGCCAACCCGAAATCGCGCTGGAAATGGGCATGCAAGGCTTGGCCTATATGCATTCCGATTTGGGCGGTTTTGCGGGCGAGTACAACGACAACGAACTGTATCTGCGCTGGTTGCAATACGGCGTGTTCCAACCGATTTTTCGCCCACATGCACAGGAATTGGTGGCCTCCGAACCGGTCTACAAAGATCTCCTGACGATGCAACAAGCCAAAAAGCAGGTCGAATTGCGCTACCAGATGTTGCCGTACAATTACACGCTCGCCTTCAAAAACCACCGCAACGGCACGCCGCTCATGCGCCCGTTGTTCTTTGACGAACCAGACAACACCAAACTCCTCGGCAGTAGCGACAGTTATTTCTGGGGCAGCGCCTTTTTGGTGACGCCCATCAAGAAACCGGGCGTCAATGCGGCATCGGTGTATTTCCCGAAAGGCAGCCATTGGTATGATTTCTATCAGGATTACCAGTACGACGGCGGTAGCACCGAAACCGTTCCGGCGCCGGCAGATCACATTCCGGTGTATGTGCGTGGCGGCGCATTTGTCCCGCTGACGAGAATCGTTTATCAAAACACCGAGAAATATTCGCAGACCGACCTCAACATCCATTTTTATTACGATCCGTCGGTCGCCACAAGCAGCGGCGAATTGTATATGGACGACGGCAAAACGCCCGATGCCTTTGAAAAAGATCAGTATGAATTGATGACCTTTACGTCTAAAGTCAATGACAAGACCATCATCATCACGATCAACGACAAACTCGGAAAAAACTACCCGAAAGCCACTAAAGACTACCAGTTTCACATCCACAACCTGAAAAAGGCGCCGCGTGCAGCCTTCATCGGAAAGGCAAAAGTTCCTACCTTTAGCGTCGGAAATGGTATGTACTATATTCCCGTTGCGGTCAATCCGGGCGAAACCACAATCACGATCGAATTATGACGAAAAAAATCATATTGCTGTTTGCGGCGCTGTTTGCCGCCCATGTATCGGCTCAAAAATCTAAGCAATCCGCACAAGCGCCGTTTGTCTGGGAAGGCACCAACCTTTATTTCCTGATGACCGATCGTTTCAACAACGGCGACAAATCCAACGACGTCGTGTTGAACCGCACGCGCGAAACGGCCAAACTCCGCGGCTTTGAAGGCGGCGATTTGCGTGGCATCATCCAGAAAATCGACGAAGGGTATTTCGACAAATTGGGCGTCAATGTCATTTGGTTTACGCCGGTGGTCGAACAAATCCATGACGGCACAGACGAAGGCACCGGCGTAACCTATGGTTTCCACGGCTATTGGGCGCACGACTGGACCAGGCTCGACCCGAATTTCGGCACCGAAGCAGATTTGGCCGAACTCGTCACGAAAGCACACGCGAAAGGCATTCGCATCATGCTCGATGGCGTCATCAACCACACCGGCCCGGAAACGCCAAATGATGCATCATGGCCGCAAGATTGGGTGCGCACCACGCCGCAGTGCGACTACAAAACCTATGATTCTACGACGGCTTGTACGCTGGTGAAAAACCTACCGGACATTCGCACGGAAAGCAATGCACTCGTGGAAATCCCGAAATTCTTGGCCGACAAGTGGAAAGCCGAAGGCCGTTACGAAAAGGAAATGAAGGAACTCGACGAATTCTTCACGCGTACCGGTTACCCGCGAGCGCCGAAATATTACATCATCAAATGGCTCACCGATTACATCCTTGATTTCGGGATCGACGGCTATCGCGCAGACACGGTGAAACATCTCGGCGAAGATGTCTGGGCCGATTTCAAGCGCCAATGTGAGTTTTCATTTGGCCGATGGAAGCGCAAAAATCCGGAGAAAGTACTGGACAGCAACCCGTTCTACACCATTGCGGAAGTATACAATTACGGCATCAACGCCGGCCGTGAATTTGACTTCGGCGACAAGAAGGTGAACTATTACAGCAACGGTTTCAACGCGCTGATCAACTTCGAATTCAAATGGAATGCGAAAGACAGTTACGAGGCTTTGTTCTCGATGTATTCGGATCGCTTGAACACGATTCTCGAAGGCAACAGCGTCCTGAATTATCTGTCTTCGCACGACGACGGACAGCCGTTCGATGCCAACCGCGAAAAGCCTTTTGAAAGCGCTACGAAATTGTTGCTGTCGCCGGGCATCGCGCAGATTTACTACGGCGACGAAAGCGCACGTTCGCTGGCCATTCCCGGTGCGGAAGGCGATGCTAAATTGCGTTCGTTCATGAACTGGTCCGACATCCAAAGCGATGCAAAAACCAAGAAAATCCTGGCGCATTGGCAGAAACTCGGGCAATTCCGGAAAAACCATCCGGCCATCGGGGCAGGCGTGCACCAGCAAATTTCTTCGGCACCATACGTATTCAGCCGCGGCTACAGAAACGGAAAATTCCTGGACCGCGTTGTCGTTGGGCTGGACTTGCCGAAAGGGAAAAAAGAGCTCAACGTGTCGTCGGTATTCAAGGAAGGCGCGCAATTGTACGATGCGTATTCCGGCCAGATGACGACTGTAATCAACGGGCGCGTTACCATCGATTCCGATTTCGATATCGTATTGCTCGAAAAAATATAAATGCCGAAAATCCTGAACATCGGGCACCGCGGCGCGAAAGGCCATGTCGCCGAAAACACGTTGGCATCGTTTGCCAAAGCCTTTGAACTGGGCGCAGACGGCATTGAACTCGATGTGCATTTGTCTGCGGACGGCGAAATCATCGTCATCCACGACCATTCGGTTACCCGAACGACCAGCCAGAAAGGAAATGTGGCAGACTTGTCTTTGTCGCAACTCAACCACTTGAAGATAGACGGCATCCACAACATCCCGACGCTGGCGCAAACCGTCGATGCCATACCGTCGAAACTCGTCAACATCGAACTCAAGGCGAAACAGGCGGCCAAACCCGTGATGCACCTGATTGAAAAATATGTTCAGGAAAACAGCCGTGATTACAGACAATTTCTCGTGTCTTCGTTTGACTGGGTTGCGCTCAAGGAAATTCGGGAATCGAATGCGAATGTCCCGCTCGGGGTTTTGACCGAAGCCGATCTGGAACTCGCCATCGGATTCGCAAAATCGATTCAGGCCGACACGATTCATCCGTATTTCCACTTGCTGACTTCAGAAAATACGGCCCGGATGCAATCACAAGGTTTCGGCGTTTTTGCCTGGACGGTGAATGAACCCGAAGATTTGGCGCGGATGAAATCCTTTGGCGTCGATGCCATCATCACAGATTTTCCAGACCGGTTATGAAACAGTTTGACATCATCATTGCAGGCGGCGGCGCAGCGGGTTTCTTTACGGCGATCAACATAGCCGAACGGCATCCGAAATTATCCATCGCCATCCTGGAACGCGGCAAAAATGTCCTGGAGAAAGTGCGCATTTCCGGCGGCGGACGCTGCAATGTGACGCACGCGTGTTTCGTCCCGAATGAACTGGCCAAATTTTATCCGCGCGGCGAAAAGGAATTGCGCGGGCCGTTCCATAGGTTTGCGTCGGGCGATACGATGGAATGGTTTGAAAAGCACGGCGTCGCGTTGAAGATCGAAGACGACGGCCGGATGTTCCCGACCACAAATTCCTCGCAAACCATCATCGATTGCTTTCTGGGTGCGACACAAAAACTCGGCGTCCAAATCCTTACCGGACAGAGCATCCAGTCTATTTTCAAATCTGAAAAAGGCTGGAAGATCGATACACAGAACGAAAACTACCGCTGCGAAAAACTCGTCATGGCCACCGGAAGCAACCCGAAAATCTGGGAGTTGCTGGAAAGTCTCGGCCACAGCATCGTGCCGCCGGTGCCATCGCTTTTCACCTTCAACATCAAAGACGCCCGCATCAAAGACCTTCCGGGCATTTCGGCCACCGCCAGCGTAAGAATCAACGGCACCAAGTTGAAAGCTTCAGGACCGCTGCTCATTACGCATTGGGGCATGAGCGGGCCGGCCATTTTGAAACTCTCGGCTTGGGGCGCACGCGATTTGTTCGACAGGAATTACCGCTTCACGATTTCGGTGAACTGGCTCAACACAGATTTAGACGATGCGCTCGAACAGCTAAAGGAATTGAAGCTGGAACACACCAAAAAAACCGTCGCAAAAAAGTCCCCGTTTGACCTGCCGAACCGCTTGTGGGAAAGCCTTACGTGGGCTTCGGGCATCGGCCCGGAAATGCAATGGGCCAACCTGAGCAACAGCCAACTGCAACAACTGGCCGAGCAACTCACGCGTGGGCAATTCGAGGTCAACGGGAAAAGCACGTTCAAGGAAGAATTCGTGACGGCGGGCGGGATTGATCTCAAGGAAATCGAATTCAAGACGATGCAGAGCAAGTTGCTCGAAAACCTATACTTCGCGGGCGAAATCCTAAACATCGACGCGATTACCGGTGGGTTTAATTTCCAGAATGCGTGGACGGGCGGGTTTATTTTGGCGGATGCCATCGGCTAAAACAAAGAAAGTACTTACATTAGCAAGAAACCCGCGGAAATGAAATCATCTTCGTTTTTCTTGTTGTTGCTTTTTTCCTTGAACTCCTACTCCAACTGGGCGCAAACCCACGACCCGATTCCGGCGCACGACACGTTCAACATAGCTTCAAAAATGGTGGGCGAAATGCGCGTCATCAATGTCTGGAAACCGCCACAATATGCCACCGATACGGTTGCCTTGCCGGTGATGTATATGGCCGATGGCGGCATCAAGGAAGACTTCCCGCACATCGCCAATACGATGGCCGAATTGATTGCCGAGAAGAAAATCCCGCCGTTCATACTGATCGGGATTGAGAATACGCAGCGCAGACGCGATTTGACTGGCCCGACGACGGTTAAAAGCGACAAAAAAGTGGCACCGGTTGTGGGCAAATCGGCTGAATTCAGGGCGTTTATCTCGGACGAATTGTTCCCGGAAATCGCAAAACGTTATCGTGTTTCTGGCAAGCGCGGCATCTTGGGCGAATCTTTGTCTGGCCTTTTTGTGGTGGAAACGTTTTTCCTCAAGCCGGAGTTGTTCGACTACTACATCGCCTTCGACCCGTCGCTTTGGTGGAACGACCACGAGTTGGTGAAAAAAGCCCCGGAACGACTGGCCGACTTTCCAAGTGGGAAATATTTGTGGTTCGCCTCGTCAAGCGCTGAGGACATTGCGCCGTTTACCCGCGAACTGTCGGATATCGTCAAAAAAGCGGGAAAGGTGACTTGGGCCTATTCGCACGAACCCAAAGAAGAACACCATACCATTTTCAGGGCAACCAAAGAAAAAGCATTGATCTGGACGCTGAACCGATAGTTACTTGTTGAGCCACCAAATGCTGAAGTTCAGCACCGCCGCAAAACTGACCCAAGCCAAATAGGGAACAAAAAGCCAGCCTGCCACACGGTCAATCTTGCGGAATTTTGCCCACGTTTCGTAAATCATCAGCCAGAGTAATGCAATCTCAATCAAGGCCAACAGCGGATTGCGCAACCCGAAGAACAGCAACGACCACAACCCGTTAAGGGCGAGTTGCACGGCGAAGAAAAACAATGCGGTGCGCACGGCTTCGCGCTGGAAATCCATCCTGGCCCAAACAAGCCCGCCGGCCACGCCCATTAAAATGTACAGGAAACTCCACACCGGCGCAAACACCCAATTCGGCGGATTGAACGATGGTTTTTCAACGTAGGCGTACCAATCGGTGATGCCCGAACGCGTGGCGATGGAAGAAAAATATCCGACGGCCAAACACGTGGCCACAAGGACGAGAATCTTTAAAATCTTGTGCATCTTTTTCTTTACAAGGTAAGGATTTTGGGTTTTTGCGGCAACCGCTCGCGCAAAAAAAGTATCTTTGCGCAACCCGACACCAATATGATTACGGAAAAAGATTTCATCCCTGCGCAGTATGGCGCCAGCTTAGCGCGCGGCACATTTACCTGGAGCGCGCCCAGCAACATTGCCCTGGTGAAATACTGGGGCAAGAAACCGGGCCAGATTCCGGCCAACCCGTCGGTAAGTTTTACGCTGAACCACTGCAAAACCATTACGTCGCTGGCGTTTGAGAAAAAGACTTCGGGCGGGCATTCCTTCGATTTGCTTTTTGAAGGGCAACCCAAGGAAGATTTCAAGCCTAAAATCCAGAAATTCTTCGCGCGCATCGACGCCTATCTGCCTTTTTTGAAAGATTACCATTTCACGATAGACACACGCAATACGTTTCCACATTCGTCCGGGATTGCGTCATCGGCTTCCGGCATGGCGGCCTTGGCGATGAACCTCATGCAATTGGAACGCGCGCTCAACCCGGAAATGACCGACGATTATTTCTATCGGAAAGCATCGTTCCTGGCCAGATTGGGTTCGGGAAGCGCGTGCCGCAGCATCCGGGGCGAAGTCGTGGTTTGGGGAAATCATGCCGATACGGACGGAAGTTCAGACCTTTTTGGCGTGCCGTTTCCGGGAACATTACACGAGAATTTCCGAAATTATCAAGACACGATTTTGCTCGTCGATAAGGGCGAAAAGCAAGTATCGAGCACCGTTGGGCACGAACTCATGCACGGCCATCCGTACGCGACGCAACGGTTTGCACAGGCGCATGAAAACCTCACCCATATGTCCCGCGTACTGGAAAGCGGCAACCTGGATGAATTCATCAAGATCGCAGAAAGTGAAGCCTTGACGCTACACGCCATGATGATGACCTCGATGCCGTATTTCATCCTGATGAAACCCAATACATTGGAAATCATCAACCGCATCTGGAAATTCCGCCGCGAGACCAATATTCCCGTTTGTTTTACGTTAGATGCGGGAGCGAACGTGCATGTGTTGTATCCCGAAAACGATATCGCAGCCGTTTTGCAATTTATTAGGAACGAATTAGTTGGCTATTGTCAAAATGGTCAGTACATTTGCGATACTATTGGATTTGGTGCAGAAAAGTTGTAGCTTTAACCACCTGAGGCGCAGCCGAACTGTATGGAGCGTAGCCCAATAAAACGAAATTTATGAAAAGACCGCTATTTTATTCCAAGATTTTGCTCTTCGGAGAGTACGGCATCATCAAAGATTCCAAAGGTTTATCGATTCCTTATAATTTTTACAAAGGCGCGTTGCGGATGGACGACATGGATTCTGCCGAAGCAAAATCATCCAATGCCAGCCTGAAACGCTTCGTTTCGTACCTCGATAACCTGCAGAGCGAGCAGCCGGAGTTGGTTACTTTCGACATCGCACAACTCAAAAATGACGTTGAGGCCGGAATGTATTTCGATTCCAGCATCCCGCAAGGTTACGGCGTGGGTTCCAGCGGTGCGCTCGTGGCGGCGATTTACGACCAGTACGCCAACGACAAGATTACCGTGCTCGAAAATCTGACGCGCGAGAAATTGCTCAAGTTGAAAAAGATCTTTTCGCAGATGGAATCGTTTTTCCACGGCAAGAGTTCAGGGCTTGACCCGCTCAACAGCTATCTGAGCATTCCAATCCTGATCAATTCTCCAGAAAATATAGAAGCTACTGGAATTCCAGCGCAGCAAAAAGCCGGAAAAGGCGCCGTTTTTCTTTTGGATTCCGGCATCGTAGGCGAAACCGCGCCGATGGTGAACATCTTCATGGAAAAACTCAAAGACCAAGGTTTCCGGAAAATGCTCAAGAACGAATTCGTGAAATACACCGACGCCTGCGTGGACAACTTCCTCGGCGGCGACGTGAAATCGCTGTTTTCGAATACCAAAAAATTGTCTAAAGTCGTGCTGAACCATTTCAAGCCGATGATTCCGGAGCAATTCCACGGCATTTGGCAAAAAGGCATCGAGAGCAACGACTACTACCTGAAATTGTGCGGCTCCGGCGGCGGCGGCTACATCCTTGGGTTTACCGAAGATCTTGACAAAGCCAAAGCGTCGTTGAAAGACTACAAGCTGGAAGTCGTTTACCAGTTTTAGTCAATTAATAATGAACAATTAATAATTAATAGTGGGAAGCGCTTGCTGGTATACGGATTCCCATCAATTATTCATTATTAACTATTAATTATTCATTATGAGAATCAGCCGGAAAAACAAATTGCTCTTGATGAAGATCATCAGTTTGTTTTCGGTCGTCCGCGGGTATAATGTAGCGGTGATTGTGCTGGCGCAATACCTATCGGCAATCTTCATCCTTGCCCCGCAAAACATTCCTGCATTAAGCATTGTTCTCGATTGGCGCGTCTTCATCCTTGTTTTAGCGTCTGCGCTGTCTATCGCTTCTGGCTATATCATCAACAATTTTTACGACAGCCAAAAGGACTTGATCAACCGTCCAAACAAATCGATGCTCGACAGATTGGTCAGCCAGAAAACGAAGTTGTACGTGTATTTCACCCTCAATGCATTGGTGGCGCTGATTTCGGTTTTCCTTTCGTGGCGCGTGCTGCTGTTCTTCTCGGCGTACATTTTCCTGATTTGGTTCTATTCGCACAAGCTCAAAAAGTATCCGATCATCGGCAATATCACCGCGGCATTGCTGGCCGTATTGCCGTTTTTCGCGATATTGATCTACCTGTTCAAGAAAGACCATTTCCGCCATTTCGAAATCCAGCACGTCGAAATCATCTTCGCCCACGCCACGTTCCTGTACATCTTGATTTTGGTGCGCGAAATGATCAAGGATTTGGAAAACATCAAGGGCGATTTATTAGCCGATTACCGAACGATTCCGGTTTTGTACGGCGAGAAAGTATCGAAGACCATTATTTCCGTCCTGACGATCTTGACCGTTGTTCCCGTGTATTTGCTCATCGAAGTGTACGATGTTGGCTACATGGACATCTATTTTTACGGCTGCTTCATCCTGCTGCTGTTTTTCCTGGTCACGCTGTGGCCGTCCGCCGAAAGGAAAGACTTCCTGAAGTTACACAACCTATTGAAGTTCCTGATTGTTGCCGGGGTTTTCTGCATTGTTTTGATCGATCCGAAAGTACTCATCCACGGACGGCAATTGGTGGAAACCCAACTCACGCAGTAAAGGAATCTTCCTGTTTTTTGTCAGACCAACGTTAGCACGTAACCCAGGATTGCACCGCCTAATACGATAAAAGCGCTGTTTATTTTCTGGTATCCGAAAGTCAACACAATGGCCAATATTGCAATGGCTGCGGTGCGCCAATCGGTAACGGTTTCTTTGCCCATGGACAGGCAAACCGAAATGATAATGGCCACCGAAGCCACGTTCACCGCGTCCAGAAATAAGGAAAACAGCCTTGAGCTTCTCATTTTCCTGGCCAGCGGATTAAGCAAGGCCACAAACACGAACGACGGCAGAAAAATACCGATGGTTGCCACAACAGCTCCGGATAAACCGTTGATCTGGTAACCGATAAAGGTCACCGAGGAGAACACAGGGCCGGGCGTAAATTGCCCTACGGCGATGGCATCTATCAATTGCTGCCGGCTCAAAAGCCCTGTCGAAACCAACTCCGTGTCGAGAAAAGCAAACAACACGTAACCGCTGCCATAAAGGATTGCGCCTATCTTAAGGAAGACCAAAAATAAGTTTAGGTTGGTGGATGACAATCCTGCGCCCGCCATCTGCAGAAGCGGCAACGGATAAAAACCATGAATGTTTTTGTTGGGGAACGAAGCGAACAGCAACGCGACAATGCCCGCGCCAAACATCAGGTATATTTCATTGACATGCCCCATTGACAGTGCCAGCACGCCAATCCCGATGACGGCCAGTTGTGCAGATTTCAAGGACTTCTTGGCGAGCGGATAAACGGCTGAAAGGATTACAGCGATAATGGCAGGTGTAATCCCGTACACGAACGGCTGCACGTCTGGAAGTTGCCCGTATCGCTTGTAAAGCCAGGCGAGAATCCCGGTGATGATCACCGCAGGCAGGATGAAACAAATGCCAGCCACGAACAGGCCTTTCCAGCCCGCTTTTTCGCGCCCGATATGGATGGCCATTTCTGTGCTGTTCGGGCCAGGGATTAAATTCGTCACCCCGATCACGTCCAGAAAATGTTGTTCCGTGAGCCATTTACGCTTTGTGACGACTTCGTCCTGCATCATGGCGATGTGCGCCGCCGGACCGCCAAAACCAATGAAACCCAGCTTTAGAAAAAGCTTTGCAATATCTTTTAGGCTTGCGTTAGGTTCCATATGTTGCCAGCAGCCTAACCGTCATTCCTTGATGAACTTCACTTGCTGTCGTTTCCCGGATACCGTTAGTTGCAGCACGTAAAACCCAGGCGAAAGCGCGCTCACGATGACTGCGCCTGATGTGGTTTGTTGGATGATTTGCTTGCCGGACACATCAGACACCAAAACGTCACAAACCGCACCCGACGGATTGTCGAAATACAATACGTCGCGTACCGGATTTGGATACACGTTGAACGCAAAGGCTTCCGGTTGCGCGAGAGCAAGTGCGGGGCATGTCACCTTTTTCGGGAAACCCGTTCCCATCCCGACACCGAGTTGGTAGTATATATTGTTGCCCCAAGCCCAGACTTCGCCGTTGGCCTTGAGCGCTTTGTTGTGGTATTCGTCCACGATGATTTTTGTCCAGTCTGTATCTGTCCCGACTTGCACCGGGGCATATTGGTCTGTGGACGAGCCTTGCCCCAATTGGCCATAGCCGCCATCGCCCCAAGCCCATAATGTGCCGTCGCTCTTCAACCCTACCGAATGGTCAAAACCGGCACCTACTTCTACCCAATTCGTGTCGGTCCCGATTTGCACCGGCAAACCCAGGCTCGCCGTGGTACCGTTCCCGAATTGCCCGTAAGAATTGGAACCCCAAGCCCAAAGCGTACCGTCGCTTCTGACCGCCATGGTGTGGTTGGCACCCGCAGCCATACTGAGCCAAGTATCTGTACCGACCGGGTTTGGCCCGTAGTTATCTGGGTCGCCGGTATCATAAGTGGCACCCCAAGCCCACAGCGTACCATTGGTTTTTAACGCCAAGGTATGGTTAGGTCCGGCAGAGATGTGCGCCCAATCGGTGTCCGTGCCCACTTGTACGAAAGACGACCTGCCCGTAGTAGTGCCGTCGCCCAACTGTCCATAGAAATTCAAGCCCGTCGCCCATAATGTGCCGTCTTGTTTGATTGCGAATGTATTGAAACCGCCGCCATATACCTTCGCCCAATTGTTTTCGGTCCCGACCTGCGTAGGTGTATTGCGGTTGCCTCCGCCGCCCAAACCCAACTCGCCGGAAACGTTTCGACCCCAGGTCCAGAGTGTGCCATCGATTTTGACTGCTGCCGTGTGGTTGCCACCACCTGCCACCGTGGCCCAATCATATTGGTTGCCCACCTGCACCAACACAGAGGCGTCGAAGTTATTTCCTCGCCCCAACTGCCCAAAACCATTATATCCAACGGCATACATGGCACCGTTAGACATGATAAACATGGAATGTTGCCGGCCAATATCGAACGATGTAATGCATTGCGCGCCCGTGTACTGCGACCAGAAAACGACAAGCAAAAAAGCTAATTTTTTCATACTGCGTGATTTGGCTTCAAAATTAGCGTTTTCCTCATCATGTTCAAGTTAAATTTAAGCGATGGGCTTCGGTTTCAATTCTGTATCTTTGCCGATAAATTTCCAGTATGAAAGCGCCAAACCGCAACAATAGAAAACCGACGGCCGGCAACGCCAAGCCTGCTTTTTCAAAACCGTCGAAGCCGATGCCGAAGCGCGCGCAGAAACCAAAACCTGCCCCGAAGCCAAAAGGCGATCCCGATGAAATCCGGCTGAACAAATACATCGCGAATGCGGGTGTATGTTCGAGGCGCGATGCCGATTTGTACATCCAGTCGGGCAACGTGCGCGTGAATGGCGAAGTGATAACGGAAATGGGCCACAAAGTAAAACCTGGCGATGTCGTGAATTTCGACGGCACGGCCATTACGCCTGGAAAGAAAGAATACGTCCTGCTGAACAAACCCAAGAATTTCACGACCTCGAATGACGAAGGCAGCGAACGCAACGTGCTCGATCTGGTGCGCACCGCCACGAAAGCCAAATTGCAACCCGTTGGCCGGATGGACATGACCACCACCGGATTGCTCCTGCTCACCAACGACAACGACCTGATCGTGAAGTTCAGCAAACCCAACCAAAAATCACCTAAAATCTATCAGGTGTCGCTCGATAGAAACCTGAAATTTGAAGACCTTGAAAAAATAAAAGGCGGTGTCACGATTGACGAGCACCGTTTGTTCGTGGACGACGTGAGTTACGTGGAAGGCGAATCGAAAACCGAAATCGGCATCCAGTTGCGTACGGCCAACGTGAAAGTCGTCCGGACCATTTTCGAGAAATTCGGCTACAACGTCGTAAAGGTCGACCGCGTTTCATTTGCGGGCCTGACAAAGAAAAACCTGCCGCGCGGCAATTGGCGCTTTTTGACCGAGCAGGAAATCATCAACCTCAAGCATTTTTAATGCACGAAAACGAGTTCATCGCCACCCGATGGTTCGACGCCTTCAACGCGCACGACCTTGAAAAACTATTGTCGTTGTATGACGACAATGCACGTCATTTCAGCCCAAAGCTCAAAATCCGAAGGCCAGAGACGAACGGTTACGTCACCGGCAAAGCCGCGCTCCGCGACTGGTGGGCAGATGCGTTTGACCGCTTGCCGACGTTGCACTACAAAACAACTTCGCTCACGGCAAATGACAACCGTGTCTTTATGGAATACATCAGGCAAGTTGCAGGCGAAGACGACATGCTGGTAGCCGAAGTACTGGAAATCGCCGACGGGAAAATCGTCGCGTCTCGGGTGTATCATGGCTAATGGATGGCGAAATCCGCTACGTAAATCCTCAAAATCCCAACGTTCATTCATTGGTTGACGCAGATTCAACGTAATCTCCTATTTTTGCCGTCCAATCATTGGACTGCCATCGGAACGCCAAAGAATTGGAAATCACACCAAAAATTGAGAAATCTAGTATGTTTATGAAAACACCTTTACGCCATGCCTGGAAAGGCGCCATCACGGGACTTTTTTTATCACTCCATTTTGCCACGCTGGGCCAAGGGTTTCCTTTGAACGCCACCAACTGGCCGTTACCGCCGGGCGGCGAAAAATACAACGGCATCAATTACAGTTTCCATGAGATGGCGTATGAAACCGGGAGCGGCGACGATATGGGCAGCCAATCCTGGGGCATCATGGACATGAATGGCGACGACAAACCCGATATGGTCATTTACGAAGAGAAACAAACGGGCGGCGTCAGTGTGTTCAGCCCGACGTCAAACCCGTATTGGAAAGTGTATCTCGGCACCGCGTCCGGATTTTCGCAGACCGCCACTAACTGGGCGTTGCCTCCGGGCGGCGAAAAATACAATGGCGTAAATTACAGCTTCCATGCCCAGTCTTACGACGTATCGAGTGCCGATGACCTCGGCAGCCAGTCTTGGGTTGTCATGGACATGAATGCAGACGGCAGGCCAGACATTGTGGTTTACGAAGAGAAACAGACCGGCGGCATCGGCGTGTTCAGCCCGAACGCCAACCCGTACTGGAAAGTCTATTTGAATACCGGATCCGGATTCTCACAAACCGCCACGAACTGGGCGTTGCCTGCGGGCGGCGAAAAATACAACGGCGTCAACTATAGTTTCCATGCCATTTCATACGACGTATCGAGCGCTGACGACTTGGGTAGCCAATCGTGGGTCGTGATGGACATGAACGGAGACGCCAGGCCGGACATCGCGGTTTACGAAGAAAAACAGACCGGCGGCATCGGCGTATTCAGCCCGAATGCCAGCCCATATTGGAAAGTCTATTTGAATACCGGATCCGGATTCTCAACTTCGGCCACCAACTGGGCACTACCACCGGGCGGCGAAAAATACAATGGCGTCAACTACAGCTTCCACGCCATTTCCTACGACGTATCGAGCGCCGACGACCTGGGCAGCCAATCGTGGGTAGTGATGGACATGAACGGAGACGCAAAACCGGACATCGCGGTTTATGAGGAAAAACAATCCAGCGGCATCGGCGTATTCAGCCCGAATACAAACCCGTATTGGAAAGTATACTTAAATACCGGAACCGGATTTTCGCTCGGTGCTACAAACTGGTCTTTGCCGGCAGGCGGCGAGAAATACAACGGCATCAATTACAGTTTCCATGCCCTGGCGTATGAGACTGGGAGCGGCGACGATTTGGGCAGCCAATCGTGGGTCATCATGGACATGAATGGCGATGCGAAACTCGACATCGTCGTCTATGAGGAAAAACAAGCCAACGGCGTCTGGGTATTCAACCCAACATCAAACCCATACTGGAAGGTTTACGCCAACACCGGATCAGGATTCGCACTGGCCGCTACCAACTGGGCGTTGCCGGCAGGCGGCGAAAAATACAACGGCATCAATTACAGTTTCCATGCGATCGCGTATGAGACCGGGAGCGGCGACGATATGGGCAGCCAATCCTGGACGGTCATGGATATGAATGGCGACGCCAGATTAGACCTAGTGGTGTATGAGGAAAAACAAGCGATTGGTGTTAGGGTGTACAGCCCGGACGCAAACCCGTATTGGAGGGTGTTTTTGAACAATACGTCAACGCTGGCCGTTCCTGCCGAGACAACCGTTGGGTCGATGCTGGCTTACCCGAACCCAGTGAAAGACAACCTGTATCTGCAGATTGACGAAGCCGCCATTGGGCAAACCTATACGATATACGACATGCTCGGAAAAGCGATCAAAACCGGAAATCTTTCGGAAGCCATCAACACCATTGATTTCAGCACCGCAACAAGCGGCTTGTACATTTTAAAATTGGATGCAAACGGCCAAACGGTAAAAATTGCCAAGCAATAAATCCCGATGTACAATTACCCCAAACGCAAGCCATCAGGCTTGAGGCTTGCGTTTTTTATGCAAAACAAAAAAGCGACTTCCCTAAATATTGAGAAGTCGCTTTTTTCGTGCGGATAATAGGACTCGAACCTACACACCTTGCGGCACCAGATCCTAAGTCTGGCGTGTCTACCAATTTCACCATATCCGCGGTAGGCTGCAAATATAGTAACAATTGACGATTGCTACTGCCAATTCGTAAAAAAATTTGATCGGGTGACAATTAATTATTGACAATTATTTTGTGCAGCACATTCGGGCCAACTGCGCTGGTTTCATTCAATAGATTTCGCTATTTTTGGAATTCAAACAAAAATCATGGACAACATCAAACAATACGTTTCCCAAAACAAACAGCGCTTCATCGACGAACTCATCGACTTACTGAAAATCCCATCGGTTTCTGCCGATCCTGCCTATTCGCAAGACGTGGCCGACATGGCCGATGCCGTAAAATCATCGCTCGAAAAAGCGGGTTGCGACAAAGTAGAAATCTGCGACACGCCGGGTTACCCGATTGTGTATGGCGAGAAAATCATCGATCCGAACCTGCCAACGGTGCTGGTGTACGGGCATTACGACGTACAGCCGCCCGATCCGCTCGATTTGTGGACATCGCCGCCATTTGAGCCCGTCATCAAAACCACCGACATCCATCCTCAGGGCGCCATTTTCGCGCGCGGCGCTTGTGACGACAAAGGCCAGATGTACATGCACGTCAAGGCGCTCGAATACATGGTGCAAAACAACACTTTACCGTGCAACGTGAAATTCATGATTGAAGGCGAAGAAGAGGTCGGGTCAAAAAGTCTCGGCTGGTTCGTTTCCAGAAACCAGGAAAAATTGTCCTGCGATGTCATCCTGATTTCCGATACGGGCATGATTTCAAACCAACAACCCTCAATCACCACGGGTTTGCGCGGTTTGAGTTATGTTGAAGTGGAAGTCACCGGTCCGAACCGCGACCTGCATTCAGGTTTGTACGGCGGCGCGGTAGCCAACCCGATCAACGTTTTGGCTAAAATGATCGCCTCACTCCACGACGAAAACAACCACATCACCATTCCAGGATTTTACGACAAAGTCGAAGAGTTGTCAGCTGCTGAACGCGCCGAGATGGCCAAAGCGCCATTCAACCTCGACAATTATAAAAAAGCGCTTGACATTGAAGATGTGTACGGCGAAACCGGCTATGTCACCAACGAACGCAATTCCATCCGCCCGACGCTCGACGTCAATGGCATCTGGGGCGGCTACACCGGCGAAGGCGCGAAAACCGTCATTGCCTCGAAAGCCTACGCCAAGATTTCGATGCGACTGGTTCCACACCAAGATTGGGAGGAAATTACGCAATTGTTCACCAAGCATTTCGAAAGCATAGCCCCGAAAGCCGTCAAAGTAAAAGTGACGCCACACCACGGCGGGCAAGGTTATGTGACGCCAACCGACAGCATCGGCTACTTGGCGGCGAACAAAGCCTATTCGGAAACCTTTGGCGTGCCGGCCATTCCGGTGCGTTCGGGCGGATCGATCCCTATCGTGGCTTTGTTCGAAAAAGAACTCAAGAGCAAAACCATCATGATGGGCTTTGGTCTGGATAGCGACGCCATCCACTCGCCCAATGAACACTTCGGGATTTTCAACTACTTGAAAGGCATTGAAACGATTCCGTTGTTCTACAAATATTTTGTCGAGTTGTCCAAATAATTTATTGAAATACAAAGCGTTATGAGTAGATGAAAATAGCTTTTGTTTACGCGATAGCGTTGCTCACACTAACGGCTTCGGCGCAGCATAAAATTGCAAAGCCGAAGCCTATTGTTTGCCCTGAAGTCAGGACGGACGTTGTTTTGGCCCAATTCCCAGGCGGAAAAGATTCGCTCAAAGCTTTCGTCAACCGAAATTTTACACTTCCTGAATCCTACAAGAAGACAAAGCCTTTTTTCATCAAATCTTTGGTCGTGCGCTATACCATTGAACCTGATGGCCGTTTGAGCCACATCGATGCGTTGAAAAATGAATTCCCTGATTTAGCCGCCGAAGCCATCAGGGTTTTTAAGTTATCCCCGAAATGGACGCCCGGCAAAAAAGACGGGCGAACCGTCGCACAGCCCGGCGGTTACGTAATTTGCATCAATACTGCCAAGCCCGAAATATTAGATTGCGAATGAAAACCAGCTTCATCTTGTTGCTCTGCTTTACCATTATCGGTTGCCAAACCAACCGCACGGTCAATGGCGAGCGAGAAGGTTTGTGGATCGAGCAAAACAAAATCGGCGACAAAACCTACAAATCGCGTGGCCGCTACTACAAAGGCTTCGAACGCAAAACCTGGAAATACTACGAAAACGGCCAGCTCGTCAAAAAAGAAGTCTATAAAGACAGCGTTTGCTACGTCACGCACTTTAAGAACAAGAAGAAATCGCTCGAAGGAAAAACCAAAATGCGCTACGAAGGCAAAGACCTGCATTGGTTTTACACCGGCGACTGGATTGAATATGATTCTCTCGGCAAACCTGTTGTGCAACGCATTTACCACAACGGCGTGCTGATTGGCGAAAAATCACTTTCCGACGCACCATAATTTGGGCGTTGCGCCAAAACGGCCAAACACTTCACCAAAACACTCCGGTTGGCGCCGCGCTGTACGCTGCTATCTTTGAAAACCTCTGAGGTTTCAAAGGATATCCGCTGCCATCGCTAACGCGATCCGCACTTCCCGCAAAATCTTCCTCCGTTAGCAACATCAACGTAACTTTCACGTTTAGAACAAGACAAACCATCAAATCAATCATCATCAAAAATCAAAATCATGCTCAAAAAATTCTTCATCCTGTGCTCCGGCGCGGATAAAAACCTGCTTTCGGGTTGCTCCGAGGGCGAACAGACCAAATTCGTGGGCATTGGCGCCACGGTATTCTTCACCGCCGTCATGGCGTTTATCGCGGGCAGTTACGCGCTTTACACGGTGTTTGACAATGCATTTATAGCGGCCGCTTTTGGCTTCGTTTGGGGTTTGCTCATTTTCAACCTCGACCGTTTCATCGTGTCTACGATCCGGAAGCGCGAGAGCTTCACCAATGAATTCCTGCAAGCTACGCCGCGATTGGTCTTGGCGGTCATCATCGCCATCGTCATCTCAAAACCACTCGAGATCAAGATTTTCGAAAAGGAAATCAACACCGTTTTGCTGAAAGAAAAAAACGCCATGGCGCTCAACAACAAAAAGGAAGTGGCCAATTATTTCAAGACCGATCTGGACAAGAATAAAATGCAGACCGACAGCCTGAAGTCTGAAATGGCGCGCAAGGAAAAAGAAGTCGCGGCGCTTTACAACAGTTACATCACCGAAGCAGAAGGCACGGCCGGCACCAAGAAAATGGGCAAAGGCCCAATCTTCAAGGAAAAGTTCGCAGCGCACCGCGTGGCTAAAGCCGAACTGGAAACACTCAAGAAAAACAACGAAACCAAAATCGCCGACCTGGAAGCCAAAGCCAAAACCCTTCAGGCCGACCTCGACAAAAAAGTGTCCGATACGCAACCGGTCATTGACGGCTTTGACGGGCTGATGGCGCGCATCAACGCGCTGGGCAAACTCCCGCTGATTCCGTCACTATTCATCATGTTGCTGTTCTTCGCGGTAGAAACTGCGCCCATAATCGCAAAATTACTGTCGCCAAAAGGGGAATATGACTTCAAGCTCGAAGACCTGGAAACCGCATTGAAAACCACCATTTCCCAAGACGTTTACCAACGGCAATTGCTGGTGAAAACCACGGCCGAAATACACGATAAAGTCTATGCAGACATCGCCGACGACCGCGAAATATTCAACAAGCAGCGCATGACTGCCAAGACATTGATGGATTTGCAGGCCGACAGTTTCCTGGAGAAACAGAAGAAGACGTTGTGAGTAGACCGTCGAATGTCAAATGTCGAACAACGTTGACTCAAGACTATATAAAACTGGCGTGTCGGACGCTGCAGCACAAATAAAAAGCCGGATATTCCGGCTTTTTTAATATCTTGAATACTGATTTTTGAACCTTGAACCTTGAACCTTGAACCTTGAACCTTGAACCTTGAACCTTGAACCTTGAACCTCTTTACATCTTACTCAAAATCTCCTTTTTCAACGCATCGTATTCGCCTTGTAAAATCAAGCCATTGTCGAGGAGTTTTTTATAGTTCTGAAGCTTTTCAAACAGTTGTTCCGAGGTTTCGCCCGTCGGTTGCGGCGTGGTCTGCAACGGCGTGGGTTCTTCTTCCGGGTGTTGTTTTTCAAAACGATAGCCCGATTGCGCTACCGGAATAATCTCCGCAAAATCTGTCACTTCTTCGGCTTGGACTTCTTCAATTTCCGGTTCGGCCGGGGCGACGATTTCGGCTGCCGGGCCGGTCATGGTTTCTGGTGCTGGAGCAGCCACAGGCGATTTCAGTAATTCCAGCTGTTCTTTGGCAAAGGTGTAAATCTTGCGCGCCTGCGTTTTCGGGATGTAATCTATGGACACCTGAATGTCGGTCTTGGTGGAAAACGAAAATTCAGAGCCGAGGATGTTCTCCTTCACGAACGTACCAGCGATGTCTTCCCAAGCATAGTCGGTGAAATCCATGGACAGGCCGAGGTTTTTGGGCTCGCACAAAATGATGCGTTTGTTCGTGAGCACGATGCTGTCAGGGAAAACGGTAATGGCTGGCTTCTTCTGTACGCCGATGTAACCGATTTCTTCGCCCTTCATAAGCAAATCCTGCAATTTCGCAGTGATTTTCTCTACGGCTTTCGGGTCTTGTTCTTCGTTGAGGAAACTTTTGATGCTGTCTTTCATGGCCAATAAATTGTCTGCAAATTTACAACAAAACGTTACGCGCCGCCATTTATTTCGGCCTGAATTTTCTTCGTGAGGCTTTTGAAAACCAGCTGGTATGACGCGGCAATCAGCTCACGGATGAACTTGTCTGGCACGTCTTGGTTGACGGCAACCGTTACCCAATGTACTTTGTTCATGTGGTAACCGGGATTGATACCGTCATACGCCGCACACATTTCAGCATTGCGGTCGGGTTCGCCCTTGAGGTTGATGGACGGATTTCCGGCTTCCCATTCCTTGAGTGAGGAAAGCGCAAACATTTTCCCGCCAACCTTGAATACGAGCGTGTCTTCGTCAAACGGGAAATGCTCGGTGACGGCTTTTTGAGAAAGACAGAAATCGAAGTATTGTTGGATGTTCATGGGTTGGTGGCTGGTGGCTAGTGGCATAATTGTCAATTGTAAATTGTAAATTGTCATCTATCCATTGTTATTTACTTTTTCCATCATCTTCTCCGGGTGTGCCAGCGCCTTGAACCCGAATTTCTCGTACAGGAAATGGGCGTCTGAAGTGGCCAATCGCCAGATTTTTACCTGCTGCAACTGCGGTTCTTCCATCATGGCCTTGATGAGTAACGACGAGTAGCCTTTGCCGCGTTCTTGGGGTGTGATGAACACGTCCATGAGGTACGCGAATACGACATAGTCGGTCACGACGCGGGCGAACCCGATTTGCTGGCCGTGCAGGTAAATCCCGAAGCAGAACGAGGCGTCTATCGTGGTTTGGACTTCTTCCATGGTGCGGCCCGCCGCCCAGTAAATGTCTTTGAGAAAATGCTGGATGAACGGCACGTCGAGCTTTGATTTGTCGGTAGAAACTTCGATCATGGCTTACAAAATGGCGTACAAAATGGGTTTGCTTGGCGAAGCGTCATTCTCAAACGACGCGATTTGCAGGTTCAGCAGGTAACTGCCGTCTTCCACGTGGTCGGGCACATAAATCAATTCGGTGATCGTGGCATCGTGGCGCGTATCATCGTTGAGGTTGTTGACATCGGTAACCTTCCAGAAGGCTTTGTGCGCGAGCAGCTTGCCTTCGTCGTGTTCGCGGTCTACGCTGGGCAAATCAATGAGCAAATGCTTGACGCCAAGTTCGCGCAGGAATGCCGCGGCGGCATGGTCGAGATACGGCGGATTGGTGTTGGAATACTTTCGTGATTTTTTGGCGGTTTCGTTTGGCAACGTCCTGATGACGACGGCTTCGGGTGTTTTCCCTTCGAGTGCGGCGCGCATCTGGATGTTGGTGATGACATGGTCTTCGCCTTGTTCATACGGCTTCACGGAAATCAACTCGGCAGTGAAAAAGAACGTCTTGAGCGCTTGGTTGACGCTGTAAAAATCGCCCGTGATGTGACCCAAACATTCGGTGTGCGTACCGTGGCCGTGCGGGTTGAAAAAGATGTTGTTGAAATTCGTGGACGATTTCCCTTCCGATACTTTGCCTATCCAATCGACCATGCGCACCGGTGTGATTTCGGGTTTGTCCAGATACCACGCAATCGGGTTGTCGTCGGTATGGGTAAGCGGAATGGAAATATCTATGGGCTTTGACAAATCGACCTGGAAAGTCTTGCCGTCGTACTTGATGCTTGCGAACATAAATTCGTGAATTCGTGGCTAACCTTCCAAATTTACCAAAAACAAATCACTCGCCAGCCCATCGGAGAGGAACTTTCCTTTGGCCGTGGTTTTCAGTACGCGGTTTTCTATGACGAGCAATTCTTGTTGCAGGAAAATCTCAGACTGGGTTTCAAGATATTCGATTACATCTGCACCGAATTCCTGTTCAATCCGGTCGAGCGAAACGCCCCAAATCGTGCGCAAACCGGTCATGATGTATTCGTTGTAACGGTCTGTCATGGAAAGGATTTCGGTTTCAATCGGCAACCGATTTTCCGCGATGGCCTTGAGATACAAACTGTTGTTGGCCACGTTCCAACTGCGGGAATTGCCGTCATAACTGTGCGCCGACGGCCCAATGCCGAGGTATTTTTTGCCCAGCCAGTAGGCGGTGTTGTTGCGCGAAAAGTAACCGGGTTTGCCGAAATTGGACAATTCATAATGTACGAAACCTTCTCGGTCAAGCCTTTCATACAAAATCCTGAAATGCTCCGCGGCAGCTTCGTCTGACGGCGATGGGATTTCGCCCGTGGCCACCAGTTTGTGCAGGGTCGTTTTTGGCTCGACGGTGAGCGCATAACTGGAAATATGCGGTATGCCGAACGACAATGCGGTCTCGATATTCTGCCGCCATTTTTCGTCATCCATGCCGGGAATGCCGTATATCAAGTCGATGGAAATGTTGTCGAAATATTGCGCGGCCTCGCCTAGGGATTGCTTCGCTTCGGCGGCATTGTGCGCGCGGTTCATCAGCTTCAGATCTTCGTCGAAAAACGACTGGATGCCAATGCTCAAACGGTTGATGCGGCTGGCGGCCATTTGCGCAATACGTTCGTTGGACAAATCGTCGGGGTTGGCTTCGAGCGTGATTTCAGGATTGTCGGCCACGGTGAAATGGTAGTATACGGCGTTGATGATGTGGTTGATTTCGTCGGTCGACAACACACTGGGCGTGCCGCCGCCAAAGTAAATGGTTTCGATGGTTTCCGGCAGTTCGTCCTTGCGCAACTGGATTTCACGGATGAGCGCATCGACCATTTCCGTGCGCTTCTTCATCACCGTCGAAAAATGGAAATCGCAGTAGTGGCAGGCTTGCTTGCAGAAGGGGATGTGGATGTAGATGCCTGACATTTCAATTTGGGAATTTGAAAATTTGAACATTTGGAAGTGCGAATTCGCCTGAATCTACGACTGTGCCCAACCGGAAGAAAACTGCGTTCTTTAGTAAAATATTTCCCCTAGTCGCTGCCATCATCGCTACGTTTCAAATCATCGAACCCTATTCTCATTCTGCTTCACAAACGCATCCCAGCCCGAATAACTTTTCCCGCCGGTGACTTTGCCTGAGTTGAGAAAGTGACACACCGCAGCGGCCAAACCGTCGGTAGAATCGAGGTTTTTCGGGAGTGTTTTCAGCCCGAGCAATTGCTGCAGCATTTTCGCGACTTGTTCCTTGCTGGCGTTGCCGTTGCCCGTGATGGCCATCTTGATTTTCTTCGGCTCGTATTCCGTAATCGGGATTTGGCGAGACAGCCCGGCAGCCATCGCCACACCTTGCGCACGGCCAAGCTTGAGCATCGACTGGACATTTTTCCCGAAGAATGGCGCTTCAATCGCAATTTCGTCGGGGTGATGCGTCTCGATGAGTTCAATCGTGCGTTCGAAAATGACCTTGAGCTTCGTATAATGGTCGGCGTACTTCTCGAGGATAAGTTCGTTGAGCTGTATAAACTCCATCTGCTTTCCGACGACTTTAATTACGCCGAAACCCATGATGGTCGTGCCGGGATCGATACCGAGGATGATGCGTTCGTTGGCGGTCTTGTTGACGGAACTCATGGGCATATTTGATTGGGCATGACATCGGAAAAGTACAAATAAGTGCTTACTTTGCACCGATGTTTGCACTTCCCGACAAAACTAAGCAATTCCTGACAGCGGCCGTAAAACTTTTCATCATTGGGCTGGCGTTTTATTTCATTTGGTCGCGCTTGTCGGGCGGGCAATGGCAATTTTTCACCGAAACACTGCGGCAACATTTTTCCTGGCCGATTGTGTTCATGCTGGTTGTCCTTGCCTTCCTGAACCGCTTCCTGGAAATCCTCAAGTGGCAAAACTTGGTGTCTTGTTTCACATCGATCACGGTCGGCGAATCCACAAAACAAGTCTTGGGCGCGCTCACAGCATCGGTATTTACACCCAACGGCATCGGCGAATACGGTGCGAAAGCCTTGTATTTTGAACCGAAACGGGCCAGGAAAATCGTATTCCTGAACTTGCTGTGCAACGGCGCACAAATGCTCATCACGGTGGTTTTGGGCGTGGCCGGATTGCTCTATTTCAACTTCCGTTTCGGGATTCTCGGGACGCGCGTCATCTTTACGATTTTGGTTGGGGTCGGCGTCATTGCGGTTTTGGCGTATGCGTTCCGAAGCTTCACCGTGAAAGGTTATTCGTTCGAAAAAGCCTTGCAGAAAATGCATGACATCCCGAAAAAAATCCACCGCAAAAACCTCTTGTTGGCGTTGTGCCGTTATGCGTGTTTTTCGCACCAATATTTCCTGATTCTTTTGATGTTCGATACGGGATTGTCCTACCCGATTGCGATGGCCACGATTTGCAGCGTGTATTTCCTGTCGTCGTCGTTGCCCACGTTCCAATTTTTGGATTTTGCCGTAAAAGGCGGCGTGGCCGTGTATTTCTTCGGACTGCTGGGCGTAAACGATTTCATCCCGCTGTTCGCCACGACGCTCATTTGGCTGCTCAATGTGGTCTTGCCGGTATCCGTCGGAAGCTATTATGTCATTACCTTTAAACCCGTATGGAAACAGTAATCCTTTTGCTGCCGATGTACATGTTGCTGTACGTCGTGTATATCGTCCGGCTGATTTATGGTTTTTCGAAAGTGAAAACCGTACCTTTTGAAAACCTGACGCCGAAGACGACATTTTCGATTGTCGTGCCGTTCCGTAATGAATCGGGCAACCTTCCGGCGCTTCTGGACAGCATCAAGAAGCTCGATTATCCGGAAACGATGTTCGAAGTGATTTTCATCGACGATTTTTCCAAGGACGATTCAGAGCGGAAAATCTACAACTGGCGGATGGAAAATGGCCACTATCACGTGACGCTCATCGAAAGCGTGCGCCGCAGCAAATCCCCAAAAAAAGACGCCATCATGCGCGCCATCCCGATTGCCCAGCACGACTGGATTTTGACCACCGACGCCGATTGTATCCTTCCGGAAAACTGGCTACGCGCCTACAACGACTACATCCAGAAAACCAGTGCGGAGATGCTCGCCGGACCAGTGATTTACAAAGGAAAGACGCGTTTGAGCCACCATTTCCAGCAACTCGATTTCCTGAGTTTACAAGGCGCGACCATCGGCGGATTCGGGCTCGGAAAAGCTTTTATGTGCAATGGCGCAAATTTCGGCTACGCAAAAAAACTTTTCCACGACATCAAAGGCTTTTCAGGCAACGACCACACAGCCAGCGGCGACGACGTTTTCCTGTTGCAAAAGGCGATGACGGCGGCTCCGGAGAAAGTGCATTATCTCAAATCACGGGAAGCGATGGTCACGACCAAGCCCGCTGACGGATGGGTGTCGTTGTTTTTTCAGCGTGTGCGTTGGGCTTCGAAAGCCGTACAATACGAACATGAATTTGCCGAAACGCTTACTTGGGCGGTGTTTCTAGGAAATGTATCGCTATTGATTTTCGCGGCGATGGCTTTCATGGGCCAATTGCCTTGGCTGGTTCCGGCGGTTGTGTTCGCGGTTAAATTCGCGGTCGACGTTGTTTTGATGATCCAGGCCAATCGGTTTCTGCGCCGGGGCCGGTTTTTCTTCCCGATTTTGGGCAGTGTGATTTATCCTATTTTCAGCACACTCGTGGCGCTGTATTCCATCGTTGGGATTTACAAATGGAAAGGCCGCACGCTGCGCTGACTATTCCGATTTCAGGATAACTGGTAGGATGAATTGACTTTTCACGGGAACGCCGCGTTTCAAGGCAGGATTGATTTTAGGGAAATCGGCCAATCGCGTGCGCAGGATGCTGTCAATCTTCGCGGTATCGTAGGCTGTGGAATCTTTCGCGAATTGCGGTTCGAACGATAAGTGCGAATCCGGGAAAACGGTGACTTTCACTTCGATGGTATCGCGCTCCGGATACAGCTCGGCCAGGCTTTCCGGATCGAGCCGCATTTGCACTTGGCGCGACAAATATTCGAAGAAACAATTTTTCTGCACCGCCAAATCCTTGATGGTGTCGCATCCGGCCACCGACGGCAGCGCATCCACCTGATCCCAATCAATGGATTTCATCTCTTCTTGGAGCAACTGCTCTTTAGAAGGCACGCGCTCGATGTATTGGCACGAAGCGAACAGCAAAAAAAGTAACGAAATTTTTCTCATTTTTGGCATTGCGGATTTAAAAGTACGGTAATTTTTTAAAACTCCTATACAAATGGACATATTGCTGGTGTTGCTCGGATTGGTGTGTATGGTTTTGGGCCTGATTGGAAGTTTCCTGCCCGTTCTCCCCGGACCGCCGGTGTCGTGGCTCGGATTGCTGTTGCTTTATTTCACCGAAGCCGTTCCGATGAACTACTGGATTCTCGGAATCAGTCTG
Organism: Flavobacterium longum; assembly: GCF_965137575.1. Taxonomy (NCBI): domain Bacteria; kingdom Pseudomonadati; phylum Bacteroidota; class Flavobacteriia; order Flavobacteriales; family Flavobacteriaceae; genus Flavobacterium; species Flavobacterium longum. The sequence goes on along the minus strand of NZ_CBCRZJ010000002.1, from coordinate 428,660 downwards.
GTCGTAACCATTTTGATAACGGTGCTGGATTATGTCATTCCGGCCCAAGGCACCAAGAAATTCGGCGGAAGCAAATACGGCATTTGGGGAACATACATCGGTTTGATTGCTGGCATTTTCGTCCCCGTTCCTTTCGGCGCGGTCATCGGGCCGTTCCTGGGCGCGTTCATCGGTGAGTTGATTTACGATTCCAAAGACCACAAGCGCGCACTGAAGGCCGCGACCGGATCGTTCGTTGGGTTTCTGGCTTCTTCTTTCCTACAATTCGTGGTGTGCGCCACATTCTTTGGGTTGTTTCTTTACACGCTATTCGCCAACTTTGGCGCGTTCTTTTGACAAAAAAAGCCTCCCGATATCGAGAGGCTTTCTGTTATTTATCGGTGAACCGATATTATTTGATTACGAGTTTCTTCGTCGCTTTTTCCTGGGTTGATGTCGTGATTTCCAAGAAATACAGACCACTGCCCAAGCCGGAAACGTCGATCGTGTCGGCAGCGCCCGAAGCTTGTTTCGACAAGACTTTCTTGCCCAGTACGTCATAAACGGTAATGTCCGAAATGGTTTGCGTACCACTCAGGGAAACCGTTACGAGGTTGTCGGCCGGGTTCGGATACATCGCAAAGTTCGAGGCATCGTTGCGCGGCACGCCCAATGACTGGACGAAATGCGTCTCAAACGTATTGGTGATGATCGCAGGGTTGAAATCGAAATAAATCGACGCCGTGTTCTGGATGACATCGCCAACAGCATAACCCGCTTTTGGCTTCACCTTAAATTGTACGAAACCTTTTGCACCTTCCGGATTCGCGGTCGATGCCGGAAGCAGGATGTTATCGAAATTCCAAGTAAGCACATTGTCGGTGCGGTCCATCACATAATTGTGGCTGGCGGCTACCATTCTTACGGAAGTTTCATCGAGTTGTTCTTCGAGTACATCCGAAATCCTTACATTGAGCGCCGGAGCGGTTCCTGTATTTTCAAAACGGATCGTGTAATACAGGAAATCTTCCGAACCAAAATCGCTGAACAGGACATACTTGCCGCGCAATTCAGTCTTGTCGTTCGGGTCATAAGAACCGATGATGATTTGGCTACAGGTTGTCGAGTTGTTTTCTGGCGCGACATCTCCGGCCAACGGCGCTACGTCTGCGGAAGCGGTCAGGATTTGACCCAGCGCGACTGTCGGGATGGTTGGTACTTGCATCGTCGCCAAAACAGTACGCGATTCAAATGGCAGCAAATCGGTGAAATTCAGTGTAAACCCAGTGGTATTGGTTACTGCGTTTGGATCTGAAACGTTCAAGATGGACACTTCGGCCGGCTTGGTATAGGTTACGGTGCCCGATGTGGTCTGGCTTCCCAAATTCGTGTAACGAACCGTATGAGAATAATTGAATCCCGGATTTGGCTGCGCGCCCGGAATAATCGTCACCACCAAATCATTGTAAGCATTCGTGATGGTAACCGGGAAATAATATTCGGTCATGCCGCTGCCCGGAACAATTGGTACGTTGGCGTATGTGGCAGGCGATACGGCGTAATTCCCAGCATAAGTCGGGTCAACGTCAAAGCCAATGTCATAGGTGTTGGCCGCGTTCAAATCATAAATGCTGTATGTGCCCAGCGGCGAAGCAATGTGGTGCACGTCGCCGTTGTTATTCTTCTCGAAATGGAACTGGCCTAGGCTGAAGTTTGACTCACTGGAATCTTTCGTGCCATTGGCGTTACTGTCAAGGAATGCCGTCATCCGGATACCTGTGCAATCAATGTCGCCTGAGTTTGGCGCGCCGGCATTGGTCTGATTGATCGTGATGTAACCTGCTTGGTTCGAGAAATTCGTCACCATCAGCACATAATACTGTCCTGGTTGGGCATTCGGAATCGTAAAGTTCTCCGTAAACGCAGCCGAATAGCTGCAAGCCACTTGGTTGTTAACGTTAAGGAACGCGGCATTACACAAGTTTGTCTGCGTCGCAAATGGTCCCCAACAAATAAAATCGACATCGAGACCAGTGCCCAATGGTGATTGTTGTGAAATCTGGAAACTCAGGTTGCCCGCCACACTTACCGGCAAGTAGAACCAAGTTGGGTTTGGCTGTGTCGCAAGACAATCGTACGTCAAACTAGGATCTGCAGATCCGCTATTGGTCGTGTTCGCGAATGGAACGCCCAATGATCCGCAAAGGGAATTGGCCGATACGCATAAAGACGCCGCATTACAGTTTGAATTGGCGAACAACTGCAAGCTGTAAATGTTGTCGCAGTTTCCTGCAATACTTTCCCGGATGAAAATCGTAGTCTGTTGTGTGCCGTTTGTAACCGACATATTGAAAGCCGCCGGGTCTGGCAACGCGTTGGTCCCGGTTACCGATGTCGCATCAAGCGAATTGGTATAGAACGACAGCGGATTGGTCGTGTTGAGTTGTGCTGATATGGTCGTCAAATCAAAGGTCACGATACCATTGCCGTCGGTATCGCACTGGTACATCGGCGCAGGGGTAAATGCGCCTGGCACCACTTGACGCACGGTCAGGGCAAATTCAAAAGTCTGGAAGTCCGAGAATCCGATATGATTCAAACGGGCATAGACAATTGTGCTGGCCAAACCATTTTGTGTCACGCAATAGTTTGAAGGAGATGCGATGGCATTGGTCTGGTTGTTGGCATCGGCTAGCGTCGGATAATACGTAACGGTATAATCTGACGGACTGAGCGTGCCCAGAATATTTTGTGTATTGGACGTCAAATCAAAACACGCCGAAGCAGTGTCTGAACACATTTCCATATTGCCCGGGAAACCAGGTTGCGGTGTACACGGCATGGTCATAAAAGTGAATGGTCCGGTCCATTCAGACGAGTTTACTTCGCAATAGGACCGTATGTAAAATTGGTACTGCGTATCACAACTCAGTCCGGTGATGACGTAAGGGTTCGATGTACTCCAAATGGCTTGCGAAGTTGGCGTTGGTCCCGGAGCGCCAATCGGGACAACATATACTCCCCAAGAAGTAGCCGTACCGTTTTCAATCCAAGAAAGGACAGCACTATTTTCAGTAATGTTGGTAACGGTCAGCATCGACGGCGCCTCACATGGCCCGCCACAATCATTTACCAGAATGTTCACCATGCCTACGGATGTACAACCAAATGGGATACTTTGCGCCACATAATACAGCACTTGAGCAGCCGGCGTAATGTTTACATAATTGGTCCAAGACAACGGATTTACCTGTGCAAAAGCGTCGGTTTGGGTTTCGTAGAAAGCAATGGCAACGTTGTTAGGCGAGGTTTGCGTCAGGCCCCAAATCTGTTCGGCGATAGACCCCAAATCAATGTTCGAAAAGCCGTCGGAAATCCCGTCAAAATCACATTGCGTAAATGAAGTATCCGGCGCGCTTGGCGGTGGCAACACATTCACAAAGAAAAATCCGGTTTCAAAATTGGCCGGATTCGCATTTTCGGTGACGCGCACAAAAATGATTTGGGTGGAAGCAAACGCCATCGGGTCTGGCAACTGGCCAATACCTGCGTCGGCATCGCTCTGCGAAATGTGATACGTAACCGTGTATTCGTTTGGAGATTGACCGTTGAGCGCGATAAGCGTCTGGTCACCGAAGAAAATGTCTTGGCCGCCACAGACCGTAATGTCGGGAAGCGAGCCCACTTGTGCCGAAGCAATAGACAGGAAAAACACTGCAAAAAGCAGGAGTAATCGTTTTTTCATAGCTGATTGGTTTTAGTTAATGCCGCTGGTAAAACGGCACAGCAATATACAACTTTTTCCAATCCGCTAACACACAGGGAAATAAAAAGCAAAAAAGGCAATCAATTTTGAAGAGGAAAGCTATTCATTTCGGCGGTTATGGCTTCTTACAAAAAAAGCCTAAAAGCAAAAAAGCCCTCCAATTTAATGGAAAGCTTTTCATTGGTCTAACTACTAAACCTGAGGCTTGCGCCTCGAAACAACACAACTATCTTAATGCTTTTCCGAAAAAAAGCACTTCATATCTCAGAAGTGCTTCTCTCGATTTCGCGGTCTGGACGGGACTCGAACCCGCGACCTCCGCCGTGACAGGGCGGCATTCTAACCAACTGAACTACCAAACCTCGCGTAATGCGGATGCAAATATACTACTGAAATTCATTTCTGCAAGCAATTCGCAAAATTATTTTTGAATTAACATTCGGGCATTATCCGAACATCTGTTTTTCAACCAAATAAGTGGTCAAGATTTTTTCGAAACTGTCGCCAACGGCTACCGGCACGTACTTGATGCGGTTCTGTGCACACGTCAGAGACAGTCTTTTGAAGTACGCTTCTACACGTTTTTCATACTCGTCGCGTACATTGTCGGCGAAAATATCAATTGTCTCACCAGATTCCACGTCTATGAATTTGCGCGGCGCGTTGTCGAAATCAAACTTCAATTCCGTCTTGTCATCAATCACATGGAACAACACCACTTTATGTTTGTCGTGTTTCAAATGCTGCAACGCATTGAATAGCGCGGCTTCATCGGCAAACTGAAACATATCGGTAAAAACCATGATCATCGACCGGCGGTGCATCTTTTCGGCAATCTGGTGCAGGAACGTCACCGTATCCGTGGCCTTGCTTTCCCGTGGCGTCTCCAGCAATTGTTCCAACCGGTTGAGCAACATCCGGTGGTGACGATCGCTCCCTTTTTCGGGCGCGTAATATTCATAGCTGTCCGAGTAAATGCTCATGCCCACCGCGTCGCGCTGTTTCTTGAGCAAGTTCATCAACACCGCCGAAGCCAGCACCGAAAACCCGATCTTGCTCCTGAAAAACGGTTCGCCCGCAGGCAGTTTCGGGTAATGCATAGACGACGAGTTGTCAATGATCAAATGGCATCGCAAGTTCGTTTCTTCTTCAAACCGCTTGGTGTACAAACGATCGGTCTTCGCAAAAAGCTTCCAATCTATGTGTTTGGTACTTTCGCCCGAATTATACACTTTGTGCTCGGCGAACTCGGCCGAAAAACCATGGAACGGAGACTTGTGCATCCCGGAAATAAAGCCTTCCACCACTTGGTTGGCCAGCAATTCCAAGTGCGCAAAACTCGAAATCTTCTCAATTTCAGATTCAATCTTCATGTCCCAAATGTATTGAAAGATTGACGACTAAAAAACTAAAAGATTGCCAAATGGTTTTGGTTTGGGCGTTGCACGGCATCTAACATGCTGCCGACGGAATTCGCAAACAGGCCGCGCCGGGTCTTCGGCACTCGCTTTTGCTTAGACCCCAAAGGTTTTCAAAACCTTTGGGGTCTTGCAAAGAGCTCAGACAAAGCCTCAACCCCTAACGCGCCAGTGTGCGCCGCACGGAACTTTCTGGTTTTAAAAGAAAAAGCCCGGCTTGCGCCAGGCCAATTCAACCCAAAAAAACTAACTTTTACTTTCCCGCAGCTTGCAGCTTTGCTTCCAGCGCCTCAAGCCGTGCCTTGTATTCGTCGATTTGTAGCTGCTGCTCCTGAATCGCCTTGATCAACACCGGCACGAGCGACACATAGTCCACTGCCTTTGTCTGGTTGGCATCGTCGCCGGTTTTCACGATTTCCGGGATGACGGTTTCCACTTCCTGCGCAAGCAAACCTAAGTGCGGTTCTTTCTTGACGTCGGCGATGAAATGATACGCCACAGGCTTGAGTTTTTCAATCGCGTCGATACCGTACTGCAACGGTTCAATGTCTTCTTTGAGCCGCGCATCGCTTATGTTGATGAAATTGTCTGCGTAAATGTCATTGAACGCCGACGCCGCCGTACCAATATCATAAACCAAGTTCGCCGATGCAATAACGTCTCCGCCCAGGGTAAGTGTTCCGGCCGCAACACGTACATCGCCCAGGAAATACCCCGCAAAACTCCCTGCTTTCGGCACCACCGAATACACGCCGTATTGCGTGCCGCCCGCGCTCGTAGAGATGCTTACAAAATGACCGTATTTGTTTCCGGTGCCCGACGCCGATGACGAGATTGCGGTGTATGTTCCGTATTGAACGCCGTTTCCAGATCCGTCCATGTCGTTCCGTAACCCGTAAATTGCTCCCGTGCTATTGCCCGTAAATTCATTGTATAATCCGGTTCGGGTGCCGGCTCCAGTATTGGTAATTTCATTGTAAGTGCCGTAGAGATCACCGGTTCCGGTACCATCCAGTTCGGTATAAACCCCGTAATGATTGCCACTTCCGCTTCCCGAAAGTGTACTTCGCATTCCGTAGTGGATGCCATTCCCGTTAGACTGAATCGCATTTTCCACCCCATATTGCGGACCCGTGCCTATATTGAGGAAATTATAGGTTCCGGTGTGCTTTCCTGATCCAGAACCCACCAACCCGTTCGACGTGCCGTAATGGGTATTGTCGCCAGAATTGTTGATGACGCTTCTGTAGCCAGCCTGTTGGCCTGATCCAGACCCTGAAAGTTGCGTGTCGTGTCCGGTATGCGTACCGCTACCGTTGCCCCAAAGGCTAGACTTTACTGCGGTGTGTTCGCCGTTGCCTGAATTGTCAATGTATGTATAGGTCCCGGTTTGCTGTCCGGCGCCCACACCGCCCAAATCATTGTAAACCCCAAAATGATTGCTGCCACCGCTGTTGTCAATGTCATTTCGTACCCCATATTGGGTTCCGGTACCTGAGCCGCCCAATACATTATACGTACCGGCATGTACCCCGTTTCCTGTTCCTGAAAAATCATGAAAACTGCCATAATGTGGCCCGCTGCCGGGACTAGCATTTGCGATGTACGTGCCGTAATGTGTGCCCGTTCCGTTTACGCTGCCGTTGATCCAAGTATAATTGGAAGCCAAAATGCCGTTGCCCGCCGCGAAGTAATTGTTGAACATGCCTATATGGTTGCCATTGCCGGTGCTCGAGAATTCGTTGGCAACGCCCGTCAGGTTTCCTGTACCAGCGGTAAACCGATTGACAGTGCCTGCACGTCCGCCGCCGCCAGCACCCGAAAACGTATTGTCCAGCCCGTAATGTTCCGCGCTGTTGGAATTCGTGAAAACGTTCTGCACACCCAGTTGGTTGCCCGTGCCCACTCCGCCCAGCTCATGATACGCGCCGTAATGGATACCGCTGCCTACACCGTAATTTGAAATATAACTGCCGTAGTGCGGTCCGTTGCCCGTAACACCCGCGTTGATCCATGTGTAAGCCGCGGCCAGCGTGCCGTTGCCGCCCGTAAAATAATTGTTGAACATGCCAATCTGGTTGCCGTTGCCGATGCTTCCCGCAAATTGGTTGGCCATGCCGGTCAAATGTCCGCTGCCATTGGAAAAATCATTACGCACACCCATTTTTGCACCTGTGCCCGCGCCCGAAAAGAAATTTTCCGCACCAATATGCTGGCCCGTGCCCGAATTCGAGAAAATAGACTGTGCCCCATATTGCCCGCCGTTTCCAGTGCCGCCAAGCTCTTGATAAGCCCCGAAGTGATTTCCGCCGCCGGGACTGAAGTTGTTGGTGAACGTTCCGTACTGCGCGCCCGTTCCCAAGACGCTGTTCCTGATTTCGGTATATGCGCCTGCCAAGATGCCGTTGCCGCCCGCAAAATAACTGTTGTAGGCCGCCAACTGGTTGCCGTTCCCGACGTTGGTGCTGAATTCGGTCCAATTACCCGTCAGGTTGCCGCTTCCGGCCGTAAACTGATTCAATATGCCCGTATGATAACCGCTTCCGGCACCTTCCAGCAAATTCCAGGAACCAAGATGGGTACCTGTGCCATTGCCGTTCATGCGGTTCACCGTTCCGTATTGGCCGGCCGGATCGTCACTGTTGATATGGAACAACGCGCCACGCTTGATGCCTGTTCCCGCATTGGCGATCGAAGCCACAAAGCCGCGCTGTTCGCCAGAACTTGCGCCCGAGATCGTGGCATAAAATGCAGTTTGCTGCCCCGACCCCGTATGGTTGATCACACCGTCGAAAGCACGTTGCATGCCGCTTCCGTTGCCCTGAAGCGTGGTTTGCGAACCGATATGCGTGCCCGTGCCCGAATTCTGGATGCTCGTAGATTGCCCAATGAGGTTGCCGTCGCCGGTACCGGTCATGGCGGTTTGTACACCAAGTATGTCTGTCGCCGTATCCACAACCAAGTCGAGTTTGGCTGCGGGAACATTTGTGCCCACGCCCACGCGGCCCAACCGGTAAGCGTCGTCGGTAATCAAATCCGGCGCTGTGATCGTACTTTGCTCAAACCAGTCGGCATCGGTTTTTCCGGTGATGCCGATCCAAGTCAGCGTAGTGTTGTCCCAGTAATAAAATCCGGGCGGGTTTGCCCCAACGGTGTTTTTCAGATAGACCATCATGCCTTGCTGGCTGGCGGTTGGGTTTGTTGCCGGGAATGCGTCGATTTTAGGAATCAGCAATCCGTCGGTGGCGGCTGGTGTGGCTTCGTTGGACGTCTTTATTTCCAACAGCGCATTGGGTGTCGTGGTGTTGACACCAACTTGTCCGTAGGCCGAAAATAGTACGAACAAGGCCGTGAGTTGTACAATCTTCTTCATTGTTTCTTGGGTTTAGACATCGAAATTCGGCCATTTAAGTAGTTGATTAAGGCGCATTTATACCAACGGCGATTTTATTATACCAACGGCAGCGGCTGGGATATTTTTCCTATTTTTGAAGGAACTGCAACGGTATGAAAACCTGGAAATGCCTTATCGCCGACGACGAAGATGTAGACCGTCTGATGGTGTTGTCTTTCGCCAAACGATTTGCCGAACTTGAGATTGTCGGGGTGTGCGCGTCCGCAGACGAAGCGCTGTCGGTCATCGAAAAACAGCCGGTTGACATTTTGTTTCTCGACATCGACATGCCCGGCGGCAGCGGTCTGGAATTGCGTCGGAAAGCGTCGGAAATCCCGGCTTGCGTGTTCATCACCGGCCATGCAGATTACGCGGTGGACACTTTTGAACTCGATACGCTCGATTTCATCGTCAAGCCATTGCGGTTTGAGCGTTTCGAAAAAGCCATGCAGCGCGTCACGGATTATCTGGCGTTGCACGAAAAAGCCGCTTTGTACGACTTCAGTTTCGGGACAGATTCCATTACCATTAAGGAAGGCCACGATCAGGTCAAGCTCAATGTCGCGGATATCGTCTGTCTGGAAGCGCTGAAAGACTATACTTTATTGGTGACGCCGCGCAAGAAATATTGCGTGTGGTCTAACCTCGGCAATCTGCTCAAGCAAGCGCCGTTCGAGGTTTTCACGCGTGTCCACAAGAGTTATGCGGTGCGTCCGCAATTGGTCGAAAAAATCACCGCACAGGACGTTGAACTCCGTGGCGGCATCAAAATCCCGATAGGCCGCAGCTTTAAGGAAACCGTAAAAGCGATGTTATGAGAAACGCCTTGAAGATGCTCGTACTGCTTATACCGTTTTTGGCGTCTGCCCAATTTAACGAGTCGCAAGCCGACTCGATAATCAGGTTGTTGCCGAATATGAAACGGGATACCACCAAAGCCCGGTTAATGGTCGACGTGGCGCGGTCTATATCCCGCACAAATTCTGATCTCGGATTTAAATATGGTCGGGAAGCACTAACTCTTTCACAACAATTAAATTGGAACGAAGGCATCGCCGAGGCGCAGTACATCATCGGGAGCAACTATTTGTACATCTCAAAGTACGACGACGCCATCAGTACCTATGAAAAGGGCTTGAAATACGCCACCAAAGAAAAACAGAAAAGCCGCTTGTATTTGTCCATCTCGAATGCCTATGTGAACCTCAGCCAATATCCAAAAGCGTTGGACTATTCATTCAAAGCATTGAAAATCCGCGAAAATTCCAGCGACAAAAAGGGCGTTGGGCGAATACTCGTTAACATCGGTGAAATTTACAACTTGCTGCTGCAGCCAGACAAAGCACTCGAAAGCTTACGCCGTGCAAATCAGATTTTCGACGAGATTGATGAGCAGCAAAAACGCATGGAATTGTACCGTGCCATGGCCGTGTCTTACAACAACAAGCGCGATCCGAAAAAATCAATCGCTTATTTCGAGAAAGCCTATGGTTATTGCGGCGGCGAAACCAATCGACACATGTGCGCGGCGTTGCTTTCCGATATCGCGCTGGTGTATTTTGACACCAATGAATACGACAAAGTCATTCAATACTCGAAAGCGTCCATCGCCGCAGACACCATTGCTTCCTCCGATGTCCGAAATACAGCATTCAGCTACGGCGTCATTGGCGACGCCTACATTGAATTGGCCAGGCAGCAAAACAATAAAAAGCTGCTGGACAGCGCCGTGACCTATTTGAACCGGGCAGTAAAAATGCACCGCGAAATGAAATCCTGGCAAAGCCTTTACGACGATTACACCAGTTTGTGGCAAGCGCACAAAAGCCGCGGGAATTATGCGGAATCGTTAGCCAGCCACGAACTGGCGATGGCCTACAAAGACTCGATTTTCAACGCAGACAATCGCGAAACCATCAAAAACCTTGAAGACAAACGCGCCATCGAACTGCGCGACAAGGAAATCAAGATCAACAACCTGAAGCTCGAGGCGAAAGAAAGACAGAAATGGATTTTGGTGGCCGGTTTGGTGTTGCTGGGATGCATCGGATTGCTGTTGTATAAGCAAAGCCGCAACCGCCGCAAGAACAACGAAAAGCTCAAGTCGCTCAACCTTGAACTCGATCAGGCCAACAAGGTCAGGGCGAGATTCTTCAGCATCTTAAACCATGACTTGCGCAGCCCGGTGTACAGCCTCGTGCATTACCTGCAATTGCTCAAGGACAGCCCGGAATTGCTCGATGACCAGATGAAGCGCAACATCGAAACCAAGAACATGGCCGCGGCGGAAAACCTGCTGCAATCCATGGAAGATTTGTTGTTGTGGAGCAAAAGCCAGATGGAACGCTTCAAGCCTGAATTTATGGCCGTGCCGTTGGCGCAATTGTTTGCTGATGTGGAAAGCCATTTTACCGGTTCCGAGGTGCGGTTCGAAGTTGACCTTGAAGACCGCGAACTCGCCTTCGACACCGACCGGAATTACCTGTTGACCATATTGCGCAATATTTCCGGAAACGCAATCAAGGCCTTGGAACACACGCCGAACCCCACGATTATACTCAAGGCCAGAAGCCAGCATGGTGCACGATACATCTGGGTCAGCGACAATGGTCCGGGTGCGGGCGACGGCGCTTTCCGGGCGTTGTACGACGAAACTGAAACGTTGGGGATTTCGTCGGGCTTGGGATTGCACATCATCCGGGACATGGCGGCGGCGATTAACTGCAAGGTTTCCGTTGATTCGCAACCGGGCGTTGGAACGAAGTTTATTTTGTCTTTCGATTCGGCGTAAAAAGAAAAGGCCTGATTTGCACCAGACCGATTCAACCCAAAAAAACTATTCTCTATTTTTCCAGCTTTTCCTCAATGGCCTTAAGCCTGGATTCAAGCATATTTATCTTTTCTTGCTGTGCCTTGGCCACTTCAATCAACAGCGGTGTGATGGCGGCATAATTGACGAAGTATTCCCCGCTTTCATTTTGCTGCACGGCTTCGGGCAGGACTTTTTGTACTTCCTGTGCCAGGACGCCGCTATTGGAAACTGGTTTTTGGCCTTTCTCGATTTCTTGTGCGGCCAATTTGAATTGGTACGTATAGCCGCCAATAGCCATTATTTTTTCAAGGGCATGATCAATTTTGCGGATGTTGTCCTTCTTGGTCATGTCGGACACTTGTACGTAATTGCCGTTGCTGTCAACGTATGCCCGCTCTGCGCTGTTGTCATACGGATTGCCGTTGTTGTCTGTCCAGTTGTCTTCGTCAAGGATGCGCAAGAGCCTGCCGCCGTCGCCCGGTGACCAGATGGCAATATTGTCGCCGTCGCCGCGGATGCCGCCGGTTTCGTTGCCGCTGTTTGCATCGGTAGTCGACATCATGAAATACCCAGTTCCGCTACCGAAATTAAGGTTATTGTCGTCGTTGTGGTTGAAGAGATTGCTGTTCTTGATTTGCATTTCATTGCCTGCGACGGATGTTGACTTCACCCTAAAATTTCCGTTAGCACGTAATAAATCGGTACTGAAATCGCCGTAAATCAATGGTGCCGCTGTGCTGCTGTTGTCGATATATAATTTGTTTGAACCGGTTTCGGATGCGCCTGCATTAAAACCCAGGGCGACATTACCCGAGCCAGTTGAATTGCTGAACAACGCGCCTACACCGACACCCGTATTGTATGAACCTGTGGTATTGCTATATAATGCATTGACACCCAATCCGGAGTTTTGTAAACCCGATGTAATAGCGAACATGGATTGCGATCCGATACCGGTATTCAATGTTCCTGTATTGTTGGCCGAAGTCGTTGACCCGCGCATGGCGTAATATCCGACAGCTGTATTGTAAGCCGAAAATGGCGTCGTGGTGTTATTGGCATAAATCATCGCACTTTCTCCTACCGCCGTAATGTAATTCCCCGCAACGTTAGCGCTGGCGGCGGCGTAACCCACTGCGACATTATTGCGTCCTGACCTGTTTCCACTAAGTGCATTGCCTCCAACTGCGGTGTTATATGAACCCGATGATGTGCTTCTTGCCGACCCGTAACCAAGAGCCGTATTGTTGCTTCCGGTATTCTCAGCATTCGTAACTGATCCCATCAGCGATTCCATGCCGATAGCGGTATGAAACGCCCCAAAATTTCCGCCACCCGGATAATCCTGATTGTACATCGCATGATAGCCCACGGCAGTACACCAACTTAAACCTCTACTGTTAGGCAACGCCTCGGTACCCAATACCGTGTTCATGCTGCCGTCTACATTAGCCGAAAGCGCACCCGAACCAATCGCTACATTTTCATTGCCAAAATCATTATCCCTCAATGCGTCTTTCCCGACCGCGACACAATTGTTGCCGTACCAGTTTGCTGACAAAGCATTGTAACCGAAGGCCGCATTGTCCAATCCTTGACCGCTTATATTTGCTGGCGCTACCAACGCATTGACGCCAAATGACGTGTTGTTTGTGGCAAGCCGGCCAGACATTACATTAAACCTGCGAAATATGACGTCCATATCATTTGTACTGCCCATAAACTGACCGCCGAATGTCGATACGGTGTTGCCAGTTAACCCCCAAGCTATGCCATTAGCACTTCCCCAAGAAACAGTTCCAAAGCTGTCGATTATCGGAATCTGGCCGGTGGTGCCGCGCGTCGCAGGCAAAATATAGCTGTTGGCGGCCGTTGTTCCGATGGAAACCCGTCCGAGGAAATAAGCCGCGTAACCGGTAGCTTTCAATACATCTGAATATACGCCATAGTGAATTTCCGGGCCGGCCGTAGAAAAAATCTTATTGTAACTGCCATACTTGGTTCCGGTTCCGGTATTCGTGATGTAATTGTAAGTACCGTACTGCTCGCCGTTCCCGTTACCGGACAATGTATTTGACGTGCCTTTGTGATTGCCTAATCCGGTGTTGTCGATCAAGTTTTCAGTACCGGTTTGTTCTCCGACACCTGTTGATGTGAGCCAGTTCCGCGTACCGAAATGCGAGCCACTGCCGATTCCGTTCAAATAGTTCTGCGTTCCGTAATGCGTATTGTTGCCGGTTGCCGATATCAAATTTTCAATTCCGTACTGAATACCGGCTGAACTGCCACTCAGGATATTTTCGACACCATATCGTTGAATGCCGCCGCTTCCGTTAATGTTGTTATACAATCCGTAATGGACACCGTTGCCTGAATTGGTGATTTCGTTGTAGACACCACGGACGTTTCCGACCGATGAACCCGCGAATGTAGAAGCCATTCCCGTTTCTTCCATCGCACCATTGTTGTTTGAGAATGTGTTGGTAACGCCGGTATGGAATCCGCCGGTGGAATTCGACATCACGGTTTTCAGTCCGGTTTTGTCACCGATTCCCGCGGCCGTCATCGAATTGTTTACGCCAAGATAAGAGGCGGCATTGGGGTTGGAAAATGCGTTAAAAATGCCGTAAGCCAGGCCTGCACCCAATCCTGCAAGGCTATTGTTTATCCCGACTTTGGTTCCAGTTCCGCCGGTCGCGATGTTCGAGTTGACGCCATAAGTATCGGCAGATGACGTGCCGCCGATGGTATTCTGCAAACCCGTTCCGACCGTACCCGAGCCCGGTATTACGGAAGTCGAAATGCCTTGGATAATTCCGGTCGCGAAACTACCCGATATTTCAGAACGGATGCTGCTGGTTGTGCTGCCGTCGATCGCATTGGAATGTTTGGCGCGCATCGCATAAATTTTTCCCGCAGCTGCTTCGTCGATGTCTAATTTGTAGGTCGGCGTGACATTGCCAATCCCGACATTGCCCGAGTGGAACATCGCATCGGTAATTGCATCGGGCGGCGTTGTCGTGCCGACTTCGTAAAAATCGGCATCGGCTGTAGCGCTTCCGCCGACACTTTTCCAGCTTGTCGACGGCTGATCCCAATAATAAAATCCGGGTTGGTCCGCTCCCGAAACCGTCGTTAAAAAAACCATCATGCCGTTTTGTGCCGCCGTCGGATTCATAGCGGGAAACGCATTGACACGCGGCACCAAAATACCATCGGTGTTGCTTGGAGTGGCCGGATTTGCGGCCGGAATGTCGAGGCTTGCGTTTGGTGTTGTCGTGCCAACGCCGACCTGTGCGGTGATGGTGACTGAAAACAGCAAAGCCATCAGGAGTAATTGGTTTTTACGCACGCTTTTCAGCTTGCCTTTTTTAATCTGCGTTTTCATGGGTTTGAAAATTTGGAATACAAAGTTGCGTCGCACATACCTTGTAAGGAACAGCGGCCAGACGAGCGAAAGGATTTCCGGCCAGACGGCGCTTTTTACAGACAGACAACCGGACGAACCGACAGACGACACACCTTCGTTCAGGTTTTTTTAATTACATTTGATTCAAACGCCACGCTATGCGGACTTTTTCCTGCCTGATTATCGACGACGATGACATTGACCGTTTGGCCGTCATCGCGCAAGTCAAAAAATACGCAACGCTGGAATTGTCCGGCGCTTTCAAATCGGCGGCTGAAGCGATGCCTTTACTTGAAAAATCGGGCATCGACGTGCTTTTCCTCGACATTGATATGCCGATGATTTCCGGGCTCGAAGTGCGCAAATTGGCGATGCATGTTCCGGTTTGCGTCTTCATTACGTCGCATCCTGAACATGCCACAAGAACTTTTGAACTCGACACGCTAGACTTTATCGAAAAACCTGTCCGTAGCGAACGCTTCGCCCAAACGGCGCGGCGCATTGAAGAATACATGATATTACGCCAGAAAGCAGCGTTGTTCGATGCGGCCATCGGCACCGATCCGGTGTATGTCAAAGACGGATTTGGCAAGACGCGAATCGACCTGCATGAAGTACGTTACCTTGAGGCATTGAAGGATTATACGAAACTTGCGTTGCCGTCCGAAAACCATTCAACGCCGTTCAACTTGGGCAATTTGCTGCAGGAACCGGAGTACAGGAATTTCGTCCGCATCCATCGGAGCTATGCGGTAAACAGGCATTTCGTCAAACGTATCAAGGCCACTGAAGTATTGTTGGACAATGGCGTTTCGATACCCGTCGGGCGCAGTTACAAAGACATTTTAAGCACCGAATTATGAGATATTGGCTGTTGGTTTTTTTGTCATCGTTCGGATTGTTGTCGGGGCAAGTCCCAAAAACCGCGGACTCACTCAAGGTCTATCTCGCCACAAAGCCGCAGGACAGCAATTATGTACAGGCGTTGAATGAAATGGCGTTCCTCAAGGTTCAGGAAGGCAAATATGATGAAGTGCCGAAAATCATTGCGCAGATTGAAACGCTGACGAAAAAAATCAAATGGAATTCCGGCTATTACAAAGCGATGAACATGCGCGGCATCGTTGAGTATTCGCAACAGAAACCTGAAAAGGCGATGGTGTATTTCCTTGAGGCCGAAAAACTCATCGTCAAATACAAATTGCCCGACAAACTCTACCAGAATTCGCTCAACAACATCATGATCATCTACAATGATATGGGCAATCGCGAAAAGGCGACCGAATACGCGAAGAAACTGATTGATTTTCAGGAAAAGAAAAAGCTGAGTCCGATGAAAAGCGCGCCGTACTCACAATTTGGCGCAAACCTGAAATTCTACAAAAAATATGATGAGGCGTTGGTTTATTTCAACAAGGCGCTGGCTATCGAAAAAGAGCTCAACAGTGATTGGGGCATTGCCATTTATGAGAATGACATCGGGAACCTTTATGATGACCAAGAAAAGTATCCAGAGGCGATGGCGCATTTCAAGAACGGATTGGCCCATGCCGAAAAGTCCAGTTACAAACTGCTCCAAACCGATTTGCTCATCAATCTTGCGCGTGTCCAACGGTTCAGCAGCCAATTTAACGCAGCGGAGAAAAACCTGTTCAAGGCCGAAAAAATCTGCCATGAATTAGAAGTGACCGAACCCTTCAAAGTCTTGTACCAGTCACTCGGAAGCCTGTATCAGCAACAAAAACGCTATCTGGAAGCCGAGAGATATTTCCTGAAATCGTTGGCCATCGCCAAGGAAATGGAAAAGCCCGAGCCGTTGTTCACGATCAACCACCAGCTGTCAGAACTGATGCAGGAAATGGGCAAATACAAAGAAGCCTATCAATACCTTACGGCTTCCAATGTGGCGCGAGACGAAATCTACAAACTCGAGACGGCCCAAACGACCGAAGATTTGCTCCGAAAATATGAAGCTGAAAAAAAGGAGCAACGGATTAAATCGCTGGCGGCAAAAAACAAAATCAGCGCATTGGAAGTCAAGGATGCTACACGGCAAAAGTGGTTCCTGATTGTCGGACTGGGATTTTTGGTTGTTGTTGCGCTGCTCATTTTCCGCCAAAGCCGCATCCAGAAGAAGAACAATGAACTGTTGCAAAACCTCAACACGGAACTGGATCAGGCGAATAAGGTCAAGGCGCGTTTCCTTGGGATTTTGAACCATGACTTGAAAAGTCCGCTATCGAACCTCATCGGATTCCTGCACCTGCAGAGAGAAGATCCGGAACTTCTGGACAACCGCACGCGCCGGGAAATGCAGGACAAAACCATTGCGTCGGCGGAAGATTTATTGGAATCCATGGAAGATCTTTTGCTTTGGAGCAAGGGCGAAATGGATTTTACCCCGCAAACCAAACCGGTGAAACTTGCCTGGGTCTTTGACGATCTGCAAAAACATTTCTCGCACGTTGGCCACGCCAAAATCACGTTCGAAAATCCGGGGAATATCCAGTGGCAAACCGATGAGCATTACTTAAAAACCATCTTGCGGAATTTGACC
Source organism: Flavobacterium longum (assembly GCF_965137575.1). Classification (NCBI taxonomy): domain Bacteria; kingdom Pseudomonadati; phylum Bacteroidota; class Flavobacteriia; order Flavobacteriales; family Flavobacteriaceae; genus Flavobacterium; species Flavobacterium longum. Next base: position 411,325 of record NZ_CBCRZJ010000002.1, on the reverse strand, counting down.
GCGAATGCCGTCAATGCGCTGAACGGCACGGAAAACGCTCAGGTAACGATTAAAGCCGACGGAAAAACCCTGAAGGTTTCAGACAACGGCCCTGGTGCAGACGACGCTGCATTCAAAGCCTTGTATGATCCAAACGAAACGCTGGGTATCGGGACAGGGCTTGGCCTGCACATCATCCGGGACATGGCGGCGGCGATAGGCTGCGAAGTATCTGTAAGGTCTGAAAAAGGCGTCGGCACCACATTTACGCTGACGTTTCCGTAAAGGAACAGGCTCCGATTACGCCAAGCCCGTTCACCCAAAAAAGCAAATTTTTAATAGCTGTCTTTTTTGATGGCAGGTCGTAGCAAGATTTTTTTCTTACTTATTCCTCATAAGTCACCAAGATGTGGATGGCTTCGGACAAGACGCTGACGGAATTTCCGCGCGTTCTTTCGGGTTCGCCGCGGGATTGCCGAGCCCGGAGAAGGCACGACCATTACAATCCATCCATAAAAAAAGCCCGAACGAATCGGGCTTCTATCTCAGTTTGTTTTTTGCTTACAACACGGCGTTGAGCGAGTCTGCATACGTCTGTTTCGGCGCTACGCCAACTTGGCGGCCCACCACTTCACCGTTCTTGAACACCAATACGGTCGGGATGTTGCGCACGCCGTATTTGGCCGCAAATTCTTGGTTCGCATCTACATCGACTTTGCCTACGACCGCTTTACCGTCGTATTCCTCGCTGATCTGGTCGATGATTGGGCCAACCATGCGGCATGGGCCACACCAAGCTGCCCAAAAGTCAACCATTACGGGCTTGTCTGATTTCAATACCACTTCCTCGAAGTTTGCATCTGTTATTGTTTGTGCCATGATACTTGTCTGTTAAATTATTTTGAGACACAAAATTAGACAATTAAACTTAAAATTTGTCTTAAAAGAATTTGTTTTGCCTATGCGGATATAAGGTTTGGGATTGGCGGTTTCGAGGCTTGGAACTAATGGTTTTAAGGTTGGGGTTTGAGGTTAAAAGAAAAGCCTCCCGATTTCCCGGAAGGCCTTTCGCTCCAACAATACGACACTTTAAAGCTGTATGGTGTACCCTTTTTGCTTGGCGTACGCTACGATAGAGGTGCTCATGGCATTGCCCAGATCGTCTTGTTTTTTGTTCTTTTTGGCTTGCTCATCGATGTAAGCCTGGCGTTTCTTGGCGAGTTCACCGATTTCCTTTTGGATGGCTTCGCGCTCTTTCGCTTTCTGGTCAACATACGCGGTGATTTCAGCGGTCGTCTTGTTCTGTAACTCCTTTGGCAGCTCTTCTTTTTTGAGCTTTTGCACCGCTTGTTTGTCGTCCTTTACCTTATCGACCAAATCCCAGCTGTCATTTTTATAGACTGCTTTTGATTTGCTCACGGCGCGCTCTGCGAAGTTGGCTTTTGACACCGTTTCGGCATTTTTGTCCTGTTCCAACTGCGCCTGCTTTTTATATGAACCTTGTGCGCCGTACCCGATGTAGGTATTGTTGATCCTGATGTTACACTGGGTAATCTGGTCATCATACGGTGTCGCGATGTACTCCACGGCTTGGTTCGAATCGATATTGAAGAACTTGCCTTGGCCGCGGTCGGCGCCGTCTTTCCAGAGCAGTGAAACGCCTTCGGTCTGGCGTCCGCAATAAATGGTGTTCACGTAAATACCTTTTCGGAGCGCGTCACCAATGGCTTCACGATAACTGATGCCGCCCTGGCTAAAACTCTCGTTTCCGGAAATGTATATCAGCTTCATGTCTGCGCGTCCATCGCCCCAACTGAGCTGACGCGTGGCATCGGCAATCACGGCGCCGCAATATTCAGAACCGCCGTTGGTGCGCAAAGAGAACAATTTCTCAGAAATCAAATCCAGATCGGTCGTGAGCGGTGTTACTTGCCTGATGTAGTTTCGTTCTACAGACAATCCGTCGTTGCCGTACTCGTACAAGGAGATTTCGATGTTTGGCGTTTGCCCGTTGTATTTGAGTGTGGTGAGCGTATTGACGATGTTCCAAAGCCTTGACTTGGCTTGTTCGATAAGGCCATCCATACTGTTTGAAGTATCGAGCAGCAGCGCGACCTGGATTTTGGTCTGGTCAGGGCGTGGCCTTTTGGTTTCGGTAACAACGGTTCTTTTGACCGTAGCATAACGCAGGTTTGGATTGCGGTGGGCATCTGCGGCTACTGTAACGAGTAGCGCGGCGAGCAGTGTGATTGACTTTTTCATGATGTTGGATTTTAATTATTGTACTGCGAACTTTACTTTGATTTCATAGCGCAACTTCAGCGCTTTGGCATTGTCGATGGCTTCGGCGCCACTGTCTTGGCTGATCACCGAATTGCTCATGCTATTCTGAACGTTGTTGTGGAACCAGTAGCGGTTTTCCTGGATTTCGGGCAGTTCGTCTATCGCGAGCACGCCGCCCAATTTCTCGCCAACGGCTTCGGTTAAATATTGCGCCTTCAACTTGGCGGCCTTGATGGCTTCGATCTTGACGTCTTTACGGAACTGCGTCATTTGCTTGTGGCTGGTATTGACGATTTGGATATTGTGTGTCCATTTCCGATCCAGATCTTGTACGAACTTTAGAATATTGGTCTTGTTGTCAAGCTTTACCCGGACGGTTTGCTGGTTGCGGCGGTAGTGATCGTTCCACCAATACCACCAATACCAATCGGATGAACTCTGGAATTTCACCGACTCGGCTTTGATGTTGTGCTTCTTCAACACGGCCTTGAAATCGGCTTCCACTTGGTCGAGTTTCCCGACTTTGCTGTTGTCGCCCAAGGTGATTTCAAGTTCCACCTCATCGGGTTGTATGGTCATTTCGGCGCTTCCGGTAACTTCGATGTATTTTCTGGTGTCGCTGTTTTGGCTGTACACAACAATCGTCGCAGCGAGTAAGAGTGTGGTTAAAATGGCTTTCATGTTTCAGGCGTTTTGTTGAGTCAAAAGTATTTTCAATTGGAACGCGCCATTTGCAGACTGGGTGAAACGCCACCTTGACTTGGTGAAAACGATAGGAAAACCGTTTGAATTTGATTTACTTTACAACCAAGATTACAGCCATGCGATTGTCCTGCTACACATTCATTTTTTTATTGTCGATGCTGATGCCACTGGGCGCGGCGGCGCAGGACACGCTACAGCCGAAGGTGAAACAATCGAAGTCGAAGAAATTTGAATCGGACACGAAACGACTGGAAACCTCATTCAAGAAAAACGACGAAGCCGGCATCGCGAGAGGTTACGAAAGTGTTGCCCAACGATTTTTGGACAAAGGCGACAACGCCAAAGCCGAAGAATACTTCAAGAAAGCGCTCACCGTTTTCACCAAACTGAAAAGCGCGGACGACATCTCGCGGGTGAGCCGAAGCCTGGCCAAGGTGCAGGAATCGCAGAACAAAATGGCCGCCGCAGCGAGCAACTACAAAAAGGCCGAAGAAGTCGCCATCGACAAAAGCGCCGAGCGCATCAACAACGCCGACTTCAACCGGTTGCAGAACGCGAGCAAACCGCAGGTGCAAACCAAGTTGATCGACGAGAAAATCCAATCGCTCGACAAGGAAAAACAAAAAGACGAAGTGGCCGAAGCCTACGTCCAGAAAGCAGCTTTAAACTTCGAAAATGACGATGCCGACAAAGCGATCGTCAACCTCAAAAAAGCGCTGCCATACGTCAAGGACAAACCGGAAAAAGTGGCCGAAATCACCAACCAGATTGCCGGTACGTACGCCGAGAACAACGAATTCGACAAAGCCATCAACCTCACGCAGCAAGTGCTCTCCAAGGCCGAAAACAGCAACAACGTCGATACGCAGATCAAGCAATGGCAAACATTGGGCGGCATTTATTTCAAGAAAAAGGACACACAAAAAGCCGTCAACGCACTCCGGAAAGCCTACGACATTTCATTCGCCAACGGCAAAACCGCCGACGCCAAAGCCAGCCTGTCGCAACTGCTCGACTATTACCGTGCGCGCGGCGACCAGCAAAAAAGCATCGCATTGTATGACGAATTCTTCCGCAACTTCGACAAACTCATCGCCTCGGACAGCACGCTGATCGATGCCAAGACGTTCCAACTCACAGAGGAAAAAATCAAGCAACTAGAGAGCGAAAAGAAACTCAAGGACGAACTCATTTCCAAGAAAAATCTTTTCAATTACGTATTACTCGGCTCCGTGATTTTGTTGCTGTTGCTGTTCTTTTTCATCGTCCGGGCATTGCGCGCGATCCAGACCAAGAACAAGGAAATCGCGTTGCAATCCTTGCGCCGCGAGATGAATCCGCATTTCATCTTCAACAGTTTGAACAGCGTCAACCAATTCATTTCGCAGAACAACGAGCGCGAGGCCAACAAATATTTGTCGTCGTATTCCACCCTGATGCGTACGATGATGGAAAATTCGAACCGCGACTTCGTGACCGTCGCCAATGAGATCGATCAGCTGACAAAATACCTCGAGTTGGAACACATGCGGTTTCGCGACAAATTTGATTTCGTGATTTCGGTAGACGAAAACCTCGATGCCGAAACCACGTTCATCCCGAACATGATTGTGCAGCCGCACCTGGAAAACGCCATCTGGCACGGGCTGCGCTACAAGGAAACCAAAGGATTACTGCAATTGAAGTTCACCCTCAAATCAGGCAAAGTTTGCGTTACGATTGACGACGACGGCATCGGGCTGACGAAAAGCCGCGAACTCAAAACCAAGAACCAACTCGTGCACCAATCGCGCGGCATCACCAACACGCGCGAACGGATGGCGCTGCTCAACGAATTGTACAAGACGGAAATCGAGTTGTCGGTTGCAGAAAAAGACGCGTCGCAGAGCGGAACAATCGTCACCATCACATTCCCTGTAATCAACAAGATTCCATGAAAACCGTTTGGCTTTTTTTAAGTTGTATATGGCCTTTTGCGGTGTTGGCGCAGAGTCAAACTGTGCGCCCGGCGGATGCCAATTTATATGTGTACGACGGCGGAAAAGACACGCTCTATTTGAAGAAACTTGATTTGGGGCGCATCCAACTTCCTCCGGGTTCGGTGACATTGGTCAAGGAAATCCAGATTGACGGCGTCGGCGCCAAGGAATTGGTTTTATTCAGGCGAGGTGTCGGGCATACGAGTGACCACGGCGGCTCGTTTGACATCACTGAGACAAAAAACATCGGGAAGTACGAAATATGGAATCCGGATACCAAGACGTTATTGTTCGAAGCCGTTAGTCTTTGGTCATACGATTATGACATCTTCCGCGCTTCGATGACGCCTAACGATCGCAGAAAAGGCAGCGAAAAATACAGTTATGACCTAATCGTTACCGATTCGGGCGAGATCATCATCGACAATTTCTGCGGATCAAAAGACGCAAAGCCCGACCACAATATCGGCACGTATCGGTTTGTCAACGGAAAATACACTTCAACCAAATGAGCCCGCAAAAAATTAGAAGCGTCATTGTAGAAGACGAATCGGCAGCACGCGAAGTCTTGCGCAATTACCTGCAGAAATATTGCCCGCAGGTAGACGTCGTGGGCGAAGCGCAAAACATCAAGGAAGCCGTCCCGCTTTTGCATGAGATGAAACCACAATTGGTTTTCCTGGATGTGGAAATGCCTTTCGGGAATGCGTTTGACGTATTGGAAGCCTGCAAGGATTTGCAATTCGAGACGATTTTCGTGACGGCGTTTTCTGAATATTCGTTAAAAGCACTCAACCAAAGTGCGGCTTATTATCTATTGAAACCGATTTCCATCGAGGAATTGATTATCGCCGTCAACAAGGTCCAGCAACAAATCGCGACGCAGGAATTGTTCAACCGCAACCAGATCATCGTCGAGAATTTCCGCGAAACCAAACCCGAAAAACAGCAAGTGATCTTGCCCACGATGGAAGGTTTTGAAGTCGTAAAAATGGAAGACATCGTCAGGCTACGCGGCAACGGCAACTTCACCGATTTGCATCTATCCAATGGCCAGAAAAAAATGGCCTGTCGCTTCCTGAAACATTTCGACGAAATCCTGCCGCTGCCTTTTTTGCGTGTACACAAATCACACATTGTGAATTTGAATTTCGTCAAAAAGTACAACAAAGGCGGCTACCTGACTTTGGAAGACGACAGCGAAATAGAGGTGTCGCCAACGTATAAAGAGGAATTCCTAAAGAATTTCAAATAGCTATTTTTTCTTGCTCACCTTGGCCAGCGGATTGAAATCGAGGCATTTCGACAGCCAGAAATGCAAATCGCTCGGCTTTCGGAATCCGTCTTCGGTCACAAATACATAGCCTTTCATCGCCTTACCCGTGAATTCCATGGGAATGACATTCGGCTTTTCGAGCGCCGATTGGTAGGCTTCATCGCCGATGCGGCACAGCAGGTAATCCTGACCCGAAGATTTGTCGATGTGCGTCCCGCAACACATTTTGTCGTCCACCATAAAACACACGCCGGCGAACATTTTCTTTTCGTAGAAATCGGCATTCTTTTCTTGGAAAAATGCCCGTATCCGTTGCGCGGTATTTTCGTGGTACGCCATCAGTTCAGCCTAAAATTCAAATCCATCCGCTCCAGTTCCTGCAGCAATTCGCCGCAAATCTTCACTTTCACTTTCCGACTCGGCATGGACAATTTGGTAACGATTCGCGTTTCCTCGACTTCCGTAGTCACGTCGATTTCCTCGGTCATTTCACCGTCCGGGATATTCTCGTCTGTCGATACCTCATCCGAAACCGCAACGGCCGTTGCCTCGATCGTGCGGCGGATCTGCTCGGTTTCCATGACCTCGAAACACACCGAATGGTCGCCTTTGTTGGCTTGGAAGACATGGCTCAACTGGTGGACGAATTCATTGCGGATGTCGCGGATGTCAAGCAACAGCGTGAGCTTTTTGGCGTAAGATTCCAGCACGTCCTGCAACTGTTTCACTTCCAGGAATTGGATGCGCGGCTCAGAGCGTTTGCCGGTTTCCTTGTTGATCCAACCTTCGCGCACATTGACCCGGAAATACACGAAACGGTTGTTGGACAAATAATGTCGGAACTTGAGGAATTCATCATCGAACATCCTAAACTCGTGGCTTTCATCAAAACCTTCCAGGGTAAACATGCCCCAATCCTTACCGGTTTTGGTCGTACGGTATTGTACATTGGTGACGATGCCCGCAAACGTAAGCGTCTTTCCGATATAAGGTTCGAGGTTTTTAAGCGCTTCCAGTTTGACGTTGCAGAAATACTTCATCTCGTAGCGGAAATCGTCGAGCGGATGCCCGGAAATGTAAATCCCGACGACTTCTTTCTCGCGGCTGAGTTTTTCCATCGTGCTCCAATCTTCGCACGGCGGCACAACCGGTTCCGGGATTTGGACTTCGCTCGCCTCGCCAAACAAACTCACTTGCGACGAGTTCTCGTTTTCCTGAAATTTGGATCCGTAACGCATGGCCTTTTCCAGGAACGTAATGCCGTCGCCTTCATCGTGGAAATACTGCGAACGCTTGGTTTCCGAAAAGGCATCGAACCCGCCGGCCAGCGCCAGATTTTCGAAAGCTTTCTTATTGGCCGCGCGCAAATCGACGCGTTTGGCCAAATCGAAGATTGACTTGTATTTGCCGTCCTTTCTGGTCGATACGATGGTTTCCACCGCGCCCATCCCGACGCCTTTGATCGCGCCCATCCCGAATCGGATCGCGTAATGTTCGTTTACCGTAAACTTGTAGAACGATTCGTTCACGCACGGCCCGAGCACTTGCAAGCCCATGCGTTTACATTCTTCCATGAAGAACGATACCTGTTTGATGTCGTTCATGTTGTTCGAGAGCACGGCGGCCATGTATTCTGCCGGATAGTTCGCCTTGAGATAGGCCGTTTGGTAGGCAATCCAAGCGTAACACGTAGAGTGCGATTTGTTGAAGGCATATTCGGCGAAGGCTTCCCAGTCTTTCCAGATTTTCTCCAAAATGTCTTCGGGATGGCCGTTGGCGGCCGCCTGACTGACGAATTTCGGCTTCATCTTATCCAGTACATCGCGCTGCTTCTTACCCATGGCTTTACGCAACACGTCGGCGTCGCCCTTGGAAAAATTCGCCAGTTTTTGTGACAGGAGCATGACCTGTTCCTGATATACGGTAATTCCGTACGTGTCTTTCAGCAATTCTTCGCAGGCCGGCAAGTCGTACACGATTTCCTCTTCGCCGTTCTTCCGCTTGATGAACGATGGAATGTAAGCAATCGGTCCCGGACGATAGAGCGCGTTCATCGCAATCAAATCGCCAAACACCGTAGGCTTGAGTTCCTTCATGTATTTCTGCATGCCGGGCGATTCGTACTGGAAAATCCCGACCGTTTCGCCACGCTGGAAAAGCTCATAGGTTTTGACGTCGTCTATCGGGAAACTGTCCGGGTCGAGTTCTTTGCCCGTGCGGTATTTCACGAGCTTTACCGTGTCTTTGATGAGCGTCAAGGTCTTCAGTCCGAGGAAGTCCATCTTGAGCAATCCGGCGCTTTCCACGACCGAGTTGTCGAACTGCGTCACATACAGATCCGAATCCTTTGCCGTGGCCACCGGAACAAAGTTCGTGATGTCGTCTGGGGTAATGATGACGCCGCACGCGTGGATACCGGTGTTGCGCAGCGTACCTTCGAGCAACTTGGCCTGTTGGATGGTTTGCCCGCTCAAATCGGAGTTTTTCTCCAGGTCAATCAATTCCTTGACACGGTCGAATTCCTCAGAGCGGACGGCTTGTTTGAGTTTGGCCTCGTCCATCCCGAAAATCTTGGCCAAAGACAACGTTCCCGGAATCATTTTCGAGATGCGTTCGGCTTCGAACAGTGGTAAGTCCAGCACGCGCGCCGTATCTTTAATGGACGATTTCGCGGCCATCGTACCGTAGGTGATGATTTGCGCCACTTGTTTCGCGCCGTATTTCTGGATGACGTAATCCATGACCTTGCTGCGGCCTTCGTCGTCAAAGTCAATATCGATATCGGGAAGCGACACGCGGTCTGGGTTCAGGAATCTCTCAAAGAGCAGTGAATACTCCAGCGGATCGATGTTCGTGATGCCCAAACAATACGCCACCACCGAACCAGCCGCAGAACCACGGCCCGGCCCAACGGAAACGCCCATCTTTCGCGCCTCGGCAATGAAATCCTGTACAATCAAAAAGTAACCGGGATAGCCCGAATTTTCGATCGTCAGTAATTCAAAATCGATGCGTTCGGTAATCTCTGGCGTCAATTCCTTGTAACGGCGTTTCGCGCCTTCGTACGTCAGGTGGCGCAGGTATTTGTTCTCGCCCCGTTTGCCGCCGTCGGCCGTGTCTTCTATGACTTCGAACGCTTGTGGAATCTGGAATTTCGGAAGCAGTACGTTGCGCGACAAATCAAAGATCTCAATCTGTTCGACGATTTCGGAAATGTTCGCAATCGCTTCGGGCAAATCCTTGAAGAGTTCCTTCATCTGGTCGCCCGGCTTGAAGTAATATTCCTGGTTCGGGAGGCCGTATCGGTAGCCGCGGCCACGGCCAACCGGCGTATTTATTTTCTCGCCATCGCGCACACACAGCAAAATGTCGTGCGCTTTGGCATCTTCTTTTTCAAGGTAAAAGATGTTATTCGTTGCGACGATTTTTACGCCGTGTTTCCGGGCGAGCGCAATCAGGCTGGCATTGACGCGGTTTTCGTCTTCCTGGTTGTGGCGCATGACTTCGATGTAGAAATCTGCGCCGAAAGTCTCTTTCCACCAAACGAGTGCTTCCTCGGCCTGGTTCTCGCCGATGTTCAGGAGTTTGTTCGGGATTTCGCCCGACAAGTTGCCTGACAAGACAATGATGTCTTCTTTGTATTGCTGGATGACGTTGCGGTCGATCCTCGGCACGTAGTAAAAGCCTTCCGTGTAGGCGATGGACGACATTTTCGCCAGGTTGTGGTAGCCTTTCTTGGTCTTGGCGAGCATCACGATCTGGTAGCCGTTGTCTTTTCGCGTGCGGTCTTTGTGGTCTTCGCAAACGTAAAACTCGCACCCGACAATGGGTTTCATTTTAACATCGGTGACCGGTTCACCAGAGTCTTCGGCGGCTTTCAATTTCGCATCAACCGATTTGTTGTGGTTCAGGATGTCGCGCACGAATTGGAACGCACCCATCAAATTGGCATGATCGGTCATGGCCACGGCCGGCATCTTGTGCTTGATGGCGGCCTTCACGAGCGCGCCCACACTAATCGTAGATTGCAACACCGAGAACTGCGTATGGTTGTGCAAGTGCACGAAATCCACGTCGGCCAAACTGATGTCTGTGCGCGGGGAAACAGGCTGTTGCGAAGTTTGTTCGGCTTGTTTGAAACGCTCGCGGATGGCATCCGAAGCGGCTTTCAGGTTGATGTGTTTTAACCCGATGAGCTGGATTTCCGCTGGATTCTCTTGTTTGAAACGGCTGAAATAGTCCGCCGGAACATCGAGTTCTTCCTTGGTGAAAGCTTCACGGCGCAACAACTCAAAGAAACACCGCGTGGTCGCCTCAACGTCGGCGGTGGCATTGTGCGCTTCGGCAAATGGCACGTGAAACAAATACTGATGCAGTTCGGTCAGGGTCGGCAATTTGTAACGGCCGCCGCGACCGCCGGGCAGTTGCAGCAGGCTGGCGGTATTCTCGGTACAAGTGTCGAGGACTTTGTGGCCCAGCGGCGAATCGATGCCCATCCGGAAGTATTCGCAACCCATGATGTTGACGTCAAACCCCACGTTTTGCCCGACGATGAATTTGGCTTTGGATAACGCCACATTGAACTTCTCGAGTACGTCCAAAAGCGGCACGCCTTCTTCCATGGCGAGTTCGGTGGAAATGCCGTGGATGCGCTCCGCGTCATACGGAATGTTGAAACCATCGGGCCTGATCAAGTAATCTTCGTGTTCGATGAGCCGGCCCATATTATCGTGCAGTTGCCACGCAATCTGGATGGCGCGCGGCCAGTTGCCGGTATCAGAAATCGGGGCGTCCCACCGTTTGGGCAAACCGGTGGTTTCGGTATCGAAAATAATATACATGCGTAAAAAAAGTGGCTACTTGAGACTTCGGGAATAGGTGAAATCCTGACCTCAAAAATAATTTTTTCCGACCAAAGAAAACCGACAAGTTATCAACAAAAAAACCATCCGCAATTGCAGATGGTTTTCGTCTATGGAGATAAAATACTATATTAATATCCGCCGCGATCGCTGCCGTAGCCGCCACGGTTTCCACCACCGTAGCCACCACCACGATTGCCTCCGCCGTAACCACCGCCACCGCGATTGCCTCCGCCAAAGCCTCCGCTTCTGCGTTCACCTTCCGGTCTCGGTTCTGATTTGTTTACTACGATAGCGCGGCCCATTACAGTAGCGCCATTCAATGCGTTAATCGCCGCCTGACCTTCATCATCCTCCGGCATTTCAACAAAACCAAAGCCTTTGCTGCGGCCTGTGACCTTGTCCATAATAATCTTAACGGAATCAACCGTTCCATAAGCCTCGAACGACTCTCTCAATTCTGCTTCCTTCAGGGCGAATGGAAGACTTCCAACAAAAATATTCATACCGTGGATTTTAAATTCAAAACAAAGATAACCAAATTTTTAGGTGAACCCGGTTTTGCATGTTATTTATTTTATTTGTTTTCAACAGATTATAAACAGAAAGCCATCCTGACGGATGGCTATGTATGCGTTTCGGTGGAATTTACAAAGCGGGAACAACCGGTACGCGATAGAAATACCCATACTGGAAATTCATCACGTTTCCGCCTTCCGGGTCGTCGCCTACTTTCTGGGCATTGAACCTGAAGGTGCCGCTGATGCGCATGGTTATGGGATCATATTCGTCAATCACCACTTCGCCATCGCCTACGCCCGGCCCGGTGGTGTATTCCAATGCCACACCGTCGCGATCATGGGTGTACGTGCCGGTGGTGAGTGCATTGACGCCAATCGGGTACGTGCCTGGATTGACGCTTCTTACTTTCAGGACAACCGACTCAAACTGTTTCAAACCGGTAATGGTAATCGATTGATTGGCAGCCAACTCTGCGTAGGTTGTGTTGGCCATCCAGCGGATATCATCTTTGTAGGCTTCGAAAGCGGGATCGTTCCGCTTAACGTCAGTTGTACAGGAAACCAACACGAAGACTAGCAAAAGAATTGAGGCAATCTTTTTCATTGGGTTTTTTGGTTGAGTTTACAAAAATAGTTTTTTAAACCAAAAATGCTAACAGAATTATAAAAAATTGTATCTGCCCGAAGCAGTCATCGATAAAAATTCGCGACAGCATTAGTTTCTTAATGAAAAACATGTATCTTTGCGCCCTTAATTAACCGGGGTCGAGTACCCCAAATTTAATCACTAGATTATGTCTGTAAAGATTAGACTTCAAAGGCACGGTAAAAAAGGAAAACCTTTTTACTGGGTCGTAGCGGCAGATGCACGCTCAAAAAGGGACGGTAAATACCTTGAAAAATTGGGCGTTTACAATCCGAACACCAACCCTGCAACGATTGATTTGAACCTGGATGCTGCCGTACAATGGTTGCACAACGGCGCACAACCAACAGACACTGCAAGGGCAATCCTGTCTTACAAAGGCGCGTTGTTGAAACACCACCTTGATGGCGGCGTTCGCAAAGGTGCTTTGACCCAAGAGCAAGCCGATGCGAAATTGGCAAAATGGCTCGACGAGAAAGCAGGAAAAGTAACTGCGAAAGCCGATGGTTTGGACAAAGCGAAAGCCGATGCCAAAGCAAAAGCCTTGAAAGCAGAAAAAGAAGTGAACGAAAACCGTATCGCTGCTGCCAAGAAAGCTGAAGCCGACCTAATTGCTGCTGCAAATGCAGAGGAAGCGGCTGAAGAAGCTACCGAAGAAGTAGTGGAAGCTGCGGCTGAAGAAGCTCCAGTAGCCGACGCTGCAGAAGAAACACCAGTAGCAGAAGCTGCTGCGGAAGAAGCGCCAGCCGCTGAAGAAGCACCGGCAGCCGAAGAAGGTTCAGAAGAAGCAGAAGCGTAATTTTTGCCTGCCCATGAAAAAGGAAGATTGCTTCTATCTGGGCAAAATCGCAAAAAAATTCAGCTTCAAGGGCGAAGTCTTGGCGTATCTTGATACCGACGAGCCCGAGCTCTACCAAAATATGGAATCAGTGTTTGTTGAACTAGACAACAACCTGATTCCATTTTTTATTGAACAATGTCACCTGCACAAAAACGATTTCCTACGCATCAAGTTCGAAGATGTCGATGACGAAATCGGTGCCGACGAACTCATCGGACAAAGCCTGTATTTACCGCTCAAGATGTTGCCCAAACTTACCGGCAACAAATTTTATTTCCACGAAGTCATCGGGTTCAACATCGAAGACAAACGCCTGGGCATCGTCGGGCGCATCGAGTCCATCAACGATTCCGCGGCGCAAACGCTTTTCGAAGTCCTGCGTGGCGACACCCAAATCCTCATCCCGATGATCGACCAATTCCTGGTAGAAGTTGACCGCAAAGGCAAGCGCATCGTCATGGATTTGCCTGAAGGGTTGGTGGAAATGTACCTTTAATTAATAATGAATAATTTGGGAACTGACGTCAGCGTTGTCCCAAATCGGCAATTCCCTTTCGCTCTATCATTATTAATTATTATCTGTTAATTATTAATTTCCTTCGTGTTTCAATTCAAACAATTCACCATCCAACAAGACCGCTGCGCCATGAAAGTCGGGACGGACGGCGTATTGCTCGGCGCATGGACTCCGATCGCGCACAATCCGTATACAATACTGGACATTGGCGCCGGAACCGGACTTATCGCGCTCATGTTGGCGCAACGATCATCGGCCGGGCAAATCGATGCTATCGAGATAGACGGCAACGCCTACGAACAATGCGTAGAGAATTTCGAACAATCGCCCTGGAATGACCGCTTGTTTTGCTTTCATGCTTCGCTGGATGATTTCATGGACGAACTCGAAGATGAAACCTATGATTTGATCGTGTCCAACCCGCCGTTTTACGCCGAGAATGTGCCGTCCGGTGACGCCGCGCGCGACCAAGCCCGACAACTGAAATCGCTGCCGTTTGAAGATTTGTGCGAAGCCGCATCGGTGTTGCTGTCTGACAATGGTATTTTATCGGTCGTCATTCCCTATAAAGAAGAAACGCGGTTTCTGGAAATCGCCGCCGAGAATGAATTACATCCTGTAAAAATCACGCGGGTGACAGGCACGCCCAATGCCGAGAAAAAAAGAAGCCTGCTCGTGGTAAGCAGGCATCGTTTAGATCATTATCCGGTTGATCAACTCGTCATCGAAATCGAGCGACACCAATACACGCCCGATTTTACTGCGCTGGTCAAAGAATTTTACCTGAAACTATAATTAAGGCGTTTCTTCCGCCTTGAATCGTTTCATTTCCTGCAGCGGCTCTATACCGCCCACGTCGGCCCACAATTTCGGATCGTATTGGCTGATGGCTTGGTACTTGAATTCCGGTTCCTTGGCCGCATCGAATTCCGATTCTGAAACTTCGCTGCGCTCCAGATTCAAGTATTCGGTTTTGCTGTACATGTTTCCTTCGATTTTGAGGTCAAAAGCCACGACATCTTTTTCTTCTTTGGTGATTTCGATGAATTTCAGCGGACGGTTCAGGTAGAAATATTGACCGGTTTCCGCCGATGCATACTGCAAATAATAGCCGTCGCCGCCCGGGCGCTGGTTGAAGATCATCGTCCCGGATTTGAGGTTTTCGGAAAACTTCACACCGAGCAACAACTTCATATTCAGTCCGCCGGCTTTTTTCCCGTCCACGAGTTTGTAATCGGCGCGGATGATGGCAAAATCATTTTCAGAGATGTACATTTTCCCGGTATAAATGGCGCGGCTCCGGTTCGGGCTGAAACTGACCACATAGGCAAAATTCCCGTCGGGCAATAATACCGAACCCTCGTTCTTGTAGCTGTAATCCTTAGGCTCGTGGATGAACTCGAAATCTTTCGAGAATACGCTATTTTCGTTCAAGACACCATAGAAATTGTTCTTCAGGCTGGTCAATTCGGTCCTGGGTTTTTGCTTTTTGTTGCTGACGAAATCCTTGCGCAAGGTCACGGTATCGTGCGTGCCGAACCATCCGCTTTTGATGCGGTAATACTTGGTCGTGTCAAGGTGTTTGAGGAACAAGTCCATGGCATTGTCCTGCATGTCCTCGATAGAAGTCGATTTGTTCTTGTCGTGGAGTTTCGTGGCTTTCGCGACCGCCATTTTATAAGTTGCCTTCTTTGGAACGCCGTAATAGTTGAACAAAACATCGGTGTATTGCTTCGACGGGTTCGATACCGCACGGGAAGTGAATTTCGCCAAGTCGGCATTAAATGCTTTAAGATTGTTTTTCGTGAATCCGGTTGATTTTTCCAGTTCAATCAACAGTTTCTTTGGCGTGAAGGCGCTGGTTTCGCGCATGAAGATTTTCGTCTGGAACGGGTTTTCGCCGGCTTTATAATTGTCCTTGAGGTTTTTACGGACGGTCGCCATGATGACTTCCGGCGTGGGCGGCGTGCGTGCCGTTACTTCGTCGAGTTCGAAAGTAGCCGGAATCAATTTCACCGTCATTTCAGACCGGAGCGATGCGGGTGTGGCCTGCGTGGCGGCATATCCGATGTAGGAAATCAGGATCGGCGTATCGTCGGTGGTGCCGGCTTCCGCAATCCTGAAATAGCCTTCTTCATTGGAAATCAAGCCTTGGTTGTCGCATTGGATGTTCGCGTACGGGATCGGGTCGCCGGTATTGGCATCAACGATTTTCCCAGTAATCTGGGCTTGTGCGCAAAGCCCGATCAGGCATGCAATCAGAACGTAAAAGTGTTTCATGGGTGAGGTTTTGTTGTAGGACGAAAACGAGTGCATTTTCGTTGCATTAAACATAAAACTTTTATTGAAACATTCAGGAAAATAGTACAAAAAAAGTTCCGCGATGCTTTAACGGCGCGCTGTCACCCGAAAAAACACGGCGCGGTAAACAGTCGTTAAATCACGTAAGAAATATATCGTTTTCGTTGATTGCTAACACCCAATTATTTACTTTTGCACCGCATTAGCCGCAGCGGAAATCATTGCAAAACATCCCACAATTCATGCGGCCGCTAAAAAATAACGACATGAAACCAGATTTATTCCAGGCGCCAGATTATTACAACCTCGACGAATTGCTGTCGGACGAACACAAACTGGTGCGCGACGCCGCCCGCGAATGGGTAAAGCGCGACGTATCGCCCATCATCGAAGAATACGCACAACGCGCAGAATTCCCAAACCAGATCATCAAAGGCCTGGCAGACATCGGCGCATTTGGGCCATACATTCCTGAACAATACGGCGGTGCCGGGCTTGACCAGATTTCCTACGGATTGATCATGCAGGAAATCGAACGTGGCGATTCGGGCGTACGGTCCACGGCATCGGTGCAATCGTCACTGGTGATGTACCCGATCTGGAAATACGGCAACGAAGAGCAACGCATGAAATACTTGCCGAAACTGGCTTCTGGCGAATGGATGGGCTGTTTCGGGCTCACCGAGCCTGACCACGGTTCAAACCCCGGCGGCATGGTAACCAACTTCAAGGACATGGGCGACCATTACTTGCTCAACGGCGCCAAGATGTGGATTTCCAACGCGCCGTTCGCACAAGTGGCCGTCGTCTGGGCGAAGAATGAAGAAGGACGCATCCACGGATTGATCGTAGAACGTGGCATGGAAGGCTTCACAACCCCGGAAACCCACAACAAATGGTCGTTGCGCGCGTCGGCCACCGGCGAATTGATTTTTGACAACGTAAAAGTCCCTAAAGAGAACTTGCTCCCGAATAAATCAGGGCTCGGCGCACCGCTGGGCTGTCTGGATTCTGCCCGTTACGGAATCGCTTGGGGCGCGATCGGCGCGGCGATGGATTGTTACGACACAGCGCTTCGCTACGCCAAAGAACGCATCCAGTTTGACAAACCGATTGGCGCCACCCAATTACAGCAGAAGAAACTGGCCGAAATGATCACCGAAATCACCAAGGCGCAATTGCTGACTTGGCGTTTGGGCGTATTGCGCAACGAAGGCAAAGCCACATCGGCCCAGATTTCCATGGCCAAGCGCAACAACGTGAATATGGCCATCGAGATTGCCCGCGAAGCCCGTCAAATCCTGGGCGGTATGGGCATTACCGGCGAATACTCCATCATGCGCCACATGATGAACCTCGAATCCGTGATTACATACGAAGGAACGCACGACATCCATTTGCTGATTACCGGCATGGACATCACTGGCTTTCCGGCGTTCAAATAATATTATTAATTCAAAAACGAGAACCTTCCAATTTGGGAGGTTTTTTTATGGAACAGCAAATTTACCAAGCCATCGCCAACGAAAAGCAGCAGTTGCTTTCGCACCCGTTATACGAAAAAATCAAGAAGATTCCAGACCTGCATCGATTTCTGGAAAACCATGTTTACGCCGTCTGGGACTTCATGTCTTTGCTCAAGGCATTGCAACAACATTTGACCTGTACGACCACGCCGTGGTTCGCGACACCCGATCCCGAAACACGCTACCTCATCAACGAAATCGTCTTGGCCGAAGAATCGGATCTGGCTTTGGACGGCCGCCGATTGAGCCATTTCGAGATGTATCTGGAAGCCATGAAAGCCTGCGGCGCAGACACATCGGGCATGGAGGACTTTATCCGGAAACTACATGCTCAGGGTGACATTTTCCAAACGATTTCACAAAGCGATTTGCCTTTTGGCGTAAAAGCCTTCCTGGAATTTACTTTCCGGGTAATTGCCGATGGGAAACCGCACGCCATTGCTGCGGCATTTACCTTCGGCCGTGAAGATTTGATCCCGTCGATGTTCACCGAAATCCTGCGCCATTTTGAAAAGCAGATGACCGGCATTGACTTGCGCCCACTGATATACTATTTCGAGCGCCACATTGAACTTGACGCGGACGAACACGGCCCGATGGCGATGCAAATGGTGGCGAAACTTTGCGGTGAAGATGCGCAGAAATGGCGCGAAGCCGAAGCTGTTTCCAAAGAAGCGCTGGCCCGGCGCATCGGGTTGTGGAACGCCATCGACGACGCCGTAACGTTGCAGACCGCGCCATAAACCACGAATCGTTTTTATTCGTAATTTCCCCTAAAAAAGATGCACAACCTACGATTCCTACTGTTGCTGCTCATCGGGGCGATTACCGGTTGCCAGCAAGATGATGCCGCGACGACAACCAAAGTGTTCACATATCTCGCCCTCGGCGACAGTTACACCATTGGCGAGAGCGTGGCCTTCGAGAAGAATTTTCCCAGCCAACTCAAGGACAGCCTGCAAAAGTCGATTCCGCAATCTCGTGTGGATTTGAAAATCATCGCCACGACCGGCTGGACCACGACCAACCTCATCGATGAAATCAACGACGAGGTTTTTCCGTCCAATTATGATTTGGTGACGTTGCTCATTGGGGTAAACAACCAATACCAGCAGAAGCCGTTCAGCCTTTATCAGACAGAATTCCCGCAATTGGTCAATGAGGCGATTGCGCGGGCAGGCGGAGACAAGTCTCGAGTCATCGTGTTGTCTATTCCAGATTACGCCTACACGCCATATGGGCAATTCACGGGCAATGGCACGACGATTTCCACACAATTGTCGCTCTACAACAGTTTCGCCGAACAGTACTGCCAGACGAATGGCGTCCGGTTCGTTTACATCACGGACATTACCCAACAAGGCTTGTCAGATCCGGAATTGGTGGCCTTCGATGGCCTGCATCCGTCAGGGAAAGCGTACAAAAAGTTTGTGGAGCGGCTCGTGCAACCGGCGAAAGATATTTTGGAGTAACCGCTTTATCTGCACAATCACGGGTTTCACCTCAAAAATTTTAACCCGGCTGCATTTCTTTTTAGTTTTGGCGCTTAACTTTCGGCCATGAACAAGAAGTTTCGGCAAATCATCATCAATGCCACGGGTTGTCTCATTTTTTTGAGCCTTCCGGTTTTTTCATCGCCTGATTTCGGGGCAATGGAGCACATGTTGCGCGTCACGCCGTTCAAAAGGAATTTCCTTTCTTTCGTTTTCCTGCTGCTTTTTTTCTATGTCAATTATTATGCGCTCATTCCCCGATTGTATTTCAGGGGCAAACTCCTCGCCTATTTCTTCGCGCTGGTGTGTTCGTATCTCATCATTAATTTCCTGCCTGAAATCCTGATTCCGGAGCATTTTCCGCACCACCGACCGCATTTCCATCCACCGCACCGGCATTCCGGCCGGATGAATTTTTTCTTCTCCTATTTGCGTTCGCTGGTCCAGTTTGCAGCGATTTTCTTCCTGGCTTTGTACTTGCGCATCAACCGCAGGCTTCGCAATGCCGAAAAGGAAAAACTGAAGGCAGAAGTTTCTTATCTCAAGGCGCAAATCAATCCGCATTTCCTGTTTAACACACTCAACAGTTTGTATGCGCTGACCTTGGAAAAATCTGATGCCGCGCCAGATGCCGTACTCAAACTCTCCGGCATGATGCGGTACGTAGTCACTGAAAGCATCAACGATTTCGTGCCACTGCAAAAGGAGTTGGATTACATTTCGGATTACATCGAATTGCAACGGCTCCGGATTGTGGACGACTCCAAATTGTCTTACCTCGTAAAGGGCAATCCGGAAGGCAAGCAGATTTCGCCGCTGGTCATCATTCCATTTATCGAAAATGCATTCAAATACGGCGTGAACGGCGAGGAAGATTGGAGGATTTCAATCAGCATCGACATTCAGGACAACTTGTTGACGCTTGTCGCTTCGAACAACCAAGTGACCATGAACTTCCACGAATCTTCAGGCAGCGAGCAAGGCATCGACAACACGAAGAAACGGCTGAATTACATTTATCCTGACCAACACGAACTCCATATCGAAGACGGCGAAAAAGCCTACCGTGTCACTTTAAAAATCAGACTGTCATGATTCGCGCGATTGCACTTGACGACGAACCGCTGGCGCTCACAGTGATTGAAAATTTCTGTGCACGCATTGAATTCGTGAATTTGGAAAAGACGTTCAGCAAAACCGAGGAAGCCCACAAATACCTTCGGAAACAGCCGGTGGATTTGATTTTTCTCGACATCCAGATGCCCAAGCAAAACGGGATTGAATTCTTTGCGTCGATCGAACAGGATACGATGGTGATTTTCACGACGGCCTTCAGCGAATACGCCGTGGAAGGTTTCAACCTCAACGCGATTGATTACCTGCTGAAACCGTTTTCATTCGACCGTTTCAAACAAGCTGCGGAAAAAGCCAAGGCCGCTTACGAAAATAGGAACCAAACGCCGGCGACCGAGCAATACCTCTTTATCCGCGCAGATTACAGCCTAAATAAAATCCTGATTTCCGACATTCTTTTCATCGAAGGATTGGACGATTATCTCAAAATACATATTGCCGGACAAAAAACGATTGTGGCGCGTATGACGATGAAATCCATTTTGGAAAAACTGCCTGCTTCGGCGTTCATACGGGTGCATCGGTCTTTCATCGTCCAGATATCGAAAATCGAGAAAGTCCGGAACAAAACCATTTTCATCGGAACCGAAGAAGTGCCGTTAAGCGCCGGATATGAAGCCGCATTCCAGTCCATTATCAGCGGAAAGTGAACGGGTTTGACGGGCGTCATGGGGTGATGTTCTTCGCTTGGCAATTTCACCGCTAAAAAATGCCATTTCACCTCATTTTTTTTGCTTGGGCGCGGCACGTGGATAAGTTTGTTCAGCATTAGCCGTATTCCGATAAGCCCTGGAATAGGCGCCCTACTCGCTGGGTTTCATGTTTGGCTTATCGGAAAAACGGTGTTTTTTTGGAAAGCTTCAAGAACAGCAATGTTCCTCCTGATACAGAAAAACTGGTGCGTAAGCATTGGTTAGTTTAGTTGTTGTTTATTTATGGGAAGAGAGAAAGCAATTTCTCTCTTTTTTTTCGCCTTCAATTTTCACCTACACAATGAATGTTTTTACCTCATTTGCTTGGCATTCAAATCATGTTAGACTACATTCGCATCCTGTAAAAAAATGAAAATGAAATCTACTATCAAAATTTTGGGCTTCCTGCTGATGGCATCCGGCCTTTCTTACGGGCAGGCCGGCCGTCAGGTTTTTGGCCAGCCACTTGAAAAAATCAACCCGCACAACGGCTTGGTACGTTGCGTGTCTGCTGAATATGAGCAAGCCATGCAGGCCAACAACCCGGATCGCGCCTCGCGTGAAGCTTTCGAAGAATGGATTGCGCCAAAAGTGGCTGAAGTGAAAGCGCAATTGTTGTCTGGGCGAAATGTCAACGCGGTGATTACGATTCCGGTCGTAGTACACGTTATCCACAACGGCGATGCGGTGGGCGCGAATGAAAATATTTCCAACGCACGCGTACTGTCGCAAATCACGGTACTCAATCAGGATTTCCGCAGAATGCTGGACACGCCAGGATACAACGAAAGTGAAGTGGGCGCAGACGTCGAAATAGAATTCTGCTTGGCGCAGAAAAAACCGGACGGAACGGCAACCAATGGCATTGACCGTGTGAACTTAGGGATGGCTTCCTGGGCCACAGAATCGCAGGTTGAAGGCACTTTGAAGCCGCAAACCATTTGGGATCCGACCCAGTATTTCAATATTTGGGTAGCAAACTTCAGCTCCAGCGCCAGTGCCGAGTTGAACGGCATCCTGGGTTACGCACAGTTCCCAAGCACTTCCGGTTTGGGCGGCTTGGCGTCAAACATGGGCGGCGCGACTACCGATGGCGTCATTATCGATTACCGTTGTTTCGGAACGTCAGACATCGCGCCATCATCGAATTACTTCGCAGATTATGACAAAGGCCGCACAGCCACACATGAAATTGGGCATTGCCTTGGCTTGATCCACATCTGGGGCGACAATTCATCGTGCAACGTCAACGGAACCGACAGCAACAAAGACTATTGCCCGGATACGCCCGCGGCGTCAACAGAAAACTACGATTGCTTTGACGTTTATGATTCCTGCCCATCGCAGACCGGCACGGACATGGTTGAAAATTACATGGATTACACCAACGATACGTGCATGAACATTTTTACGCTGAACCAAAAAGCACGCATGATTGCCGTGATGAACAACTCGATCCGCCGGGCGTCGCTCAAAACTTCCGATGCTTGTAGCGCGCCATTGGCCGTTCCGGGAACAGGGTTGTTTGAAGGTGTGAAATTGTATCCGAACCCAGCCAAAGACTTCATCGCAATTTCTATGGGCGACAGCAACGACTTGCCTGATTCGTTTGAATTGTACAACACATTGGGGCAACTCGTCCATTCGAAAGCCGTTTCGTCTGGCGCAGACCTGACGGTAAACACGTCGGGCTTGAGCAACGGCATCTATTTCATCAAATTGGCCAAGGCCGGCGCATTCAAGACGATGCAGTTTGTGAAGCAATAATTCATGAAAAAGGAATACGAAGAAGCGGGATTTTGTCCCGCTTTTTTTATGGTCAGGCTTCGGGCGCGAGTTCAACTTCCAGCCCGTCGAGTTCGGGTGAAATATGGATTTGACAACCCAAACGGCTGTTGGCTTTTACGTTGAAGGCTTCTGAAAGCATCGCTTCCTCGTCGTCGTTTTTGGGCGGCAACGCCACGTCGTTCAAGACATAACACTGGCAGGACGCACACATCGCCATGCCGCCGCAGATGCCAATGGTGCCTTCCGGCGCGAGTTCATAGGCGCGCACCAACTCCATGATGTTCATGTTCATGTCCGTAGGCGCTTCCACCTCGTGGGTTTGGCCTTCGCGGTCGGTAATTTTGATCTTGATGTCCATGTTAAAAGTATTGTCGCAAATGTAAGGTTTGATGCTGCCGGGTTCAGTAGCTTTTGTCACACACCAAAAAAATCCGGCGCAAAGACCGGACTCTATTAAAATTCTGCGTTCTGCGGCGTCCGTGGGAACGGAATCACATCGCGGATGTTGGTCATTCCCGTCACGAACAACACCAGTCGTTCAAAACCAAGCCCGAACCCAGAGTGTACGGCAGTCCCGAAACGGCGCGTATCGAGATACCACCACAATTCTTCCTCGTCGATGCCAAGCACTTTCATTTTTTCCACGAGTACGTCGTAACGCTCTTCACGCTGCGATCCGCCTACAATTTCACCAATGCCTGGGAACAAAATGTCCATGGCACGAACGGTTTTTCCGTCTTCGTTCAAACGCATGTAAAACGCCTTGATGTTGGCCGGATAATCGTACAAAATGACCGGGCATTTAAAGTGTTTCTCCACCAAGAATCGTTCGTGCTCAGATTGCAAATCGGCACCCCAGGCGTCAATCGGGAACTGGAATTTCTTCTTCTTATTCGGTGTCGAATCGCGCAGGATGTCGATGGCCTCCGTATAGGAAACACGCTTGAAGTTGTTTTCCAGGACGAACTTCAGTTTTTCGAGCAACGTCATGTCGCTGCGCTGGTCTTGCGGCTTCTGTTTTTCTTCGTCGGCCAAACGCTGGTCGAGGAATTTCAAATCGTCCTGGCAACGTTCCATCGTATACTTGATGACGTATTGGATGAAATCTTCGGCCAAATCCATGTTGTCGTCCAAGTCGTTGAACGCGACTTCCGGTTCGATCATCCAGAATTCCGCCAAGTGACGCGCCGTGTTTGAATTCTCGGCACGGAACGTTGGCCCGAAAGTATAGATCTGGCCCAAAGCCATCGCGAAAGTCTCGCCTTCCAACTGTCCTGAAACCGTCAGGTTGGTATGTTTTCCGAAGAAATCTTCTTTGTAGTTGATGTAGCCGTTCTCGTCCTTCGGCAGGTTGTTCAAATCGAGCGCCGTCACCTGGAACATTTCGCCCGCGCCTTCCGCATCGGCACCGGTAATGATCGGCGTGTTTACATAGACGAAACCTTTGTCCTGAAAATATTTGTGCACGGCATAAGCCAATACCGAACGCACCCGCATGATGGCACCGAATGCGTTGGTACGCACCCGCAAATGCGCATTGGCACGCAGGAATTCAAGCGAATGTCTTTTGGGCTGCATCGGGAATTTCTCGGCATCCGAATCGCCGAGGATTTCAAGTGATTTCACTTGGATTTCCCACTTCTGGCCCGCGCCCTGGCTTTCCACCAAATCGCCCATGACCGAAATGGCCGCACCGGTTGTAATGCGTTTCAAGGTGTCTTCTGGCGTGTTGGCGAAATCAACCACACACTGGATGTTGTTGATCGTGGAGCCGTCGTTGAGCGCCACAAATTGACTGTTGCGGAACGTACGCACCCAGCCTTTGGCCACGACGCCTGTTTTCGCGCCGTCGCTGCTGAGCAGTTCTTTTATTTTGGTATGTTTCATTTTATGTTGAATGTCGAATGTCAAATGTCCAACGTCGAACGAAGCTAGGCCTTAATCCGCCAATTTCCAAATTACCGGATCCTACGCCGCTTCCAGACGGCCAATCATTATTAATTATTCATTATCAATTATTCATTGTCAACGTCGTCCACGATAATCTCGTCGTCAATCAATTCTTCCTTGCTCAATTGTTTTTTCTCGAACGTAAGCACCAGCGACGGCAATACGATCAAGTTCGCGAACATCGCAAAAAGCAACGTACAGGAAATCAACCCGCCGAGTGCGATCGTACCGGAAAAACTCGAGAGCGTGAACACGGCAAAACCAAGGATCAAAACTACGGACGTGTAAAACGCGCTGATGCCGGTTTCCCGCAACGCACTCACTACCGAACGGCGTACTTTCCCGTTGTTCAAAATCAAATCGTGACGGTATTTGGCCATGAACTGGATGGCGTTGTCCACCGAAATCCCGAAGGCAATACTAAACACCAGAATGGTCGATGGCTTGAGCGGAATGCCCAGATAACCCATCAACCCGGATGTGATGCACAACGGTAAAATATTCGTAATGACCGCCACCAAAATCATCTTTAGGTTGCGGAACATGTACAGCATCAGGCCGGCAATCATCAAGATCGCGAAAATGATCGACTCGATCAGGTTGTCTACAAGATACGACGTGCCTTTTTGGAACACGAGCGCTTTTCCGGTGAGCGTCACTTCGTAGCGGTCTTTCGGGAAAATCTGCGCGATGCGTTTCTCGAGCCGTTTCTCGATCAAGGCCATCTTATCGGTGCCGATGTCTTTCATGAACGTGGTCATGCGGGCGTAATGCGACGTAGAATCCACGTAGCTTTTCATCAGGTTGTCGCCTTTGCCCTTGCCTTTGAACATGCTTTTGGCGTACGACAAGACGAAGGCTTGCTCCTGGCTGCTCGGCAATTGGTAATATTCCGGATTGCCGTTGTAGAACGATTGGTTCAGGTATTTGGCGAAATTCACCACAGACATCGGGCTTGACAGTTCCGGGATGCTATCGATGGTTTGCTGCAATTCGTCCATCTTCTCGAGCGTCTTCGGGCTGACGACTTTGCCTTTTTTCTGGTGGATCATGACTTCCAGCGGCATGACGCCGTTGAATTCTTCCTCGAAAAACAAAATGTCCTTGAAGAACGACGCCGACTTGGGCATTTCCCCGATCAAGCTGCCGGACACTTTCATCTGCGTCACACCGACAACCGAGAACACCAGCATCAATGCATAAATCGTGTAGACGGTTTTGCGGCGGTTGCGCACGGTATATTCCACCCAATCCAGCAGCGACGAAATGTAATTCTTGCTCAAATGGTACAGGTGTTTCGCCTTTGGCATCGGCATGAAACTGTACACGATCGGCACGATCAAAAGCGTCAGGATGTACACCGACATGACGTTGATGGACGTCACCAAACCGAACTCAAAAAGCAGTTCGTTGCCCGTAATCATGAAGGTCGCAAAACCCATGGCCGTGGTCATGTTGGTCATAAACGTTGACACGCCAATCTTGGAAATGACGCGCTGCAAGGCTTTCGCTTGGTTCTGGTGGTTCTTGATTTCCTGTTGGTATTTGTTGATCAGGAAAATACAGTTACAAATGCCGATGACGATGATCAGCGGCGGAATGATTCCGGTCAAGATCGTGATGCGGTATTCAAAGAAACCGAGCGTCCCGAAAGACCAAATCACGCCTACGATGAGAATACAGATTGAGATGAATGTGGCGCGGTAAGACCGGAAAAAGAAGAAGAAAATCAGTGATACGGTAAGCAATGCGGCCCCGATGAACAACCCGATTTCGCCTTTCATATCTTCGGCGTTAATCGTCCTGATGTACGGCATGCCCGACACGCGCAGGTCAATCCCGGTTTGCTTTTCGAATTTCTCGACGCGCGGCACGATTTCTTCCAAGACGAACGTTTTGCGTGCTTCGGTATTGACGATTTTCTTGTTCAGGTAAATCGCCGAACGCAAACTGCCCGATTCCTTGTTGAACAACAATCCCTGATAAAATGGAAGTTTATGGAAGAGTTCGTCGCGCACTTGTTTGAGATACGCCGGATCGAGTGTTTTGCCCTGATCCACGAGCGGTACCATGTTGAATTTCTGGTTGACCGTGTCTTTTTCGATCTTCTTCAAATCGTTGAGCGACACGACCAAATCAACGCCTTGCGCTTTTTTCAAGCCTTGCATCAGCTCATTCCAGGCCGCGTAAGCTTCGGGTGTAAAGAGTTTGTCGTCTTTCACGCCGATGACCACGAGGTTGCCTTCTTCGCCGAATTTCGACAGGAAATCCTGGTATTGGCGGTTGGCGATGTGCTTTTGCGGCAATAGGTTGGCCTCGTTGTAGGTCATGCCCAGGTTTTTGCATTGCCATCCTAGGAAAACCGTCAACAAGACGATTCCCGCCAAAATGAAAATCCTGTTCCTGAGGATAAGCCTGGCCACGCCTTCCCAAAATCCGACCCTGAATCTCTTGCCCATAAGCTATAAAATGCGTGCAAAGGTAAGGAAAACAATGCTGAATTTAAAAGCCTCGCAAGCACTTTTGTCGAATAAAAACAGTGGTTTATGAAATTTCCGGCGGCCAGAAAACTAAACCGATTATTTATATCTTTGGCTTGGCTTTTTGGGCCGGAACAAACGCTACTATGAGAAACGTCAAGAATTCGATTTTTTACATTTTCGTGACCGGAGGTTTCTCGCTGGTGATTTACTGGATCATCACCAAAGGCAAGTCGCTTCAGGCAGGCCGCGATGTAGAGATTGTTTCCGAAAAGCCGCAGCTTACGCAGTTCATCCAAAACATGCAGGAAAACCTGCAGCATCCGCTGGCGTTGTTGCTCGCGCAAATCATCACGATCATTCTGGTGGCGCGTATCTTCGGATGGTTTTTCCGTAAGATCGGGCAGCCAACGGTCATCGGCGAAATGATTGCCGGCATCGTCCTCGGGCCGTCGTTGCTCGGGTTGTACTTTCCTGAATATTCTTCGATTCTTTTCCCCATTGCATCACTCGGCAATCTGCAGTTCCTAAGCCAGATCGGGCTGATATTGTTCATGTTCGTCATTGGGATGGAACTCGACCTGAAAGCCCTGAAAAATAAGGCCAACGATGCCGTCGTCATCAGCCATGCCAGCATCGTCATTCCGTTTACGCTGGGCGTCGGGTTGGCGTATGTCATCTACACGCAATTCGCCCCGATGAAAGTTGAATTCCTGTCGTTTGCGCTGTTCCTCGGGATTGCCATGAGCATCACGGCGTTTCCCGTTTTGGCGCGCATCGTCCAGGAACGCGGCATCCACAAGACCAAGCTCGGTACGATTGTCATCACATGCGCAGCCGCCGACGATATTACGGCATGGTGCATTTTGGCCGCGGTCATCGCCATTGTGAAAGCCGGTTCGTTCGTGAGTTCGGTGTATGTGATCGCGATGTCGATCTTGTATGTCTTGCTGATGCTGAAAGTGGTGAAGCCCTTCTTGAAACGCATCGGCGATTTGAAATATTCCCGCCAGAGCCTGAGCAAACCGGTAGTCGCGATTTTCCTATTGACGCTCATCATTTCGGCTTACGCCACGGAAGTCATCGGCATCCATGCGTTGTTCGGTGCATTTATGGCTGGCGCCATCATGCCGGAAAACACGAAATTCCGTAACATCATCATCGAGAAAGTCGAAGACGTGTCGGTCATTTTACTCCTGCCGTTGTTCTTTGTTTTCACGGGTTTGCGTACGCAGATCAACGCCATCGACGATCCGTATCTTTGGAAGATTACCGGCATGATCATCGTGGTGGCCGTGGCCGGAAAATTCCTCGGCAGTGCGCTCGCGGCAAGGTTTGTTGGGCAGAATTGGCGCGACAGTTTAACCATTGGCGCGCTCATGAATACACGCGGCTTGATGGAACTCGTCGTGCTCAACATCGGTTATGACCTCGGCGTTTTATCGACGGAAGTCTTTACGATGATGGTCATCATGGCGCTCGTCACGACCTTTATGACCGGGCCGGCGCTCGACTTGATCAACTGGATCTTCAAGACCAAGGACGTTTACATCCCCGACGAAATCCGGGCCGATGACAAATACAAAATACTGATTTCCTTCGGGAATTCAGACCGCGGGCGCACGCTGCTCAAATTGGCCAACAGCCTGATCCGGCGTGAGAAAAACGAATCGGTCGTGACGGCCATGCACCTCACGCTGAGCAACGAATTGCACACGTTTAACCTCGAAGAACAGGAACGCAATACCTTCGCGCCAGTTCTGGCCGAATCTGAGAGCCTGGACCAGCCGGTGATTCCGCTGTTCAAAGTATCCAGCGATATTGACAACGACATCGTGGACATCGCCAACCAGGGCGAATACAATTTGTTGTTGGTCGGTTTGGGCCAATCGATTTTTGAAGGCACGCTGCTCGGCCGATTGCTCGGTTACACGACGCGCATCGTCAACCCCGACCGGCTCATCGACAAGTTCATCGGAAAGGAAGGCTTGTTCGAGAATTCGCCTTTTGACGAACGTACGCGCCAAATCATCGCGAAATCCAAAATGCCAGTCGGAATCCTCGTGGACAAAGACTTGGAATCGCTTAAAAATGTGTTCATCCCGATTTTTTCATCGGAAGATATTTTCCTGATCGAATACGCCGAAAAACTCGCCGACAACAACCAATCACAGGTCACTTTCGTGGATCCGAACGGCGCGATACAAAACTCGCCGCAGATTGCCGCGCGGATCAACGACGTACACGGTCACCGCATCATGGAAGGCCGCACGATGAAAAAAGAATTTCTATCGAATCAGGATATTATGGTCGTAAGCCTCGACAGTTGGAAGAAACTGGTCGATTCGCAAAGCATCTGGCTGAGCAACATTCCGTCGGTGCTGATCATCCGTCCTTAAAAACACTCGCCCATGAACGTTGAAAGATTCATCGCGGTCTATGACAAAGACAACGACTCGCTGCTGGAAGACATCAAGATCGATTTGGCGACGGATGTCCTGATTGACTTGCTCAACATCGACAAGAGCGACGACCCGGATGCGTACAAAGTCTATCACCTGACCGAAGCGCAATTCGGCAACTTCAAATCCATGATTCCGGCGTTGGAAGATGTGGTTTTTGACCAAGTCGAAATTTACCTCGAATGTTTTAGTATTGAATAATGGAATGGTTGCTGCTCATCGTCGCCGGATTGTTTGAAGTGGGTTTTGCTTCCTGTCTGGGTAAGGCGCGCGAAACTTCCGGAAACACTTCTTTGTATTGGATGATCGGGTTTTTCGCCTGCCTTTCCATCAGCATGTATTTGTTGTACAAGGCGACGCAAACGCTTCCCATCGGTACGGCCTACGCCGTCTGGACCGGGATTGGTGCGGTGGGAACCGTGTTGGTCGGGATTTTTGTGTTTAAGGAACCGGCTACGTTTTGGCGCATCTTCTTTTTGACGACACTGATTGCTTCGATCATCGGGCTGAAGTTCGTATCGTCGCACTAACGCCGTACATGACTAAATAAAAAGGCGGTCTTCACGGACCGCCTTTGTTATATCGAAAACATCGTGGATTAATAATACGTGTACTGCATTGTGGCATTGTACGTGCCGTCGCCTACAAAGATGGCCGTCGAATTTACCGTCAGCGGATAGTTGTTTGCGTTATACGTCATCGTATTGGTCATGTAAGCCACGTCGCCGGTTGTTTCCTGAATGGTCGAAATATTCTGATTGCGCCCAAAGAACTCGTGGTCACCGTGTGCGACATGGGCAATCTTATCATAGCCGGTGACATTGCGGAACGGGCTGTTTTTTCCGTCGTAGGTGTATTCATATACTTCGCCGGTCGTCCGGGCAATTTGCTTTAATTCGTTATTTTCAAAAGTATAGGTGCTCAAGCCGCTGCTTCCGGAACAAGTCACCGTGCCGTTGGCGTTGTATGTAAAGGTCTCGCTTTCGGTAAATGGACCTTCCTCAACGAGATAGGTAAGCAGGCGGCCGCTGCCGTCGTAGGTGAAAGTTTCGGTGTACGTCACCTCGCCGTCTTCAATGAGTTCAATCTTGGTAATCAGATTGCCATCATAGGTGTAGATTTCCTCAGCGCCGTAATCGTAAACGCCCTTAACGAGTTTGTTGCCGTTGTACGTATAGTTAACGGTTTCCGAATACTCATCCGTGATTGAGGTATAAACGATCTTCTTCACCAGGGCGCCGTCTGAGCCGCCGTCTGAAGAATCTGAATCTGAAGAACACGAAGTAAGCGAAATGGCTATGAAGCCAAGACAGAAGATGATTTTTTTCATTGATTTAACTGTGCTAATGGTTTTTGAAGGCGGAAAGATATACAAATTTTCTTACGCACAGACGAAAACGATCCGGCGGCCGCAACTATTGCGAATTTCTGTGATATGCCGGATCAATCGGTCATCCCGATGTTGAAGATGAAACTCACCTTCAGCGAAATGTTGTCCTGGAATTTCGGCAACCCGTTCGGGCCGTATCGGTAAAACCCGGACAAGCCCAACCCTTTGAAGATTTGGTTGCATTCTACGCCCGACTCGAAGTAACCTTCGTGCAACGTCTTGAACGGAATGCCTACGTGCTGTTCGCGTTTCTCCATGTCGCCCCAAGCCATACGCGTGACCAACACCATCGACGGACGGATTTTCCTGGTCCAGGTCATGCGTTTCAGCGTATGTTTTACTTGCAACATGGCATACTCGCTCGAGAAGAATTCGTTGAAATACATCGTCTCGAAACTGTTCTTGCCCGCGATGGTGATGCGCTTGAATACGTTGTCTTTGGTGATGTTGTTCGGCGAGGTGTTGTACAAATGCGTCAGCGGCGCGTCGCCGAAAGCGAAACCGCCTTCAATCAGGACGGCTGTTTTTTGCCCGTCGAAATGCTTCTTTTCATAATCGGCGCGAAGGTCGAATTTGCCGAAACTGAAGTCGTTCCCAAGGAAATCGGGTAGCGTGTGCGTGTATTGGAACGTAAATTTCGGGAAGCGTTTCTCGACCTCGATCCGGCCGACGGGCGTTTGCATGTAGTCCGAAAACGGATTCCATTGCAATGAAACCTGCGCCGTGGCCAAGTGGTAATTGCTGTAGCCGCGGTCGCCGACCAAGAATGTGTAGTCAAACTTCGGGTCGATGTATTGCTGGGTAATCTGCCAGATGCTTTCGGTTTTCGGGATGATTTTCGTCTCGATGTAAATGCGTTGCGACGTGTAACCGTAAAACGTACTCACGTTGATCGGCCGCGGATCATAGAGCTTGAACACGCGCTTGTCTATGGCGAAAGACGTACTCGCAATCTCTCGGACGTCGTCGGTATAACTGAAACCTACCCACGTATTCGAGAACTTCCCGATGCGCGCCGCGCCGCCCACGCTGTACTTGAACGCGCCGTCTTTTGTGCCCATGGCGCCGTAGCCGTCAATGCGGTACACTTCCGAAAAACGGTCGTTGGTGATGCCGCCGAGCCCAATGCGGAAACCTTCGTAATTGTTGTAGCTCAATAGGTAGCGCAAATCCAGGTCTATTGGCCCGAACGGCACGTAACCGTTGATAATCTTGCGGCCCAATCGCAACTTCTTGTCAATTTTTTCCTTGGCGACGATGCTGTCGAGTGTTTCGTACGTGGGCTTTTCACGGCGGTCTATGGTGTCGGCTTTGTAAGGCGCAAAGAACTTGTCGTCTTTCTTGATGGCGTCGTCCTTGACCTCGATGGCTACCCAGCGTTTACGGATTTTCACGGGTTCATTCCACTCAAAATCAGAATAGTCCGATTCAGACAACAGGTACGTGACGTCCGAAACCTGGCGCCGTTTTTTACTGTTGGTACCAATCGGGTCAAACTGGATGACCGCGCCCGGAATCTTGATGTCTTCGTCGTTGTTGCCCTTGGTGATCTTGAATCTGCGGCCGGCCGGAACCCAGATATTCTCTTCTTTCAAGAACGTAAAACGGTGCGAACCGCTCACGTTGATTACCCCGCGCACGCGCATGTCGGCCTTGGCGATGGCGAAAGTCTCGGCGTCGATCCAGAGCGTGCCCTGTAAACCGCCTTTCTGTGACTTGGTTTTGTGCATAAAGGTCACCTCATAGACTTTGCGCCCTTGCATCCGGAGCGAATCCACCAACCGGTATTGGTAGTCTGAAAATGCCTTGCGGGCAATCGGGCTTTGGTATTGCGTACCGAGCAACTCGTAGCTTTCGCCGTACATCGAGAAAGACTGCAGATTGAACCCGAGCACTTCGTAAATCGGTTCACGGAAACCCGACATCTTGGTGCCAATCACCGTTTCCTTGCGATACGTCCCGTCAAATTGGACGTTGGAGACTTTCTCGGTCTCAAACAAATGCTGGCGCTTGACGAACTGCTTGAATTTGTACTGCGTGGAATCGACCTTTTCATACGGTTCGCCGAAGCCGAATTTCCGTCGCGTCACTTTTTCCAACTGGCCGCGCACCGAATCGGGGTTGGCCGTCACGAGCAACTTCGTGTAACTCTTGAACGAAAACGTCATGAGTTTCTTCTCCAGGTCGTTGGCTTCGCGGCGGTCGGTCGCATTCTGGATGATGCGGTGTACGCGGCCACTGCCCGAGCCGTCCTGCGCGTGCAAGACAACCGATAACAATAAAAATATGGCCAGGTAAAATCGCATCTTAAAAAAAAATCCGCCCGGCGTCCGGACGGATCTGAATCTATAACGTAAAATTTATACTTTCATGATTTCGGCTTCCTTCACCGCGAGCAATTCATCCACTTTCTTGGTGAAACTGTTGGTGAGCTGCTGCACGTCTTCTTCCGCACTTTTGCAAACGTCTTCAGAA
The DNA here is from genome assembly GCF_965137575.1 of Flavobacterium longum. Lineage (NCBI taxonomy): Bacteria > Pseudomonadati > Bacteroidota > Flavobacteriia > Flavobacteriales > Flavobacteriaceae > Flavobacterium > Flavobacterium longum. The sequence goes on along the minus strand of NZ_CBCRZJ010000002.1, from coordinate 378,025 downwards.
AGACCGTTTTTCTCGAGCTTCTTGATTTCGGTGTTCGCGTCCTTGCGGCAGTTGCGGATGCTCACTTTCGCATCCTCGGCGTGCATCTTCGCTTGTTTGGCCAAGTCGCGGCGGCGCTCCTCGGTGAGCGGCGGCACGTTGATGATGATGCTTTCGCCGTTATTCATCGGGTTAAACCCAATGTTGGCTATCATGATGGCTTTCTCAATCGGGTGCAACATGTTCTTTTCCCACGGCGTTACAGTAATCGTACGCGCATCGGGTGTGGCAAGGTTAGACACTTGCGAGAGCGGCGTCTGCGACCCGTAATAGTCCACGAAAACGCTGCCCAACATGGCAGGCGACGCTTTCCCGGCGCGGATGTTCACGAATTCTTTTTCGAGGTGCGTGATGGCGTGTTGCATCGCTTCCTCGGTACTTTCCATGATAAAATCGAGTTCTTCTTCCATTGGTTGATAGTGGCTAGTTTTTAGTGGCTAGACAAATCTAAGTAATTATTTTTGGTGGCTGGTCGTTGGTGGCCGGACAAACCATTCATTCATTTTTTAGGGCGTTGCCTTCGGCCGCGCTTGCCGCTGTATCTTTTGCTCGTTGCCTCGCAAAAGGATGCCGCTTTAATCGCTAACGCATGGCTGATAAACGGGCATTCGGCGAGCAATACTTATTGCATTTCTTCGTTCGACATTTGACGTTAAACGTCAACGACCGTCCCGATATTTTCCCCTTTGCAAATCTTCAGCAAATTGCCCCGTTTGTTCATGTCGAACACCACGATCGGCAAGGCATTTTCCTGGCTGAGCGTGAAGGCCGTCGTATCCATGACATTCAATCCCTTGCGAATAACATCCTCGAACGAGATTGCGTCGTACTTCACGGCATCGGCATTTTTCTCCGGATCCGACGTGTAAACGCCATCCACGCGCGTCCCTTTCAAAATCACATCGGCGTGTACTTCCACACCGCGCAATACCGCAGCCGTATCGGTCGTAAAATAAGGGTTTCCGGTTCCAGCGCCAAAAATCACGATGCGGCCTTTTTCCAGGTGGCGCACCGCGCGGCGCTTGATATAAGGTTCGGCGATGGCCTCAATTTTCAAAGCTGTCTGCAAACGCGTCTGCATGCCGGCATCTTCGAGCGCGCCTTGCAACGCCATACCGTTGATGACCGTGGCAAGCATGCCCATGTAATCGCCTTGTACGCGGTCCATGCCATTGGCGGCACCGGCCACGCCACGGAAAATATTTCCGCCGCCGATCACGATGGCAATCTCGACGCCTTGGTCGTGAATCTCCTTGATGTCTGCGGCATATTCGGCCAGACGCGCCGGATCTATACCGTACTGGCGTTCGCCCATGAGCGCCTCGCCACTTAATTTCAGGAGAATTCTTTTATATTTCATGACAAATTACAATTTGGTTGTGCAAATATAACCATAATCTGCTTCGGCAAAAGTGGTTTCCAAAAAATGTTAAGTGTGACAAACGGCACTTTATTTTGCTTTTTTAATGTCGTACCTTTGATTGTCGAAAATCATAAAACGCCATGAAAATCGCCGTCGCAGAAAGCCTGCTCAAAAGCGTATCTTACACCAAATACCGCAACACCGTCACGAGCCTGTTGGCGCAAGGAAAAGTTTCCGGTGACACGCAATCTGACGAACTGGTACATTACACCCAGCTCAACGAAGCGCGCATGAACCGGCTCGACAAGAAAATGGTCATCAACGAAGACCGCATCCAAAAACTGCTGGCGCTCAAGAAAAAATACATTTGGCTGGTCATTTCGGAAGGTTGGTGTGGCGATGCGGCGCAATTGCTCCCAATCTTCAACAAACTCGCCACGATTACGCCGAATGTCGAGATGAAAATTGTCTTCCGCGATGAAAATCCGGCGCTGATGAACCTGTTCCTGACCAACGGTTCCAAATCAATCCCGAAACTCATCGTCCTGGATGCCGAAACCAAAAATGTCCTTGGCCACTGGGGACCGAGACCGAAAGCCGCCGCGGAACTCGTGCGAAGCTACAAAAGCCAGTACGGCAAAATCGACGAAACCATAAAAACCGAATTGCAACTTTGGTATTTGCACGACAAAGGCGCTAGCACGCAGGAAGAACTGGTCATGCTCATGCGCGAGTTGGATCAGAAATGCTAGGGATTTGCAGCGAGTTGGGCTTCAAACCCCGCCGGTGTCACGCAGTTTTCCACGTGATAATCCCCGATTTTAGTTCGGCGCAGCGCGGTTAAATGTGCGCCAGACTGCAACGCTTTCCCGAAATCATGCGCGATGGAACGGATGTACGTGCCTTTGCTGCACGCAATCCTGAAATCGATTTCCGGCCACGCCACGCGGGTAATCTCAAACTCGTAAATGGTTGTCTTGCGCGAGGCGATCTCGACTTCTTCGCCGGCGCGCGCGTGTTCGTACAAACGCTTTCCGTCCTTTTTGATGGCGGAGAAAATCGGTGGTTTCTGGTCAATCTCGCCCAAAAACTGTTGGACGGTCTTGTCAATCAATGCGCTGTCGATGTGCGCAATCGGGAACGTTTGATCAACCTCGGTTTCGAGATCGTATGACGGCGTGGTTGCCCCGATGAAAAACGTCCCGGTGTATTCCTTGGCCTGCGCCTGGATTTCGGTGATGGACTTGGTCATTTTCCCGGTGCACACGATGAGCAATCCGGTGGCCAGCGGATCGAGCGTGCCCGCATGCCCGATCTTAATTTTCTTGATGCCCAATTTAGATTTGAGCAGCCATTTGAGTTTGTTGACGGCTTGGAACGACGTCCAATGCAATGGCTTGTCAATCAAAAGGACTTGCCCGGCAAGAAAATCTTCGGCTGATGGCGTAGTATTCATGGTCTTTCAGGGTTGAATTTTCGGCCCACAAATTTGTAGAAAAAAAACGGAGCCGCGGCCGCCGCCAAGTGTTTTAAAGCATGGCCGCCCATCCATTCCCGCGAAACGACATAAATATAAGCGTCGTAACCTTCCAGGAATTTTGCCATCGTGTAGCAAACCACCATCAGCCAGAAATATTTCTTGTATCTGATTTCCTTCTTGGACAGAAAAAGGACGATTAAAATCAGGAAAATCGGCAGGAACTGGATGAGCGCGTACATTCGCAGGTCATCGGTCAAAACCCAAGTCGCGATGGATGACAACCCGAGCAGCAGCAGCGGATACAGGAGTTTTTTGCCCGCATCGGCATCGATAAATTCCCCGATGACAATTGATAGGAACGCCATGAATGATACGGTCATTGGCAGGCGATCCCAGATTAAAGTGGCATCGGTCGGGTGCCAATGGTAATACCCCGAACCGAAGCCGGTGCAACAAATCCCGACGAAGAACCAAATGTAGCTTGCTTTCAGGCTATAGTCGATCGCTCGTAATCTTGTCATTCCTAAAATACCAATGATCGCAAATGGCAGATTTGAAATGACGTTCCAGAAGTTCGGGACAGAAGCCCAACTATGGGCATCGGCAAAACGATGGTAGGCTTGGTCTTGCGCAATGGGCGGCATGAAAAAACAAGCGGCGATGGCAGCCGTCGAAATGACGTATAACGCAATCAGCTGGTTTTTGGTCATGATGTAAAGAATGCAGCCCGAATCGGCTACGAATTGTAAGTGAAATAAACCAATAGGATGATGCCAGCGAAAATACGGTAATAACCCCACGGCTTGAAGCCGTATTTCTTGATCAGCCCAATGAACAACTTGATGGCGATGAGCGCCACGATGAACGCGATCACGTTGCCGATGAGGAACAGTTTGAGGTTGTCGCCTTGCAACAGCATTTCGTAGCCTTTCATCCCGACGCTTTTATAGGTCTTGACGAATACCGAGTAGGTGGTCACGGCCAGCATCGTAGGAACGGCGAGGAAGAACGAAAATTCGGCGGCGGTTTCGCGCGTCAAGCCTTGTTGCATGCCGCCAATGATGGATGCGGCGGAACGGCTTGTGCCCGGCATCATGGCCAGACATTGCCAGAATCCAATCGTGACGGCTTTTTTGGGTGTGATGTCTTCTTCCCGGTGAATCGTCGGGTTCTTGAAATATTCCTCGATGAACAGCAGCACGATGCCGCCGATGATGAGTACAATGGCGATGGGAATGGGTTTGCCCAAAACATCGTCGATCATATCGTCGAAAATCTTGCCCAACACCAACGCAGGAACAATGGCCAAAGCGAGTTTGACGTAGAAGTTGATGCGTTTAAAATCGAAAAACTTTTTCCAGTACAATACGATTACGGCCAAGATTGCCCCGAACTGGATCGACACCTGGAACATCTTGACGAATTCCTGGTCCTGAATGCCGAAATACGAACTGGTGAATACCATGTGCGCCGTGGATGATACCGGTAGATACTCGGTCAATCCTTCGACGATGGCGATGATGATGGCGTGAAGGGTTTCCAAATTACTTCTTTGGATTCTTCAAAATCGACCAAATCGTCACGCCGAATCCAATCAAAACGACCGTTGGCGCCAAACGGATGCGTCGGAAACTGAAGATGTCATCGTTCCAGACTTTCGGATCGTCGCTGCCACCGCCGGCCATCAGGATGAAACCCAAGGCAATAACCCCGATGCCGATCAGGAGCAATTTGTAGTTGACACTTTCAAAAAGGAATTGCCCTTCTGGAATTTCATTCCTTGTCTCCGGTGTGATGTCTTTCTTAGCCATAATATTGATCTTTGGTCGTTAGTCTTTAATCGTTGGTCTCTGGTGTTTTCCATCGACCGCCGACCACAAACCATCGACTATTAATACAAATCGTCCGTTCTTAAATTCAGGAACCGCTGCGTCGCGATGAATGTGCTGAGCCACGTAATCAAAATACCGACGACGATGACACCCAAAAGCACCGCTCCGGTCAACAGTTGGTCGTGTAAAATATCGAGCTCAGGGAAATTATTCTGTACATAAAGCAGCACGCCCATGAGCGCCAAAACCGCCAGTACGGCGCCAATCACACCCAGCCTGATGCTGCGCCAGATAAAAGGTTTGCGGATGAATGACTTGGTCGCGCCAACCATTTGCATCGTCTTGATGATGAAGCGGTTGGAGTGTATCGACAATTTCATGGAACTGTTGATTAATAGGACCGCGACGAGCGCCAAAAACCCGCTGATGATTAACGTATACATCGAAATCGTTTCGATTTTTTCATTGACTTTCGTGACGAGTTGCTTGTCATAAGAAATGTCTGAAACGGCTTCGTTGACCCGGATGCGCTGTTCGATTTTGGCGATGCTGTCGTTGTCGACGTAGTTTGCTTTGAGATAAATATCGTACGAATCCTGCAACGGGTTCATGCCCAAGAATTCCATGAAATCTTCCCCAATGTCTTTTGAATGTTTCGCGGCCGCATCTTCAGCCGAAACAAAGTCAAAACGCTTCGCGAACCGCGCGGTTTTCATTTCGCGCCCGAAAGCCGTGAGTGTGGAATCTGGCGTTTGGTGCTTGAAGAACACCGTCATGGCAATCTCTTCCTTGAAATTGTCAGACAAACGCTTGGAATTGATCACGAACAACCCCAACAGACCCAACAGGAAAAGCACCAAAAAGATACTCAACACCACCGAAAAATAAGAGGAAATCAACCTGCGTTTCTGGAACCTGTCGAACTTTGAAATCATAAGGGCTGGAAAATTATGCCGTAAAAATACTAGAACTCTTTCAAACTTTCTTCAATTGGCCGGAAAATGTTCCTTTTTTTCATTTTGATGAAATTTTCCCTTTCGTTGGATTTCGTTTGCTATTTTAAGCCACAAAAAACCATCGGAAAATTTTTATTTTTCAGCCAATTAAGAACCGCCATCAAAGTATCTTAAAACAATTTTCAACCGTCGCTTTATAACGCCGAAAGTTTTCTGTTTGGTACAATAACGTTAAATTTGTAGGCAATTTTGAATTTTCGGAGCAGGACAGCACGTGTGTTTGTCGTGTTCCGTCCCGCTGTACGCTCTATCTTTTCCGGGTTCTCGATACACGGCTTCCAGCCGCACTCGAACCCGCAAAAGGATGCCGCTTCCATCGGGGCTATTTTTCCAGATCCGTCTTTTTAACAACCTTCCAAAGGAAATGAAATACAATCCGCAAGACATCGAAGCCAAATGGCAAAAATACTGGGCCGAAAACCAGACCTTCGCCGCCGACAACCATTCAGACAAGCCCAAATATTACGTGCTTGACATGTTCCCGTACCCGTCGGGCGCCGGTTTGCATGTTGGGCATCCACTGGGTTACATCGCTTCAGACATCTATGCCCGTTTCAAACGCCACAAAGGCTTCAACGTCCTGCACCCGATGGGTTACGACAGCTTCGGTTTGCCGGCGGAACAATACGCCATCCAGACCGGCCAACACCCGGAGAAAACCACGCGCGAAAACATTGGCCGTTACCGCGAACAGCTCGACAAAATCGGGTTTTCGTTTGACTGGCAGCGCGAAGTCCGGACCTCAAATCCAGACTATTATAAATGGACACAATGGATTTTCATCCAGCTGTTCAATTCCTGGTACAACAAGACCACCGACAAGGCCGAGAGCATTTGCACGCTCATCATGAAGTTCGAGGAAAACGGTTCCGCCGGTGTCAAAGCCGTGTGCGACGACAACGCCACGACATTTACCGCGGCTGAATGGAACGTCATGTCGAAAGCCGAACAAGAAAAAATCCTGCTCCAATACCGCTTGACGTATCTGGCCGAAACAGAAGTGAACTGGTGTCCGGCGCTGGGCACGGTACTGGCCAACGACGAAATTGTCAATGGCGTATCCGAGCGCGGCGGTTATCCGGTCGTCCGTAAGAAAATGACGCAATGGAGCATGCGCATTTCCGCCTACGCAGAACGCTTGTTGCAAGGATTAGACAGCATCGACTGGACCGATTCGCTCAAGGAAAGCCAGCGCAATTGGATCGGGAAATCCGTGGGTGCGCTCGTAAAATTCCAGGTCACAGGTTACCTGGGCGACACGATTGCCGACCCGGAAGACCCGATCATCGAAGTATTCACCACACGCCCAGACACTATTTTTGGCGTGAGCTTTTTGACGCTGGCACCCGAACATCCGCTGGTGCAGCAAATTACGACCGATGAACAGCGCGACGCAGTGAACGCTTATATCGACGCCACGGCCAAACGATCTGAGCGCGACCGCATGGCCGATGTAAAGACCATTTCTGGCGTGTTTACCGGCGCGTATGCCGCACATCCACTGAGTGGTTTGCCCGTACCGATCTGGATTGGCGATTACGTACTGGCCGGCTACGGAACCGGTGCGGTCATGGCCGTTCCTGCCGGCGACCAGCGCGATTACGATTTCGCGAAACATTTCCACTTGCCCATCGAGAATATTTTCGACGGCATCGACATTTCCGAAAAAGCCAACGACAGCAAAGACAACGTCAAGCTCAAGAATTCTGATTTCCTGAACGGCCTGGATTATAAATCGGCCACCAAAAAAGTCATCGAAGCGCTCGAAGAAGTCAAAATGGGCACCGGCAAAACCAACTACCGCCTGCGTGATGCGGTATTTTCCCGCCAGCGTTATTGGGGCGAACCGTTCCCGGTGTATTACAAAGACGGCATGCCGCAGATGATTGACGTGCAACATTTGCCGATCCGTTTGCCGGAAGTCGAGAAATATTTGCCTACCGAAGACGGTGCGCCGCCACTGGGCAATGCGCCCGTTTGGGCTTGGGACACAGTGAACAACGAAGTCGTTTCAAATGACAAGATTGACAACCTCGATGTGTTCCCGCTCGAACTGAACACCATGCCGGGCTGGGCCGGAAGTTCGTGGTATTGGCTACGCTACATGGATGCACAAAATGAAGATAAATTCGTGTCGCCAGAAGCCGAGCAATACTGGCAGAACGTGGATTTGTACATCGGCGGCAGCGAACACGCCACCGGGCATTTGCTGTACAGCCGTTTCTGGAACAAATTCCTCTATGACCGCGGGTTGGTGCATTTTGAGGAACCGTTCAAGAAGTTGATCAACCAAGGGATGATTTTGGGGACGAGTGCCATTGCCTATCGGATTTCAGGAACCAATCAATATGTCTCAAAAAATCTCAAAAAGGATTATCAGGTCGAGGATATTCGAGTCGATGTAAATCTGGTTAACGCATCTGACGAAGTCGATATCGACAAATTGCGTGACTGGATTCCGGAGTTTAAGAATGCCGAATTCATCCTTGAAAATGGGCGCTACTTTGTTGGTCGCGAAGTCGAAAAGATGTCCAAGCGCTGGTACAACGTCGTCAACCCAGACGACATCTGCAACGAATACGGCGCCGACACGCTGCGGCTGTATGAAATGTTCCTTGGGCCGCTCGAGCAATACAAACCTTGGAATACGGCGGGCATTACCGGAGTTTTCGGCTTCCTGAAAAAACTGTGGCGTCTGTATTTTGACGACAACGGCTTGATCGTAACTTCAAATCCGGCCAGCAAAGACGCGCTGAAATCGCTTCACAAAACCATCAAGAAAGTCCAGGAAGACATCGAAGGGTTTTCGTTCAATACGTCGGTATCGCAATTTATGATTTGCGTGAATGAGTTGTCGGCTATGAACTGCCATGAGCGCGCTGTCTTGGAACCGCTGGCGGTCATTATTTCGCCCTATGCGCCGCACATCGCCGAAGAATTGTGGCACCGTTTGGGGCATGAAGGCAGTGTCTCGAACATTCCGTTCCCGAAATTCAACCCGGAATTTTTGGTGGAAAGCAGTAAGGAATATCCGGTCTCGCTCAACGGGAAAACCAAATTTTTCATCGAGTTGCCGCTGGATTTGACCAAAGAGCAAATCGAGGAAATCATCCTGAAAGACGACCGTACCACGCAAATGCTCGACGGCAACGCGCCTAAGAAAGTGATTGTTGTGCCGGGCAAAATCATCAACCTCGTACCGTGATGGAATTTGGCGCGCCAAAAAGCATTTGGATCAAAGTCATCATGCTCATTTTGGGCTTGGTTCTTTTTTTCTTGAATGCGCCTATGTTGTTTGCCATGGAAAATGCAGATGGTTTAATATTTCCGGCTGCAATCCTGTTGCTGGTTTTCGGCGTCTCGTATTATTTCAGCATCAAGAAATATGAGGTGTTACCGGGGCAGATTGTCGTACACCGGCCATTCGATAAGGTGGTGATTCGCGCCGATGGCTTGGTTGCTACACGGGTCGAGAAGAAAGACATCCGCTTTTCCATCAGGACATTCGGTATCGGCGGCATCTTTTCTTTTACCGGAACGTTCTGGAACAGAAAATTCGGTGCCATGACCTGGTACGTTACTGACATGGCGCGAGCGGTGCTGTTGACCGATCCGCGCACTAATAAAACAATTATCTCTCCCGACGATCCCGAAAAATTCATCGCAACCTTTAACGCCTGACATTTTAGCAGTAAATTTTCTTTGGTTTTATAATTGAGATGGGGCGCGCAAATCTAAAACACAAGAAATCATGTTGATGTATTATATTTTATTGGGCGGTATTGCACTGGTCAGTTTTCTGGTCAGCGCACGACTGAAGAGTAAATTTGAACACTATTCACACCTGCACTTGCAGAACGGAATGAGCGGTGCCGAAATCGCCGAAAAAATGCTGCAAGACCATGGCATTTATGACGTAAAAGTCATCTCAACGCCGGGCATGCTCACCGACCACTACAACCCAACCAACAAAACCGTAAACCTGAGCGAAGGTGTTTACAACCAGCGCAATGCCGCCGCTGCAGCGGTAGCCGCACACGAATGCGGGCACGCCGTACAACATGCCACGGCCTACAACATGTTGCAGTTACGGTCGCAATTGGTGCCGATTGTAAACGTGGCGTCTGGAATGTCGCAATGGCTGATTTTGGGCGGCTTGATTTTGGCTGCGGCGATGCATTCTCCGTGGGGATTTTACGTTGCGGTGATTGGTTTGGTCATGATGGCAACGGCCACTTTATTTAGTTTTATCACGCTTCCGGTGGAATACGATGCCAGCAACCGTGCACTGGCTTGGCTTGAGAATAAGCGAATGCTTACGCGAGAAGAACACGATGGCGCAAAAGACGCCTTAAAATGGGCGGCGAGGACGTATGTCGTGGCGGCTATCGGCGCTTTGGCTAACTTAATTTATTGGGCGTTTCAGGTATTTGGGGCGCGACGGGACGATTAAAAGAAAAATCCGCTAAATGGCGGATTTCTTTTTTTGGCGCAAACCCCAAAGGTTTTGAAAACCTTTGGGGTTTACAAAAATACCACAGCGGCCTTACCGCCAATTACAGTTTTTTCGTAAAAATTCTTAAAGCTGTATCTGCCGCTCAATCTGTTGGTCGAGCGAAATGAAAGTCTCGGTTCGTGAAACGCCTTCAATAGTCTGGATTTTGGTGTTGAGCAACTGCATCAGGTGTTCGTTGTCACGGCAAATGATCTTGATCAGGATAGACCAATTCCCCGTGGTATAATGACATTCCAACACTTCTGGGATTTTGCGTAAACCCTTCACCGCTTCAGAATTGCGCGCGGCTTTATCCAGATAAATCCCGACGAACGCCATCGTGCTGTAACCCAAAACCTTATTGCTGACGGTAAATTTCGAACCGGAAATCACGCCGGCTTGTTCCAGTTTTCGCAGCCGTTGGTGGATGGCCGCGCCCGAAATCCCGATTTTGTTGGCGATTTGCAGAATGGGTTTTCTGGCATCGTTCATCAAATCGCGCAGGATTTCCTTGTCGATGCCGTCAATTTCAATTTGAAGGGAATTGATTTTCATTTCTTGAAGATTTAAACCGAAAATACGATTTTAATTTGAAATGAAAACAAAAACCACGAATTCACGAATTTTCAAAAGAACAAGTCGCAAATTCGTGCCTAAAGATTAACTATGTTTAATCGGGTTGTAACCGAAATACGGCACTTCCTTTTCTTGGAACACAACGCCATATCCTTCCAATTCTCTCAGGATCGGCTCATACACTTCCTTCTTCATCGGAAGTTGTACACCTGGCGTGGTAATGTTTCCGTTGAGGATTTGCAAAGTCGCCATCGCAACCGGAAGGCCGACGGTTTTGGCCATGGCCGTATAGGTTTGGTCGTCGCCGATGCAGACCATTTTGGAATCGATTTGCTTTTGCTGCCCGTTGACCTCAAACCCGAATTTGTGGTACATGACAATCATGTCTTTGTCCTCGGGTGCGAGCGTCCATTTGTCGGCGAGAATTTTCTCCAGGATTTGTGCTGGCGTGGCATTTTTAAGCCCGACGATTTTGTTCGGATTGAAAATATCCAGTTCGAGCAATTTGTCCCACATCACATCGTCTTGATCAATACCCAGTTGCAGGCGCAGCTTGATTTCGACGGAATCTGTCGGGTGGTATGGCAGGAACAAATTGGTGAATTCACGGTAGCTCATCGTTTGAGAATCGTCAACGATATAAGAATCATCGGTCATGCCCAATTGCACGAACATGTTCCAGGCTTTCGAAAACCCAACGCGTCGAATGGTACCGCGGAACAATGTCAGTGCATCATCCAGCCCGTAAACGCTCTTGTATTTCAAGGAATCGCGGTTGGCGTAGGCTTCAAAACGGCCATAACCTTCTACATCAAGAAATTCCGTTCTTCTGAAAAGTCTGTGGTACGGAATGTATTTATAAGTGCCTTCTTGCAGGAACTTTGCAGCGCCACCAGAACCGGCTAAAACCACGTTGCGCGGCGCCCAAGTAAACTTGTAATTCCAGAGGTTATTGTCGGATTCCGGTGCCACCAATCCGCCGCAGAATGATTCAAACAAAATCATCTTTCCGCCTTGCGCCCGTACTTCGTCGATGACTTTCATGGCGCTCATGTGGTCGATGCCCGGGTCGAGCCCGATTTCGTTCATGAATACCAATCCGTTTTCTTTGGCGGCAGTGTCGAGTTCGGCCATGGCTTCGCTGATGTAAGAGGCCGTAACCATGTGTTTTTTATAGGTGATGCAATCCTTGGCGACTTCGATGTGCAAATGCGCGGGCAACATCGAAATCACGATGTTAGCCTTTTGGATTTCGGCCTTCCGCTGGGTTTCGTTAAAGATGTCCAGCGCGATGGCGGTCGCATTTTTGTGGCCGGCGGTTTTCTTGGCCGCCAATTCTACCGACAAATCTGCGATGACCAGATGCAGGTTTTCAGCATCGGATTTCTCCAACAAATACTTGATGAGCGATGAAGCCGAGCGTCCGGCACCGATGATCAGGATGTGTCTCATTATTCCAGTCCTTCTAATTCTTCGAGTTCCTTGGCGGTTTCTTTTTCAGACTGCACTTTTTTCTGTTCGAATTGCTGATCAACTTCCACTTCGTCTGAAATCAGGAAATGCTTGCCGATGACCACAACAAATAACAATGCCGAAATAACCAGCAAAAGCCTCGATGCATGCCATTGTTTTCCTTCAGATTTACGGAACGCCAAAAAAGCGAATACGGCCGTTGGGACAATGGGTACAATCGCCAACGTATCAAGTGGCAAAATCGTGAAAACGATGCTCAACAGGGCGAAGAATACCGCGATGCCGATGAAGATTTTCCTACGCATGATTTATATGCCCGTGGCGGTTTTAAGTGTCATTTGACCCGTGCCCACCGGAATGCTGAACTTGATCAGTGCAGGGACGCGGGCAGCATCGGCGGTAAGCCAGATGAGGTTTTTGTCTTTTCCTTTGAGCGCGTCGGTCTTGGCCGAAATGGACACCTTGTAGCAATCCTTCGTTCCCAAGTTTCCTGCGGCAACACTTTCTTTGCCCATGTACTTCACCACGACCGGCACTTCTTTTTCATCGAATACAATGGTGAACGAGGTGGTTTGTCCAACCTTTTGTGAGGCGAAATTCACAGTCCGCAGTTTATAGAGAATCGAAACCACGTCCTGGGTAGTCGGGCCTACCGTGAAAGTTTTTTTGGTTTCCGGACGTTTGCGTTTTTGTACGGTGCTGTTAACCGTACGACCGCCGTTGGAGAACACGTATTTTTCTTTCTTGGTGTAGCCACCTTCCGAAATGTCGCGCTTGTACATCGAAGGCTTCAACGTCTGCGGATTTACATATGATTCGTATAAATCGCGGATCTTGAAAAACGAATCCCATTTGCTGAAGGTCATGGCTTCGCAACTCAGGTGTAAATAGCTGTTTTTGGCTGTTTTCACGGTGCTGGTTTCCAGTTTAACCTGCGCCAACTGCGTCATCAGACCGCTCATGTTGTACGATGCGGTGTACGTCAGTTTCTCGCCCGACTTTACCTGCGAAAAGCTTGTGATCACGGTAAACAAGCAACTAAAAGAGAGTAGTAATTTCTTCATTTCTAGCAAAAATGTGGTGCAAATGTACTATTATTTTAAACGAGAAAAAACGGCGTTTCTCATTAATTGTTGCCCATTAAGCGGTAATTTTGCGGCAAACAATTACTATGGATCGGAAAATACTGGCCTCGGCCGCGTTCTTTGGCGCATCGGCGGTAATCCTGGGCGCATTCGGCGCGCACAAACTCAAGGAACTGCTCAGTCCTGAAATGCTGACATCGTTTGAAACCGGCGTACGCTACCAGATGTATCACGCATTCCTATTGCTTTTTGTAGGAATGTATGGCGGGATTTCCGCAAAGGCCAAACAGGCGGTGTACTGGTTGGTCACGTTGGGTATCTTGTTTTTTTCATTGTCGATTTACCTGTTGTCAACCAGCGCCATTAGCGGCATCAACTTTAAACCCATCGGGTTTGTCACGCCCATTGGCGGACTGTTGCTGATAGTAGGTTGGTTTTGGCTCTTCGTCGATTTTATGCGGAAAAAAGCATAATTTTCAATGTTACGAAAACGTTTTCACAAATTAATTTTTACTTTTGCTGTCTCAAATTACACAACTCAAAGAATACTTTTATGGAGAATAACGCGCTGATTACGAAATCGATTTCGTTAGAAGGCTTAGGAATCAAGAATGCGAATGTCCATTACCAGCTGTCACCAGATGAGCTACACGACATCACAATAAAATCAGGACAAGGCGTCGAGGCTTCAACCGGCGCGCTGGCCATCAACACTGGAGAATTCACCGGAAGGTCGCCACAAGACCGTTTCATCGTTAAAGACAGTATCACGGCCGATAAAGTTTGGTGGGGAAAAGTAAACCTGCCGTTCGAGCCGGAAAAATTCAACGCCTTGTATGACAAAGTGATGGATTACTTGTCGAATAAAGAGGTTTACGTTCGCGACAGTTATGTCTGCGCCGACCCGAATTACCGATTGAACGTTCGCGTCGTGACCGAAACCGCGTGGTCCAACCTGTTTTGCTACAATATGTTCCTGCGTCCGGAAGCTTCCGAACTCGACAACTTCTCACCAGACTGGCATGTCATCTGTGCGCCTGGCTTCATGGCCGACCCGATGGTCGACGGCACAAGACAGCACAACTTCGCCATTTTGGACTTCACCCGCAAAATCGCCTTGATTGGCGGCACAGGATATACCGGCGAAATGAAAAAGGGTATTTTCTCAGCCCTGAATTTCATCCTTCCGGTCGATAAGAATACGTTCCCGATGCACTGCTCGGCCAACGTAGGAAAGAACAATGACACCGCGATTTTCTTCGGATTGTCCGGTACCGGAAAGACGACGTTGTCTGCCGACCCTGATCGCAAACTCATCGGCGACGACGAGCACGGCTGGACTTCAGAAAATACCGTTTTCAACTTCGAAGGCGGCTGTTATGCAAAAGTCATCAACCTGACCGAAGAAAACGAGCCGGATATTTTCCGTGCCATCAAGCGCGGTGCGATCCTGGAAAACGTCATCTTCAAGAAAGGTACGAATGAAGTCGATTTCGAAGACGTTTCCATCACGCAAAACACCAGGGTAAGCTATCCAATCTATCACATCGACAACATCCAACCGGGTTCCATCGGTTACAATCCAAAGAATATTTTCTTTTTAACCGCTGATTCTTTCGGTATTTTGCCTCCGATTTCAAGGCTTACACCAGGCCAGGCGGCGTATCACTTCATTTCGGGTTACACGGCTAAAGTTGCAGGAACCGAAGCCGGCGTCACAGAACCGCAACCGAACTTCTCGGCCTGTTTCGGCGCACCATTCATGCCGTTGCACCCAACCAAGTATGCTGAAATGCTCAGCCAGAAAATGAAAGAAGCCGGCGTAAAAGTATGGCTCATCAATACGGGCTGGACCGGCGGACCATACGGCATCGGTAGCCGGATGAAGCTGAAATACACCCGTGCGATGATCACTGCGGCGCTCAACGGTGAACTAGACAACGTAGAATACAAAGACCATGTGGTTTTCGGTATCGCCAAGCCGCAATCTTGCCCGAATGTTCCGGCCGAAATCCTGAACCCGCGCAACACGTGGGAAGACAAAGATTTGTACGATAAAAAAGCGCATGAACTCGCCGACAAATTCCGCGAGAACTTCAAAAAGTTTGAGGAGTTTGCCAATGAAGAAATCATGGCGGGCGCACCAAGAGGATAATTTTATTAATTCATAGAAAAGCCGCTCAGTTATTGGGCGGCTTTTTTGTTTCTGGTAGTTTCGGCCAAAAAAAAAGCGCCACAAATGCGGCGCTTGGTATAGTATTTTTTTCTTCCGTTATTTTTCCTTGTTTACTTTAGCGATGTATTTTTCGAGTGCCATCGTCATGGACGGCGCTTCCGGAGACGGCGCCATGATGTCCACGCGCAATCCGTGGGCTTCAGCTTCTTTTTGAACGGAACTTCCAAATACCGCGATGCGCGTATTGTTTTGCTGGAAATCCGGGAAATTCTTGAATAGCGACTTGATTCCGGTTGGGCTGAAAAACGCCAGCACGTCGTAATAGACATCGGCCAGGTCAGACAGGTCGCTCATGACGGTTTTATAAAACGTCGCCTGCGTCCAATCCACTTTCAGGTTGTTTAGGATTTGCGGCGCGTCAGGATTGAGTTGATCCGATGCCGGTAAAAGGAATTTCTCTTCCTTGTATTTCTTGATCAGCGGCGTCAGGTCTGCAAAATCTTTCTGCCCGACATAAATCTTCCGTTTACGATAAACCACATACTTCTGCAAGTAATACGCGATGGCTTCAGACTGGCAGAAATACTTCAACCCTTCCGGCACTTTGTAACGCATTTCCTCGGCTACACGGAAAAAATGATCCACGGCATTCTTGCTCGTCAGGATGATGGCTGTATATTGACTGACGTCTATCTTCTGCAAACGGATGTCTTTGGCATTCACGCCCTCGACATGGATAAACGGCCGGAAATCGATTTTCACCTTGAATTTCTGCTGCAACTCAAAGTAAGGAGAATTCTCTACTTTGGGTTCAGGCTGCGACACCAAAATGGTCTTGACTTTCATAGGGATTTTTTGGATGCGTTAACTTTTTGTAAACCAATAATACATGAAATAATAGGGCGCTATTTCAAGTGCGCAAAGATACAAAATAAAATAGAACAGCTTACCAGCGATGAAGTTTTGGTAATTCTTCAACGCGACGAGATAAGTTAACAGGTTTGTTAGCAATATCGCAGCAATCAGCACAAAAAACACAAATTCAGGCGAAGAATTGCCGTAAAACAAGATGATATTCATAGGCAACAGGAACAGCGCCATGTAGCTTCGGTAGCTCACTTTACGCAAATTGAATTGCTCGACGAACTCTTCCATATTGAATGCTGTCCCGATAATCTTGTCGATCAAGAACTTACACAAAATAAACACCGCGAGCAAGGTCGAAATCCGGATGAACAACACCCAATCGGTCTTTTCTGCGTAACCATAATGCGACAGCGTCAATTGGATGAAAAAAGCGAGCGAAATCACCTGAACCACGAAAAGCAACACCGTGAAACCACTCATCAAATGGCTGCTGTCTTTGTAAACCTTAATGTATTTGTCTGATACGAGCAGGCGCGCAAACTCACCGAAACGCTTGTCAAAGGCGGCGCGCGTCACAGCAATCAGGATGAAACACAGCACAAAAAGCACCGTAGCCCAATCCTGAGACGGCATCACGCGCGGCAAAATGGCGTTTACTAACATGCGGCAAAAATAAGGTTATTTGGTTTACCGTTCAACGTTTGGGCTTTGAAGTTTCTTGTGTCGGCCGGACGATTTCGCAGCCCGGTGCAGGCATCAAGTCAGAATCGCAAATCGCTTGTATTATTATCATTTTATTATGATGCGGCATGGGCAAAAAACTTATTTTTGCTGACAAATTCAGATGCGGCATGAGCGATTGCCTGGTAATCATCCCAACATTCAACGAGATCGAGAACATCGAAGCCATGATCAGGAAAGTGTTCTCGCTGGCCAAGCCGTTTGATGTCTTGATTGTGGACGATAATTCACCCGACGGCACGGCGCAGAAAGTCGACGCGCTTATGCGTGAGTTCGACGGGAAACTCTTCCTGAAGAACCGCACGAAAAAATCGGGGCTCGGCACCGCGTATGTGGCCGGATTCAAATGGGCGCTCGCGCACCAGTATGAGTACATCTTCGAGATGGACGCCGATTTCTCGCACAATCCCGACGACCTCGAAAAGTTACAGCAAGCTTGCGCCAACGGTGCCGATATGGCTATCGGGTCGCGCTACATCACCGGCGTGAATGTAGTAAACTGGCCGCTGAGCCGCGTGTTGCTGTCGTATTTTGCGTCCAGTTACGTGCGATTGATCACAGGAATGAAAATCCATGACGCTACTGCCGGATTCATCTGTTACAAAAGAAATGTGCTGGAAACCATCGGGCTTGACCGCGTGAAATTCATCGGTTACGCCTTCCAGATCGAGATGAAGTACCGCACATTCGCCAAGAAATTTAACATCGTGGAAGTGCCCATTATTTTTACCGACCGCACCAAAGGCCAGTCGAAGATGAGTAATGCCATTATCAAAGAAGCGGTTTTCGGGGTGATTTCGCTCCGCATCCGCAAACTGTTCAACAGACTATAATCATGGGAAGCACGTTAATCAAGAATGCCAAGATCGTAAACGAAGGTGTCATCTCCGAAGGTGATGTGCTTGTCGAAGGAAATACCATCGTTGAAATTGCCGAAAGCATCAGCGCGAAATCGCCTTCGGTCAAGATCATCGATGCCGAAGGGAATTACCTGATTCCGGGCGCGATTGATGATCAGGTGCATTTCCGCGAACCCGGCCTGACACACAAAGGCGACATCGAATCTGAATCGCGGGCTGCCGTTGCCGGCGGCATTACATCGTTCATCGAACAGCCGAACACCGTGCCCAACGCCGTGACGCAGGAAGCGCTGGAAGCCAAATACCAGATTGCGGCCGAGAAGTCTTTCGCCAATTACGGTTTTATGTTCGGGGCCACCAACGACAATCTGGAAGAATTGCTCAAGACTGACCCGAAAACGGTTCCCGGCATCAAGATCTTTCTGGGTTCGTCCACTGGAAACATGCTGGTTGACAACGAAGCCGTACTGGAGCGGATTTTCAGCAGTACACCAATGCTCATCGCGGTGCATTGCGAAGATGAAACGACCATCAAGGCCAACTTGGAAAAATACAAAGAACAATATGGCGACGATATTCCGGTGGAATGCCATCCGCTGATCCGGAGCGCAGAAGCTTGTTACCTCTCGTCGTCGAAAGCCGTAGCGCTCGCCAAAAAGACCGGCGCGCGCCTGCATATTTTCCACTTGTCTACGGCCAGGGAAATGGAATTGTTCACCAACAAGATTCCGTTGGAGGAAAAGAAAATCACGGCCGAGGTCTGCATCCATCATTTGTGGTTTTCGGACGAAGACTACAAAACCAAAGGCAATTTTATCAAATGGAATCCGGCGGTAAAAACAGCCGACGACCGCCAAGCGTTGTGGGAAGCGCTCAATGACGACCGGATTGACGTCATCGCCACCGATCACGCGCCGCACACACTCGAGGAAAAACAGCAACCTTACACCAAAGCGCCATCGGGCGGACCGCTCGTGCAACATGCCGTCGTGGCCATGTTCGAAGCGTTCCATCAAGGCAAAATATCGATTGAGAAAATCGTCGAGAAAATGGCGCACAACCCGGCCAAACTCTTCAAGATCGAAAAGCGCGGTTTCATCCGTGAAGGCTATTTCGCCGATCTGGCCATCGTCAATGCCGGACAGCCTTGGAACGTCAGGAAGGAAAACATTTTGTACAAATGCGGTTGGTCTCCGTTTGAAGGCTATAGTTTTAAATCGAGAATTACCCATACTTTTGTGAATGGCGAATTGGTCTATCAAAACGGCAAGGTGAAAGACATCCGCAAAGGCCAGCGCCTGCTTTTCAACCGATGAAAAAACTCGCGATTATATTAGGATTGTTTCTGCTCGCCTCATGCGGCAAAGAAGTCGTGCAAAAACCCGACAACCTGATTGCGCGCGACAAAATGGTGGACATCATTTACGATCTGTCTTTGCTGGAAGCCATGCGGTCGCAGAAACCGATTCTTTTGGAGCAAAACGGCATCAACCAAAACACGTACGTCTACAAAAAATACGGTATTGACAGCGTGCAGTTCGCCAAGAGCAACCAATACTACGCCGCCGACATCGAAGGCTACAAACAAATCTACAAGGAAGTCGCCGCGCGGCTCGACGCAAAAAAAGGCAATACGCCTGCGCCAAACAGCAATGATGTAGGCATTGTCCGGTAATTAGTTATTGCGGAATATTTCAGCGAAAATTTGCTCCGGCGGTGTGAATTTAAACCCGAGCGCCTGTACGATCTTGTCGTTAGGATACGCAATCGTTTCGTGAGCAGCCCTTGCCTGATCTAGCGTCAATACCCGTTTCTTCCCGAATATTGATAAAAGCCAATCTAGTCTTGCACCAGCGGCGGTCATCCAAGGCTTGGCGTACATCGTCGGACGTTTCTTTTGCATCGCGTCGGCGGCCATAAAGAAAATATCGCGATAGCTGAAATCGCCGGCGCTCAAAGTAAAATGTTCGCCCGAAATGTCGCTGTCCATCAACAAGACCATGATTTTGGCCACGTCGCGTGCGCTTACAAAGCCCATCGTTCCGAAGGTGTAAAAGCGCTGCCCATTCTCAATCATCTTGTACATGGCCGAACTTCCGGTTTCCCAAAATGGCGGGCCGATGATGATGCCTGGATTGACCATAACCACATCCAAACCTTCCTGTTGCCCGCGCCAGATTTCCATTTCGGCGCCGTGTTTTGAGATGGCATAATCTGAATGTGGCTTCTCGGGGTTCCATTCGGTTTCCTCATTCACCGAAAACTGGAAATCCAACGGGTCGCCAAGCGCCGCAATCGAGCTGACGTGACACAATTTCTTCACGCCAAATGCCAAGCAGCAATTCACTACGTTGGCCGTGCCTTCAATATTGATCTTACGGAGTTTGTCCTCATCGTACGGATCAAAAGAAATATACGCCGCGGCATGATACACAAAATCAATGTCCTTGAATGCGGCCTCGAGCGACGGGATGTCATTGATGTCGGCCTGCACCCAATCAATGTCCGCAAACAACTCCGGCCGCTGGTAAAACGCAAACAGCGATTTCGTCCGCGCTTTGTTTTCCGGCGTTCGGTACAGCGCACGCACCTGTCGGCCCGATTCGAGCAGTTGCAGCAAGACGTGAGAACCGAGAAGGCCGGTTGCGCCGGTGAGGAGAATCATGTAGCAAAGGTAATAGACAATTCATAATTCACAGGTCATGGCGAGAAGATTTTGGGCGTTGCCTGCGGCCCTCGCATTTGCGGTAAGTCCGCGCTCGTGCACTCGCTGTGGGCTTTCCACGCCACCCAAGGCCAACAAGGCCGAACAGACCGGAGGTAATCGCTAACGCAACCCAGATAAAAACCGGATCTGGCGTCAAAATTTCCAAATTTCCAAATTTCCAAATTCTCAAATTAGCCTATCTTTGCACCCATTAAACAATCACTGGAATCGAATGAAAAACCTGGTCGAAGAACTCAAATGGCGTGGACTGTACCACGATGCCATGCCCGGAACCGAAGAACAACTGCTTAAGGAACCGACCACGGCTTATATCGGTTTTGACCCAACCGCAGATTCGTTGCACATCGGAAGCATGGTGCAGATCATTTTGCTGGTGCATCTCAAGCGCTTCGGCCACAAACCCATTGCGTTGGTTGGCGGTGCCACGGGCATGATTGGCGATCCGTCGGGCAAATCAGATGAGCGCAACTTGCTCGATGAAGCCACGTTGGCCAAGAATGTTGACGGTATTAAACGTGTATTGTCGCGTTTTCTGGATTTTGATTCGAAGGAAGCCAATGCGCCGGTCATGGTGAACAACTACGACTGGATGAAGAACTTCACGTTCATCGATTTTGCACGCGAAGTCGGGAAACGCATCACGGTCAATTACATGATGGCGAAAGATTCGGTGAAGAAAAGACTTTCTGGTGAGGCCGGCGACGGCATGTCGTTCACCGAATTCACTTACCAATTGATTCAAGGATACGATTTTTACCACTTGCACAAACACCACAACTGCATGCTGCAAATGGGCGGTTCAGACCAATGGGGCAATATCACCACAGGCACCGAACTCGTGCGCCGCATGAACCCGAATACCGACGCCAAGGCTTTCGCGCTCACGACGCCGCTCATCACAAAAGCCGATGGTTCTAAGTTCGGAAAGTCCGAAGGCGGAAACGTGTGGCTCGATGCCGACAAGACTTCGGTATATAAATTCTACCAGTTCTGGCTCAACACCACCGATGAAGACGCCGAGAAATACATCAAGATTTTTACCTTCCTCGACAGGGCCGAAACCGACGCGCTGATCGACGAGCACAAAACCGCACCACATTTGCGCGTTTTGCAACGCAGGCTGGCCGAGGAAGTCACGACTTTCGTCCACGGCAAAAGCGAACTGGACAAAGCGATCCAAGCGTCGAATATCTTGTTCGGGAATTCAACCGCCGACGATTTGAAACAACTCGACGAAGCGACTTTTCTTGAAATATTCGACGGTGTGCCGCAAGCCGATGTCGCGAAATCTGACATTGAAGCCGGTGTGGATATTGTGGTTTTGATGAACGAGAAGACGGGCTTCATGAAGTCCAACGGTGAAGCGAGACGCGCGCTGCAGGAAAATTCCATTTCGGTAAACCGGGAAAAGATCGCCGAAGGATTTACCGCGAATGCATCCAATCTCATCAACGGCAAATTCATCTTGTTGCAACGCGGGAAGAAGAACTATTTTGTCGTCCGCGCGGTGTAGCCAAGACTATTCATAGCCACGAATTCACGAATACAACAAGTTTAAATTCGTGAATTCGTGGTTTTTTCTTTACATGACCATGAGGTTGCAGCCCCGGATGTCTGAATGGTCAAATCTGCCCAAGACTTCGAACGAACCATCTGCGTATTTCTTGCCCAAATCCTGCGTGGCAATGAATGCGCAGGAATTGATGTTGGCCAGATCGATGACGTTGATGCCTCCCGTTTTGCCGCCATCTACATAAGACAGTGCGTCTTCCGTGTCGCGGACAAGAATCCGCATCCAGTCCGGACATTCAAAAATGCCGTCGCCCAAAGAATAGGCTTGCGACAACAATTCGGTCATCCCGTATTCTGAATGGATGGAATGTACGCCGAAACCTTTGCACAAAACGGCATGCAACTCTTCCCGGATCATTTCCTTGCGTCGGCCTTTCATGCCGCCGGTTTCCATGATGATGGTGTTCTGGAGGGAGAATTGGTGCGCTTCGAGCATGTCGAGAAGCGCGTAGGTTACCCCTATGAGCAATACGTTTTGACCAGCTTCATCAAGCATTTTCAGTTTGACAGCCAATTCCTCCTGGTTGTGCAGGTAAAAGCCGCTGTCCGGATTGTTTGACAACTTGATCAAATCGTCCACCATGTAAATAAGTGACGAACCTCCACGCTCCAGATACGAAGGCAACAGCGCAAGCACCGCGTAATCTTCAATATTGCCATAAAATTGTGCAAAAGCGCGGCGGTAACTTTCCTCATAAAGGGAAACATCGGTCACCAAATGCCGACTCGTAGCCATTCCCGTAGTACCGCTGCTCGTAAATATCTGTTGCACGGGATGCTCGTCGGTCATCACGTCATGGCTTTTAAAGAAACTGATGGGCAGGAACGGAATCTTCTCCAATGACTTCACTTTTTGCGAATCAACACCTAGATAATCACAAAACTCCCTATAGACATTGTTGTGCTCATGTTGGAAACGGAACACTTTCAAGGCAACTTTCTCGAATTGCTTTTGTGACGAAATGGTGAATATGTCTGATGCTGGAAACACGCCGCAAAGGTAAGAAATAAAAAAGCCCCGATTTCTCGAGGCTTTTTAAGTATGTCAAAAATTGATTACTTGATCACCAATTTCCTTGTAGCGGTTTTACCTGCTTCGGTGACTTTAACAATGTAAACGCCGCTGGTCAAAGCCGATACGTTTACGGGCTCGTCGGTTACGGTAGCGTTTACCACCTGCTTGCCCAACACGTCAAAAATCGCAACAGCCTTAGTCTCGTTGCTGTCTGAAGTGATGTACAGCAAACCATTGTTTACAGGGTTTGGATACATCTGGAAACCAGCGATGTCATTCTGTGCTGTAGCCAACAACTCATTGATGGTTGTCGCGATACGCAAAGCATCAACCGTGATTGATGGTGTCGTAGCTGCGCCATCCTGACGCAACAAGAACGCACCCAAAGTAGTCAAGGCTGTACCCGGAACGTCTGTCAATGTAGCTGGTGTAGAAGCATTGAAAGTAGCCACCGTTGGGTTCAACCAGCAGCTCAATGTATTGGTACCGAAATCGTAACCCATAACCACAAACACTACGTCACCAACGTTGAATAATGGCGCAGCATAGTTTGTCGTGGTAGAAAGGTTAGCGAAACCCAATTGATATTGCGTACCAGTCCTTTTCAAGAACAGCCTTGCACGGAATGCACCGGCGTTTGGCTCAGTCAAACAAGCGAAATACGTTTCCGATGGGTCAGCCGTAATGTTGCTCATGTCGGTTACGCTCATCAAGAAAGAGGCGTAAACCGTACCTGAAGTTACCGCGGTGAACGGTGTAGTGGTGTCGATACCAGCGCCTGAAAAAGCTGCAGCATTTCCGAAAGCAGGAACGCCTGTGTAGTTCAAATTCCCCGGTGTAACGGTGATGTCATCACCAGAGTTTACGTTTGACCATTTTTGGGTGCTGCCCAATGCGGTACCTGCAGTATATTCGAAATGCTCGGTGTAAGGCAATGCATTTACCGGCTTACAAGAAGGTGCGGTAACGTCTAATTGGCTGTTGCATGTGCCGCCAGTAACGGTAACAGTGATGTTTACACCTTCTGTCACACCTGTAATGACGATGTTTCCAGCTGCTACTGAGGTTGGGTTATCGCCGCCTACAGTGCCTGCCGTTGTCACAATGTTATATGTCGCATTTCCTGCGCCTGTGTATGGAATTGAAACGGTATAAGTGTCAAGTGCAGCTGTAACGGCATCGCACAAAGCAGTAGCCGATCCGAAAGCAAATGTACATGACGCCGAAACGTTGCTCAATTTGATGTCGTCCAAGCGCGTTTGGCCTGCGCCCGTAACCCTGAACTTCAAAGACAGCGTAGTAGAAGACGGAATCTGTCCGCCAGCCACAGTGTAAAGTGTCCAGCCTGCAACAGCATCAGGTGTAAACGTCAATGCCGTCCAATCTGTTCCGTTGGTACTTTGCTCAACGATCATTTGAGTGGCGGTAAGCGCGCCGAAAGTCAACTGAAGATCAGCAGACGCGTAAGCAGAAGTATTCAAACCGTCGATTTGGAAGTACTCTGTATCAGCATTCATAAATACGTTACCGCCGCCTGAAGCGCCAGTATAACCTGAAGATACGCCAGTCGCGCGCATGTCTCCGGTTCCGCTATAAGCGATTGGAGCACCGTTCTGGAAAGTTGCAGGAGCAGCTTGCCCAGCATAAGTCGCGATAGCCGTTGTGCCGGTTGGGACGCCCATATTTTCGGCATAAAAAGTCTGGCCGAATGTGTAGCTGCCAACCGCGATCAACATTAAAGAGTAAAGTTTTTTCATTTTTTTATTTAGTAAGAATTAAGCGTACAAATATAGTCAGTAATTTCTGTTGCTAAAAAAAATCCGGATTAAAAAAATATTAAAGTATCAACAAAAAAAAGAAGCTTAATTATTTAATAATCAGCTTCCTTGTTGCAGTGGCGTCGTTCTCTTTGATCTTGATGATATAAACGCCGGGCGATAAATTGGAGATGTTGAGTTCGCGGGTATTGAGTACCGTTTGGAACACCTTTTTCCCGAGCACGTCAAAAATCGTAATTTCCTTGTCTATCGATGACTTCGATGTAATGTAGATTTTCCCATTGCTCACCGGGTTCGGATAAAAGTTCAGGCCTTCAATAGCGTCCTGAGCTTTACCGGGTTGCTTGCCGTCCTGCGCCGATGCGGCCAGTGAAAACAAACAGAAAAGGAACATATAAAAGTAGTTCTTTGCCATAGGTGCAATTTGGTTTTGTAAAAGTATAAAACTTTTTCCAAAAATGAAGCCAAAAAAATAACGCTCCTACTAAAAGGAGCGTTAAATTACTTAATCTAATTCTAATTCTCAATTATGGGATCAAATTCGTGCCGCCAACCGTTACCCAGTTGCCAGATTCGATCGATGCGCCGGTGGCCGATGCGTTGACCGTGTAATTGGCCGAAGGGAAGTTAACGGTAATGGCACCGGTAGCGCCAATGGCTTCAGTATGTGTCGTATTTGTGATTTTTGCACCCAACAATTTAACCTTAGATCCATTTACCTGGTCTGTATTGGTGGCTGCGTCCTGAATTTTAACCGCCGCGCCTTCATATGTTGTTGATGACTCCGTGTAATTGCCGTAACCGTCGATGATGACATTGCTGAATTCCCCGTTGCCTTGCTTCTTGAATTGAAAGGCATCGATTTCGATGGTTCCAGCCACTTCAGGCGTGGTTCCTGCGGCTCTTTTCAAGGTTACATTTGCCACTTTCGGATAGAAAGCATTGTTGTTATTATTGGCTTCAATCTCCATCCCGAAGTTGCCTTTCACGGTCTGGTAAGCGTACCAGTTGCTGTTGTTTTGGCCTTGCCAGCCGTCTTGCCAGTCAAAAGAGTCGTCATAACAGCCGTAAGAAACGATGTTAGTTGCACTTACGGTTCCGCCAAAGAATTCAAAACCGTCATCGGCGCCCTTGTAAGCTACCAAGTGATTCAAGTTAGTGCCAGAGCCTACGCTGTAAAAGGTGAAGGCATTGTTTTCTTTTGTACCGTCCGCCAATTTCGCGCCCGCATATTCCACACGCACATAGTTCAATGAACCGCCGTTGTGTGTGGCATTCGCACCGCCGTAAGGCAAGTTATTGCCGTCTTCGGAAGTCGCTGTGGCCGCGCCGCCGATGGCGTTGATTGGTGCATCGCCGTACATGATGATGCCGCCCCAAGAACCTGGAACCTGCGAAACCTCAGTGAACACAACAGGCTGTGAAGCCGTGCCGTTGATGTTGAGTTTTCCACCGTTTAAGACCACCAAGGCATTGTCGCCTGTGGTTTTGTCGCAAGTGATTGTTGAACCTGCATCGAACGTGACGGTAACGCCTGGGTTGATTTTCACGATACCCTGAAGCGTATAATTGCCGAATGCGTATGTCTTGCTTTCCGTGATTGTTCCTGAAATGACACCGGTTGCAGGTGTAATGCCTTCGTCGTCTCCGGTACTGCAGCCTGTGAAAATTGATCCGATAATCGCCAGACCTAAAACTAATTTATTACTCATGATTCTCTTTTTGCTTTTTTGGTATTCGTGAATCTTCGATTTCATTGTTGTTTCTTGATTTAAGTTTCAGCAAATTTATTTTCGAGGCCTTTAAAACGGGTTACGACAGGATTATGATTCGGTTACTGAAAATCAATCAAATCGTTACCGTATTGTTAAGCGTGTAAACAAAAAAGACCGCCGTAAAGCAGTCTTTTTGTTTATAAACCGGAGCGGTTTTCACCTTAAAACGTATATGTCAACCCAGCCGAAAACCCAACGCCGCGTTTGTAATCCTGCAACACGCGCGAGTCCTCAATATAATTGGCATCGCTGTCTTCGCCCAATTCCATTCTCACCAAAGGATTCAGGATGTTATCGGCAGCGAATTTCACATCGAAGTGGTCAGACAGTTTGCTGCTCCACACAAAATCCAATTTGCTCACCGGCAATTCGTAGATATGGTCGAACGGGAAGTTGCCCACGCTGTAAATCCTTTTTCCGAACACCGAATACACGAGTGTGGCCGTATTGGTCCAAGTTTCACTGAATTTAAATTGGTATTTTAAATCGGCGTTGACGAGCCATTTCGACGCGCCTTGCAACTCGCGGTCACCGTGCGTTTCTGTAGATGGCAATAGCAATCCGGTAAAGTTGACGCTATAAGGATTCACTTTCACTTCGGTGTGCATCAAAGACGTATTGAAGCCGAAGGAGAAGTCAGACAACATTTTTGAAATCCGTCCAAAATCCAAGATGAATTCCAATTCGGCGCCGTACAAAGTGGCATCGCCGGTGTTCAGGAACGTGGTCTGGAAACCGCCCGCGCTGGCCGTGAAACTGCGCTCGATGGCGTTGTTGATTTTCTTGCCGAAAACGCCCACCGCCAACATTTCCTTATTGGTCGGGAAGAATTCGTATTTCAGGTCGATGTTGTAGTTGTCGCTGTTTTCCAGGTACGGGTTGCCGTTGAGTACCGTACCGTCGGCATTGATATAGGTAATCGGCAAAGCTTCGATCTGGACCGGCTTCGTATAGGTTACGCCTGCACCAAAACGCAGATTCGTCTTTTCGTTCAGCTCGTATTTCACGTTGAGCGACGGCAAGACATACAATTTCTCAAAAGTCCTTTTTATAAACGGGTCGTTGAATCCGCCATTGAACCTGAACTTGGTCTCACGCGCTACCTGTTCGGCACGCACACCCGCAAATACTTCCCATTTTGTGCCCGGATGCAAAGTCAGTGTCGCATAACCCGCATTGTTGTTCTCGGCCAATTTCACTTTGTACTGGCCGTTTGACGTTTCGCGGAAACGGAAGTTGTTGGCCAAAAGGTCTGTTGCAATTTGTGCATCAAGCTCGTTGATGGGCAACGTGTTGGTTGGCCCTGTTGTCGTCGACACGAAACGATAAGAAGATTGCGCAAGAGAGAAATTGCCGTTATAACCAACCGAAAATTGGTTTTTGCGGTCGGCCTTCTTGCCGAATTTCACCGAATATTCCGCCATGCCAGACATGTAGCCCACGCCTTCAATGTCAAGATATTGACGCAGGAAATTGTTGCCGCCGTAAGAAACGGTGATGTCTTCGCCAGATTTCGTGCCT
This sequence comes from Flavobacterium longum, assembly GCF_965137575.1. Taxonomy (NCBI): domain Bacteria; kingdom Pseudomonadati; phylum Bacteroidota; class Flavobacteriia; order Flavobacteriales; family Flavobacteriaceae; genus Flavobacterium; species Flavobacterium longum. Next base: position 349,633 of record NZ_CBCRZJ010000002.1, on the reverse strand, counting down.
TCAAAAAATTTACGGTCCGGCTGCTGGTAAGATGTCTTGGAGGCCGAAACGCCGGCCTTGAATAGTTGGCTTTCGTCTTCATTTAACGCGATTTCACCCAGCAATTGGCCGGTCAAGTAGTCAGATTGGTCGAGCTGGTTGGTGCGCACGAGATAATTTGGGTTTTGCTCATTATTTTCCGACACACCAAACTGGTCTTGGATGGCGTTGGTCGTGTTGCGCAGGTAAAAAACGTTCGCAGTCAAATCCCAGCGGCCAACTTTATAATTACCGGAAATGAGTGCCGATGTGTTGGTGTCGTACAAATACTCGCTGCTTTCAAAATCGTTGAAGAATTCGATCGATCCGTTGGCCCCGGTGTTCGAAACGGTACGGTCTGCACCGCGCCGTACTTTGTAACTGTTGTCGAAGTTCAATGAAAGCAAGTAAGAGAATTTCCCGTCGCCTTTGAGGTTGAATTTTTCAGAATGCAACAACCCGATGCTGGTATTGAGCGGGCTGCGTTTGTCGGTGACGTCAAAACCGCTTTGGAATGCGTTCAATGACTGTTGTCCGGTAAGTTCCGGATTAGTTGGTCGCCCTCCGAAAATACCCGGCAGCATACGGTCTTTTCCGGTCAAGCCAAAGAAACCTTTTGAGCCGTCCGCATCTTTCGCAATCTTGAAATCCGACAAGTTGTTATTGGTCGTAAAACCTGCACCGACACTTATTTTGGTCACGCTTTTGCCGCCTTTCGACGTACCGATGTTGAATGTTCCGCCAGCAAAGTCACCATAGATATTGGCGTTGAAAGTCTTGTAAACGTCCACCGCACTCACAATGTCTGTCGGAAACAAATCCAGCGGGATGATTTTCCTGAACGGGTTGTTCGATGGCACGGCCAAACCGTTCACCAGCAAATTATTGTATCTGTCTTCCAAACCACGTACGAACAAGCCGCGGGAACCCACTTTGGTGATGCCCGAAATTTTCGTCAGACCTTCTTCCACGTCGCTCACGCCTTTGCGCGACATTTCCTGTGCGCCGATACTTTGCTTGATTTCCACCGCTTTTTTCTGTTCCACCAAAAGCGCCGTTTCCCTTTCACGGTTGCCGGCCGCCTGGATTTCCACATCTTTCAAGGTGTAGCTTCCGGTGCCGAGGGTTTTGTCTACAGTAACCGTTTCCCCTGCAGTGACAGTCACTTGTTGCTCCTGCGGCTCGTAACCTACGAAACTGAATTCGATGGTGTATGTGCCCGGGTCAACTTTAAAGGTATATTTTCCGTTTTCGTCGGATGTCGTGCCGTTGGTTGTGCCTTTAATGACGACGTTGGCAAATGGCAATGGTGCGCCGGCCATGTCCTTGTCGGAAATGGTTCCAGTGATGGTGCCTTTTTGCGCCCATGCGGCTACCGATAAAAACAATGTCAGGATCAGGATCTTGATTTTCATTCGCTCTAGCTGTGTTAAATTTTGGTGCAAAGTAACGGTCGTCGTGTGAAGCCGCAGTTACGCGCCAGTTACCGTTTGGTTTACGAATGATTACCGAATTGTTAACAGATTAAATTACGGTTAACGCCTTGTTTGCAAAGAATGTTTATCTTTACTTTTGACTTCTGAAAACCGATGCAAGAACCAATCATGAAGAAAAAAGACATCAGGATTTTACTGGTGGACGACGAACCGGATATCCTGGAAATCGTCGGGTACAACCTCTCGCAGGAAGGCTACCAGATCCTGACCGCATCAAACGGTAAAGAAGCCGTGGCGAAAGCCAAAAAAGAGTTGCCGCACCTGATCATCATGGACGTCATGATGCCTGAAATGGACGGTATGGAAGCCACCGAAACCATCCGCAAAATCCCGGAACTGTCCAACGTGATCATCACCTTTTTGACCGCGCGCAGCGAAGACTATTCGCAAGTGGCCGGTTTCGAAGCGGGCGCCGATGATTACATCTCAAAACCCATCAAGCCGAAACTGCTCGTGAGCAAAGTAAAAGCGTTGTTGCGCAGGCTCAAACAAGAAGACGGAAAACCATCCGGAACGCTCAACGTCGGCGGCATCGAAATCAATCGCGAAGAATACAAAATCATCAAGGACGGCAAAGAAATCGTCCTGCCGCGCAAGGAATTCGAACTCTTTTACCTGCTCGCGTCCAAGCCCGGAAAAGTCTTCAAGCGCGAGGAAATCCTTGACAAAGTCTGGGGCAACGAAGTCATTGTAGGCGGCCGCACCATCGATGTGCACATCCGGAAATTGCGCGAGAAAATCGGAGAGGAATTGTTCAAAACCATCAAAGGCGTTGGCTATAAGATTGAAGCATAAATGGGCATACAGTTCAAGAAAACCTACCGTTTTGCGGTAAAATCATCGTTTTACATCACGCTGTTTTCCACGGGGTTGCTCTTTGTCCTGACTTATTTTTTCGCCCACATCACGCCAATCGTTTATCTCTATTTCGCGGTCTGCATGGCCGCGTTTTCTTTTTTCGTCATCCAATACCGCGTCGAGCATTTCATCTACCGCCGGGTTAAGAAAATCTATGACGACGTGTCGCTGCTGGAATCCACGAGTTTCTCCAACCAATCGGTCACGACCGACATGGAAACCCTCACGCGCGAAGTCAAGAAATTCGCCACCGACAAAAAACTAGAAATCGAAACCCTGAAGGTCCGCGAAGAATACCGCCGCGAATTCCTGGGTAACGTATCGCACGAATTAAAGACGCCGTTGTTCACCGTGCAAGGCTATCTGTCCACGCTGATCGACGGCGGCATGAAAGACAAAACCATCCGCAAGAAATATTTAGAACGCGCCGAAAAAGGCGTCGAGCGGCTCATCTACATCGTACAAGATTTAGACATGATGGCCAAGCTCGAAAACGGCGAACTCAACACCGAATTCGCCAAGTTCGACATGGTGGAAACCGTACAGAACGTCTTCGACATGCTCGAGATGGAAGCCTCCAAAAAAGACATCATGCTGTTGTTCGACCGCAAATACAACAAGCCCGTTTACGTCTTCGGCGATCAGGAAAAGATTGAGCAAGTGCTCATGAACCTCATCATGAATTCCATCAAGTACGGCAAGGAAAAAGGCTCTACCGAAGTAGCCATCGAAGATTTCGTCTCCAACAAAGTCATCGTCCGCGTCACAGACAATGGCGAAGGCATCGAAAAACAAAACATCCCGCGCCTGTTCGAACGCTTCTTCCGCGTTGACAAAAGCGGCTCGCGAAAGGAAGGCGGTTCCGGCCTCGGGCTGTCCATCGTCAAGCACATCATCGAAGCGCACAACGAAAAAATCTACGTAGAAAGCGAGTTCGGCAAAGGCTCCGAATTCTCCTTCACACTCGGCAAATTCAAGGGTTAATTTTCTTGGGCGTTCCGGCTTTGCTGTCGCCGCCGTCGCGCTGTCCACTCTATCTTTTGCTCGCGCACTCACAAAAGGATGCCGCTTCCATCGCTAACGCGCCCAACCGCATGTTATCGGTTTCATCAATGCAACCCTTTTCGCTTCAACTGGATCAGCCGCAATTTCACATGGTCGTACCAAATGGCGCCCAATAACGTCACGCCGCCCATCAGTAAAACCTGCAAACCCAATGTCGCATAAAAAACACCGCCAACCACGCCGCCCAAAAAGAAGAAACTGATAATGGTCAATCGCAACCTGATCGACGAAAACAAACGCCGCCGTTGCTCGGTTTCCTTGTAGAAAAACAACTGCGACAACTCGATACCCAAGTCGGTGAAAAGCCCGGTCAAATGTGTGGTGCGCACCGTCGCGTTTGAAATGGTCGTCACCAAAGAATTCTGCAAACCCATTGCAAACAAAAGTGCGAAAGCGAGCAAGTCCGGGTTTTTCTGTATCAGAAATTCCCCAGCCAATGCTACGGCAATCAAGATGACACTTTCCAGAAAAATCGGAATCGTATAACTCGATTTGTTGTGGCTGCGCGAGATGATTTCCACCAAGAAATTCGACACGAACGAACCCAGGAAGAAGAAGAAAATGTACAGGAAATACACGAATCCGTTCCAGAATTCCAGCCGGAAAACTTCGTCCACCAAAAAAGCGAAATGACCCGTAACGTTCGTGGTCAATCTGGCCACGGCCAAAAACCCGGCAATGTTCACAATCCCGGCCACGAAAGAAAGCAAAGACGCAATCCTCAAATTGTGCCGCAGCGTGCGTGTCTTGCCTTTGTGCCGGAACATTATTTTTTGTTCGAATGTACGGATTTTTGCGTCATGAAAAACGCATCATTCCCGCTCAAACAAACAGAACAAATTCTTCCAATGGATTTTTTCCGGGATGTGCGGCAAGCCTTTGTACAAGTCCACTTCGGTGAGTTTTTCCAACCGGAAATGTTCTTGTTTGGCGTATGGCACCAAGCCTTCTTTCTTGAATTTCCGCGCCAGGTATTCCTGTTCATACTGGCCGGGCGTCGGGATGAAAAACGCTTTCTTCCCCAATTTCGCCAAGTCCATGACGGTCGTGTAGCCAGAACGGCACAGCACGAGTTTGCTTTCGTTGACGGTTTTTTCCAGTTCAGATGACGTCATGAAATTGTAGTACGTCACGTTGCCCAACTGGATTTTCTTCTGCTCGGCTTCCATGACGCCTTTCACGAAAACCACTTTCCCATCAAACTGCATGACTTCGCGCTCGAGTTGCTCCTGAAGCATGCCGCGCTGCGGTTCCGGGCCCGAAAGCATCACCATCAAATCGTATTTCGCGGGCAACGCCATTGGCTCAAAGCGGCTGAGCGGCCCGATGTATTTCAGGTGCAAATCGTCGGCGTCCTTCAAATGCCCGAGTTTGCCCGACAGGTTGATGAAATCGTCCACATCCGGAATCCAACATTCAGTGAATTTTTCGATGATCATCCGGTGCAGTTTCCCGGTGAGCCAAGTCGTATTTCCGGTGAGCACGTTGAGTTGGTGCGTAATGAACACCGACGGCACTTTCTTGGACACCACGCCCAACCGGTTGTCTGAAATAATACCCCAAAGGTTGTATTGCTTCACCCACTGCTTGACGATTTTCTTTTCGCCAGACACGGCTTCCATCATCTTCGGTAGGTTCTGGAGCATTTTCCATTTGAAGTGTTTGCCTTCCCGTGGATATTCAATTTGGTACGACGGCAATTCCAGCGCGAGCAATTTCGGGAATTCCCTTTTCAAGAGTTGCAAGGCGGCGCCGTCCGAAGCCAAAATGGGCGTGTATCCGTTGGCTTCCAAAGCGCGGATGATAGGAATACAACGCGTGGCGTGGCCCAAACCCCAGTTGAGCGGTGCCACGAGGATATTTTTCTGAATCGGGAGTTCTGGCATTTGGGCGAAGATAAAAACATTTCCCTTACCGTATATTTCCTTAAGTTTGCGAAAATTTTAAAAAAAGTGGGCAGCAAGAACAAACTCAAGCGATTCCGGGAAAACGAAACTTTCGCAAATGTCATCCAACCCACGCGCGACGAGGCCGTAAGCGGGAATTTCGCACTCAAAGGAAAATGGCGCAATGACTTCTTCAAGAACGACAATCCGGTCGTGTTGGAATTGGGCTGCGGCAAAGGCGAATACACGGTCGGTTTGGCCGAACGTTATCCGAACAAAAACTTCATCGGGGTTGACATCAAGGGTTCACGTTTCTGGCGCGGTGCAAAAACGGCCATCGAATCCGGAATCAAGAATGCTGCATTCTTAAGGACGCAAATCGAACTCATCGACCATTTGTTTGCCGAGGGTGAAGTCGATGAAATCTGGATCACGTTCCCCGATCCGCAAATCAAATACAAACGCACCAAACACCGCATGACCAATCCGGAGTTTTTGGCACGCTACAAAAAAATCCTCAAGCCAGAAGGCGTTGTCCATCTAAAAACCGACAGTGAATTCATGCACGGCTATACGCTCGGGCTGCTCCAGGGTTCGGGTCACGACATCCAATACGCCAACCACAACATCTACCGAAACGAAGGCGCGCCGGCCGAAGTGATTGGCATCCAGACGTTTTATGAAAAACAATATTTGGAAGTTAACAAGCCAATTACGTATATTAGGTTCAAAATAAATTGAGATGGGTTATGTGCTGCCGTTAATCCTGGGTTTCTTTACCGCATCGCTCGGGATTACGCCGCCAGGCCTGATCAACATGACGGCTGCCAAAGTGAGCCTGAAGGAAGGCCGTACGCAAGCCTTGATTTTCGCTGCCGGCGCTACGCTGGTGGTGCTTTTCCAAACGTATATCGCCGTGGTTTTTGCCCGTTTCATTGACCGGAACCCCGATGTGTTGGTGTTGTTGCGCGAAATCGGGCTGGGCATTTTCATGTCGTTGACGATTTTCTTTTTCTGGCAGGGTAAAAAACCCGATGTCGAAGAAACCAAAGTCAAATTCCACAGCAAGAAAAGCAGGTTCTTTTTTGGGATGCTGCTTTCGGCGCTCAACTTTTTCCCGATTCCGTTTTACGTGTTCATCAGCGTTACGCTGGCCTCATACCAATATTTTTCGTTTGAGGATTTGTTCGTCTGGACGTTCGTGCTCGGTTCAGGACTCGGCGCTTTCTTCGCATTTTACTGCTACATCGCCTTCTTCAAGAAAATGGAAAAGCGCACCGTGTTCATCCTGCGCAACATGAACTACATCATCGGTACGATCACGGCCATTGTGAGCGTGATCACGATTGTCAATGTGGTAAATTACTACTGGTAATGGCAAAAGATCAGGACAGTTTTTTCCAGAAAGTGTATGACGTTGCACGGCGTATTCCGTACGGGAAAGTCACGTCATACGGCGCCATTGCAGAATTCTTGGCTTCGCGCGGATCGGCCCGTATGGTAGGCTGGGCCATGAACAATTGCCCCGAAGATGTTCCGGCGCACCGCGTCGTCAACCGCATGGGCGTACTCACCGGCAAGCACCATTTTGACGGCACGAATTTGATGCAACAGCTGCTGGAAAGCGAAGGCGTTGTCATCAAAGACAATCAAATCGTCAACTTAGACAAGCATTTCTGGAAGCCCGACTAATCTTCGCAAATATCGCAAATCAGATTTCCCTATATCGTATCGCCAAATTCAATCAGCAATTGTCAATTATCCATTGCCAATTATCAATTGCTCCCTATCTTTGCAATCTAAATTTAGTCTTAATAAGACATTCATGAAACTCGATAGAAAAGAAATCCTCAAGGCGCTTGAATCCATTTCGGTGGCCGGCGAGGGAAAAAATATGGTCGAAAGCGGCGCGGTCGCCAACGTACTGACTTTTGGCGATGAAGTCGTCGTGGATTTGGTGATTTCCAGCCCGGCCATGCACATTCGCAAACGCGCCGAAGAAGACATCGTCAAATGCATCCACGAACACATTTCTGCCGATGCCAAAGTAAAAGTCAACGTCAAGGTGGAAACGCCCGAAAAACCCGAAGTTAAAGGGAAATCTATTCCGGGAATCAAGAACATCATCGCCGTTGCCTCCGGAAAAGGCGGCGTCGGGAAATCAACCGTCACGGCAAACCTCGCGGTAAGCCTGGCCAAAATGGGCTTTTCAGTCGGTGTACTCGATGCCGATATTTACGGTCCGTCGATGCCGATAATGTTCGATGTAGAAAACGAAAAACCCATTTCGGTGAACGTCGAGGGAAAATCCAAGATGAAACCGATCGAAAGTTACGAAGTCAAGATTTTGTCCATCGGATTTTTCACCGCACCAAGCCAAGCGGTCATCTGGCGCGGCCCGATGGCATCAAAAGCCTTGAACCAGATGATTTTCGATGCAGATTGGGGCGAACTCGATTTCATGCTCATCGACCTGCCGCCGGGTACCGGTGACATCCATTTGTCCATTATGCAGTCGTTGCCGATTACGGGCGCGGTCGTCGTTTCTACACCGCAAGCCGTCGCGCTCGCCGATGCCAAGAAAGGCGTTTCGATGTTCCTCTCCGAAGCCATCAACGTTCCGGTGTTGGGCATCATCGAGAACATGGCCTATTTTACCCCGGCCGAGTTGCCGCAAAACAAATATTACATCTTCGGTCGCGAAGGCGCCAAGAATCTCGCCGCAGACCTCGAAGTGCCTTTCTTGGGCGAAGTCCCAATCGTACAGTCCGTGCGCGAAGCCGGTGATTTTGGCCGTCCGGCCGCGATGCAGGACGGCGCTCCAATTGCCGATATTTTTACCGAAATCACGCGCAACGTCGTCGAACAAACCGTGTTGCGCAACCAAAGCCTGCCGCCAACCGAAGCCATCAAGATCACCACCATGGCCGGATGTTCTGCAGTAAAAGCAAATTAATTTGGAATTTGAAATGAATACCGAAGAACTAAAACACAACGTAATGCTGGCACTCGATGAAATCCGGCCCTTCCTGAATTCAGACGGCGGCGACATCACGCTCATCGGCATCGAAGACGACAAACACGTCAAGGTGCGGCTGGAAGGCGCGTGCAATGCGTGCAGCATCAACAAAATGACCTTGAAGGCCGGCGTAGAAACCACCATCAAGAAGTTCGCGCCACAGATAGAAACCGTAACCAACGTCGCTTAGATTTGGGCGTTTCCCTGCGGGCCGGGCTGTCCGCACTCGCTTTTGCAGACCTCTGAGGTTTTGAAGCAGAACCGTAACAGAACGGTATAAAACGCACTTAAACCTCAGAGGTCTCGCAAAGAGCTTAGACAAAGCTTCCATCCCTAACGCGGGCCTGACAACCATCATTTACACTTGTCCGCCGCCAACCGAAATTTGTGGCGGTTTACAAAAATCATCTTATGATCGAAACAGATATCCTCATTATCGGCGCCGGGCCAACCGGGCTTTTCGCGGTCTTCGAGGCCGGCTTGCTCAAACTCAAATGCCACATTATCGACGCCTTGCCGCAACCCGGCGGCCAGCTCGCAGAACTCTACCCGAAGAAGCCCATTTTCGATATTCCCGGTTTTCCCGAAGTCCTGGCCGGCGATTTGGTCAACAACCTCATGGAACAAATCAAGCAGTTCCAACCTGGTTTCACCTTGGGCGAGCGCGCCGAAACCATCGATAAACTCGACGACGGATCATTCATCGTCACCTCAGATAAAGGCACGAAACACAAGGCCAAAGCCATCGCCATTGCCGGCGGGCTGGGCAGTTTCGAACCGCGCAAACCGTTGATTGCAGGCATTGAGAATTTCGAGGACAAAGGCGTCAACTATTTCGTCAAGAATCCGGAGCAATTCCGCAACAAACGCGTGCTCATTGCCGGCGGCGGCGACTCGGCGCTGGATTGGTCTATTTTCCTGGCCAACGTTGCCTCAGAAGTCACGCTCATCCACAGAAGAAATGAATTCCGCGGCGCGCTCGATTCTGTAGAAAAAGTGCAGGAACTGAAATCGCTGGGCAAAATCCGTCTGGTTACGCCCGGTGAGGCGGTTGCACTTGGCGGCGACGGCCATCTACAATGGGTTGACATCGACAAAGAAGGTGCAACCGAACGCATCGAAACCGATTATTTCATTCCGCTCTTCGGGCTTTCTCCCAAACTCGGCCCCATTGCAGACTGGGGTTTGGAGATTGAAAAGAACGCCATCAAAGTAGACAATTCCTTGGATTACCAAACCAACATTCCGGGCATTTATGCCATTGGTGATGTGAACACGTATCCGGGAAAACTCAAGCTCATCCTCTGCGGTTTCCACGAAGCCACGCTGATGTGCCAGAGTGTTTACCAAAGGCTCAACCCGGGCAAGAAATATGTCTTGAAATACACGACGGTTTCCGGCGTAGATGGCTTTGACGGTAGCCGGAAAGAAGCGGAGAAGGCCGTAGTCAAGGCGATTGAATAAGCCAAAACCCCTTTATATCCCTGACGCTGTTGGCCGTAACATTTCCATTCGGCCACGGTGCATTTTATTGCCCGAGACGCAAAAAAATAGTTCCAAATTCTGTAAATTTGAGCATTAATAGCCATTAGGAATTATGCTCAGGCAATCGCTCAACCTCAAACTTTCGCAGAAATTATCTCCGCAGCAAATCCAGCTCATGAAGCTGATCCAGTTGCCTACGCAAGCCTTCGAGCAACGCATCAAGGAAGAGATGAACGAAAATCCGGCACTGGAATCCGGTAAGGAAGAGGAGGAAGAATACGAAAAGGACGAGTTCGACAATGAAGAAGATTTCGATGACGACAACGACAGTATCGAGGCCGACGAAATCAACATCGACGAATACCTCAGCGACGACGAAACGCCGGACTACAAATATTCGGCAAACAATTATTCCGACGAAGAACAGCGCGAAACACCACTGGCCGCCGGAACGTCTTTCCACCAGGATTTGTTGAACCAATTGCACACGTTTATCCTGACGGACGAAGAACGCGACATCGCCGAATTCCTCGTAGGCAGCATTGATGACATGGGCTATTTGCGCCGCAGCCTGACCGATCTGGTGGACGACATGGCCTTCACGCAAGGCATTTACACCGACGAGAAAACCGTGGAAAAAATCCTGCACATCGTCCATGAGCTGGAACCGGCCGGTGTGGGCGCGCGTGATTTGCAGGAATGTCTGGTGCTGCAACTCAAGCACAAAACCCCGACGGAATCTGTCGGGTTGGCGCTCGACATTTTGGAAAACCAGTTCGATGCGTTCACCAAGAAACACTACGACAAACTTCAGGGCAAGTACGGGATTTCGCTCGAACAGCTCAAGAAAGCCATAGACGAAATCGAGAAGCTCAACCCAAAACCCGGAAATTCCTTTGCGGGCAGTACACGATTGATTGAACACGTCGTGCCTGATTTTACCATCCGTGTCGTGGACGGCGAACTCGAACTCACGCTCAACGGCCGCAACGCGCCTACGTTGCATGTCTCGCGTGACTACAAAGACATGATGCAGACCTATAAGGATTCGCGGGAAAAGTCACAGGCGCAGAAAGACGCGGTGATGTTCATCAAGCAGAAACTCGATTCGGCCAAGTGGTTCATCGACGCCATCAAGCAACGCCAAGAAACGCTGTTCGTGACCATGAACGCCATCATGCATTTCCAGGAAGGCTTCTTCTTGACCGGCGACGAAACGAAACTCAAACCGATGATCCTGAAAGACATCGCCGACATCGTCGGGTTGGACATTTCCACGATTTCGCGCGTGGCCAACAGCAAATATGTCGATACGCCGTACGGCACCAAGCTCATCAAGGAGTTCTTTTCGGAAGGCATGCTCAACGACCAAGGCGAAGAAGTATCGACCCTGGAAATCAAGAAAATCCTGCGCGATGTGATCGACGCCGAAGACAAACGCAAACCGTTACCGGACGAAGAACTCATGGAAATCCTCAAGGAAAAAGGCTACCCCATTGCACGTCGCACGATTGCGAAATACCGCGAACAACTCGAGATTCCGGTGGCGCGGATGCGGAAGAAGATTTAGCGTGAATTTCAATTGCGAGACCCATTCCTTGAACCTTGAACTTTGAACTTTGAACAGATTTCTCGCTTTTTTTTCCTACTTGTTCCACCCGCTGTTCATTCCACTGTACACGACGGTTTGCTTTTTCGTGTTGCGTAAAACGTATATTTTCCCGGCTGAGATTTTCCTTTTGATCGTACAGGTCATCATCGTCACGATACTGATTCCGATGGCATTTTACTTTCTGCTGAAAACCGCCGGAAAGGCCGATTCTGTCATGCTCGCCGATGTGCGGCAACGGCGCGTTCCGTTGCTGTTGCAAACCTTACTCATTTTGTTGTTGCTCTGGCAAAGCATCTCGCCGCACCGCGTCCCGGAATTGTTCTTTTTCTTTTTGGGCGCACTCGTGACATCGGCAGCTTGTCTGGGTTTCGCCCTCGCGCAAATCAGGGTAAGTTTGCATATGGCGGCGATGGCGGCGATGTTGTTGTTTGTGATCGGGTTGAGTATCCATGCGCAACGCAATGCGGTCTGGTTGGTGGTTTTCCTATTGTTGGTTACGGGATTGACGGCTTCGTCACGACTGGAGATGAAAGCCCACGATTTCAAGGAATTGATCCTCGGATTTTCATGTGGCCTGTTGCCGCAGGTCGGGTTTTGGTTTTTGTGGCTATAAGATGTAAAACATCAACCCGATATTGAGCGTGTGTACATTCAAGTCATTGCCATCGAGCGATGCCGACTTGAAAATCGGGTTGAAACCGTAATAGATATTCAGGTTCCAGGTGTTGAATCCGGTGGCCAGGTACATACCATACTGGATGCGGTCAATGTCATCGATGCCGTTCACGGTATACTTGTCGCCGCCGTTCCTGAATTTGTATTTGCTGAACACCAGATAACTAAACTTAAAACCGGTATACACGCGCCAGAATTTGTGCGTGGCAGGTGTCGACGTGCGCCATCGGATCTCCAAAGGCAATTCCGCGTAATTCAGGATGAGCTTGTTCTTGTCATAAGCCAGATCGGACGGCAGCAGGCTGTATTGGTAATCGCCGCTGTTTTCGATAATGGTCAGGTTTTGATTCAGGTTGCTGATGGCATACCCTAACCCAACCGCGATGGCCCAAGTGCGCGACTTGTTGATGGGCATATCGCGCAAAAACCCGAAACTGTACCCTGACGAGAACTTTTTTTGCTTGAAACCATCCGGCCTGTTCTGCAAAATATTGTAGGTAAACCCGATGTAGAATTGGTCTTCGCGATACAACGAATCGAGCGCGGCGAAATTCGGTTCTTCTTTCTTCGGCGCAGCCACCAACAAAGAATCTTGCGCAAAGCCGGTAAAAGCCGTGAAGAAACAAACTAAAAAAAGCAGCTGCCGCATGGTGTGGTTTTGGGCGAAGGTACAAAAAACAACTGTTTTGTCGCGGCGCAAAAAAGCAAATTTCGCGTGGCCGCTTCAGGATATTTTCACGAAGCCGCCTCGGTTTTCGGTCCTTTCCCTCGATGCCGACACAATCAGTCCGGCCACTTGCAACATGTTCAGGGTTTCGTATAAAGCCACCGATGGCGCGTGCGTGCTGATAAGCGATGTAATTTCCTTTTCCCATTGGGCAATGCTGTTCGCTGCCAGCGCCAACCCCGAATCCCTGCGGACGATGCCCACGTGCCGAAGCATCAGCTCATGCAGTTTTCTACGGTATCCGGTTACGAACAATGCATTGACGGTTGGTTTTGCAATGCGGGTTGTTTTCGGTGGAACGCCATATGGTTTTGGCATTTGCCGTTCGAGATATGCGTAGATCTGGTGCGAATAGACCAGCGCTTCCAACAAGGAGTTTGAAGCCAGCCGGTTGGCGCCGTGCAGCCCTGTCCGTGAACATTCCCCGCAAGCCAGCAAACCGTCGATGGACGTTCTTCCGTGCTCATCCACGACAATGCCGCCGCACAAATAATGTTGCGCCGGAAGCACCGGAATCCAGTCTTTGCGGATATCCACGCCGTGATCCATGCAATAGCGATGGATCATCGGGAAATGTGCCATGAATTTTTCGTGGTTAAGATGCGTGCAATCGAGATAGACACAATCGTCGCCCGTTTTCTCGAGTTCGGCGTGGATGCTTTGCGAGACGATATCGCGTGAGGCCAATTCGCCCCGGCTATCATAATCCGGCATGAACCGCCGACCTTCTTTGGTCTTGAGCAATGCCCCGAAACCACGCACCGCCTCCGAAATCAAAAATGCCGCGCCTGCCTTCTTTTCGTAGAATGCCGTGGGATGGAACTGGATGAATTCCATATCGAGGATTTGGGCGTTTGCCCGATGCGCCATCGCCACGCCGTCGCCGGTCGCAATCAAAGGATTGGTCGTGTGGCCGTACACTTGCCCGATGCCGCCGGTGGCCAGAATCGTAAATCCGGCATATAGCTGCACCAGTTCCGACGTTTTTTCATGCAATACTGTTACGCCAATACAAGAGCCGTCACACATCACGACGTCGACTGCAAAAAAGTGATCGAGCACGGTAATGTTTTCCAGTTGCCTCACTTTGGCCAAAATGGCGCGCTCGATCTCGGCACCGGTTTGGTCTTTATGATGCAACACGCGGCTTTCGCTGTGTCCGCCTTCCTTGCCCAAATCAAAATGGCCGTAACCACCACGGTCAAATCTGGCGCCCCAATCCAGCAATTCCCGGAAGCGTTTCGGGCCGTCGGTCACTACCATTCGCACCACGGATTCATCGCATAAGCCATCGCCGCAAATGAGCGTGTCGCGGATGTGTTTTTCGTATGAATCGGTGGTGTCGTCGAGCACAATGGCAATACCGCCTTGTGCGTATTGGGTGTTGGAGTCTTCCTCGTTGGCTTTGGTGACGATGACGATGGCGCGGTCAGGGAAACGTTCGGCCAGCCGAATGGCCAAGGTCAGTCCGGCAATCCCGGAGCCGATGATAAGATAATCTGCCTTGTTCATCAGGACAACTGAAGCATGCGTTCAACGGGTTGCAAAGCACGGTGGCGCAAGCCTTCCGCAATGGTTACTTCGGGCGTTTCATGCAGCAGGCAGTCGTGCAATTTCTGTAGCGTATTGACCTTCATGTAGGCACACTCGCTGCACGCACAAGTGTTGTCTTCCACGGCCGGCGCAGGAATTAGCGTCTTGTGCGGCACTTGCAGTTGCATCTTGTACAAAATCCCGGCTTCGGTGGCAATGATGAATTTGTCGTGCGGACTTTTTTTCACGTAATTGATCATTCCGGCGGTTGAGCCGATATAGCTGGCCGTTTCCAGGATGTGCGTTTCCGATTCGGGGTGCGCGATGATCTGCGCGCCTGGATGCTGGCGGTGCAGTTCCATCAACTTGTCGAAAGAAAACGCTTCGTGGACAACGCATGAACCGTCCCAAAGCAACATATTTCTTCCAGTAATGGTGTTCAGGTATTTCCCGAGATTGCGGTCAGGCGCAAAAATAATGGGTTGGTCTTTTGGGATGGATCCGATGATTGTCGCCGCGTTGGAAGACGTGCAAACATAGTCGCTCAATGCCTTGATCTCCGCGGAACAGTTGATATAGGTGACCACGACATGGCCCGGATGCCGTGCGATGAAATCTGCGAATGTGTCCTGCGGACAGGAATCGGCCAGGGAACAACCTGCGTTCAAATCGGGCAACAGCACTTTCTTTTCGGGATTGAGGATTTTTGCGGTTTCGGCCATGAAATGCACGCCCGCAAAAACGATAATCGATTGCGTGCAGCGCTTGGCCTGCTGCGCCAGCGCCAGACTGTCACCAATGAAATCGGCCACTTCCTGGATGGCTTCTTCCTGATAATAATGCGCAAGAATGACTGCATCCTTTTCAAGTTTCAATTGCCGTATGGCCTGTTGGAGTGGCGTCATAACTGGAAAATCTGGGAAATAGGACTGCAAAAATATCCCGAAGCACCGCGGGTAAATATGACAAGAGTCATATCGGCGGAAGTTAAATAGCCGGATTTTTGCGAAAAATTTTCGATGAAAGACTGGAAGAAAAGCAGGCCAGAAAAAGCGCAACGCCACATCCTGAAAGCGTTGGCCGAAAATGTGAATTTCAACGACGGCAGTTACGCGCTGGGTTACCCGGTGTCCCGGCTCGACACAAAAGTATTCCACGACGCGCCATTCCTGAAAGATGCACCGCTGCTCTCGGCCTACGTGGCCAACCCCAATCACATCGGTTGCCATACCGTGGGCAAATCTGAACACGCCTTCAGCGGTACGCAACGCATCGAGCGGGATGCACTATCTATCGTTGCCGAAACCATCTTCAAGGCCGAGGAAAACAGCTACGACGGTTACATTGCGGCCGGCGGTACTGAGGCCAACATTCAGGCGCTCTGGATTTACCGGAATATTTTCCTGAAGAAACACGCAGCCAGACTCGACGAAATTGCCATCATCACTTCCGAAGACACGCACTATTCCATCGCAAAAGGTTCAAACCTATTGATGGTTGACTTTATCAAAGTACCGGTTGATTTCCACACGCGCGCCATCGATACGCCCGCCTATATAAACTTGCTGGAGCAGGCCATCCGGAACGGGAAAAAGTACTTCATCGTGGTGGCCAACATGGGCACGACGATGTTCGGTTCTGTGGACGATCCGTTGGTGTATACCGAAGCGCTGAAACAACGGAATTTGCCTTTTTTTCTGCATATCGACGCGGCATACGGTGGTTTCATCTATCCGTTTCTCAACGAGGACAGCACGTTGAATTTTACCAACCCGGACATTTCCTCGATGACCGTCGATGCCCACAAAATGTTGCAGGCGCCATACGGAACAGGGATTTTTCTTTGCCGAAATGGCTTGATCGAAAACGTCCTTACCGAAGATGCAAGCTACGTGGAAGGATTAGATTTGACGCTTTGCGGCAGCCGCTCGGGTGCCAATGTCATCGCGGTCTGGATGATCCTGAAAGCCTACGGCTACAACGGCTGGTTCGAGAAGGTCAAGGTATTGCAGATGCGTACCGACTGGCTTTGCAAACAATTGAACGAACTTAGCGTGGGCTATTTCCGTGAGCCGTTCATGAACATCGTCACCCTCAACGCCGAATTCGTCAGTCCCGAACTTGCCTCTCGTTTCCAACTCGTTCCCGAAAAGCACGGCGGCGGCAATCAATGGTACAAAATCGTCGTGATGGATCACGTGGAAGTGGAAGTGTTGGAAGAATTGTTGGCGGGAATCGGTACCGTTTCGGCGTAACAGCGGATCATTGTATGCTGCCGAAATGAGCGTCTGTCGTCGCAAATTCGCGGCCTTATCTGCGGTTTGCATTTCTCACTCGCCAAAAGTTAGCAAGGGATTATTGCATGATTCCCAATGGGAGAATCTGTCATCGCATGCGCCGCCTATCAGCGGCTCTCATTTTTCACGCTGCCAAACCGCGTCAGGGATTATTGCATGATCCCGGAGTGGGGATTCTGTCATCACGCATGCGCCGCCTATCAGCGGCCAGCATTGTTCATACTGCCAAACTTAGGAAAGCTTTGGGCTTTCCGCGTTTGTCAGCATGAAAAATGCGCTTCTCACGAAGCGCATTCTAATGCAGAGAGGAAGGGATTCGAACCCTCGATGCAGTTACCCACATACAAACTTTCCAGGCTTGCTCCTTCAACCACTCGGACACCTCTCTAGTTCGGGTGCAAAGAACACAAAAAAAACTGATTTTTGAAAGCCGATGCGATTAAATTTTCCGCATCAATCAAGGATTTATTTGCTCGAAATCGCGCCAATGCGTCAATATGCCGTCCACTTGGCGGCCAATCATCCCGTAAACTTCTTTCGAATTGTAACCAGACTTCCGCAAATGCCTTATCGACCCGTCACCCGCCGACTTCGACAATTTCCGATCGCCATCCTTAAGCAATCCGTGATGGTAAAATGTGACGCCCAGAAATTTGTCTTCCCGTAGAAGTGCGGCCAAAAACAACTGCGCCAATGTCGATGGAAAAAGGTCTTCGCCGCGTACGATTAAGTCTATCCCGAAATACAAATCGTCCACCAACGATGTGAGCTGATACGCCGGGAAACCGTCTTTTTTCCGAACCACAAAATGTTGCATCTCCGGCGGAAGCACCGTATAAACAAAACTGCCGTCGAGTTGCTTTACGCCTATGGAAGCGGCATTCTCTGTATCGATGCGCCACGAAACGTCTGGTGTATCAAGCGGAATTCCCTTGCGGCGGCAAGTGCCCGGATAAACGCCGCCGTATTGTTCACTGATTTGCTTCCGCGAACAATCGCAGGCGTAAACCAATCCGGTAGCAACCAAGCGCTCCAATGCTTTTTCATACAGCGGCAAGCGGTGGCGTTGCGAGAAATGTGTCTCGAAATCCGCTGCGTCTTTTGGGCCTTCGTGCCAAGGAATGTCCAGGAAATTCACGGTGTCGAAAATGTCGTCCACATATTCCGGATGCACGCGTTCGCGGTCCATGTCGTCGATGCGCAACACGATGGATGCGCCGGTTTGCTGGGCCAATGCAGCCGTGAGCGCAAAAGAGTAAGCATTCCCGATGTGCAAAAAGCCGCTCGGTGTGGGCGCCAAACGGGTTTTATGGAAAGTAGTCAATGGCATATCAGGAAATTTCGCCCCGCAGCGGTGTCTCGAAAACCGTCTTGAACTCGTGCGCCGAAACGTTGTGTCCGAGCAAATACATCAGTTTGGTGATGGCGGCTTCGGTCGTGATGTCCTTGCCGGAAATGATCCCGAATTCACGCAGTTTCGTACTGGTTTCGTATTGGCCCATATTCACGCTTCCGCCCGCGCACTGCGTCACATTTACGATGTGCAAGCCGTTTTTTACGGCATCGCCGATGGCCGTCACGAACCAATCTTCGGTAGGTGCGTTGCCTGCGCCATAAGTTTCCAACACTACGCCTTTCAGGTTCGGGATGCCAAGGATCGCTTTCAGCACCGCATCGTTAATGCCCGGAAAAAGTTTGATGATGGCCACGTTGTCGTCCATTTCCTTATGGACAATGAGCGAACCCGACGGCTTTTTCCCGAACAAATATTCATGGTTGATTTTCAGATGCACACCCGATTCGGCCAGCGGCGGATAGTTGGACGATGTGAACGCGTTGAAATGTTCGGCGTTGATTTTTGTCGTGCGGTTGCCGCGATACAATTTGTATTCAAAATACAGGCAAACTTCCCTGATTACGGGCTTGTTGTCTTTCTGGATCGAGGCAATCTGGATGGCCGTAATGAGGTTTTCCTTGGCGTCGGTACGCAAATCGCCGATGGGCAACTGCGAACCGGTAAACACGACGGGTTTGTCCAGGTTTTCGAGCATGAAACTCAGCGCAGAGGCCGAATACGACATCGTATCCGAACCATGCAAGATCACGAAACCGTCAAACGATTCGTAATTTGATTCAATCATTTCAGCAATCTTCACCCATTTATTCGGGTTCATGTTCGAGGAATCAATCGGCTGGTCGAACGAAATGGTTTCGATGTCGCAGTCGAGCTGTTTGAGTTCAGGGATTTTATTGAGGAGTTTCGCGAAGTTGAACGCCTTGAGCGCGCCGGTTGCGAAATCCTTCATCATGCCAATCGTGCCGCCGGTGTAAATGAGCAGGATATTTGGCTTAGTTTGCATCGGCGTATTTCATTTTGTTCACCACCGGGTTGGCGTACATGGCGAGGAAACCTTGCACGGCCACCGGATTGTTCTCATCGATCCGCATTTCCAATCGGCGCTCGAAAATCGACTTTTCGCTTTCGGTGTATTTATCGGCGAACTTTTGGGTACCGTGAAGCAAATCGTACGCAATGTAATTGGTAGGCCACAACTTGTAGCCCGTCAGGACCGCGTCGTCAATGATTTGCGCCAACGCCTGAATTTGCTTGTTGGTATTGTCGTGCTGCGTTTCAATGGCGTCGAATTCATTTTTGAGCACGTCGCCCACGTGGATGTGGATGCGCTTTTTCTGGCCCATGATGCCGCTCATCAGTGTAATGAAATCCTCGTTTTTCTCTTTCTTGTAGATTTCCTGTTTGGCTTCGGCGAGCAACCGCGGCATTTTGAGCGCATCAGTCGGGTCGTATTCGTAGGAAATCGAAACCGGGACAATTTTGATTTTCCTGAAGTAATCCATCAGGTTTTCGGCATCGCTGCCCATGGCAAGCATTTTCAAAACGCCTTGCTGGGTTTCGTCGTTGCCGTCTTTGGTGCGGCCTTCACGCTGGGCAATCCAGACCGAACGGTTTTCGCGGCGCAGCAACCTGCAGATGTATTCAGACATCAGCTTGGAGCTCATCAATAGCTCGCGCGGCGGCAAATTGCGTTGCACCAAAAAGTTGCGGTTGAGTTTGGATAACGTATGCAGGAAATTCCGTTGCACGAGGTTGTCGCCAATGGCCGATGCGGTCATCACCAAGCCATGATCAAACAAACTCGCGTTGATGAGCGAGGTGTCCAGAATAATATCGCGGTGGTTCGAAATGAACAGATACGCGGTGTTTTTCTCCAGTTTCTCAAAGCCCGAAGTGGTCAATCCATCCGAGGTTTTCTCGAGGACTTTCATCAGGGCGCGGTAAATGAAATTGATTTGGAAATCGCGGATGGAGTACGTGCGGCGCAGTTGCTCTTTCCAGATGTCGTCATCCACGCCCGGAAAGGTAAAGTTCATCAGCGCCTTCATCATCGGATGGTTGAGCGACGAACAAATCGCATCGTTCACTTCGGCGTCATAAAAGGGCCGGATGGCGTCAAACTTTGACATCTATGGTTTTTTGGTTTGTGGAAACAAATTAACACATTTTTCCTTAAACCAACCCAAATTTGCTGTTAAATCCCGAATACGTTTCTGGAATTTTCGGTCGTAATCCGCGCGATTTCGGCTTCCGATAAACCGTAGATTTCAGACAACTTGGAGACCACATGCGTCAGGTAACTGCTTTCGTTGCGCTTGCCGCGGTAAGGCACCGGCGCCAGATATGGCGAATCGGTTTCGAGCACGATGTTTTTGAGATCGATCTCGTGTAAGAATTGGTCGAGCCCGCCGTTCTTGAACGTCACCACGCCGCCAATGCCGAGTTTCATCCCGAGGGAAATCGCGGTTTCGGCTTGCGATCTATTCCCGCTGAAACAATGGAAAATCCCGAACAAGTCATCACTGCGCTCGCTTTCCAACACGTCGAATATTTCATCGAACGCGTCGCGCCCGTGGATGTTGATCGGTAAACCATAATGCTTGGCCAACCTGATTTGCCTGCCGAACGCTTCTTTCTGGATGCCAAGTGTTGACTTGTCCCAATACAAATCAATCCCGATTTCCCCGACGGCATGGAATTTTCGGCGTGCAAATTCCGCTTCAACGAACGCAAGTTCAGCTTCCATCGTGTCGGCTTTTACGTGCGTCGGGTGCAAACCCATCATCAGGAAAACATGGTCTGGATATTTCGATTCCAAATCATACATCGCAGCGGCGTACGTCGAATCAATCGCCGGAATAAAGAATCTTGTCACGCCGGCATCGATTGCACGTTGCATCATCTGGTCGCGGTCTTCGGAAAACTGACGGCTGTATAAGTGCGTGTGTGTGTCTGTAATGGTCATAAACAATTGCAAAGAAATGAAAGTTTCGGGTAATTTGCCCTACTTTTAGCGGCCAATAAAATGAGATGACACACCTGCCGGAAATCCTTCAAAAGGAAAAATACAAGAAAATACGCTTCACCGTGAGCAAGACCAACCATTTGTTGGTAAACGCGTCCATCAACGGCGTCAAGGGCAGGTTCATCCTCGATACCGGCGCGTCCAACAGTTGTGTCGATTTTCAGGATGTGACGCAGTTCAAACTGACGCCCGAACATTCCAAGACACGCGCAGCCGGCGCAGGCGCTACGGGCATGTTCACCCAGATCGCGCAAGACAACATCCTCAAAATCGGGCGTTGGCAACACAAAAGTTTTAGCCTCATCGTTTTTGATATGTCACACGTCAACGCCGCGTTAAAAGAACACAAAGCCAAACCCGTAAAAGGAATTCTGGGCGCCGATGTGCTCATGCACGGAAAGGCCATTGTGGACTACGCCAACCATTTTGTTTATTTGAAGTAATACACAGATTGTATCATGAGGTCACGCGCGTGCTGGCAACGGCCAGAACGATTGGCACCATCTTTGTTCGCGTTTGGATGTTTAGGGGAGATATGGTGGCTATTCTAGTGCTGTCTTAACATTAGTCACATGTCAAAATATCATTCCTTTTAATATATTAGCACCCAAAATGAACAACTCAAAATTCCCACGATGAAACAAAAACTATTTTTTGCTTGCGCACTTTTCTTTACCCTTGGCAGCGCATTGGCCCAGAACTTTGGTCACTTGACCATTTTCTCAGAAGACGGAGACAAGTTCTTTTTGATCCTGAACGGCGAAAAAATTAACGACGTAGCGCAAACAAACCTACGTGTCGAAGACCTGAACCAGCCGTATTACAACGCCAAAATCCTGTTTGAAGACACCAACAAACAGCCCATTTCCAAGAACAACCTCATGATTGCCGACGTTGACGGTATTTTCAAGGACGTCACTTATAAAATCAAGCGCGACAAGAACAATTCCACCAAGATGAAGATGAATTTCTTCTCTCAGATTGACGTCGATCCGGGCTTCTTGCCGCCGTCAAACGTACACGTCATCCATTATGGCACGCCGGTTCCGGCTCCGGCTGCTCCGTCACCACGCGGACAGGTCACGCAAACCACCACCACGACAACCACTTCAGGCACCAATTCAGTGGGCATGAACGCCGGTGTAAATGTCAATGGCGTTGGTGTTGGCATCAACATGACGATCAACGATCCAGACGTGCAAGTGACGCACACGCAAACCACGACCACAACTACAAATTCATCTGGCTATGACTATGAACCGGCCAATCCGCGTCCGCGCGGTTGCAACAACGGCCGTTGCATGTCGGCGTCAGATTTCAACAGTGCTTTGGCCACCATCAAGAACCAGAATTTCGAGGAAACAAAGCTGAAAACCGCCAAGCAAGTCGCGGGCGGCAACTGCCTCAGCCCACAGCAAATCGCTGACATTTGCCGTACCTTCAACTTTGAAGACAGCAAGCTCGATTTCGCCAAGACGGCTTATGACCGTTGCACCGAGCCGAGCAATTATTTCAAGATCAACAACGTGTTTGAATTTAGCTCCAGCGTTGATGAATTGACCGAATACGTGTCGTCGCGGTAAACCTGCATTGAAAAACTTTGGAAATCCCGCTCTTTTGGAGTGGGATTTTTTTATTTTAGGAGTAAAATCCGTAGCATGAAACATTTTTACTACAGCCTTTTCCTCACCTTGCTTTTTTTCGTTGGTGCAAAATCCCAACAAAGTTGCGTCTCGGCGGAACCCCTCTGTCTCAATAACGGAACCCTCACGCTAAGCAACACGATTAACGTAAATACAGCCGAAGGCGGGATAGACTATGACTGCCTTTTTCAACAGCCCAACCCTTATTGGCTTCTCATCAAAGTTGCCGTAGCCGGAAACTTGGAATTCCAGTTAACGCAATCCAATTTGAGCGGCGTTCCCACGGATATAGATTTTATCCTTTGGGGACCGTTTCCTGATCCGTCTCAATCTTGCGGGCCAGAACAACTCAATCAGGGCACAGAGGTCGCATGTAGCTATTCCAATAACCTTACGGAAACCTTTTCTATTCCGAATGCGCAAGCGGGTGAGTTTTACAAATTACTGGTCACCAATTTCAGCAACCAGTTTGGCACGTTTACCATAACGCAAACCAATATAGGACAACCGGGATCTGGGTCGTCCAACTGTGATATCCCTTGTCCGCTCACCGTAATGGGTGATGGGACTTCGCCATGCCCTATAACCAACCTTTGGGCGAGTCCGGCATACGCTGGCGCAACCTATCAGTGGAGTTCACTGGAGTCAGGATTGCTTGATGAAACAGGCCAATTTCTTACCGTAACCGAGCCTGGCACATACACTGTAACGGTGACTGCCCCGGGGTGCATTAGCCCAATGACAGCGACTGGCGTTGTATATCCGTACGCGCTCGAACATCCGGAGGCAAACGACCTCACCGCATGCAGCAGCGTCCCTACGGCCATCTTTGACTTGTCAACAAACGAAGCGATTGTATTGGGCGGTCTGGATGAGAGTGATTTTAGCGTCATCGGCTTTTTTCATACGGAGCAGGACGCGTTCAACGGTATTTTTCCCATCTTAAATCCTTCAACATACAACGGGACAGACGGAGAAGTGATTTACTATGCCATCGAAAACATGATGAGCGGTTGTATATCGGTGGGCGATTTCATGCTGCATGTCGTTTCCGGGGCACCCGCGGTTGAAGTTTCTGTTTCAGACCAAACGGCAACAATCCTTATCCAGCCGGACGGAAACTACCAGTATTCTTTAGACGGCGGTGCAACCTGGTCTTCTTCGAACATCTTTACCGACTTGCCCATGGGTGATTATACGGTTACCGTACAGTACGCCTGCGGAACAACAACTCAGGACTTTTCGATTGTTACCCCTAATGCGCCTTTCGGAAATTCGCCGCAATTCTTCACAGCCGGACAGACCCTCGCAAATCTGGTCATGACTGGCCAAAATATCCAGTGGTATGACAGCGCCGGCCGCATGCTGTCGGACACGCCATTGCCGCTTTCAACCTTGCTACAGGGCAATACCACTTACTTCGCCACGCAAACGGTCAACGGCGCTGAAAGCACCAACAGATTTCCCGTTCTCGCGTTGTCGGTCTTGTCTAGCGCAGGGGTCGCGTTCAACAGTCTGGTCTGCCATCCCAACCCGGCCAAGACTATTTTATTCGTGTCAAACGGATTACCGATCGAAAGTTTCGAAGTTTTTTCTTTGTTGGGACAGCGTGTCGCCAACAGTAGGGTAAACCATGCGCAGATTCAAATCGATTTATCTCCACTTGCCAATGGCGTTTACTTTGTCAGGCTCAAAGCGGCGGGCACGCAAAAAACGATTCGCGTCGTCAAAGAATAAAACGTGAATACGTAGATAAAAAAATCCCGCTCCAAAAGAGCGGGATTTTTCATCTATAAATAATTGGAGAAACTACAATTCCAAAGCCCTTTTCGGGTCGCCACCCATGAGCAGTTCGCCCGGGTTTTCGAGGCCTTCTTTTACGGCCACCAAGAAACCTACCGACTCGCGGCCGTCAATGATGCGGTGATCGTATGACAAGGCCACGTACATCATCGGGTGAATTTCAACTTGGCCATTTACGGCGATCGGGCGCTCAATGATGTTGTGCATGCCAAGAATACCCGATTGCGGCGGGTTGATGATTGGCGTTGACAACATAGATCCGAACACGCCACCATTTGAAATGGTGAACGTACCGCCAGTCATGTCATCAACGGTAATTTGGCCTTCGCGGGCACGGATCGCCAAACGCTTGATTTCGGCTTCAATGCCACGGAATGTCAGGTTTTCGGCGTTACGCACTACCGGAACCATCAAGCCTTTAGGGCCTGAAACGGCAACCGAGATGTCGCAGAAGTCATAGGAAATTTTCTGGTCGCCGTCGATCATGGAGTTCACATCGGGGAACAACTGCAACGCGCGCGTCACCGCTTTGGTGAAGAACGACATGTAACCCAAACCAAGCCCGCCGTGTTTGGCCTTGAACGCATCTTTGTACTCGTTGCGGATCAGGTTGATTGGCGTCATGTTGACTTCGTTGAACGTGGTGAGCATGGCCGTTTCGTTCTTGGCGGCCACCAAGCGCTCGGCGACTTTGCGGCGCAACATAGAGAGTTTGGTGCGGGTTTCACCACGGCTTCCGCCGGTTGGCGTACCCATAGACGCTTTGCCATTGGCTGCCATTGCGTCTTCTTTGGTGATGCGGCCGTCTTTTCCGGTACCTGCAACGTCTGTGGCCGAAAGGTTTTTCTCGGCCAATATTTTCTTGGCGGCTGGCGAAGCGCTTCCGGTTGCATAGCTGGTTGGCGCAGGCGCAGCTTTTGGTTCTTCTTTCTTCGGTTCCGCCTTTGGTGCTTCGGCCTTTGGCGCTTCTGCCTTGGCTTCGGCTTTTGGTGCCGCGCCGCCCGCGGGCTTGCCATCGGTATCGATCAAACAAACGACGGCGCCCACGGCTACCGCGTCGCCTTCTTCGGCTTTCAGGGTAATGATACCGCTGGCTTCAGCCGGCAATTCCAGCGTGGCCTTGTCTGAATCTACTTCGGCGATGGCTTGGTCTTTCTCGACGTAATCGCCGTCTTTCACCAGCCATGTTGCAATTTCAACTTCTTTGATCGACTCGCCCGGTGAAGGCACTTTCATTTCTAAAATCATGATCTCTTTGGTTGTTATGTCTTAGTAATATGCTTCAATTTTATGATGAACCCTAGCCCTGATGGAAGCGGCATCCTTTTTAAATCCTGCAAGGTTTAAAAAGATACAGCGTACAGCAGGTTCCCGGCTCCCAAAATTAATTAAATAAATCCTTATCGAAAACCATCGCAATGGCCGACGCGTGACGCTTTTTGGAGCGGGCATAACTGCCGGCGGCCGGCGCGCTGTATGGCTTGAGCGACGCACAACGGAATTTGACCAGGTTGAAATTCATGAGCATGAAACTGTACGCGCCCATGTTTTTCGGTTCTTCCTGCGCCCAGACGTAATCGTCGGCGTTCGGGTAGGATTTAATGATGGCTTCCAATTGGTCAACCGGCAGCGGAAACAATTGTTCGATGCGTACCAAAGCGACGTCGTTGCGGCCATTGGCTTCGCGCTCTGCGAGCAAATCGTAATAGAATTTGCCGGTGCAGAACACGAGTGTTTTTACTTTTTTCTTGTCTACGGTGTTGTCGTCGATGACTTCCTGGAAGGTACCGTTGGCGAGTTCGTCAACCGAAGAAACCACCAGCGGATGGCGCAGCAGTGATTTCGGGGTGAATACGATGAGCGGCTTGCGGAAATCGGTCTTCATCTGGCGGCGCAACAAATGGTAGAAGTTGGCCGGCGTGGTACAATCGGCGATGTACATGTTTTCGTTGGCGCACATCTGCAGGTAACGTTCCATACGCGCCGAAGAGTGTTCTGCGCCCTGGCCTTCGTAACCGTGCGGCAACAACATCACAAGCCCGTTCTGGTTGTTCCATTTGTCTTCGGCGGCCGAAATGTATTGGTCAATCATGATTTGCGCACCGTTGGAAAAATCGCCGAATTGCGCTTCCCAAATCGTGAGCGTTTTTGGCGCTGCGAGTGCATAGCCGTAGTCAAACCCGACGACGCCGTATTCAGACAAGAGCGAGTTGTACACGTAAAACTTGCCCTTTTGATTCTTGAGTTCGTTGAGCAGGATGACTTCTTCTTCGGAATCTTCTACTTTCACCACGGCATGGCGGTGCGAGAACGTGCCGCGCTCTACGTCTTGGCCCGAAATGCGTACGTCGTAACCTTCGGTCAAAAGCGTGCCGTATGCCAGGAGTTCGCCCATGGCCCAGTCCAGCTTGTCGGTTTCGAACATGGTTTTGCGGTCGGCGATGAGCTTGGTGATCTTGCTGATGAATTTCTTGTCGGTCGGCAACTGCGTGATGACTTCGGCAATTTCGGTCAAGCCTTTTTTCGGGAATGTCGTGTTGACCTTTTCCATCATCTTCTGGGCGTCGGCCTGTTTGAAGCCTTCCCATTCGTTCTGCATGAACGGCGTGATGACAGTTAAGTCCTTTTTGCGCGATTTCTCCAGGTTTTCCTCGAGTTTCGCTTTGTAGGTATCTTCAAGCGACTTCACGAAACTGCCGTCGATGACGCCATCAGAAAGCAATTTCTCTGCGTAAATGTCGCGCGGATTCTTGTGTTTTGAGATGAGTTTGTACAACTGCGGCTGCGTAAAACGCGGTTCGTCGCCTTCGTTGTGGCCGTATTTCCGGTAACCGAGCAAGTCGATGAATACGTCGCTCTTGAACGTCATGCGGTAATCGAGTGCGAACAACATGGCATGCACGACGGCTTCCGTGTCGTCTGCATTGACGTGCAGAACCGGCGACAAGGTCACTTTGGCCACGTCGGTACAATAGGTTGACGAACGTGCATCCAGATAGTTCGTGGTAAAACCGACCTGGTTGTTGATGACCACGTGGATGGTTCCGCCGGTTTTGTAACCGTCGAGTTGCGACATCTGTACGATTTCATACACGATGCCTTGTCCGGCTACGGCAGCATCACCGTGCAACGCAATCGGGAGCACTTTCGATGAATCGCCGTTGTAATAGCGGTCTTGCTTGGCGCGCGTGATGCCTTCGATGACCGCACCGACAGTTTCCAGGTGCGACGGGTTCGGCGCCAAGTTGATGTTGATGGATTTCCCGGAAGCCGATTTGCGGTCTGCGGTCAAGCCCAAATGGTATTTTACGTCGCCGTCGAACAGCGCGTCGTCGTCATAGTCTTTTCCGTCGAATTCAGAGAAAATATCCTGGGTATTCTTCCCGAAGATGTTCGCCAGTACGTTCAGACGGCCGCGGTGTGCCATGCCCATGACGAATTGCTCCACGCCGCGTTCGGCCGCGGCTTCAATGAGCGCGTCGATGCCCGGAATCAGTGATTCGCCGCCTTCGAGCGAGAAACGCTTTTGGCCCACGTATTTGGTGTGGAGGAAATTCTCGAAAGAAACCGCTTCGTTGAGCTTGGCCAGGATTTGTTTTTTTTGGTCTTGCGAAAAACGCGGTTGGTTGTCGTTGTACCCGATCTTATCCTGAATCCATTGGATGACTTCAGGCTTCCGGATGTACATGTATTCGACGCCGATGGACTGGCAATAAATCTTGTTCAAATGTCCGAGGATTTCGGCCAGCGTACAAGGTTCGAGTTTCATCACTTTGGCCGCGTCGAAAACGGTATTCAAATCGGCCTCGGACAGCCCGTAATTTTCGATATCCAGTGTCGGCGAATAGGTACGGCGATGACGGATCGGGTTGGTCTTGGTGAACAAATGCCCACGCGTACGGTAGGCATCGATGAGTTTCAGGACGTTGAATTCCTTCTGCAGTTTGTCGGACAATTGCGAAACGTCTACGGAAGAAACCGCATCGGCAATCAGTGCGTTGTCAACCTGTCCGGAGAATGAAGACCCAAAGTCAAACCCTTGGAAAAAACTTCTCCAACTCGGTTCTACACTGTCTGGATTTTCAAGGTATTGGTCGTATAATTCGGCAAAAAAATCGGTATGGGCTGCATTTAAGAAGGAAAACCTATCCATGATTTTGTGAAAGTTCTGGGTGCGTTGTTAAATAGTCACGCAAAAGTACGACAATTGAATTTATTTACATTTATTTTTAGATACTTTTATGCATCTGGAAATCAATCGTGAAAACGCCATGAAAATCTGCAAAAAATCTGTGCTTTTGTCGTGCTGTATTTTGATTTTGACAACCGCGGTTTGGGCGCAGGATTCGTTGCGCGTAAAACCCAAAAACGAGTTCTGGGAGCGTGTGCATTTCGGCGGCGGTTTCGGAGCGGCTTTCGGGAGCGACTATTCCAATTTTTCGCTGTCGCCGGGCGCGATGTACGAGGTCAACAAATATTTCGGCGTTGGCCTTGGTTTGCAGGCGAGTTATGTAAAAGTGGATGGCGATTACAATCCGCTGGACAACAACCTGAGCAACTACAAATCCTGGATTTACGGCGGCAGCGTCATGGGTTTGTTCAACGTGATCGAAGAACTCCAGCTGTCACTGGAACTCGAGCAAGTGCGCGTGAACACCACTTTCTCCTACCCCGACGAGCCGGAATTCACCGACAATTTCTGGAACACAGCACTTTTCCTCGGCGCGGGTTACCGGGCAGAAAACGTGACCTTTGGCGTGCGCTACAACCTGCTTTTCGACCGCGACAAAAGTGTGTACTACGAACCGTTTATGCCGTTTGTGCGGGTGTTTTTCTGACCTGGCCAGACTGGCTAACTTTGGTTCCCGGACATGTCGTTGTATTTAAATCATTCATCAAAAAAACCAATCATCATGACATCTAAAAACTTCCTGCATTTTTCGTTGGCCGTTTTCTTTCTGCTGGCTTCATTGGCAAGGGTTCAATCGCAAACCAAAGCCGAACAAATTGACCAACTCATTTCGCGTTACAACGAATATGGCATGTTTAACGGCTCGGCATTGGTCGCCGAAAACGGCACGCCCATTTTCAAGAAAGGCTTCGGGATGGCCAATATGGAATGGGATATCCCGAATGCGCCCGACACCAAACACCGGCTGGGTTCCGTCACGAAACAATTTACCGCCGTGCTGATTTTGCAGTTGGTGGAACAAGGAAAATTGGATCTCCACACGCCCATCACGAAATACCTGCCGAATTACCCCGAAACGGCCGGCGATAAGATTACGATCCATCATTTGCTGACGCATTCCTCAGGCATTCCGAGCTATACCGATTTCCCGAATTTCTTCAACGAAACAAGCCGCGATTATTACAGCCCGGCCGATTTCGTGAAACTTTTCTGTTACCTGCCGTTGGAATTTATGCCCGGCGAAAAATTCGCTTACTGCAATTCAGGGTATTTCCTTCTGGGTTACATCATCGAAAAAGTGACCGGAAAAAACTATGCAACCTGCCTGCAGGAAAACATTTTTACGCCATTGCAGATGCACAACACCGGGTTCGACGTGCACCAAACCATCTTGAAAAACCGCGCGTCGGGCTACGAGAAAACGGGCAATGGTTACATCAATGCGCCGTATCTGGATATGAACCTGCCGTATGCCGCGGGTTCGATGTATTCGACGGTGGAAGATTTGTTGCTCTGGGATCAGGCGCTGTACACCGATAAAATATTGTCGGCGAAATCACGGACGTTGATGTTCACCAAACACATCGCTACCCGATCGAGCCATTATGGTTACGGCTGGGATTTGGACGAATTGCCCAACATAAAACCCGGCGCGACCATCAGCATTACCGAACACGGCGGCGGCATCAACGGTTTCAATACGATCATTTCAAGGATTACGACCGACAAGCATCTGGTGGTTTTGCTCAACAATACTGGCGGTGCCCCGCTTGACGAAATGAACATCGCCATCCGGAACATCCTGTACGGAAAACCGTTTGAAATGCCGAAGAAATCACTGGCCAAAACGGTCTACGCCACCATCAATGAAAAAGGTTTGGCAGCCGGATTGGCGCAATTCAAGGCTTTGAAAAATGCTGACGGCTACAGCTTGAAAGAAGGTGAAATCAATGCCGCGGGCTACCAATTGCTGATGTCCGGAAAAACAGCCGAAGCCATCGAAATGTTTAAACTCAATGTGGAAGCCTTCCCGAAATCGGGCAATGTTTATGACAGTTTGGGCGAAGCGTACCTCAAGGCCGGCAACAAAAAACTGGCGCTGGTGAACTA
Source organism: Flavobacterium longum (assembly GCF_965137575.1). Classification (NCBI taxonomy): domain Bacteria; kingdom Pseudomonadati; phylum Bacteroidota; class Flavobacteriia; order Flavobacteriales; family Flavobacteriaceae; genus Flavobacterium; species Flavobacterium longum. The sequence goes on along the minus strand of NZ_CBCRZJ010000002.1, from coordinate 318,833 downwards.
CAAAAAGTCTGTTGAACTCGACCCAACCAACGAAAACGGGAAAAAGGTTATCGCCGAACTTTCCGGAAAATAGCCTTTTACGGAACGCGCCCGATGTATTAGAATTTGTTGCGGAACCACACTTTCTGCCATTCCCGTTTCAAGATCAGGAACGACACTTCCTTGGACAAAGCCAAAATGTCTGAGCCGTCGAGTGCTTTTACTTGCTGCTCCGGCACGTCGATGATGTAAAGAAGATTCAGATACTCGGCGAATTTGTAGTGGATCAGCCGGTAAATTTTTTCATGCAACTGGACTTTCAATTCTTCCGGCGACGTACTGGCCGGAAAATCCACGGGTTCGTTGGCGAGGTTAAAATCCTTGTTGAGTTGCTCCAGCAGTTTGGCGTAGAGGTTTTCCTGCGAAGCTTCGCTCAGGAGTAAGTCGGTATTTTTTGGGGCAACATACATATAATTGATTATGGATAATTGTGCGGCGGATGTTAACTTTTTGTACGGGTTTTCCGCACGTGCAGCCAGCAGCTTTGGTGTTGGGAAAGCATTTCCCCTTCCCTGAAGGTAAGATACGATTTCTGCAAAAAACACCGCTGCGGGAAAACCGTACTTTTTAAAAAAACCTTACACTTGCCGTTGCATCAAACCTTCGCCGAACTTCCGTAAAATGGCCTTTTTGTCGTCTGCGATATCCATTCTGGACAGTGTATCAAACGCCTTGAATGTGTAATCCTTAATAGCTTCCAAAGTGGCATCCGCGGCGCCCGAGCGCTCAAAAATCGATTTGACCGACGTTACTTTTTTGTCAGGGTTTTCGGGTTTCGACACAAACCAATCGCGTAGTTTTTGCGCATCTTCTCCGTTGGCGAATTCGCGCGCCTTCAGGAACAAATAGGTCTTTTTATTTTCGATGATGTCGCCGCCCACTTGTTTGCCGAAGGTTTCCGGATTGCCGAACGCGTCCAGATAATCATCCTGAAGCTGGAACGCCAGGCCGAGGTTTCGCCCAAAATCATAAATCGCATCGCAATTCGCTTCGGATGTCTTGGCGATGATGCCGCCCATTTTCAGGGCCGCCGCCACCAAAACCGCCGTTTTGTATTCGATCATCTTGAGATATTCCTCGATGGAAACGTCGTTGCGGGTTTCAAAATCGACATCCCATTGTTGGCCTTCGCAGACTTTTATGGCCGTTTTACTGAACAATTTGGCCAGTTCGCGGAATACGGCCGGTTCGTAGGTTTCAAAATGTTGGTACGCCAGGATCAGCATCGCATCGCCCGAAAGGATTCCAGTATTCAAATCCCATTTTTCGTGGACGGTTTCGTTGCCCCGGCGCAGCGGCGCTTCGTCCATGATGTCATCGTGTACGAGTGAAAAATTATGGAAAACCTCAACGGCAATCGCAGCTTGCATGGCATCGTTGTAATGCGCACCGAAAATTTCAGCCGACAGCAATGTCAAAACCGGACGCATCCGCTTTCCGCCGAGCGACAGGATGTAATCGATGGGTTCGTAAAGGTTTCTCGGTTCCTTGACGGTGACGGATTTGTCCAGCGCATCAATGAAAGCCGCGCGGTATTGGGCAATGGAATGCATAAAAAAATTTTCGCTAAGATATAAAAGGCGTGCGACTACGGGAAAGTTTCCATTCACGAATCAGCATCTAAAACGAATGTTAAATTTTTGCAAATACTTTGGAAACTATTTTTGTGTTCAAAGTTTCCGTTCTACATTTGCCGGAAATTTTTAAATCCCGACATGAAAGATAAAATCATCGACAAAGCGGCTGAGCTCTTCCTTACGGTAGGCTTCAAAAGCATCACGATGGACGACATTGCCGCCAAGATGGGCATTTCAAAGAAAACGCTGTACAAATATTTCAGCAACAAGGAACAACTTGTGGATGAAACCACAATGAGTTTCCAACAAAGAATCAATGCGCGGATAGACGATGTCCTCGCCAAGGATTACAACCCGATCAAAGAGTTGTTCGAAATCAAGAAAACCATCCAGACGTTTTTCCAGATTACCGATACGTCGCCTTTGTACCAGTTGAAAAAACACTATCCGGAAACCCATGACAAGTTGATGGATTGTGAACAAAAGGAATGTGCACAGCTTTTTGGACAGAACATCTCGCGCGGCATCGCCCAAGGTTTGTACAGGAAAGAAACAGACATTGAAACCTGTACGTTCTTTTATTATGCGCTCATCATGCACATCAACGCCACGACCATTCTTGAAAAAGATGCCAGCAAACTCGAACTGGCGCTTTTGGAATACCACATCCGCGCGATCGCTACGCCAAAAGGCATCGCGGAACTTGAGCAACAATTGGCAACACTAAACGAAATCAAATCAATCTAATCTATGCGAAAATTAATCATTCTCTTACTGTTGTCGCCGTTGTTGGGGCTGGCGCAGGACAAACCGAAACAGGACTTTAGTTTCAGTTTGGAGCAGGCCATCAGCCATGCACTCGAACACAACTATACCGTAATCAACTCTGGGCGCGACATCGAAAAAGCCGAGAAAAAGAAGTGGGAAACCACGGCCACGGGCTTGCCGCAAATTAACGGCGCCGTAGATTACACCTATAATATCGAGATTCCGCTGAACCCAATCCCGGCGCAATTTCTCGACCCGAGTGCGCCCGAAGGCGAATTCGTCGCTTTGCCCTTTAGCCCTAAACATTCCGTGAACGCACGCGCTACATTGAGCCAGTTGATTTTCGACGGTTCGTACATCGTGGCGCTGCAGGCTTCGAAAACCTACCTCGAATACTACCGGAATTACAAGCGCAAGACTGACACCGAGGTGCGCGAAATGGTCATCAACGCCTACGGAAATGTGTTGCTCACCGAAGAAAGCATCGCCATTCTGGAGCGCAACAAAACCACGCTCGACAAAACGCTGAACGACACACGCGAAACCTTGAAGAACGGTTTGATCGAGGAAGAAAACGTCGAGCAATTGGAAATCACGCAGGCGTCAATCATCTCGAACCTCAACAACGTGAAAAGGCTACGGACGATTTCGCTGAACATGCTGAAGCTTACTTTGGGGATTGACCTCAACGACGATTTGACGCTGACCGACAAGCTCGAAAGCCTGGCGCAAAACAACATGGCGGCCGCCCTTACCGGTACTTCTTTTTCGGTGGATAACAACATCGATTACCTTATCGGGAAGAACTTCGTGCAGCAACGCAACCTGGAATGGAAGCTTGAAAAAGCGAAAGCACTTCCTACGCTGGCGGCGAATTACAACTTCGGTTACAATGCGTTCGACGCAGAATTCCGTTTCCTGAACAGCGATCAGAAATATTATAACTACCAAAGTGTGGGCGTGAGCTTGAACATACCGATTTTCTCCAGCGGCATGCGCAGTGCGCGCGGGCAACAGGCCAAGATTGCCTTTGAACAAGCCAAGACACAGCTTACGCAGATCGAGCAACAACTCAAATTGCAATACGCGCAATCGCAGAGCGAATATGAATTTGCCGTGGAAGAATTTGCCACGAAGAAGAACAATCTGCGGTTGGCCGAGCGCATCGAAACCAAACAGCACACAAAATTCACCGAAGGCCTTTCCACGAGTTTTGACTTTGCCGATGCACAGCGCCAGTTGTACACCGCGCAGCAGGATTACCTGCAATCTATGGTGGATGTCATCTCGAAACGCGCCGCCCTGGAAAAAATCACAAGCACGAAATAATCATCAATCCAAAACACAAACCTAATGAGAAAGATATTTTTTATGACCGCCGCCCTAGCCCTTTTGGCTGCTTGCGGCAACAAAGACAACAAGTCCACGGAAGCGCTGATCAAAGCCGGCAATGTGGCAGCAATGAAAGAAAAACGTTCGGCCCTGCAAACCGAAATCGGGCAACTGTCTGAAGCGATCGCGAAACTGGACACCGTAAAAGAACTGGCGTTGGTATCTGTCGCGACAGTGAAAGACACCGTTTTCAACCATTACGTGGAAATCCAGGGCAGCGTGGATACGAAAGAAAACCTCATCATCTATCCGCAATACCAAGGCACGTTGTTGACGCTGAACGTAACGGCCGGGCAGAAAGTCTCGAAAGGACAAGTCATCGGCAAGATCGACGACGGCGGACTCAGCCAGCAAGTAGCGCAACTGGAAACGCAGGCCGCGCTCGCCAAAACCACTTTTGAACGCCAGAAAAGGCTTTGGGACCAAAAAATCGGGTCTGAAATCCAGTATCTGCAAGCGCAGACCAACATGGTCAGCCAGCAGAAAGCCGTGCAGCAACTCAAGGCGCAACTGGCCAGAACCGTGATCACCGCGCCCATCAGCGGCGTAGTGGATGACATCATCACCGAGCGTGGCGAAGTCGTGACACCGGGCCAAGGCATCGTGCGCATCGTGAACCTGGGCAATATGTACGTAAAAACGTCGGTGCCGGAAGCGTATGTCGGCAAACTGAAAATCGGAACGCCGGTTACCGTAACGCTGCCGTCGATCAACAAGACCTACATGGGCAAAGTGCGCCAAGTGGCCAACAACATCAACCCGGCCAACAGGAGTTTCAACATCGAGGTATCGGTCCCGAATACAGACAATCTCTTGCGCCCGAACCAAGTCGCACAACTCAAAATCGTGGACTACACCAACAACAAAGCGCTCGTCTTGCCTACCAATGTGGTACAGGAAGATGCGAAAGGACAAAAATATGTGTACGTGGTTACGGAGGTAAAAGGTCAGTCGGGCATCGCCAAGAAAGCACTCGTGAAACCGGGCCAGAACTCATCGAACTATACCGAAATCCTGAGCGGCGTATCGGCGGGCGAAACCGTAGTTTCAGAAGGCGCGAGCACGTTGTCTGAAGGGATGAAGGTCAATTTCTAAAGTAGCTAGTGGCTAGTGGTTCGTGGTCGGACTAACGAATGCAACCACTGGCTTTTTGCTACAAATCGATTTTTATCTGATTGTAATATTCATGAGTATCATATAGCTACTAGCCACCAGCTACTAGCCACTAACAACAAAAACAAATGAGCCATCAAAATAAAGAATTCGGCATCTCAAGCTGGGCGATCAACAACCGCGTGACCGTGTATATCGTCACGGCGTTGATTGTAATCACTGGCCTGATTGCGTACATCACGATGCCGCGCGAGGATTTCCCGGAAATCATCGAAAACAAGATCTACATTTCTTCCGTTTTCCCGGGCAACTCGGCCGAAGACGTCGAAAAACTCATCATCAAACCGCTCGAAAAGGAAATCAAGAACATTTCGGGCGTTGACAAAATCACCTCGAGTTCGTTTCAGGATTATGGGATGATCATCGTGGAATTTGCCGACAATGTCACCATCGAAACCGGCAAGACCAAGGTGAAAGACAAGGTCGATATCGTAAAGGCCGACACCGATTGGCCGAACCTCGACAACGGCAGCAAAGTGGAACCGAGCGTGTTCGAATTGAACATTTCGGAGGAAGTGCCGATCTTGAACATCAACCTCAAGGGCAACTACACCACGCAGCAACTCAAGAAATACGGCGAATTGCTCGAAGACGACATCGAGGAAGTCCCGGAAGTGAAACAAGTGGACATCCTGGGCGTGGACGACAAGGAAGTCGAAATCGCCATCGACCTGTTCAAGATGACGGCCGCACAGGTGTCGTTCGATGAAATACAGAATGCCGTGCGCGCCGAGAACATGACCATTTCGGGCGGCAACCTCATCACGCAAGGTTCGCGCAAAAACATCCGCGTGGTGGGCGAAATCAAGGATCCGAAAGAACTGGAAAATGTCATCGTGAAATCTTTCGGCGGAAACGTCTATCTGAAAGACATCGCCACGGTGAGTTTCAAGGAAAAGGAAAAAACGACTTACGCCCGTGAACGCGGCAAGGAAGTCGTGATGCTGGCCGTGAAGAAACGCTCGAACCAGAACATGATTTCGGCCATCGAGCAGGTCAAGGAAAAAATCAAGACGGCGCAGGAAACCTATTTGCCGAAAAACCTCACGCTCGAACTCACCAATGACCAATCCTCGCGTGTGGAACACCAGGTGGACGAACTCTCGAACCACATCATTTTCGGGATTATCCTGGTGATGCTCGTGTTGATGTTCACCATGGGATTGCGCAACGCGCTTTTCGTGGGCGCGGCCATTCCGCTCTCGATGCTCATGGCGTTCTCGATTTTGTCAATGTTCGGGTTAACGCTCAACACCATGGTATTGTTCGGACTCGTCATGGGATTGGGTATGCTCGTGGACGACGGCATCGTGGTCGTGGACAACGTCTTTGCGAACATGAAGAAAGGCATGAGCCGGCTCGAAGCCTCGAAAATCGGTATCGGCGAAATCGCGTGGCCGGTAATCTCGTCAACCGCAACCACTTTGATGGCGTTCCTGCCGTTTGCACTGTGGCCGGGCACGATGGGCAAATTCATGAAGTATTTCCCGATTACACTGACGGTAACGCTCACCGCATCGTTGTTCGTGGCGATGGTCGTGAACGCAGCCATGACCGGCGGATCGATGGACATCGAAGACAAAAATGTGAAGAAGAAGACGGCCAAACGCTACACCATCATCTTTACGATCATTGCCGTGATTTTCGTCGTGCTGGGCAACATTTACGATTCTAAAGGTGCGCGCGCCGTAGGCCATTTGGCCATTATTTCACTAGTGCTCATGTGGGCGTACCGCATCCGGATCTACAAATGGACACAGGATTTCCAGCACAGTTTCTTCCCTAGAATGGAAGAGCGTTACAAGCGTTTCCTCGCCCGCATCCTGACCGGACGCAACGCATGGTTCGCGCTGGGCGGCATCATCGCGATGTTGTTCCTCTCGGTCATTTTGGTGGGCGTGTTCCCACGTAAAGTGTTGTTCTTCCCGGACAACATCCCGAACCAAGTCATCGCCTACATTGAATATCCGCAGGGAACAGACATTGAAAAGACCAACAAGGCGACCAAATTCGTCGAAAATCAAGTCATCGACATCCTTTCGAAATACGTCGATCCTGCCACCAAGGAAAATTACCTCGCGGAATCCATCGTTTCCCAGGTTGGTGTAGGCGCGGGCAACCCGAACGTGGATGCCGGTTCGCAGGCCGAAACGCCGTTCAAAGGTAAAGTCACCGTCAACTTCTCGGAATTCAAGTTCCGTCGCGGCGTGAATACCGCAGACATTTTAGAAGAAGTCCGGGCGAAAGTCAAAGGCATTGCGGGTGCGAAAGTAACCGTCGAAAAAGACTACAACGGCCCGCCGGCTGGTTACCCGATTTCGGTTCAGTTGACCGGTTCAGACTACGACCAGATGCTTAAAGCTGCCGATTCGATGATTGCGTTCATCAACGCCAAAAACATTCCGGGCATCGAACGATTGAGCGTGGATGTCAACAAGGAAAATCCGGAACTACAAGTAAATGTAGACCGCGTCAATGCGGGAAGTTCGGGCATCTCGACAGGCCAAGTCGGGTTGAATTTGCGTCGTTCGCTGTACGGTCAGGAAATCTCGACCTACAAGGAAGACGACGATGATTACAACATCACGATGCGTCTGCAGGAAGACCAGCGCAAGAACGAGAACATCTTGTTCAACCAGTCCATCACGTTCCGCAACCAGAACAATGGCCAAGTGCAACAAGTGCCGATTTCTGCCGTGTCAACCACAGAGAAAACCACGACCTATAACCAGATCAAGCGCAAGAACCACAAGCGCATCATGACGATTTATTCGAACGTGCTCACGGGCTACAACGGCGATGAAATCACCGGGAAAATCGCGTCTTACCTCCAGAGCTACAAACTCCCGAAAGGCATTACGTATTCATTCTCGGGCGTTCAGGAAGAACAAGGCAAGAACCAAGGCTTCTTGATGTATGCGTTGTTCCTGGCCTTGGCCGGCATCTCGCTGATCATCGTGTTGCAGTTCAACTCGGTATCGAAAACCGTCGTGATTTTGTTTACGGTATTGCTGAGTTTCAGCGGCGTGTTCTACGGCTACGTCATCGCGAATATGGATTTCGTAATCCTGATGACGATGATGGGCATTATCTCGCTGGCCGGTATCGTCGTGAAGAACGGTATTGTACTCATGGACTTCTTCGTGCTGTTGCTCGACAAGAAAGTGGCCGACAACAAACTCGAATCGCATGATGATTTGACGCTCGACGAAATCAAGGAAGTCATCATCGAATCCGGAAAATCAAGGCTTCGCCCGGTATTGCTCACCGCATTGACCGCGGTATTGGGCTTGATTCCGTTGGCCATCGGGTTGAACTTTGACTTCTTCTCCTTGGTGACCGATCTGAATCCGCACATTTTCCTGGGCGGCGACAACGTGATCTTTTGGGGTCCGCTGGCCTGGACGATTATCTTTGGTTTGACCTACGCGACTGTTTTGACACTCGTCATGGTTCCGGTGATGTTCTTCCTGGTGAAACGCACCAAATACTGGCTGCGTGACCGCAAGAATCGCCGACTGGCCAATGCAACGGAAGAGTAATCAATCCACTTTTTGGACATAAAAAATCCCGAAATCGTTCATGATTTCGGGATTCTTGTTTTAAGGCCTTTTGGATTAACCTTAATTCTTTACGATGGCTTCCTGTTTCCAGGTCTTGATCTTATCGATTTTGCTTTCCTTGTAATCTACTTCGGTCAGCGCGTTGTCTGTCCAGAATACCCATTTGCCCGTTTTTTGGCCGTTGCGGTATTCCCCGATTGATTTTTTGTTGCCGGCCGCATCATATGCCACCCAGTTTCCTTCCGGCTTGCCATTCTTGAAATAGCCTTCTTGCATGATGGTTCCGTTGTCATAATAATAAGTGGCCTTGACCATATCTCCGTGGGCTTCAAGCTTTGGGGTATTGTTTGCAAACACTACGCCCGCTGCCAGCATGAGTCCTAATGTGATGTACTTTTTCATAATGTAGGTTTTACGGTTGTCTATCACAAAGTTAGCGTTTGGTTTACATTAAAAAAACTTTTTGGTAACAATTTGGTAACATTGGTTGAAAACTTAACATTGGAAAATAAAAAAACCGGCGTCAAGCACCGGTTTTATTGGGGTTTCCGAGATTCTCGGAAATTGCCGTTATTTCAGTAATTCATCCAATTGCGCGGTCAAACCAGGATCAGAAGGCCGTTTTGCATCGGCATCGACCACTTTTCCGTCTGGCCCGATCAGAATAAAACGCGGGATGGAATTGATATCGAAGGCACGTATAAAGTCTGAACTCCAGTCTTTGTCGGCCATTAATTGCACACCGCCCAATTGCTTTTCCTTGACGAAATTCTTCCACTTGTCGTGGTTTTTCATCTCGTCAATCGAAATGCTCACGAACTCAATGTTCTTCCCGTGGTATTTCTCCTCAATTTTCTGCAGGAATGGGATTTCCATCCGGCACGGGCCGCACCAAGTTGCCCAATTGTCGATGTAAACATATTTCCCTTTGAAATCTGACAACTTCGTTTTGCCGCCTTTGTAGTTTTCAAAGTTGAAATCCGGCGCAGGCTTGTTGTTCCATTTCGAGGCAGCGGCGGCCTTGGCATCCATGTATGCTTTCATTTGCGCCTGCTGCTCGGCTACCGCGGCTTTCTGCTTGTCTTCGTAGGCTTTTTTCAGTCCGGGATCTACACCGTCGGCCGTAAGCTTCTTCTGAAAGGTAGCGTTGTGCGTCATGATGATTTTCTGGACTTCCATCGGCTGGTCTTTCACCGCCATGAGCTGTTCCTCCAGCTTTTCTTCCGCCAAGGTATTTTGGGCCAGTATGTTGTTCTCGTTGGCGCCTTTCCCTTTGTAGCTGATGGATTCGTCGAATTGTGCCGTATCGAGCGACATCGTCAAATCGAAACCATTCTTGAGGTAAACTTCGCTGTATTCGGCGCCGTCAAACAGTTCATACAGGCCTTCAGGTGCGTTGAAGGAAGCCGAAAAACTACCGTCCTTGGCCACCGGGATAACCTGTTTGAATGTGCCGTTTTTCAAGACAAGCTTGTCGCTGTTAGGGTTCTTGATCTGGCCCGAAAATTTGACCACATCTTGTGCGAAGCAGCTAACCGTGGCGAGCAGAAAACATAAAATGGTGTTTTTCATTGGAAGGTGATTTTTAGAATGAACCCAAATGTAATAAAAATCCATTCTTTCCCCGACGATTTTTAATTCAGATTTAACCTATCGAAATTGACAATTACTATTTAAATTTGCGACAAATTTTTCACCATGTACAGAAGCCACAACTGCGGAGAACTTACCGCCGCACACATCAATACCGAAGTCACCCTGGCCGGCTGGGTCCAGAAATCACGCGATAAGGGATTCGTGAATTGGATTGATTTGCGCGACCGTTACGGCATTACCCAGTTGGTATTCGATGAAAGCCGGACCGACAAAGCGGTATTCGAGCTTTCGAAAACCCTCGGCCGCGAGTTTGTGATCCAGGTGAAAGGCAAGGTCATCGAGCGTGAATCGAAAAACAAGAACATCCCGACCGGCGATATCGAAATCCTCGTGGCCGAACTCAATATCCTCAACCCGGCCTTACTCCCGCCGTTTACCATCGAAGACGATACCGATGGCGGCGAAGACATCCGGATGAAATACCGCTACCTCGACATCCGCAGAAATCCGGTGAAAAACGCCTTGCTGTTCCGCCATAAGGTCACGATGCAAGTGCGCAATTACTTGTCGGACCAAGGTTTTTGCGAAGTGGAAACGCCGTACTTGATCAAATCGACACCGGAAGGCGCACGTGATTTCGTCGTTCCTTCGCGCATGAACCAAGGACAATTTTACGCCTTGCCGCAATCGCCACAAACCTTTAAGCAGCTCTTGATGGTGGGCGGCATGGACAAATATTTCCAGATCGTGAAATGTTTCCGTGACGAAGATTTGCGCGCCGACCGCCAGCCCGAATTTACGCAGATTGACTGCGAGATGGCGTTCGTGGAACAGGAAGACATCCTGAACATTTTTGAAGGATTGACGCGTCATCTGTTGCTGAACATCAAGGGCATTGAAGTGGATAAATTCCCGCGGATGACCTACGACCACGCCATGAAAACCTATGGTAACGACAAGCCGGACATCCGTTTCGGAATGGAATTCGGCGAACTCAATGCCGTGGCGCAACACAAAGACTTCGCCGTATTCAACAACGCCGAACTCGTCGTGGGCATCGCGGCCCCGAAATGCGGAGAAATGACCCGCAAGGAAATCGATGCGCTCATTGACTGGGTGAAACGTCCGCAGATTGGCGCTTCGGGAATGGTTTACTTAAAATGCAACGAAGACGGCAGCTTTAAATCTTCTGTCGATAAATTCTATGATCAAACCGATTTGGCGAAATGGGCCGAGGCCACCGGCGCCAAAGCCGGCGACATGATTTTTATCCTGTCAGGCAACGCACACAAAACCCGCACACAGTTGTCGGCGCTGCGCATGGAACTGGCCACTAGGCTTGGCTTGCGCAACCCGAACGAATTCGCGCCGCTTTGGGTCGTGGATTTCCCGTTGCTGGAACAGGACGAGGAAAGCGGCCGTTGGCATGCGATGCATCATCCGTTCACCTCGCCAAAGCCTGAGGACATGGCGCTGCTGGAAACCGATCCGGGCAAAGTACGGGCGAACGCGTACGATATGGTGTTGAACGGCAACGAAATCGGCGGCGGATCGATCCGAATCCACGACAAAGCTACGCAACAACTGATGTTCAAATATTTAGGTTTCACCGACGAAGAAGCGCGCAACCAATTCGGCTTCTTGATGGACGCGTTCCAGTTCGGCGCGCCACCGCACGGTGGCTTGGCCTTTGGCCTCGACCGTTTGGTGGCGATTTTGGGCGGACAGGAAACCATCCGCGACTTTATCGCGTTCCCGAAAAACAACTCCGGCCGCGACGTAATGATCGATGCGCCATCGGCCATCAACCCGGCGCAATTGGAGGAACTTGCCATTAAGGTGGATTTGCAGAAAGTTTAACCTTTCCTTTAAAAATATATTTTCGGGCGGAAGCGTTTGTAAAAGAAAACGCCTCATGGAATCTGCTGCCCAACAAAAAGCCTGGATGGCCAAGATATTTGGCTCCTGCTATTTCATCCTTTTAGGATTCACTTACGCCATCATGGAATTGGTCTCCGGACATTTCTCCTTTGCCGATTTGTGCGTGCTGCTTTGGGCCTGCCTGCCGATTCTCATCAACAAACGTTGGCTTTACGTAGTATTCGGCGGCGTAAACCTCTTGGTCTGGTCGTACATCGCACTGGGAATGATGGTCATAAGCGGCGGCGATGCGGTCGGTTTACTCTTTATGGCGATCATTACCGCCGGCGCGGTTGTGGCTTCCTTGCTGCTGATTTACTCGGCCATCAGCATTTCCGAGAAACGGTTTAGCCTGATTTAATTATTTTTTTGCGATTCGGCGTTTGTATCAGTTAAAAGTATATTTTTACGCATTATTAAATTATTATCCATATTACAATGCGTACAGGTACAGTAAAGTTTTACATTGAGTCCAAAGGTTTTGGGTTCATTACAGATTCAGAAACCGGCAAGGACATTTTTGTTCACGCCAGTGGCCTCAAAGTAGAGGCGATTCGTGAAGGTGACACAGTAAGTTATGAAGAAGAAGAAGGCCGAAAAGGGAAAATTGCCGCTCAGGTAACCACCATCGAAGCCTAACAAACATATCTTTTGTTATCAGGAAAGCGCCCCGTTGAAGGGCGTTTTTTTATGGCCGGAAGTCATCGGTTTTTGTCCTTATTTATAATGATTAAAAATTAGGCGTAAAACTGTCGCAAACCCAAAACGAAAACGCACATGCATTGCATTTTATATTTTGGAAAAGTATCTTTGCCGTTGATTTATCTAAAAGTTTCCGCTATGCAAAGCACCCAGATCGATTACTTCCCGATTATCATGCAGTTGCTGCTCGCCGTAGGATTCGTCGCCGGCACCATCGCTATTTCCGGTTTGCTCGGCCCAAAGCGCAATTCGGCCAACAAAGACAAGAACTTTGAGTGCGGGATCGAATCCGTCGGCAACGCAAGGATTCCATTTTCGGTGAAATACTTTTTGGTGGCCATCCTGTTTGTCCTGTTCGACGTAGAGGTGATTTTCCTTTATCCGTGGGCGGTCAACTTTAAGGAACTCGGCATGGACGGCATGATCAAGATGGTCATTTTCATGGCGCTTTTGCTGATAGGTTTCTTCTACATCATCAAGAAGAAAGCGCTGGAATGGGAATAAAAAGACAAGGATGAATTTTGAATGATGAATTATAAATGAGGCACCGCTGCGAAATAATTTAGAATTTAAAATTTATAATTTAAAATAACTCAAGCAATGAGCGATTCAAAAATAAACACCAACGCACCGGCTCCGGAAGGCTATTCCGGAGAAGGCTTCTTCGCGGGGAAACTCGACGATATTGTTGGACTCGCCCGCGCCAACTCGCTTTGGCCGCTGCCTTTTGCCACCTCTTGCTGCGGCATCGAATTCATGGCCACCATGGCCTCGCACTATGACTTGGCCCGTTTTGGATCCGAGCGTGTGAGTTTCTCGCCGCGTCAGGCCGACATGCTCATGGTCATGGGTACGATTTCCAAGAAAATGGCCCCGATCCTGCGCCAGGTTTACGAACAAATGTCTGAACCACGCTGGGTAATTTCGGTGGGCGCGTGCGCGTGCTCAGGCGGTATTTTCGATACGTATTCTGTGTTGCAAGGCATCGACAAAGTCATCCCGGTAGATGTTTACGTTCCGGGTTGCCCACCGCGTCCGGAGCAAATCGTGGAAGGCGTGATGAAACTACAGGAACTCGTAAAAAGTGAATCGGTACGGCGCAGGAGTTCAGACGAATACAAAGAACTGCTCGCTTCCTATAACATCAAATAAATGGCATTAGAAAATTCTGTCATCCAGGACAAATTGACGTCAACCTTCGGGAATGACGTATTCGATTTCGACCCTACCAAAGATATGCTGACTTTTGAGGTGTCGCCCGATATCATCACCGCATTGCTGTTGTTCCTCAAAAACGACGAAACGCTTCGGTTCAATTTCCTGACCACGATGTGCGGCATCCATTATCCCGACAACGATGTGGAAAGGCAATTCGCGATGGTGTATCAGATGCACAACTGGATCGACAATGTCCGCATCCGCATCAAAACATTTCTGAACGGGGAAAATCCCGAAATAAAAACGGTAACGACCATTTTTGACTGCGCCAACTGGATGGAACGCGAAGCCTATGATTTCTACGGCATCAACTTCATCGGGCATCCGCAATTGAAAAGGATTTTGAATATGGACGAAATGGTGTCGTTCCCGATGCGCAAGCAATTCCCGATGGAAGACAGCGGCCGCACGGATAAAGACGACCGTTTCTTCGGACGCACCGTAACCAACCAACCTTTATAATCGAAGCCATGTCAGATCTTTTGTTACCACCAGAACACCGATACGCCGAGATTATCAAGCAAAGGCGAAATGACGACGGCGCCGAATTGTCGATCCTGAACCTGGGCCCGACACACCCGGCCACGCACGGTATTTTCCAAAATATCCTGTTGATGGACGGCGAACGCATCCTCGAAGCCGAACCTACTATTGGTTACATCCACCGCGCCTTTGAAAAGATTGCGGAGAACCGTCCGTTCTACCAGATCACGCCGCTTACCGACCGCATGAATTATTGTTCATCGCCCATCAACAACATGGGCTGGTGGATGACGGTCGAAAAACTGCTCGGCGTGGAAGTCCCGAAACGTGCGCAATACCTGCGCGTGATCGTCATGGAATTGGCGCGCATCGCCGACCACTTGATTTGTAATTCCATCCTGGGCGTCGATACCGGCGCATACACCGGGTTCTTATATGTATTCCAGTTCCGCGAAAAAATCTACGAGATCTACGAAGAGATTTGCGGCGCGCGACTCACCACGAACATGGGCCGCATCGGCGGTTTCGAGCGCGATTGGTCGCCGAAAGCCTTCGAACTGCTCAACAAGTTCCTCGAAGAATTCCCGCCGGCCTGGAAAGAGTTTGAAAACCTTTTCGAACGCAACCGGATTTTTATTGACCGTACCGTAAACGTGGGCGGAATTTCAGCCGAAAAAGCGTTGCAGTATGGCTTTACCGGTCCAAACCTGCGCGCTGCAGGCGTAGATTATGACGTTCGCGTGGCCTCGCCATACAGTTCGTATGAGGATTTTGATTTCGTGGTTCCGGTAGGCAAATCGGGCGATACGTATGACCGTTTCTGTGTCAGGAATGCAGAAGTATGGGAAAGCATCAGCATCATCAAACAGGCCTTGGCGAAGATGCCCGAAGGTCCGTACCATGCAGATGTTCCGGATTATTACCTGCCGCCGAAAGAAGATGTGTACAACAACATGGAAGCGTTGATTTATCACTTCAAGATTGTCATGGGCGAAGTGCCGGTGCCGGTGTCCGAAGTGTATCACGCCGTAGAAGGCGGCAACGGCGAACTCGGTTTTTACTTGATTACCGATGGCAGCCGCACGCCATACCGCTTGCATTTCCGCAGGCCGTGTTATATTTATTACCAAGCGTATCCCGAAATGATTAAGGGCGCGATGCTCTCGGATGCCATTGTGATTTTGTCGAGCTTAAACGTCATTGCGGGCGAACTCGACGCGTAAATTATTATAAATTATGGATTATAAATTTTAAATTATCTCGGGCTTCTCCATTTAAAATTTAGAATTTAGAATTTAAAATAACCGAAAATGGGCGGACATGTAACATACGGCGCAATCAAACAGGACATCAATATGACCGATGCCCTGATGGCGCGCATCAACGAACTCATCAGCCACTATCCTGAAGACAAACGCAAATCTGCGCTCTTGCCGGTGTTGCACGAGGTCCAGGACGCGCACGACAACTGGCTCTCTATCGAACTGATGGACAAAGTGGCCGAAATCCTGCGCATCAAACCGGTGGAAGTGTATGAAGTGGTGTCGTTTTATACGATGTTCAACCGCCGCCCGATCGGGAAATTCATGTTTGAATTCTGCCAGACTTCCTGCTGTGCGACGCGCGGCGTGGAAGACCTGATGGATTACACGTGCCAGAAACTGGGCGTCGGCATCGGCGAACCTACTCCGGATGGCCTATTTGAAGTACGTGGCGTAGAATGTCTCGGCGCTTGCGGGTATGCCCCGATGATGCAGTTGGGCGACACCTACCGCGAGTTCCTGACCAAAGAAAAAATCGACCAGATCATTGACGATTGCCGCGCAGGAAAAGTCAATCTATATTTCAACGCTGATCACAATGAGTAAGAAAATATTATTAGACAAGATCAACGTCCCGGGCATCCGCACCTACGAAGTGTATCGTAAGGAAGGCGGCTATGCGTCGGTAGAGAAAGCGCTCAAGACCATGACGCCCGACGAAATCGTCAACG
Source organism: Flavobacterium longum (assembly GCF_965137575.1). Taxonomy (NCBI): domain Bacteria; kingdom Pseudomonadati; phylum Bacteroidota; class Flavobacteriia; order Flavobacteriales; family Flavobacteriaceae; genus Flavobacterium; species Flavobacterium longum. The sequence continues at coordinate 302,409 of NZ_CBCRZJ010000002.1, read as the reverse complement.
AAGTGAAGACTTCAGGGCTGAAAGGCCGTGGCGGCGCCGGATTCCCAATGGGCATGAAATGGAGTTTCATCGACAAGAAATCGGGCAAGCCGCGCCATTTGGTGTGCAACGCCGACGAGTCTGAACCGGGTACATTCAAAGACCGCTACCTGATGGAATTCATTCCGCACCTGTTGGTGGAAGGCATGATCGTATCGAGTTTCGCTTTGGAGGCGAACCTGTCGTATATCTACATCCGCGGCGAATACATGTGGGTTTACAAAATCCTCGAGAAAGCCATCAAGGAAGCGTATGCTGCGGGCTGGCTGGGTAAAAATATCTTGGGCACCGGATACGATTTGGACCTGCACGTCCACGTGGGTGCCGGCGCCTACATCTGTGGCGAAGAAACTGCGCTCATCGAATCGTTGGAAGGCAAACGCGGCAACCCGCGCATCAAGCCGCCATTCCCTGCGATTTCCGGCTTGTGGCAAAATCCTACTGTGGTGAACAACGTGGAATCGATCTCTGCCGTGCCGTGGATGATCTTGAACGGCGGTGCAGAATATGCCAAAATCGGGACGGAAAAATCTACCGGAACCAAGTTGATTTCGGCTTCCGGACACATCAAAAAACCGGGTGTTTATGAAATTGAACTCGGCATTTCGGTGTACGATTTCATCAACTCAGACGAATACTGCGGTGGCATGCTGGACGACCGCCCTTTGAAAGCGCTCGTTCCGGGCGGTTCATCGGTGCCTATTTTGCCCGCACACTTAATCTATAAAACGGCTAATGGCGAAGACCGATTGATGTCTTACGAATCCATGTCGGACGGTGGATTTGCCTCGGGTTCCATGATTGGTTCCGGCGGATTCATCGTGTACAACGACACGACCTGTATCGTCCGGAATACGTGGAATTTCTCGCGTTTCTATCATCACGAAAGCTGCGGACAATGTTCGCCTTGCCGTGAAGGAACAGGCTGGCTGGAAAAGGTATTGCACCGCATCGAAACCGGTCACGGACGCGAAGAAGACATTGATCTTTTGTGGTCGATCCAGGCGAAAATCGAGGGCAACACAATTTGCCCGTTGGGCGACGCGGCAGCCTGGCCAGTGGCAGCGGCCATCCGTCATTTCAGGGATGAATTTGAATACCATGTTCGTTTCCCTGAAAAAATCAAGGATCGGAACCATTTCGTCCACGAACCATTTGAAAAAGTAAAACATCTCGTGAGTAAAGCCACAGTATAAGTTGAATGTCTGTTAGCGGTTCTTCTAGCCACTAGCAACTAGCAACTAACAACTAATATTATGAAAGTAACCATAGACGGACAAAGCATCGACGTTGAACCAGGAACAACGATCCTGCAGGCGGCGCGTATGATTGGCGGGGAAAGTGTTCCGCCGGCCATGTGCTATTATTCGAAACTCAAAGGAAGTGGCGGCAAATGCCGTTGCTGCTTGGTGGAAGTTTCCAAAGGCAGCGAAGCCGATCCGCGTCCGATGCCAAAACTCGTCGCATCTTGCGTAACCGGCGTCATGGATGGCATGGAAGTGAACAGCGTTTCTTCTGAACGTGTGACCGAAGCCAGGAAATCGGTGACGGAATTTTTGCTCATCAACCACCCGCTGGATTGCCCAGTGTGCGACCAGGCCGGAGAATGCGACTTACAGAATTTGAGCTTCAAGCACGGGAAATCGCAGACGCGTTTCATTGAAGAGAAAAGGACGTTTGAACCGGAAAATATCGGGCCGAACATTCAGTTGCACATGAACCGTTGCATCTTGTGTTACCGTTGCGTCATGGTGGCCGACCAACTCACCGACAACCGCGTGCACGGCGTGATGGACCGCGGCGACCACTCGAACATTTCCACCTGCATTTCCAAGGCGATCGACAATGAATTTTCGGGCAACATGATCGACGTTTGCCCGGTGGGCGCGCTCACCGATAAGACCTTCCGATTCAAATCTCGGGTTTGGTTCAACAAGCCTTATGATGCGCACCGCGACTGCCCGACGTGTTCCGGAAAAGTAACCGTCTGGATGTTCGGCGACGAGATACAGCGTGTGACGGGCCGCAAGGACGAATACCACGAAGTGGATGAATTCATCTGCAACACCTGCCGTTTCGACAAGAAAGATGTAAACGACTGGGTGATTGAAGGACCGCGCAAGTTTGAAAAAGACTCGGTCATCAACCAAAACAACTACACGCGCAAACTGGATAAAGTGGTGATCGAGACCGAAAAGAACATTCTGTTGGGCCGCGATGAAGACCGCAAGAAAATCAGTATGACCGAGATCGATTACAACGAAGGAATCGACGGAAACCTAATAGACCCGAAACATGGATAGTGCGTTCATCATAGAAAAAAGTATTTTCATCACCGCCATTTTCGCCATTACGATGGTTATGGCGATGTATTCCACTTGGGCCGAGCGCAAGGTTGCCGCATTTTTGCAAGACCGCATCGGGCCTAACCGGGCCGGTGTCTGGGGATTGCTCCAACCATTGGCCGACGGATTGAAATTGTTCTCGAAAGAAGAGTTTTTCCCAAATACCCCGAACCGTTTCCTGTTCATCGTTGGGCCAGCCATTGCCATGAGTACCGCTTTGATGACCAGCGCGGTGATGCCGTGGGGCGACAAGCTCATCATCGGCGGACGTGAAATTATTTTACAGGCAACGGATATCGACGTGGCGCTTTTGTATGTGTTCGGCGTGGTGTCTGTGGGCGTGTATGGCATCATGATCGGCGGATGGGCATCGAACAACAAGTTTTCGTTGATGGGCGCCGTGCGTGCGTCTTCGCAGATGATTTCATATGAAGTGGCGATGGGCTTGTCAATCATTGCGCTGTTGATGATGACCGGAACCTTGAGCCTGAAAGAGATTGCCGCACAACAAAGCGAATGGCGTTGGAACGTGTTGTACCAGCCGGTATCGTTCCTGATTTTCCTGATTTGTGCATTTGCCGAAACCAACCGGACGCCATTTGACTTGGCGGAATGTGAATCGGAATTGATTGGCGGCTACCACACCGAATATTCGTCCATGAAAATGGGCTTTTACCTGTTTGCGGAATATGCGAACATGTTCATTTCCTCGGCGTTGTTGTCGGTGCTGTTCTTTGGTGGTTACAACTATCCGGGGATGGCATGGGCGATTGAAAACTGGGGCGTGAATACGGCGAACATCTTAGGGATTTTAGCGTTGTTCATCAAGATTTGCGGATTCATCTTCTTTTATATGTGGGTGCGCTGGACGATTCCGCGCTTTAGGTATGACCAGTTGATGAACCTGGGCTGGAAGATTTTGATCCCGTTGGCGATTGTGAATATCGTGGTGACGGGAGTTTGTATGCTGGCTTTTAAGTAGGCCTGATAGAATACGGGATTTGAAGAATAGCCCCGATGGAGGCGGTATCCTTTTTTGCGGGTTCGAGTGCGGCGCAGCCGTGTATCGAGAACCGGAAAAAATATAAAGCCGAAAGCGGGACGAAACAAGATAGCAAGAGCGCTGCTGTGCTCCTAAAAAAACAACAAAATGTCAATAGAAACGATTTCATTATCGGGACGTAAAAAACAGGTTTCCAACAAGGAAATGTCTTTCATAGAAAGGCTATACCTGGTGGCCATCGTCAAGGGATTGTTCATTACGATCAGGCACTTGTTCAAGCGCAAGGTGACCATTAAATATCCGGAAGAAGTGCGTCCGCGGAGCGAAGTGTATCGCGGCCAGCACATGCTCATGCGTGACGATCAAGGACGCGAGCGTTGCACCGCCTGCGGATTGTGCGCGTTGTCTTGTCCGGCCGAAGCCATCACGATGAAGGCCGAAGAGCGCAAACCCGAAGAAAAGCATTTGTACCGTGAGGAGAAATACGCCTCGATTTACGAAATCAATATGTTGCGTTGCATTTTCTGCGGACTGTGTGAGGAAGCGTGCCCAAAACAGGCCATTTACCTGACCAAATCAAAAGAACTCGTACACACCGAATATACCCGCGAGGATTTCATTTACGGAAAAGACAAACTGGTGATGCCGCTTGAAATGGCCATTGCCAACACCAAAGCTTAATATGGATAACTTACTCATCCTTTTTTACGTACTGTCGGCAGTGACTTTGGGCACGGCGCTCTTGACGATCATCAGCAAGAACCCGATCCATAGCGCCATTTACTTGGTGATCTGCTTTTTTTCGATTGCGGCGCATTACTTTTTGTTCAATGCACAATTCCTGGGCATCGTCCACATCATCGTGTACGCCGGCGCCATCATGGTGTTGTTTCTCTTCACGATCATGCTCATGAACCTCAACAAGGAAGACGAACCGCACAAACCATTGGTCACGAAAATGGCCGCAACGGTTTCGGCCTGCCTGGTAGGTTTGGTGCTGGTGGCCGCATTCGTCCGGGCACAACAAACCGTGGCACCGGAATATGTAGTATCGGGCGAAGATTACCAATCGATCAAAAAACTCGGGCAGGTATTGCTCAGCGACCAGGAAGGCGGCTTCATGGTACCGTTTGAGTTTGCATCGATCCTGCTTTTGGTAGCCATGATTGGTGCGGTACTATTGTCTAAGAAAGAAAAACAGATGGATTGATGGAAAATATCCTGCAACATATCGGCATTGAGAATTACATTTTCCTGTCGGCTTTATTGTTCTGCATCGGCGTTTTTGGTGTACTGTACCGACGCAATGCCATTATCATGTTCATGTCAATCGAGATCATGCTCAACGCAGTGAACCTGTTGTTTGTGGCATTTTCTACGTATCACCAAGACGCGCAAGGACAAGTGTTCGTGTTCTTCTCGATGGCCGTAGCCGCTGCAGAAGTAGCGGTTGGATTGGCGATTTTGGTGGCCATTTTCCGAAACCTCGGTTCGATTGACATCGACAATTTGAAAAACTTAAAAGGATAACCCCGCATGGATAACAGCATGATTTTACTTTTACTCTTGTCTCCGCTCGCCGGGTTTGTCATCAACGTCTTTTTTGGGAAGCAACTCGGGAAAACCGCTGCTGGTTGGCTTGGCACCGCAGCAGTGGCCGTGTCATTTGCCGTGACGTTGAATTTCTTCCTTCAAGTGTCGCAATCGGGGCAACCCATCAACGTATCGCTCTTTGATTGGATTTCCTTCCAGAATTTTACCGTCGATGTGGGCGTACAATTAGACCAACTCTCATTGTTGTGGCTGATGTTCGTTACCGGAATCGGATCTTTGATTCACATGTACTCTATCTCGTATATGCACGACGACGAAAACCTGCACAAGTTCTTTGCATACCTGAACCTGTTCGTGTTCTTCATGATTGCGCTCGTCTCGGGCAGCAACCTTTTGGTGATGTTCATCGGTTGGGAAGGCGTTGGTTTGTGCTCGTATTTGCTCATCGGCTTCTGGTACAAGAATCAGGATTACAACGATGCCGCCAAGAAAGCCTTCATCATGAACCGCATTGGTGACTTGGGCTTCCTGATTGGTATTTTTATCCTAGCAATTACATGCAAAACACTGGATTATGTTGCCTTGAAACAAGCCATTTTATCCGGCGCAGTCAGCCCGTATTGGTTGGGAGCAGCGGCATTGGCCTTATTCATCGGCGCTTGCGGAAAGTCGGCGCAAATTCCTTTGTACACCTGGCTTCCGGATGCAATGGCAGGCCCGACTCCGGTTTCGGCGCTCATCCACGCCGCGACGATGGTTACCGCCGGTATTTTCATGGTCACCAGAATGCACTTCCTGTTTGACCTTGCACCTGAAATACAGACCGTGATTGCCGCTGTGGGTGCGTTCACTGCATTGATGGCCGCAACGATTGGCTTGGTTCAAAACGACATTAAGAAAGTACTCGCCTATTCTACCGTTTCGCAGTTGGGACTTATGTTCCTCGCGCTGGGTTGCGGTGCTTACGAAGTCGCCGTTTTCCACGTAATCACGCACGCATTCTTCAAGGCTTGCTTGTTCCTTGGCTCGGGTTCAGTGATCCACGCGATGCACGGCGAACAAGACATGCGCAACATGGGCGGTTTGAAAAAGGCCATGCCGATTACGTTTTGGACGATGATGATTTCGTCGTTGGCGATTTCGGGGATATTCCCGTTGGCTGGCTTCTGGTCCAAGGACGAAATCTTGCTGACCGCATTCCACCACAACATTCCGCTTTGGGTTATCGGCTCGATTGCGTCCATCATGACCGCATTCTACATGTTCCGATTGATGTACCTGACGTTCTTCAAGGACTTCCGCGGTACCGAACACCAAAAACACCACCTGCACGAAAGCCCGGCATTGATTACCATTCCGTTGGTGATCCTTGCGATTCTCGCGGCCATCGGTGGCGCCATCAACCTTCCGGGAAGCACGTGGCTCAACCATTATCTGGCTCCGTTCCTGGACAAAGTAGGACACGGCGAACACCATCTGGACAACACGGCGTATATGCTCATGGGCATTGCTACGGTTGGTGCGCTTGTCGGCATCGGCATCGCATACGCCAAATACATCAAGCAATCACAAGTGCCGGAATCTGATGAAAATATCTCCGGATTCGCCAAGGTGCTATACCACAAATATTATGTCGATGAATTGTACAACGCCTTGTTCGTAAAACCGTTGCACGCTTTGTCTCGCTTTTTCCGCGATGTCTTGGAACGCGCGCTTTCGGGCTTCGTTTATGGCTGGGGCAGAATGGCGAATTCCATCGGCACGCAAGGCCAAGCCATGCAGAACGGCAACATCGGGTATTACCTTTTTGCTTTCGTACTGGGCGTTTGCAGCATCTTGACTTATCTATTCCTAGCATAACAAACCAAAAATGGACGTAACTACAATACTGATTATTCTGCTCCTCGGCGCGCTGGCTACTTACTTGAGCGGCGACAAACTCGCGTCGAAAGTTGCGTTGTTGTTCAGCGTGGGCGCATTTGCCGCTACGATTGCGCTGTTGGCAAGCGCAAACAATGGTGCCGATGTGAGTTTCTCAAGTGTCTGGATTTCCAACCCGCAAATCAACCTGGCCTTTTTGGGCGACGGCCTGTCATTGGTGATGGTTTTACTGACCACGTCATTGATGCCTTTGATTGTCTATTCAGGTTTTGGCACCGACTTTAAGAATGCACGCGCCATTTACGGACTGATGCTTTTCATGGCCTTTGCGATGTGTGGCACATTCCTGGCCGGCGACGGACTTTTATATTATATTTTCTGGGAACTGGCGCTCGTCCCGATTTACTTCATCGCACTGCTTTGGGGTAACGGCGATGCCGAAGAACGCAAGAAAGCCGTCGTAAAATTCTTCATCTACACTTTTGCCGGATCGCTTTTCATGCTGGCAGCATTTGCCTATCTCTATCAAAAAACCGGCAGTTTCCTTTGGGAAGATCTGGCCGAAGTCAACCTCACGGAGCGCGAACAATACTGGACGTTCCTGGCATTCTTCGCGGCTTACGCCATCAAGATTCCGCTGATCCCGTTCCATACGTGGCAAGCTGCCGTTTATCAGAAAGCGCCAACCGTGGGTACCATGTTGCTCTCGGGCATCATGCTCAAGATGGGCTTGTACAGTGTCATCCGTTGGCAATTGCCCATCGCGCCGTTGGCCGCCAAAGCCTGGTTGCCGATATTGCTTGGCGTAAGCATCGCCGGTGTGATTTACGGATCAATCGTTGCGCTTCGCCAGAAAGATTTGAAACGCCTGCTTGCCTATTCATCATTGGCGCACGTGGGCTTGATTGCCGCAGGTTGTTATACTTTGACGCTCGATGGTTTGAAAGGCGCGGTCTTGCAGATGATTGCACACGGTTTCGTGATCGTTGGCTTGTTCTTCGCCGCAGAAATCATCTACCGCCGTTACCAAACACGTACGATTGCAGATATGGGCGGCATCAGGATCCAGGCGAGTAAATTTGCGTCGATGTTCATGATTCTGGTGTTGGCATCGGTCGCCTTGCCGTCAACGTTCAACTTCGTGGGCGAATTCATGGTGTTGTACAGCTTGTCGCAGATTGACATGGTGTTTGCCGTGTTGGGCGGTTTGACGATTATTCTCGGCGCAGTATACATGCTCCGGATGTTCCAGCGCGTCATGCTCGGCGAAGCGAATGCAAAACCTTTCGCCGAGGTAACGTTCAACGAAGGTCTGCTTATGGTGTTGGTGATTGCCGTATTGCTTGGCTTCGGCTTTTTCCCGAAACCATTTACAGATATGGTCACCCCAAGCCTTGAAAATATTTTAACGCACATTAACCGATACAATTCCTAGATGAATACACTCATTGCCATTATAGGATTGGGCATCATTTGCCTGCTGATGGAAATCCTCAACGCGCGTAAAGCCATTGTCGCCGTTACGGTGATTGGTCTTTTGGCGGTGCTCGGGCTTACCGTTGCCGAGTTCGGGATCGCTGATTCGCGCTTCAACAACATGGTCGTCAACAGCAAATTCGCTACGTCATTTTCGGGACTGTTCATCATCCTGACGTTGTTCTTGGTATTGCTCGGCGGCGATTTCTACAAAGCACATCCAAAAAAATTGTCAGACTATATTGCCATGAAAATCTTCTTGTTGGCCGGTGCCGTCGCGATGGTGTCGTTCGGGAATCTGGCCATGTTTTTCTTGGGTATCGAAGTCCTGTCGATTGCACTTTACGTGTTGACCGGCAGCAACCGTTTGAGCCTGAAAAGCAACGAAGCCGGCATGAAATATTTCCTGATGGGTTCGTTCGCTTCAGGGTTTATCCTGTTCGGGATTTGCTTGATTTACGGTGCGACGGGTTCGTTCGATGTGGCCGAAATCTATGAATTGTCCAAATCAGGACTGATTCCGCAGTGGTTCAATATCGGTCTGGGCATGATGGTGATTGGGATGCTGTTCAAAGTAGCCGCGGCACCATTCCACTTTTGGGCGCCAGACGTTTACGAAGGCTCGCCATCGTTGACTACCGCACTCATGAGCACGCTGGCAAAGGTTGTGGCCATTGCGTCGCTGTACAAACTCGTGAGCGGCCTGAACGCCGAAACCGATTTGCGTTTTGAATGGGTCATCGGAATCATTTCGGTATTGTCTATGACCGTGGGCAACCTCTTGGCCTTGCGTCAACAAAACGTCAAAAGGATGTTGGCGTTCTCGGGTATTTCACACGCAGGCTTCATGCTGCTGTTTTTACTGAACCTGACCGTTTCTCCAGGCACACTGCTCTACTATGCCGCAGCCTATGCGTTGTCGGGCATCGCATCGTTTGCCGTCATCATTTATGTGTGTAAGGACAAAGACAATGAGAACATCGTCAACTTCAATGGACTTGGCAAAACCAACCCAGTAATGGCCGCGGTGTTGACTTTTGCGTTGTTATCGATGGCTGGTATCCCGATTTTCGCAGGCTTCTTCGCGAAGTTCATGCTGTTCACGCAAACGGTTGAAGGCGGCTATCTCGCTTTGGTGATTGCTGGTGTGGTGAACTCGATTGTGAGCGTCGGCTATTATTTCAAATTGATCCTGGCTATGTACACCAAAGATGCCGAAGCCGAGAAACAATCGGTTCCCGTGGCCTACTACATCGTGGCCGTGGTTGCCATTATACTCAATGTTGGCATGGGTTTGTTTCCGTCGGCCATCGTTGATTTACTGTCATAAAAACCGGATGTAAAAATACAGAGGCGGCTTTCGGGCTGCCTTTTTTTATTGGCCGACTTTTTCCAGAATCGATTGCAGTAATCGTTTTTGCTCTTGAAGTTCCATTTCCAACTGGTTGATTTTCTCCTGTTGCGTTGCTGCTGCTGTCTCCAGCGCGGCATTTTTATCGTTCAGTTCACGTATCGCATTGACCGACGCAATCAAAATGGCGTGCATATTAAAGTTTAGGTAACCATCTGCGTCCGTGCCCACCGCTTCCGGGAAAATCTGCCGCACTTCCTGCGCGAGGAAACCAGGGAATTCTTCATCGAGCACTTTCTGCTCAAACTTCCGGTCGCCGACATTTTTGTAATGGTACCGCACCGGCCGGAGTTGTGCGATGTCGGCAAGACCTTTCTCATAAACGCCGGAAACGTCTTTCAACCGGGCGTCGGATACAATCGTCCACGTGTTCGTGCCCGGTTTGCGGCCTTCATTCAACGACAGCTCGAATTGGCCGCCCGGTGCTGCCGTCCCGATGCCTACATCGCCGGTTGCCGTAATCCTGAGTCTTTCATTGAGTATGCCCCCCGAGTTGGTCTTGAACGACAGGTAACCGTCGCTGCTTCCGCTGGTGGCATTGGCCTTTCGACCTTCGACGGTGCCGAAAACCCGGTACACCGTTCCGGCATCGTCTCGGTAGCCGCCAAGGGAAATCGAGCCGCCCACGTCAATGCCTTGCACGTTGTTGCTCATCACATTCAAGATGCCCGGCGTGGCGCTGGCTGTCACCACATTTGTGCCTTCAATGTCAAGTTCAGTTCGCGGCGATGTTGTCCCGATACCTACATTAACGGAACTTGTAGCGCCGTTTACACCTGCAATGCTCCCCAAAACCATCACGTTTGACGTTGTTGCCATCGCGCGCGCGCCAATAGCCGTGCTGTTGCTGTTGTTGCCCACATCAGTCAAATAACCCACACCGGTGCTTTGGCTACTGAATAAACTCGTGTTCAATGCACTATGCCCGATGGCCACGTTATTCGCTGCAGCAGTGCTGTTGCCAAGCGCGCTCTTGCCCAACGCCGTATTATTTGAACCTATACTATTTGACGACAAGGCTAAATGACCCACGGAAACATTGTCTGTTCCAACGGTGTTGGCCTGGAGCGCCCGACTGCCGAAAGCCGTATTGTTACCTACAGAATTCACGCGAAGCGCATTGAAACCGAATGCGGTATTGTCATTCAACATAGCCCCGGACAAAGCATCGACACCGAATGATGTACTATTGTTGCCCAAGCGGCCAGACAAAACGTTGTTGCGCTTGAAAATAACGTCCTGATTGTCTATCGTTCCGATGAAATTCGTAGCCGATGATGTGCCTGCATTGCCGTTGATTCCCCAAGCATTGGCTGATACATTTTGCCAAGTGGCCGTTCCGTTGGCATCACTGGTCAATACCCTACCGGAAGCTTGATTCCCGTCTACCATACGGATGTTGCCCACCACGTGGAGACGATCGGCGGGTGTCGTGGTGCCGATGCCTACATTTACGGTTACGGATGCACCATTGAAGCCACTAATACTGCCTAGCACCAGTGCATTGGAAGCCGCAACCTGGGCATTTGCGCCAAACGCTGTGGCATTGGTAAGGCCTGCAGCCGAAACGTCTGAGTTGTACCCGATGGCAGTGTTGAAGGAACCCGTAGTGTTGGTATTCAAGGCTTGCATACCGATGGCAATATTGTTGTCTCCGCTAGTATTGCTTGAAAGCGAATAACTTCCTATACCGGTGTTCTGGTCGCCACTGATGTTATTTTCAAGCACAGATCGGCCCACTGCGACATTGTAAAAACCATCAACATTGTCCCGCAGCGCGTTCGCCCCAAAACCAGAGTTGTTGTGTCCGTCGACATTTGACTCCAAAACGCCGCTCCCAAAGGCAGCATTCAGGAAACCGGCAGTGTTGAGCGTCAATGTATTGGCGCCAAATGCGGAATTCGAAAAGCCTCCATTTGAAATGAATGAAGATGCACCAAACGAAGTATTGGAGATTGCGAGCCTTCCGGAGACGACATTATTACGCCTAAAGACCAAGTCTTGATTGTCTGATGTCCCGACGAAATTTGTTCCCGGAACCGTTCCTGAATTGCCCAATAAACCCCAGGCGTTCGCCGACGCATTCTGCCAAGTGGCCGTACCGTTCGCATCACTGGTCAAGACTTTACCTGCCGCCTGATTTCCATCTACCATCCGGATGTTGCCGGCCACGTGCAACCTGTCTTGCGGGGTCGTTGTCCCGATGCCAACGTTGACTGAACTGGTTGCGCCGTTAACCCCGGCGATACTACCCAATACCATGCTGTTACTTGCTCCAACCGAAGCATCTGCACCAATCGCAGTCGCGTTGGCAAAGCCGCCTGCCGTGGCGTTGCTCCCAACCATGGTCATCCGGCTCGCATTCGACGATCCTGCACCAGCAAAATAGCCGATCGCGACATTATTGTCTCCTGTGAACAACCGTCCGGCAGACACCCCGAGCGAAACATTTTTTGATCCAGCCCCGGCCAACCCGCCTGCCAACTTCCCGACAAATACATTTTCAGCGCCCGAAATATTACTGGCACCGCTGAAACATCCAATAAAAGTATTGTCTATTCCCGTGGTGCTGTTTTGTCCTGCGGAGGCGCCAAAAAGCGAGTTGAACCCACCGGCATTGGTGAGGTTCTGCCCGGCATCCATTCCGAAATGGATACCGGTGCCGCTGATACTTCCGGCCTTACTGGCACCCATTTTAAACATGAGCGGTTGACCGTCGGTGGTTCCGATGAAATTCGTGGCTGGCGATGTTCCGGCATTTCCCGTCAAACCCCAGGCATTGGAAGTATTTTTTCCCACGCCAACCCAACTCACGGACGCATTGTCCCAATAATAAAATCCGGGCTGGTTACTCCCGACGACAGTCGTCAGAAAAACCATCATGCCGTTTTGGTTGGCGGTGGGGTTCACGGCCGGAAACGCATTGACGCGCGGTATGAGAATACCGTCCGTGTTGGCTGGTGTAGCGATATTCGAAGCCGAAATGTCCAGTTGGGCTTTAGGATCTGTATTTGCGATTCCGACCTGCGCGAAGCTTTGCAAACCGAACAGAACGATTAGGGAAAGGGCCAGCTTTTTCATACCATCAAATTTGAGATACTCAAAAATGTGTTTTTCCACAAGGCTGTACAATACGTATTTAGGGGTAAGATACTTTTAGGACAAACACGTCCAACCCCATGAAAAACAAGTAATTATGCCTAATTCACCGATGAAGGCAGAAGAAACGACGGTATAGCGCCATTGTGGTTAAAAAATTAACTACGCACAACCGCGTACACCATTTTCTTACAGATTCTGAAAGGGGATTACCGGGTCGGGAAAGGCACCGAAAAAATGACGGTCAAACCGTACGCTTCTTGATATTTTACTGTGCCCCGTAAAGACGATATGCGTTTCTGGACATTGCGCAGCCCATTTCCGAATTGGTTGGTTTGCGACGCGCCCGACCCGTTGTCTGAAACAACAATCTGCAGGCCTTTGCGATTAGGCGAGCCAATCGTGACTGAAATCTCGGTCGCACCGGAATGTTTCACAGCGTTGTTGATGGTTTCCTTGATGCAAAAAAATAGGTTTTTCCGGAAGTATCCGTCGAGTGGTCTTGCTTCGACACCCTGAATAGCCTGCGAAAACCGAAACGCTACGCCAGAACCGTCGAGCAATTTGGAACCGTATCGGTGCACATATTCACAAAAATGCGACACGTGGTTATTTTCAGTATGAAGCGACCAGATGAACGTGTTGAGCCGTTCGGAAATCTCGGTGCCGGTTTGGGCAATTTTGTCGAGCAGCAATTTCTGTTTGTCATTGGTATCGAAGTTTTTGATGAGCAGATTCGTGTTGATCAAAATGCTGCTGAGTTCGCTACCGATATCGTCGTGCAAATCCTGGCTGATTTCACTCTTCTGGTCGAGCAACAACCGCTGGAGTTTGTTCTTCCGCCTGAAGAAAATGGCAACGAACAACAACACTAAGAAACCGAACAGCGCCGCCAACAACTGCAGAATCCGGATATCACGCTCTTGATCGAGCTCATTGATACGCGCATTGAGCAATTTATTTTCATTGGTCATGTAACGTTCCATGATGTTCTGTAGGTAGCGGTTCGCACGGCCATTGGTTTGCTCGTTTACGGCGATGATCTTTTCCTGGAGTTGGCTCACCTGATCCTTGTCGCCCATTTTCTTAAGAACCGCCAATGCCTCTGCGTAAAAATACCGCTTGTAGGTATTGTTGATTTCGTGGTTGCCGATAAAATCCAAACCTTTCTGGTAGTACTGACGCACTTTTTCGGAATCGCCTAAATGCACTTTCATCAGGTAGGCGCAGTTGATTGTCGCGACGTCCTCCATCCCGTACTTTATCGCAGAATTCAGGCTTCGGGTCAGGTAGTGCGCCGCGCTGTCTGCTTGTTGCTTTTCAGCGTAGATCAACCCGAAAGTCTGTTCGCCGTTTACGATTCCGCGGTAATTCTTACCTGTTTTGGCCAGCGCATACACTTTCCTGTTGTAGAAAAATGCCGAATCGAGTTGCTTGAGTTGCAGCTTGATTTGCGCGAGATTGTTGTAGATGTAGGCTTTTCCGATGATTGTTCGGACGTGTTTGCCGACATCTCTAGGATAATATTTCTCGGATAGGTGCAAGTCGCGTTCGGCTGGCGCCAGGAGTTTCATCTCGATTTGATTGATGCCCTTAAAAAAATGCGCGTCGGCTAGAAACGCGCTATCCTTTAAAATCTTGGCACACTCGATTCCTTTTTCGGCCTCGTGCTGCCCGAATTGGTACAATTCCGTGTAATAGAAAATCTCAGACTGCAGGCTGTTGATAAAATAGGAAATACTGTCGCGTGATTTACCCCGGTGGATTTTCTTGGCGTAATTCAGCCATTCCTGGGCTTGGTCCATGTGGTCGGTTTCGACGAATAACTCAGCGATTTTCACCGACTCAGACAGCGCGCACACTTCTGTATCACAGGCCTTGAAAGCTTTGATTTTCTCCTGGACGGTTTGGTCCTGACCGAAAACAAAAACCGGCATCAACATCACTATCGCTAAACTGGATCGCATCATCGCTTGAGGTAAATGTTGACGGCTTCAACGCGCGTGTTGACGTGCAGTTTCTCGTAAATATTCTGGATGTGTTTGCGCACCGTTCCGGGACTGATGTCCAAAGCATCGGCGACTTCTTTGTTGAGCTTACCCTGGGCCAGCAAATCAAGGGTTTGTCGTTCGCGCGGCGTGAGCGACTGTATTTCTGCATGTTGGGTTTCGAACCTCGAAAAACTGGCTACCACTTTGCGGGCGATGTTGCTGCTCATCGGGCTTCCGCCTTCGAAGAGATCGGCCAAGCCGTCGATGATTTTTGTTGGGCCGTCGGTTTTGAGGATGTAACCGCTTGCACCAGCTTCAAGACTTTTGAAGATTTTTTCATCATCTTCATAGGACGTGCATATCACGAACAAGATTTCAGGATGTTCGCGCTTGAGTATCGACACGCACTCGATGCCGTTATAACCCGGCAGGTTGATGTCCATGAGCACCGCGTCTGGCTTGGTTTCCGGAATGAACTTGAGCGCGAACTCGGCGTTTTCGTAACTGCCACAAACTTCGAAATTCTCGGCAAACTGGATCATGAGCGCCAATGCTTCGCGCAAATCACGGTTGTCTTCTACGATGGCGATTTTCTTCATCCTGTTTTTCGTGGCAAGTTAAAGATAGTAAACCGCGGGTGAAATACGAAATAGCGCGTAGGAATAGGCAGAAATGTGAAGATTATCGGAAATCCCTGCTTTTCAACAGATTGTTTTGGAAGACTCGCGGCATCGG
The DNA here is from genome assembly GCF_965137575.1 of Flavobacterium longum. Lineage (NCBI taxonomy): Bacteria > Pseudomonadati > Bacteroidota > Flavobacteriia > Flavobacteriales > Flavobacteriaceae > Flavobacterium > Flavobacterium longum. The sequence goes on along the minus strand of NZ_CBCRZJ010000002.1, from coordinate 286,875 downwards.
CGTTATTTCACATCATCAAAATGCTTAAACGCTGTTGGGGCAAAAAGCAGCACGATATAAAACACCAATTCACAATCAATTCTGAAAAGTCCGGCAGTCAAACCGGACTTTTTCTTTTGTAGTGGTTTGTTAAAAAACCATTTAGAATTTAGAATAATAAAAAAACCTCTCAAAAAGAGAGGTTTTTTGTACCCGGGGCCGCAAACTAGGTGGTTTGCGAGCCCAAAAAAAAAGCCCCAGATTTCTCTGAAGCTTTGTACCCGGGGCCGCAAACTAAAAGATTTGCGAGCCCAAAAAAAAAGCCTCAGATTTCTGTGAAGCTTTGTACCCCGGGCCGCAAACTAGGTGGTTTGCGAGCCCAAAAAAAAAGCCCCAGATTTCTCTGAAGCTTTGTACCCGGGGCCGGGCTCGAACCGGCACGGTTTCCCACAGGTGTTTGAGACCAGCGCGTCTACCAATTCCGCCACCCGGGCATTCAAAACAGGACATTGTCATGTTTCGAGAGTGCAAATGTATAAAATATTCTTTTTTGTCAAAGAAAAATACTTAAAAATATCCTTTAGGGATTGGATTTTATTCCTAAATTTGCACCTCGCTAACGCGAAACACAACCAACTAACTACATCCGAGACGCTTACACACGAGACTTTACGGCCAACTGTGCAACCGCCCCGGAATAAAAACAACACACAATGTCGCACCTTGAACCGGAAGCAAAGATTTTTGCTTGTTCTGAAAGTGTATACCTGGCCGAAGAAATTGCCAAGCATTATGGCACCGAGCTGGGTAAAGTAACGTTCTCAAAATATAGTGACGGAGAGTTCCAGCCTTCTTACGAAGAATCGATCAGGGGTTTGCGGGTCTTCATTGTTTGTTCGACGTTTCCGAGCGCCGACAATTTAATGGAACTGCTGCTCATGGTGGATGCTGCGAAAAGGGCTTCGGCCAGGCACATTACTGCGGTTATCCCGTATTTTGGCTGGGCCAGGCAAGACCGTAAAGACAAGCCGCGCGTCCCGATTGGCGCCAAGCTGGTCGCGAAATTGCTCGAAGCAGCCGGCGTAACGCGCATCATGACGATGGACTTGCACGCTGATCAGATTCAGGGATTTTTTGAAAAACCGGTGGATCACTTGTTTGCTTCGACCATCTTTTTGCCTTATGTAAAAAGCCTGAACCTCGAAAATTTAACCATCGCGTCGCCGGACATGGGCGGATCGAAAAGAGCGTATGCCTATTCGAAATTCCTGGAATCTGACGTGGTGATTTGTTACAAGCAACGCAAGGCCGCCAACGTGATTGATACGATGGAGTTGATCGGCGAAGTGAAAGGTCGTAACGTCATCCTGGTGGACGACATGTGCGACACCGGAGGCACGCTGGCCAAAGCCGCCGATTTGATGATCGAACGCGGCGCGCTGAGTGTCAGGGCGATTTGTACGCACGCGATTTTGTCGGGTGACGCGTATGAGAAGATTGAAAAGTCAAAATTGACCGAATTGATTGTGACGGATTCGATTCCGTTGAAGAAACAATCATCGAAGATACGTTCTGTAAGTTGTGCGCCTTTGTTTGCCGAAGTGATGCACATGGTTCATCATAACAACTCGATCAGCGGGAAGTTCTTGATGTAAGACAGTGGCTAGTTGCTAGTTGTTAGTGGCTAGAAGAAAGTCTGACCGATTGTTCTTTCGGAAGATTGATTTTGCGTGCGTAGCACAGTGGATGATTTGCGTTAGGGATTGAAGCAAGCTACCATGTAGCGCGGAAAGCCCGGCCCGCAGGGAAACGCCAAAATAAAAATGGAAAGTTGAAAGTGTTTTTCTAACAACTAGCAACTAACCACTAGAAACTGAATTTTATTTATTAATTATATTTTACAAACAATGAAATCGATTACGATTAAAGGATCTGAAAGAGAAAGCGTGGGCAAAGTTTCGACTAAAGCCTTGCGTAATGCTGGAATGGTTCCTTGCGTGTTATACGGAGGAAATCAGACGGTACATTTCTCGGCGGAAGAAATTGCATTCAAAAACCTGGTTTACACTCCAAACGCGCACACTGTTGTGATTGATTTGGGCGACAAGAAATTCAATGCGGTGTTGCAAGACATCCAGTTTCACCCGGTAAACGACCGCATGTTGCACGTTGACTTTTTCCAATTGTTCGACGACAAGGAAATCACCATGGAAGTTCCTGTACGCATCGTGGGTACTTCTCCGGGCGTATTGAACGGCGGCGTACTTCGTTTGAACCAACGCAAATTGAAAGTGAAAGCGTTGCCTAAAAACCTTCCTGACTACGTTGATGCCAATATCAGCGAGCTGGAAATGGGCAACAAGTTGTACGTAACCAAACTGGTAAGCGACAACTACAAACTGTTGCACCCAGACAACACGGTTGTGGCACAAGTGAGGATTTCACGTGCGGCGATGAAAGCGGCCCAGGAAGCTGCAAAAGCTGCAAAAGGTGCTGCGCCTGCAAAAGGAAAGAAAAAGTAATTTTTTCCAGCATAATAATAAACACCGGTCTTTTGATCGGTGTTTTTTTATGGGCGTTGCGCAAGCGCCGGGCCATTCTCTCCAATCTTTTCCCGTTCGAGTGCGGCTGGAAGCCGTGTATCGAGAACCGGGAAAAGGATTTCCGTTGCTGTCCCTAACGCGTACTATCCAAGTGCTGCGCACGCGATCAATTACCATTAAAAGTTTGAGGTTAGCATCGACTAACTTCCAACTTTAACTTTAAACCACTTCTAAACTATTAAATTTGCCACATGAATTGGCTCACGAACATTTTCAAACCGAAGCAACAATCGTCTGAACCAAATCCGATAAAACCTCTCGTACAAGAACAAAAACAACATCAAACCGTGAGTAAAAAGTTTCTCATCGCGGGCCTAGGAAACATCGGCGCCGAATACGTCAATACCAGACACAACATTGGTTTCAAGATTCTGGATTTCCTCGCTTCAAAAGAATCGTTATCTTTTGAAACCGCCAAGCTCGGGGCAATCGCCGAATACAAATTCAAAGGCCGTACGTTTTTTCTTTTGAAGCCAAATACCTATATGAACCTAAGCGGCAAAGCCGTCAAGTACTGGATGGATAAGGAAAATATTCCTCTGGAAAATGTCTTGGTTATTACCGATGATTTGAACTTGCCGTTCGGTTCCATCCGCATCCGGCCTAAAGGAAGTGACGGCGGCCACAACGGATTGAAATCAATCCAGCAAACCTTGGGAACGGCCGATTATCCGAGGTTTCGTTTTGGCATTTCCGACGAATTCAAAAAAGGCCAACAAGTGAACTATGTCTTGGGCGAATGGGGCGAAGACGAAAAAACAAAACTCCCAGAACGTCTCGAACTCGCCGCAGAAATCATCAAGTCTTTCGGAACGGCCGGCATCGGAAATACGATGACTGCATTCAACGGTAAATAACCTCATTTGATTCCATAAAAAAAGCGGCCCAAGAGCCGCTTTTCTGTTGTCTATAAATCTAAGGTTATTCAACCACGATCTTCTTCACCATTTTCTTGTTTCCGTCTTGAACGGTTACCAGATATATTCCGGTTTCTGCACTGTTTAACGCAATGTTCTGCATGAACATACCGGTGTTGGTGTATTTGCTTTCAAATACTTTCCTTCCGCGGATGTCGTGAACCATTACGGCAACGTCTCCAGCTGTTGGCGAAGTGTACTGAATAGAGAAGTTTCCGTTGTTCGGGTTAGGGTAAATCGCGAAATCACTTTCGTCTACGCCTGGTGTTCCAAGCACGCATCCAAAATCAACACCCCACGAAACAATGCTTCCAGTATCTTGGTTAAAGAAATCCTGAATGTTCAGCTGCCATGTACCATTCGTTACTTTGCCGTTGAACGCTGCCAGTGTTTGTGATGGCGCGTAAGTCAAGCCATTGTTGGCATTAGGACAGTTCGTGGCATTCAGGGCCAAGCCGCCGTCTTGGAAAACTACATTCACGCCTGACTGTTGCGGGTTGTTGCAACTGCGGTTCCACAGTGTACGGGTTGTTCCATCAGGGTGAATCACCTTCACAACCATATCACCAGCCCAAGTGTGATCAGACTGGAACATAACTTTCATATTACTGATGGTACCAGCTTGAACAACGTTGATAGTTGTTATCGCCGCTGAGCCTGGGCTGTTTGCCCCCAAACCGTCAGGGATAGAAAGTCCTGGGTTATCGCTCGCCACATTACAACTGTAACCGATAGAAAACGGCTTTGAATTCACTGCAAAATAGATGTTCCCCGTTGGTTGAATCCAAATGCGGCAGTTTTGGGCAGTTACACTAGGAACTGTAATGGCTTCGCTACCATCGTTTGGAGTGTTTGACGCCAGAGTATATGGCCAAGTTACGCCACCGTCGGCAGACATTTTAATATCTACGTTAGCCGAACCAACCAATGAAGTTGTACCTGCAACATCCCAAGTAATGGTTTCGGTGCCGCCTTGCTGCCAGCTCACACCTGCGGCATCTTGTGAAGTCACAACGAAAGGCCCAAATGTGCTACTTACAGTGATCAGGGTAGCATCTTTTTTTGTTTGTCCCCCGTTCGGATGACTGTCGCGTGCCGTGAAGTTGAAATTCAAATTCCTTCCTACTGTCGAAACGCTTTCCCAAGTGCCTTCCAGATTGCCTGCCAATACCGCGCTCAATTGTGGCATGATACGCACAGGACTGGCTGTAGGCAAGAATGACCTCCAGTTAGGACCAACTGTTTTCGTTCCGTATGCAAAACTGTTGTCGCCGGTTACGGCCGCTGTAGCATTGTCGTTCTGTTCCCAAACATAGCTGAGCGTATCGCCATCGGCATCTGAACCTGTACCGGTAAGGATAAAAGCTGTTCCCTTTGGAATCGTCCAGTTTGGACCGGCATCCACAACTGGAGGCGTGTTTGTTAACGGCGTATTGGTCGAGCAATTGTGTGCTGCCTGAGCCAAATTGGTTTGCATTTGCAAGATGCTCCTGTACGCATACATTGCAATAGAATGCGACTGAACATCATAGCCTCCGGTCACACCGGCATATCCCATAATGGTGACACCAGAACCTGGTTCAATGTTAACTCCGGCGCCTTCCACCTGATGTGAGAACGTGTGGTTCGCACCCATTTGGTGGCCCATTTCGTGTATTACGTAGTCGATATCAAAACTATCGCCTTGTGGAATGCCATCGGCTGGCGAGGTGTAGCCGCTGCCTTTGTTTTTATCAGTGGTAGAGGCTGTATCGTCCACACAAATACAACCAATGCAACCGGCATTTCCGCCGCCGCCAGAAGCACCAAACAAGTGACCAATATCATAAGCGGCATTACCCAACACGCTCGTCAGGTTGTTTTGCAATTCAGTATTCCATGCGCCACCAGACCCAGCGCCTGCAGCAGAATAAGGATCGGTAGCTGCGTTGACATAAACAACAGCCGAATTTCCTGGAATGATTTCCAGCTTCACTGCCATATCGATGTCCAAAACACCATTTACACGGGTCATGGTTGCGTTCATGGCCGCCAATGCACCCGCAACCGTCCCGCCATGATATGCCCCGTACTCACCTGTACATGACAAGGCCAACCTATAAGTCCTGAAAACTTGGTTGTCTGCCCTTGAGGTTTGCGCCTCGGCTTGGGCAACCAAATCATGGTTGATGGCGACGTCTTCGGTGCCACAATTGAATGGCAACCGGTTCTTCACACGGGTTTTCGCATCAAACGCAACATAAACCGAATTGTCTGAAGTATATGGCTCGATGAATTCAGTGCCGTTATCTGGCCTGATGACCATCGTTGAAAGGCCTTTTTCAGGGGAAATACTAAACCTGATGTAAGCCGCAGGATCTGTAATGCCGCGTCCTACGTATGATTTAATGTCCGGGAATTGCGCCCTGAGTTCAGGGGCAAAGTTAGAGGTTTCCCAAACCTTGAACTTTTCTTCACCACTTACAGTAGGGAGTGTAATTTCAGTGCCTCGTCCGGTGCCCACTTCAGCGACAGCCGTCAAGGATTGTTTAAAGCCCTGCAAGTCGAGTTCCATCAATTTCTGGTTGGCAGAATAAACGCCTTCCCGAATCCGGTTTGCATTGCTAAGCTTTTCTGTTGATGCTTCGCGCCATGGCAAACGCTTCTGGGCCCCGGCAAAACCGAAGACCAGCATCAACGCCACGCATAGTAATAGTTTTTTCATTTTTTTTAGTTGATTTGAAATAGAAAAAACAAAAATAGCATATTTTTTTAATTGTCAATGGAATGACTCGCAATTTAATAGGTAAACAACAGGGCTACATTCCGCAATTTTAAAAAGTATAATTACCTTTGCGCTTTCAAAAATAGCGTGAGGGTTTTTAATTCTATAACGACTTTTCAGTCTCCGAAAAAAACGGTGGTAACCATCGGCACGTTCGATGGCGTGCACATCGGCCACAGGAAAATCCTGTCGCGGGTACTGCGTGATGCTTCTGAGTTGGATTGCGAAAGTGTCGTGCTGACGTTCTTTCCGCATCCGCGAATGGTTTTACAAGGGAATGACGGCATCAAACTGTTAAATACCATCGCCGAAAAAGAGCTCCTTTTGAAAGAAGCAGGGCTCGAAAACCTCATCGTTCACCCGTTTGACAAGGACTTCGCAAACCTCTCGGCCCGCGAATTCGTCGAAGATGTCCTGGTCAAAAAACTGCGCGTTCAAAAAATCATCATCGGGCATGACCACCGCTTCGGTAAAAACCGTGATGCCGGCATTGACGATTTAATTTTGTTCGGGGAAGAATTCGGTTTTGAAGTCGAACAAATCCCCGTGCATGAAATCGATGATGTCGCGGTGAGTTCCACCAAAATCCGCCACGCGCTCAACGAGGGCAAAATGGATTTGGCCAACGATTATTTGGGTTATCCGTACTTACTAACCGGAACCGTCGTCAAAGGCCGCCAATTGGGCCGGACGATTGGTTTCCCAACGGCTAACCTACAAATCGAGGAGTCGTATAAGTTGATTCCAAAAAATGGCGTGTACGTCGCCCAAAGCAAAATTGACGGCCAGACGGTAAACGGCATGCTCAGCATCGGGACAAATCCGACCGTGGGTGGAAAAGACTTGTCCATCGAAATTTACTATTTGGATTTCAATGCCGATCTGTACGGAAAAAACCTGCTTATTTCCATACTTCATTTCATTCGGGACGAGGACAAATATGACTCGATTGACCTGCTGAAAACTGCGATTGAAAACGACAAGGCCGCAACCTTGGCCTTCCTGCGTAAGTAACCTCAGGGACATTTTCCGGTATTAAAGTTTTACTAAAACGAAAAAACGCCTTTTGTTTTTTGGCTAAATTTATAATAGCACGATGGCTTGCCGCCGTCATTTTTATTCATCCACCAAAAAACCAACGTTATGAAATTCAAGAGAGAACTTACCAACGGAATCCTAATTTTCGTCCTGATGGGCATTTATTTCCTTATCATGGAATCGGCCAAACTTTCACACATTTTCTATCTGCGCATCTTCAATATCGTCTTTGTCATTTACGGCGTCAACCGCACCATTAAAGGCAACTACGAAGCGGGCGTGCGAGGTTACTTTACGCATCTCATGGGTGCCATGATGACGTCCATGATCGGCGCGGTACTGAGCATTGCGGCATTGCTGGTTTACTTAAAATCGAAAGGCGGCGCTGGTTATTTGAACGACCATCCGATGCGTTACATTTTCGGGTCCGAGACCACAAGCGTAGAATATTTTTGCATCGGACTCTTTTTCGAAGCCGCTGCCGCGTCCTTGGCCGTTTCGTTTTGCCTCATGCAATACTGGAAAGACAAAGTGGAAGTCATCAACAAAGTAGATTGATAGACCTAGAAAATCATCATAAAGCTTGCCCCGCGGCAGGCTTTTTTTGTGGCCGAATAAAACTTTTTTACTCCATTTGAATTGGTTACTTTTGGCAAGACAAAACCACATCCATGAGCGACATCAAACACCACTGGACCAAGGAAGAAATCATTGAAATATACAACAAACCGTTGATGGATTTGTTGTTCGAGGCGGCATCCGTACACCGTAAATACCACGATCCTAATGTGGTACAGGTTTCCACATTGCTGTCTATCAAAACCGGCGGTTGTCCTGAAGACTGCGGTTATTGCCCGCAAGCCGCCCGCTACCATACTGATATTGAAGGAAACGACCTGATGTCTGTCACGCAGGTGAAGGCGCAGGCCTTACGTGCGAAAGCCAGCGGATCCTCGCGCGTTTGCATGGGTGCGGCGTGGCGGAATGTCAAGGACGGACCCGAATTCGACCAGGTCTTGGAAATGGTGCGAACCATCAACAAACTTGACATGGAAGTATGTTGCACACTGGGCATGCTTACCGAAAACCAGGCGCAACGTCTCGCCGAAGCCGGATTGTACGCCTACAACCACAACCTCGACACCTCTGAAGAATACTATAAGGAAGTGATTTCCACGCGCGGTTTCGAAGACCGTTTGCAGACGATTGAAAATGTCCGAAAAACCAATGTAACGGTCTGTAGCGGCGGCATTATCGGCATGGGCGAAAGCGTCGAAGACCGCGCCGGCATGTTGGTGGCTTTGGCGACATTGAACCCTCAGCCGGAATCGGTGCCGATCAACGCGTTGGTTGCTGTAGAAGGCACGCCGATGGAAGACGAAAAACCGGTGGAAATCTGGGAAATGATCCGAATGGTTGCCACGACCAGGATTGTTATGCCCGAAACGCAGGTGCGCCTGTCTGCCGGACGCACGAACATGAGCCGCGAAGGCCAGGCCATGTGCTTCTTTGCGGGCGCCAACTCTATTTTTGCGGGCGACAAACTGCTTACGACGCCAAACCCTGACGTAAACGAAGACATGAAGATGTTTGAAATGTTAGGCCTGCAGCCACAGAAACCATTCATCAAATTGATGCAACCGAAAACCGTTGAAGCGGAAGATTCGCAATTCCAATCTTTGGGCGAAAAACCAAAATGGTCGCGGCCAGGACATGCCATCGAGCGCAACTTGGCAGCTTCCGGAAAAGGAAAATAAGAGCAATACATGCATAAAAAAATCCCGTTTTGAAGCGGGATTTTTTGTTTTTATTGAAATGTCATTCGCTGTTATTTCGACACTACTTTCTTGCTCACCGTTGCGCCGTTATCGAGCGTAACTCTTACGATTAAGGCTTGTTGTCTGGCGATATTACTGATGGTAAATTCGTTCGCATCGATGCCGGATTTCTCGAACAACTGACGGCCCAGAATGTCATATACAGCCACCGACTCGATATTGGCCATCGGCGATGTCACTTTGATGACACCATCGGCAGCGGCCACAAAAATCTGGGTTGCCGCTATTTCAACTTCTGGGTTGCCCAGCGAAGACGCGGTGTAGCGCAATTGAAAGCGTTCGTCAAAAGTACCGGCTTGCGTATCAAAACTGTAGGCTGATTCTTTGAGATTGTGGATCACGTTGAGCCATTTATCTTCAATGTAAACCGGCATAGCTTCATCGGCGAAAATACCTTCGGTCTGGCCAATGGTGATGGAATAATTCCCCGGCGCCATGGCATAGTAGCCCAATGGGACGATATCGTCCGCATCAAATGCCGGACGTGCTTGGATGCGATAAGGTTCATTATCAATCAACGAATAAAAACTCACAGAATTCTGCGACGGATTTACCCTGCCGTCGAAAGCGGTGTCAACACCCAAAGTCGTGTTTTGGAAATAGGCCACCAATTGTTGGCTGAACAAACCATTGGCATGCGTGAAATTAAGCCATAACCTGTCCTTTTGCGAAACTTGTGCCTGTGCTGACGATGCCATCCTGAAAAACTGACTGTTGTTATACGTCTTGCTCCGCATACTGTTGTTGAATGTGGCGGCGGTTGCACCCGTAGCGGCTTCCACGAAAAATCCTTCGCCCGAGGCAATTTCGCCCGTTGGAATGGCGCTTCCGGTAGCGCTGGCCACGCCGCCAGACATCGTATAAGATGCATAGTCAGCGGTGATGAAATTGTATTGATTTGGCCCCGGGATCGGCGCGATTGGCGCGTTATGCGTCCAGAAATACAATGTTCCTGTAATCTGATTCGACAAGACCGCATTGGCATTGATAAAATCGTATCCCGACAAAGCGGACGGATATGGGTTGCCAATCAGGTTAAAGTCGTCGTTTGTGTTTGCCACATTCTGACTTTGCGCCAACGGAATGGTAATCACACCATTGTTGACCGCGCCGGAGAAGTTCACCGTTGCCACAGCAGTCGGCGAAAACACCACCGATGTCGGCCCCATGATCGCGTAGCCTTTGCCATTCACCATCGTGGTCGCCGGACCGGCAAATTGCCAAGCATCGCCGTTGTCATCAAACCCATCGGCAGGCGCCAAACCGGTAGAAGCCGTTAAAACATCCATGAACGTTGCCGTATTGAAACGGAAGGAATAATCTGTACGCCATCCGGTAAATGTGGTGCCGATATTGGCGTTGGCCACCGGCGACGACCAATACGTATAATCGAACTTGCGATACGGAGCCGTAATTCTCGTGACTTGCGTCGTGCCGCTGTTGGTTACTACGCCGGCATCGTCTATCATCACCAGCGAACCGTCATCCTGGACGGACAATGTGCCGCCGACATTTACCGTTAAATCATTCTGAATGTTCACATAATCGTTCGGCGAAACCGTCAATGTCGCTGGGCTGTTCACCACAAGACTACAGGCATCGATATCGCCATTCACACTCGTATTATATGACCCATTGATGACGGCGATGTTGCCGATGGTCGGCGCACTTGGCGACCATGTTGTGCCGTTCCAAGTGCACGTGAGCGCTTCACTGATTTTGATCGCGTTTGTCGCGGTGTAACAAGTACCGGTATTCTCCCTGATCTGGCAATAATACTGGTAGCCGTCAAGTCCTGCAATGTTCGAGATGTTCAAGGTTGCCGCCGTGGCGCCGGAATAAACGCCGGAATTCGTCAATGCCGTCCATGTAGCCGTGTTCGGTGCTACAGCATACCATTGGTAGGTAAGCCCTATGAGATCCGGGAAGCCTTCGGTACCGGCAACCGTCATCGAAATGGCTTTACAAGACGGTGTGTAGTTAGGGTTTTGCGTGACTGTCGGTGGCGTGCCCGTTGAAAAATCGTAGATGCCTACATTGGTGTAATCGTTGTCGGCACAGGCTGTCCCTGGATAATCGATGATGTTCCAGTCGTTGTTATTGTACGTTGTATTCGGCAAAGGCGACACGGTATTCTTTCTTCGGAAAGTGGCGCCATTGGTTCCGATTGATGCCGGTGCCCAATTCGTGCTCCCGAAAACACCCCAACTGTCAATTTTTGTTGCGGCTTTAAACAATCCAATGTGGTCATGCCCGCCCGACGTAAAGTTGACACCGCCGCCCGCATTCACCTGTACAGCATAAGAACCGTCTCCGCCAGGTGTCGCGCAGGAATTGTCATCGCCTAAAGCAATCACATAAGTCGCTCCGGCGGCGATTGTTCCGGTCAGTGCGAGTGTGAAACCGAATGCGCCACCATTGTTCGCCGTCTGGATGGAGTACGACCCCGCTCCGAGGTTAATCGCCGAAGCGGTTGGATTGTAGAGTTCTACATAGGAAAGCCCGCCGTTATTGGAATCGGTAACCTCGCTGATGAAAATCTCCGTCAACGTCGCACCGCCCAAGCAAGTCGCTATCGCATTATCCACTACCGTAAAAATATTCGATGCCGTACAGCCTTGCGCATTGGTCGTAACCAAGTTACCCGTTACCGCGCCGGCCGGCACTATTACTTTGATGTGCGTGGCGTCTATCGGTGTAACGGTGGCTGCGATACCGTTGAAGGTAACGGTGGCTCCCGTAAGGTTATTGGCCACTGCGGTGATGGTTACTTCGGTTCCCACAGGTCCGGAAGTTGGCGTCATGGTGTTGGTTGCCGTGGCACAATTCCCGCTACCTTGTATGTTGAACGTATATGTTGGTTCGTCGGCATCATCGCTGTAAACCGTCACCGTCGCGTTGCGCGTACCAGCGGCCGTCGGTGTAAACGTGACGCTGAAAGTGGTGTTGCCACTCGCGGCTATCGACGTTGCAGGCATCACCGAAATGGCAAAATCTCCGGGGTGTGCGCCGCCAAGTGTGACGAAAGAACCGGTCAACGTCAAGGTCGCAGTTCCCAAATTCTGTATTTCATAAACCTTAGGTGCAGAGGTCGTGGCGATTGTCTGACCCGCAAACAAGGTAAAGTCCAGTCCGCTTGGCGTGTTGCCCGGCGGGATTGTGATGCTGTTGCCGCGAATGTTGATCTCCGGTGCCGGCACGACGCCAACTCCTGTAAAATTAATGGTGTACGAAGCTTCGTCCGGATCATTGCTCGGAATCACGATGCTGCCCGTAAACGTACCGCCTGCCAATGGCGTAAAAGTCACCACGAAAGTTTTTGTGCCCGATGGCCCGCTAACGTTTCCTGCAGTATATGCCGTTGTGTAAACGTAAGGCGCAGCGGGCGATGTGGTCGGTAAGCCCACCGTCAAAATCTGCTGCCCAATATTCTGGATCGTAAAAGTGACTGCGTTGGTGTTACCAACCAAAATGCTCCCGAAATTATACGTCCAACCCGAAGCATTACTTACCACGCTTGCACCGCCGTAAACATTGATGTCTGGATCGCGCCGTCCGGCCGTGACGTGGTTGGTTGCCCCAACGGTACAAGGAACCGTATTGGTGACATTTGTGACGGGATTCACAGTACTGCCTCCGTTAGACCATACCGTTCCGTTCCATTTGTTACCGATGTAGTTGGCTTCTTGTGCGGGCGAATTCACATCAACGTCCAAGTAAGTTCCACTGGCCGTAAATGCAGTTGGCGCCGTAATTCCCGAAGTCGTAACGTCCCAATAACGAGTGATGTATTCACTGGTTGCGTCAAAACTCGGATGCTTAATGTCATTGACCGCAACACCCGCATAAGCGCTGGCATAGGTGCCGCCAGTAAAACTGACCGTTACCGGGGAATACTGTGATCCGTCAGCGGAAGCCGCACGATCACCTACAGGAAACGTGTAAGCGCCGGCCGCCGTAAATATTTTTCGAAGAGATGCAGAAGCGCCGTAACCGCCATCGGCGATAACATAATTGGTCGACGAAGACGTAATACCTGCCGCGGCAGCCATTGTCAACGGATTATTACCCAAGTCCAGACAACCGCTGGTCAAAACCAGGTTGGCGTTTACCGTCAGTGGCGTACCCAATGTACAGGCAACTGGTGTAACGGCGGTACGGTTTATCGTAAACGTTCCTAAATTCTGAGCGCCGGCCGTGAAGTTCATGGTGCCGATGCTTCCCGTTCCCAATAGTGAAATATTGGAACCTGTGGTTCCTGAAAAAGTTCCTGCTCCGGATATGGTGTTGGCGATGCCCGCTGATCCGATAGTCAGCGTCCGACCCGAAGAAATTCCGAAGATGTCGGCAGCGCTGCCGAAACTGATGGCGTTTCCACCGATCGGCGCAGTAACCGTTAAGTTCCCCACGCCAGATAATTGTACGGTACGGCTACCAACGGAGTCAAAAACAATATAGGGTATGGTAAGCGCTGTGGAAGAGGTAATCGATTGTGTTCCTGACGACTTTGTAAACCAAACCGCGCGGTTATTGCCGTTAAAGGTTCCAGTATTAGAGAAATCGCCGCCAATACGAAGATCATCACCTGCGGCGTTCCCCAAGGTCATCGTTCCTGTAAGTGTGAGATTTCCGGCGATTGTCAGCGTACCGCCCGAGGCGCCGCCGCCGTCGGCCATATTGAAATTCGCAGCCGTAGCAACCGTAAGGTTACCTGCAATGGCCTTGGCCAAAGGCGTTCCGTTATTGTAATTAAGTGTAGTTCCGGGGCTGACGATTACGTTGTTCGGATAACCCGGCGTTACGCCAATCGTGCCCACGCCCAACGCCATCCATTCAAAGCCACGGCCATACGGTGCGCCTGTATTGTAATTTAAGGTCGATGCGGCGCCATAAATCACGGCGTTGCTAGCGAAGTAGCCGCCCGAATTGATCACGCACGAGCCATTCATGGTCAAAGTTGACCCGCCGTTGAACGTAACACCAAGCGAGCCACCTACGTTACATGCACCGGAAATCGTTCGAGACGTGCTGTTCAACGTGATGCCGCCCTGGATCAGGCTTACGTCCACCGGCCCAGATGCTGCTGGCCAATACGGATCGGTGTTGGCGACGCCGTAATTTCCGGATGTATTGAAAATCAGTCTTCCGGCAGCGCCATATGTAAATGCAGTGCCCGTAACCGAACCGCCGGTATTGATTTGAAAAGTACCATTTACGGTAGTCGATGCCGAACGGGTAATTCCGGCCGCCACGCTCACATTATCGCCCGCCAGAATGGTCACTGTGTCGCCATTGGCCGGAACGCCTACCGGATTCCAAGTAGCCGCGGTATTCCAATCTCCGCCGCCCGTGCCGTTGGACACTTTCCCTGAAGCAGCAGAAAGCGACCCTCCGATGGCCAAACCATACTGACCCGCCGCCGGAGAATTGAATCCCCAGCCACCCGTTGTGGTTTGCCCGCTGGCGTAAAAGCGCAAATAAACAGTTGTTCCTGCCGCGACATTTTGCAATGCCGCAATGCCGGAAACGTCAATCTGCGTTAGCGTAGCTGGAGTTCCTATGAGCACTTGGGGAGAAGCAATCAGCGTAAACGTTGTACCGTCCAAACTATACGCAAATTGATTGGAAACACCTGGTGATGCCGCAAAACTTGCTGTTCCCGCAAAACGCGCATCTATAGTGCTCAAGGACATTTGATATCCGGTCGATGCGGACAGCGTAATTTGAAAGTAGTCTGTGTTAGCCGTAGCAATACCATTGTTCTGGAAACCAGTCGTACGAAATGAATTGGCTCCAGCACTGGCTGCGGCGCCACCACCACGGGTCATCGTAGAAGATGCGTCCATATTGGCGTCATAAACTTCGGCAACCGAAGTGGCAACGGTGTTTTCACCGGTGAAATCCCAAGCGGCAATTTGCGCTTGCGAAACCTGACCTGTCAAAGCAATTACAAGCGCGATAAAAAGTAATCTCAATTTCATACTGTAGGGCATCTTTCTGGGTTGACATTCGCTCGGGCTGGCGTGCGGTTAAATCACAACAGTCCGGCCTACAAAATTAGATTTAATTTGCTTAATTTCAATACTTTTGCATTACTAATTTGTTAACACAATATCACCTGTTCTCAAACGATTTCGCATGCAAAACCCGTTGACAATCAATGAAGTTACGAAAAAGATGGAAACCTACTGCGCCTATCAGGAACGTTGCCATGCCGAAGTGGTTTCAAAAATGCGGAATCTTGGGCTGAAGTCTGTCGAAATAGATGAGATCGTCGTGCATTTGATTGCGCAGAATTTCCTCAATGAAGAGCGGTTCGCTCAAGCCTTTGCGCGCGGCAAGCACCGTATTAAAAACTGGGGCGTCCAGCGCATCGTCAATGAATTGAAAGCCAAGAACATATCGTCTTACAACATCAATACAGCGCTGAAGGAAATCGATGCCGATGAATACCTGACCGCATTTCACACGCTGGCGGAAAAACACTGGGAAAGCCTGACGGAAAAAAATGCGCTCAAAAAACGAAAGAAGTTTTGTGATTTCTTGTTACGAAAAGGATACGATGCCGATCAGGTTTATGCGAAAGCGAAGTGGCTGGAAAAAAACACTGACTAAGACTTGCGCAACAACACGCTTACTGCATTTCCGCCAAAACCCACGGAATTGACCATAATGTAATCCAGCTTTTTCGCAGTTTGTTGCGGCTGGAAAGGCGTACCAACGAACACCTGATGCTGCAACATCAATATTGCCATTTCTACGCTCAACATGCCCGAAGCGCCAAAAGTGTGGCCGGTTTTCCATTTGTTTGTCGTGACCAAAGGCCATTTATCCCCAAAGATTTTTTGGACGGCTTTGAGTTCTGACATGTCACCCGAAATTGTTCCCGGCGCATGCATGACGATCGCGTCAACGGTTGGGTTTCCGGCGTCGGCAAGCGCCATGGCCATTGATTTTTGGAAACAATCAGCCGCCGCGGAAATGGAAACCGGATGTTCCAGGATTTCTGTGGCGTAACCAATGCCGGCGATGAGCGCAAGTGCACGTGAAGTATCTTTTTCCACGCAACAGACTGCGGCGCCTTCGCCCAATATCATCGTATTCTGCTTTTTGTTGAAATCGCCGGCGCGACACGGAAACGCGTCGTCTTGCTTGGCGTAAATTTTCATGGCCTGCATTTGCGCAACCGTAAAACCCGTAAGTGGTGCTTCGCTGCCGCCCACAAGGAACTGCGACGCCATGCCGGACCGCAACCAAGCCACGCCGTTGAGCAGCGCATGTAGTGCTGTTGAGCAGGTGATGGAATGTGAAATATCGGGGCCGGACGCCTTTAAATCGTGCGCCACCCAAGAGGCGATGTTGCCCAATGTCGTGGTGGGCGATGCCAATGTTTTGGTGCGGCCTGTCTGGATGAAATCAAGGTGATGTTGTTCAAATAAAGCCGTGGCACCCCGCGACGAACCGATGTTAACCCCAAAATTACCGTCGTGCCAGCCCGCGTTCTTGACGGCTTGGCGTGACGCAGCAATCGCCATCAGGACGGAGCGGTCCAACAATTTGTAATGCGCGTCACTTTGGCGGAGCTGGGCAAGGATTTCCTCGGACGAAGCATCGAGCGGGGCGACCGGCGCGCTTTGGTTGCCGAAGGATTTTTCGGTGAAACAATGGCGGCCGGATTGATAATTTTTCCACACGTTTTCGGCCGAATGCCCAAGCGGGGAAACGGATGCGATGGCGGTAATGGAAATAGGCTCGTTCACGGGAATTTTTTGCAAAAGTACGATAAAATAAAAGTGTGTTCCGGGAATTTTTACACTGGAATGATCAGGCCGCGGCCCGCGTGAGGGATGGAAGCGGCAGCCCGCAGCGCCAGCGAGGACTACAGCGGACAGCCCGACGGCTTGACGACTGCTGTTGGGATAAATGAAGCCGCATAAGCCGGCACGCCCAAACCCGCGTACAATGCTCCTGAAATCATGACTTTAACTGACCTGATCCAGCGCTTTGGCGACTGTAGCGTAAATGGTGGCGAGTTGTTCGTTGGTGATGACGTACGGCGGCAAGATGTAAACGATGTTCCCGACTGGGCGAAGGATGACGCCGTTTTGAATGAAGAAATCGTAGAGTTTGTTGCGCAGGTTTCCGTAGTAACTTTCGTGGTTGTCTGTCTTGATTTCGATTGCGCAGATGACCCCGATCAAGCGGGTTGTGGCTACGCGTGGATGGGTTTTAATGGTGTCGAGAAAGTTGCGGTGTTGCATATTGATGCGCGACACATTTTCCTGCATGCCGGGTTGTTGCCAGAGTGAAATGGCGGCGAGTGCGGCGGCGCAACCAGTCGGGTTGGCCGTAAAGGTATGCCCGTGGAAAAGCGCTTTGTTGATGTCGTCGCTGTAAAACCCGTCGAAGATTTGTTGTGTGAATGTTGTAATGGCCATAGGGATGGTGCCGCCGGTGAGCGCTTTGGACAAACACATCATGTCCGGCTGCCGTGCGAGATAGTCGCAGGCGAACGTTTTGCCGGTTTTGCCGAAGCCGGTCATGACTTCGTCGGCAATGGTCAGAACATGACTTTCTTTACAGATGGCAATGAGTTCATCCAGAATTTGCGGTTCATACATGACCATTCCGGCCGCGCCGAGTACGAGCGGTTCGAAAATGAACGCCGCGCAGTCGTGGTTTTGGATGGCCTCGCGCAAGGCGGCCTTGCTGTCTTGTTCGCGTCCCGGAACTGGCACGGGAATGCGCACGACGTCTATCAACATGCCTTGGAATGCTTGGGTGAAAAAGGAAATTCCGCTGGCTGCCATCGCGGCAAACGTATCACCGTGGAACGCATCTTCAAAAGCAATGACTGTGGTGCGCTTCTGGTTTTGGTTGTGGAAATATTGGAGCGATGCCTTGAGGGCGACTTCAACTGCCGTAGAGCCGTTGTCGGAAAAAAACAGTTTTTGCTGGTTGCGCGGCAGGATTTCGATGAGTTTTTCAGCGAGCAATACGGCGGGTTCGTGGGTAAATCCGCCGAACAACACGTGCTCCAATGAGGTCAATTGTTTGTAGATGGCATCGGCAATGAAACGGTTTGAATGCCCGAAAGGATTCACCCACCAAGAGGCGATGGCGTCTATGTATTGCTTGCCGCTTTCGTCCCAGAGCAATGCGCCTTGGCCACGTACAATAGCAACAGGCGGTGCCGCAGTTTTGTGCTGCGTATACGGATGCCAGAGGTGTTTTCGGTCGCGGTCTGTAAGTGACATGGTAGTTGTAGCGTTGATTATCGGTCTAGTGCCAGTAAGTTATCGCGGAACTGGTCGGCGTAGTCAAGGATAACATTCTTGTCAAAGTATGGTTCTTGGTTGATGCGGCCGAGCTTGTCGAGGCCCGTTTTCTTGAGGATGATGTTTTCGGTGGAAGGGTTTTCATCGCCATTGAAAATGATACCGGCGATGTTGGTTTTCCTGTTGCGCAGCGCTTCCACGGTGAGCAGCGTATGGTTGATGCTGCCCAGGTAATGCCGCGAAACAACAACGATTTTATAATCTTCCCGAATCAAATCCGCAATCGTAGCCGTATCGTTCAAGGGCACGAACAATCCGCCGGCACCTTCAATGACGAGATGGTTTTCGGTTTTCGGTTCTTTGATTTTCTTCACGTCGATGTTCACGCCGTCAAGCTCGGCGGCCAAATGCGGGCTGGCCGGTGTGCCGAGCGCATAACTGTTTTCATGGATGACGGTTTTCTTGTTGGACAATAAAGCCGTGACTTTGTGGCTGTCTGACCGGTCCAGATCGCCAGCCTGAATCGGCTTCCAATAATCGGCCTGCAAGGCTTCTGTGATGATGGCCGAGGCGATCGTCTTGCCCACGTCTGTCCCGATTCCGGTTACAAATATCTTCATACGGATACAATTGGCTGCAAAGATACGCAAGCCATTTGATGACGCAGGCGAACAAGGGAGAAAATTGCCGTGACGTTTACTGGTCGGCTTTGAACTCGAAACCGCAGTCATTGCAACGGTAGCGGTATTTGATGAAGGGCAGCGCGCCGAGCAACAACGTCACCACAAAACCAAGTTTGGAGGAATCGTCTTTTACCGATGTCATCATGGTGACTTTTCTTCCGCTGCAATTCGGGCATTGCAAAGGTTCGCCGTTCTCGCCGAGCGAAACTGCACTGATAGACGAATACACCTGCTGCGCCTTCTCGATCTGTTCAGTCCTGACATACAATTTCACGCCGCCTACCGCCGTACTGTACAACGGATTGGCTTCCACGATATGGTTGTCGCGCAACGCCGTGTCAATGCCTTCCGCCTCGAGTTTGCCTTGGACGATGTAGGCTTCGGACGGAATCGAAAAGGTTTCCAACAACGTAAAGATTTCTTCCATCACAGTAATTTTTGCAACGCGTCGAGCAAGCCGGACATTTCGGTTTCGGTATTGTAGCTGTGCAAACAAATGCGCAATCGTTCTTGTCCAACCGGCACCGTCGGCGACAAGATGGCCTTCACTTCAAAGCCTTGTTGCTGCAACTGCAACGCGACAGATTTCACTTTTTCGTTTCCGGGAATGATGGCAGACTGTATGGCCGACTTACCATAGACGAACAACGGTTTCAACCCGAGCCGAAGCTTTTCACGGTTAAAGAAATTGATGTTGTCCCGAAGCGCTTGCCTTGCCACGGCGTCGTTCTGCAAATGTTGATACGCGGCGGCAATCGTGGCGAGCGAATGCGGCGGCAATCCTGTCGTATAAATAAAACTCCGGGCGAAGTTTACCAGATACTTCCGCAAGTCTTCGGCACCGATTATGGCCGCGCCATGGCAACCCAACCCTTTTCCGAAAGTCATGATACGAGCGAAAATGCGGTCGCCGAAAGGTTGCGCCAAGCCTTCCCCGCAATCCCCGAAAACACCCAGCGCGTGGGCTTCGTCGAGAATCAGGTAGCAACCGTACTCTTGGGCCAGCAAAACCATTTGTTCCAGTTGGGGCGAATCGCCGTCCATGGAAAATACCGATTCCGTAGCGATATATATTTCGGTAACGTTGTCTCGGTGCTTTTGGATCAACGACCGTAATTCGTCCAAATCATTATGCGCGAACTTAAACGATTTGGCGGCCGACAACCGAATGCCGTCGCGGATGGACGCATGCGAAAGTTCGTCAAACAGAATCACATCGTTGCGTTGCGGCACGGCGCTGAAAAACCCGACATTGGCATCGTACCCGGAATTGAAAAGCAGTGCCGATGGAGCCTGATGGAACTTTGCGATCTGGCGTTCGGTTTCCTCATACAACGGATAGTTCCCGGAAATCAATCGTGAGCCGGTGGCGCCGTTTTGGACAATGCCCTGACGGACCAAAATCTGGTGCGCAGCTTCAAAAATCGCTGCCGATTTGGAGAATCCGAGATAGTCGTTGGAGGAAAAATCGATCCTGTTGGAATGGACAGGCAACTGGCGCAAGGCATCGGCGCTTTCGCGTTGTTGCAATTTCTGTTGTAAAGATGCGGGAAAGTTGTCCATGAGGCAAAAGTAGGAAAACTTTACGGACGGACTGTCGTCGTCGCCCCGCAAGGTAAAAACAAAAAAGCCCGACAGTTGCCGGGCTTTTCCAATATATAGGCTGGTCTTAGTCGACCAGGACAATGACTTTGTTGTGGTTCATTTCAATCGTTCCCGATTGGATGGCCAGTGTGTAGGTCTTGTCATCAACCTTTGTGAATTTATCTTTGGTTTCCTTGCTGAACTGAAACGCATTGGCTGCAATCCTGATGACACCTGCCTTAAGGATGGATACAATGGGCGCGTGGTTGTTGAGCAATTGGAAACTGCCGTCCACTCCTGGAAGCGTTACCGAAGTAACTTCTCCTTTAAATAATGATGCTTCGGGCGATACGATTTCTAATGTCATAACTTCAATTGTGAATTATGAATTGTGAATTGTGAATTGGCGATCATTCACCATTCACCATTTACAATTCACCATTTATTAAGCTTCCGCCAACATTTTCTGTCCGGCCTCGATAACGTCCTCGATGGTACCTTTCAGGTTGAACGCCGCTTCCGGCAAGTGATCCAGTTCACCGTCGATAATCATGTTGAATCCTTTGATGGTGTCCTTGATGTCAACGAAAACGCCCGGGATACCGGTAAACTGTTCGGCCACGTGGAACGGCTGCGACAAGAAACGTTGTACACGACGCGCACGTGATACGGAGAGTTTGTCTTCTTCGGACAATTCTTCCATACCCAAGATCGCGATGATGTCTTGCAATTGCTTGTATTTTTGGAGGATTTCTTTTACGCGTTGTGCACAATCGTAGTGCTCATCGCCCAAGATTTCCGGAGTCAAAATCCTTGAAGTCGAATCGAGCGGGTCAACCGCAGGGTAAATACCCAACTCGGCGATTTTACGGGACAATACGGTGGTCGCATCCAAGTGGGCGAATGTTGTTGCCGGCGCCGGGTCGGTCAAGTCATCCGCAGGTACGTAAACCGCCTGTACAGAAGTAATGGAACCTTTGTTGGTCGATGTAATACGTTCTTGCATCGCGCCCATTTCCGTAGCGAGTGTAGGCTGGTAACCTACCGCCGATGGCATACGGCCCAAGAGTGCAGATACTTCTGAACCTGCTTGTGTAAAACGGAAGATATTGTCAACGAAGAACAGTACGTCTTTTCCTTGATCTGAACCGGCTCCGTCACGGAAATACTCCGCGATAGAAAGTCCTGACAAAGCCACACGTGCTCGTGCTCCTGGCGGCTCGTTCATCTGTCCGAACACGAAAGTCGCTTTGGATTCGCGCATACCCGGCTTGTCTACTTTAGACAAATCCCAGCCGCCGTTTTCCATAGAGTGCATGAAATCGTCACCATACTTGATGATGCCAGACTCCAACATCTCACGCAACAAGTCGTTTCCTTCACGCGTCCTTTCACCTACACCGGCGAACACGGAAAGACCGCCGTGGCCTTTTGCGATGTTGTTGATGAGTTCCTGGATCAATACAGTCTTGCCTACACCGGCACCACCGAAGAGACCAATTTTACCACCTTTTGCATAAGGCTCGATCAAGTCAATTACTTTAATCCCGGTGAAAAGTACTTCAGATGAAGTAGAAAGGTCTTCGAATTTCGGGGCCGGACGGTGAATTGGCATCCCGTCGTTACCTGCTTTAGGCAAGTCGCCCAAGCCATCGATAGCGTCGCCGATTACATTGAAAAGACGGCCGTAAACGTCCGGGCCGATTGGCATCTGGATTGGGTTTCCGGTAGCGACAACTTCGTAGCCACGGCTCAAACCGTCGGTCGAGTCCATCGAAATGGTACGAACGGTATTTTCACCAATGTGCGACTGTACTTCCAATACCAGTTTGGTACCGTCTTCCCTAGTGATTTCGAGTGAATCGTAAATCTTAGGAAGCTCAACATCCTTACCGCTGAAAACCACGTCCACAACCGGGCCGATGATCTGCGCAACTTTTCCTGTAACTTTTGACATTGCTTATGTTATTTAAATAGCTGTTTGAGATTGTTAAAGCCTGTTTTTCAACGGCTTCATTTTCGGGTGCAAAGGTAGCTTTTTAAAATAAAAAATCAATAACTTTTTGATAAAAAAATATCACCCATTTGCACTATTCTTTGCGCCGATGGCCAATCTTGAAAAATATCGTATGGATTGGCCAAAAATAAAAAAGCCATTCCGCTAGGGAATGGCCTTTTTACGTAAAGAGTGAGGTTAGAGTTGGGCCGGATACTGGATCTGGTAATCCGCAGGATCCACGCCCTTAAAGTTCGAGCCGTATTTGGCGTTGATGGCTTCAAGCATTTTGTTGGCGATGAGTGCGTAACCGCGAGCGCCAGGGTGAACACCGTCAAGTGAAAATGCACCGCCGGTCACGAATGACGCAGACATGTGGTAATTCCCGAAACGGATGCCACCGTTGTACACTTGCTGCAACAGCGAGTTGGCATCAAACAAGGCCAATCCTTTAGAATCAGCCAAAGTCGCGATAGACGCGTTATAGGCATCGGTTGCAGTCTTGATTTCGGCCACTTCGTCCTTAGACAATACCCAGCTGTCGGCCAATGGCACTGATAGCCCGTTTACCGCTGCAGGATTTCCGCCTACTGTTGTACCGATGAAACTGCGTGCCGTAAGCAAAATCAAATCTTCAGCAGTCGCCTGACGATAAGAAGGCAAACTCAAGCCCGCCAAGTTGGTTAGGTAACTATCAACGATAACAACTTTGTTGCCCGCGCCGGCCTGAAATGAAATCGTACGCCTTGTGGCTTCCTCCGGAGAAATCAATCCGTTGGCTGCTGCCACCTGCAAACCGCCGTTGTACGGAGCGAATCCGGCATTCAGCTGAGCAGCCGTCGCGGCATCAAGCGGCACCGGGTTGTACGGAACGGTCCTGAAGAACGGAATCGTTGTTACGTAAGGAATATTGCCAACCACGCCTTTCGCGCCATTGGCCGTCATGCCATCAAGCAAACCACTATATACGTTAGCGAAAACGCCCGGGTCGGTGATGTCGTTCGGGCCATAAGTTGCCGGGTTTAGGTTGCCCACCTGATTGGTTCCGGTTCCGCCCGAAGTAGCATACGCCAATACGTCGTTATTGCCAATCCAGAGCGAGAAAAACGTTGGGTTTTGTGCCATTGCATCACCTAAGATCGTGGACGATGACGATGAAGCGAAACGTGCGTAATATGGGTTGGCTTGCCCTGTTGCCACACCGGCCACGTTGCCATAGCCCGGCGCGATCAAATGGAAACTCTTGGCACCCGGAACGCCCATATTGTTGAATGGCCCGGTCAACTGGTTGGTCACTTCTGTTACTGGCGCAACCGGAAGGCTTCCGATATTTGGCGTGCTGCCCGAAAATCCTAGAATCGCCAAACGCGGCCCTTGGATTTGTGTGCCACCCAACAACAACCCGCCGATGTTGTCATCGCCCACGAACGGCGTCGTGAACGTGCCGCCGCCGGCCAGCGCAAATTGCTGGGACATGATGTTGGGGTAGGCATTTTCCTGTCCGCGCTTGAACAAGGCATTGTCTGAGAAACCAGCGGTGAGCGAGTTGCCCAACGCTACATATTTTGAAAAGTCGGCCGAACCTGCCGTGATGGGTTCATCTACAGTTCCGCCTTCATCATCGTCACTGCTACAGGCCGCAATGGTCAGCGAGAGCAAGAGCAGCCATTTATAATTCTTTATCATGGTTCTTTAATTTTTATGGGTTAATGGTAATCGATGCAAACCACTGTTGGCCAATTTGGCCCGCGCCAACCACTTGGATGTAATCTTCGCCGAACAAGTTAGCAGCGCCAACTTTCAATACCGTTTTCAACTTTGGAATCGCGTAGTTGATCTGTGCGTCAAGCACCGTGTTTTCAGGAACAACACCTGTTGCGAAAGATGATTGCCAGATGTACTCGCTGTTCCAACGTACATTGATGTTGAAACCAAAATTCTTGAATGCTTTCGGGTTTCCGAACGAGCCTTTCAAGCGGTGTTTCGGCGTGTTGAAACCGGCTACGAAATCTGGATCTTCTTCTTGGTCGAACTGGAACTCGGCGTAGTTGTAGTTGACGCCCAATTCGAAATCCTTGTAGACTTTTTTGGAAATGCCTGCGCCGAAGCCAAGCGATGTAATTTGCGATTCTGTGTTGGTGTACACTTGGTAAACCCTACGGTCGCCGTTGGCCAAAGCCTGAAACGATTCTACCGAACCTACGGTTCCATAATAAGGCGTGATGACGCGCGTAAAGTTGTTGAAATCATTGTAGATGTTGTAGTAGCCGCTGATGTCTACCGAAAGGTCTTTATTGACTACTGAGCGATAACCCACTTCGAACGCCTGAACCCTTTCAGGTTTGATCAGGCTGATGTTTGCTTTTTGGAGATCGGCAGGGTTGCCCGATGCTGCGAAAGCCGTTACCGAACGAAGCGTGTAAGCATTGTTGTAGGCATCTTCTCCTGTCAGGGTAACTTCAGCCGGGAAACCTTGCGCCTGTGCAGCAACACTTGTCGGGAGCGTTTCGACATAGCGTGTCAAGTTGTCTGAAGCCGAGCCAATCAACGCAAACGGGCCAAGGTCAAGACCGATATACAAATCCTGGGTGGTCGGGTTGCGGAAACCTGTTTGGTATGATGCGCGGAAGTTGTGGACTTTGTCTTTTCCTGCCGAATACACGAAGGCAACACGTGGCGACACGAATCCGTCGAACAATTTCGCCTTGTCATAACGCACCGATCCGGTGAACTTCAATCTTTCGTCTTTGAGGAATTTCTTGGTAACCTGTGTATAGATACCGAATTCTTCGTATCGGATCGGGCCGTCTGTATCGGTGAAGATTGTCCCTTCAGAATTCAACTCATATTGACGCGCCGAACCGCCGATCATGATTTCGGCGAACTTGATCACTTCCTTGAAGTTGTAGTTAACGTCTGAGTGGTAAATGCGGGAGTTGTCTTTAAACTTCGCGCCGGTGGTCAGGTTCGGGTCGTTGGTCACGGTTTCCAAAGCATTGTTGAACGCCGCAGTACCAGGCTGGAATTGTGGCAAACCGCCGCCGGTAGGAACCAATGGCAATCCCGGAGAAACGTTGGTGTCTGCGAAAGTACGTGAATAATTCGCTGCACTTTGCGCGTCAAGGCCCAAGACGGCACTAGACAGTTGATACGCCGTTGCATAATCCGTGAACCATTGCGTATTGGTTTTGGCCAAACGGTTGATGTTCCAGGCCGCGAAACGCATGTCGTATGAATCGCCTGCGTCTTCGTCGGTAACGTAAGCCCTGACAAAGAAATTGCGGTTCTTGACCTCAATCTTCCCTTGTTGCATCAGGAAGTTTTTCAAAGCGTAACGGTTTGCGCCTTGGTAAATCGTGTTACCGAAACCTACCTTATATTGTGCGATAATTTCAAAGTCATTTGCCCAAGGCTTGATGTGTGCCGAGAAATCTGCTTTGACACTTTTGATGTCGTTGTCGTTGAGGAAACGCTCTGCGTAACCGGTACGGCTCACCTGGCCCACGTTCGGGATAAAAGTCGTGACCTCATCGCCATAGATGTTCAATCCGTCATAGTTAGGGTTGGTGCGATCATTACCGCCGGAAGTGGTGCTGTTGTAATCTGCGGCAATCCATTCCGTCGCCCTGATGATATTGATGTTGGCCTTACCCGCAAAATGTGGGGTGAAGGCTTTTGCCATACGCAAACCAAAGTCGTAATAATCGTTAGTACCGGCTGCATCCTGATACGTTTTCCCGTATTTGAAATACGTCGAAACGCCTTCATTGGTGAACGGGCTTTTGCTGTTCATAAATAAAATACCGTTGAACGCATTCGCCCCATAAAGCGCAGAAGACGCGCCCGGCAGCAATTCTACGCTCGCCACGTCCAGTTCGTTAAGCCCGACAAGGTTGCCGAGTACGAAGTTGAGTGCCGGCGAGGAGTTGTCCATGCCGTCCACGAGCTGCATAAAACGCGTGTTGGCAACGGTTGCGAAACCACGGGTGTTGATGGATTTGAAAGACAAACTACTGGTGTTGAAATGTACTTCCTTGAGGTTTTCAAGCCCGTCGTAGAACGTCGGAGAAGAAGTCGCTTTGACATCGGCGGCGCTCATCCTTTCGATGGTGACCGGCGATTCGAGCACACGCTCAGGCGTTCTTGAAGCCGACACGACAATCTCATTGAGTTTTGTTTCTTCATCGGCCAGTGAAACCGTTACGGTACTGCCGGTTACGTTCACCGTCTTCGAAGCAAAGCCGATGCTGGAAACCTCGATGCTGAACGGCGGTTTTTTGTTGATGGTGAAATTTCCGCTGTCGTCGGAAACCGTCGCCGTCTCTTCGCCTGTTACTTTGATATTCGCGCCTGGAATCGGCAGCCCGTTGGAATCTTTTACAGTTCCGGAAACCGATTGCGCCGACATCATGCCACAGAAGAACAGTGACAAAATAAGCAAATACACTCTCATTTGGTTAAAGGGATTAGTTAGTTTATATCGCCAATGTACAAATAATATTGACATATAAAATACACCCGTTTTAAATTGAATGTTTATCGAATTATCAAAAATGTTGTGATTTATTCATTATCTGATATTTTTTTTAATTTTCATTAACACTTACTGCGATTGTGTGGCATAAAGTAGTATGCGTACATATAAAATTTGCGTTTTATGCAAAATCGTTAATTTTTCAACAGGTGTTTAAAACAAAAAAGCGGGACAAACGCCCGCTTTCCATAAAAATATCGAATTTAAACTTACTCCACCGTGACCGACTTGGCCAAGTTACGTGGTTGGTCTACGTTGCATCCGCGCATCACCGCAATGTGGTAAGACAAGAGTTGCAACGGAATAGTTGTCACGAGCGGCGACAAAGCGTCTGAGGTTTCCGGGATTTCAATCACGTAGTCCGCCAGTTCGCGCACTTGCACGTCGCCTTTGGTCACCACGGCAATGATGCGGCCGCTGCGGGATTTGATTTCTTGGATGTTGCTCACGACTTTGTCATAGTGGCCTTGCTTTGGCGCGATGACAATGACCGGCATCGATTCGTCGATGAGCGCGATCGGGCCGTGCTTCATCTCGGCAGCCGGATAACCTTCGGCGTGGATGTATGAAATTTCCTTTAATTTCAGTGCGCCTTCCAAGGCAACCGGGAAGTTATAGCCGCGCCCGAGATACAAACAATTGGTTGAGTCCTTGAACTTGTCGGCAATTTCCTTGCACACGTCGTTGGTGTTGAGTGTCTCTTCCACTTTGTCAGGTATGACTTCCAATTCCTGCAAATACCTGTGGAAATCTGAGTTGGACAACGTGCCTTTGGCTTTGGCCAGACGCAGTGCAATCATGGTCAAAACGGTGATTTGTGTCGTGAAGGCTTTGGTCGAGGCCACACCGATTTCAGGACCAGCGTGCGTATAAGCGCCTGCATGTGTTTCCCTTGAAATCGAAGAGCCAACTACGTTACAAACCCCGAACACAAAAGCGCCTTTTTCTTTCGCGAGCTTGATGGCGGCCAAGGTATCGGCGGTTTCTCCGGATTGTGAAATCGGGATGACGACGTCTCCGGCGTTGATGATTGGGTTGCGGTAACGGAATTCGGAAGCGTATTCCACTTCTACCGGAATGCGCGCAAACTCCTCGAAAATGTACTCGGCCACCAAACCGGCATGCCACGACGTACCGCAAGCCACAATCAGGATGCGGTCTGCGTTGAGGAATTTCTCAAGATTGTCTTCTACGCCAGCCATCTGGATGATGCCGTCGTTGGCGTGAAGCCTTCCGCGGTACGTATCTTTAATGACGCTCGGTTGTTCGTAGATTTCCTTGAGCATGAAGTGGTCGTAACCGCCTTTCTCGATTTGCTCGAGGTTCATTTTCAGTTCCTGAATGTATGGATCAACTAAACTGTCGTCCTTGATTTTGCGCACTTTCAATGGCTTGTGCAAACGGACGATGGCCATTTCTTCGTCTTCCAAGTAGATTGCGTTAGACGTATATTCGATGAATGGTGAAGCATCGGAAGCGATAAAGAACTCGTCTTTCCCGATGCCGATAGCCAACGGGCTACCCAAACGTGCCACCACGATTTCGTCGGGCTTGTTTTTGTCGAACACACAGATGGCATAAGCGCCAACCACTTGATTGAGCGCCACCTGTACGGCCTTTCCCAATTTCAATCCGTCTTTTTTCTGGACATCTTCGATGAGGTTCACCAATACTTCGGTGTCTGTATCTGATTTGAAAACGTATCCGCGCTTGATCAATTCTTTCTTGAGCGGTTCGTAGTTTTCGATAATGCCGTTGTGGATGATCGCGAGATTGCCCGAGTTAGACAAATGCGGATGCGAATTCACATCGTTCGGAACACCGTGGGTTGCCCAACGGGTATGGCCCATGCCGATGGTTCCGGATTGGCTTATTTCTTTTGCGCGCTCTTCCAGATCGGTGACTTTGCCCTTGGTTTTGGAAACCTTGATGCCGCTTTGGTCACACAACATGACGCCGGCGCTGTCATAGCCTCTGTACTCGAGTCTTTTCAGTCCTTTAATGACGATCGGGTACGCGTCCCGATGGCCAATATAACCTACAATTCCACACATAGTATTATTCTTTTTTGGTGTAATAAATCTTAAGCTGCAGCCTTTTCTCGTCTATCACCGCCGGGTTGCTGCCATACAAGACAACGCCACGCTGGCTGGTGGTTGCTGCTCCGGGAATCACATCAATACTTCCTGACAAATCCGTTCCCGGCAAGGCAGTCTTCAACTTGGTATTGTATGTACTGCTGATACTTTCGGTCACGACCAGTCCTAGTTCTACGTTGGCCGAATCGATGGCACGATCCACCAAATTACGGATGTGATTGGTCAACCTAATCGTATAGCGTTTCTTTTCCTTAATGTAAATCCCGCCGTGTACAAACTTATTGTATTGCGGCGCGCCACTCACGGTTGTCACATCGAAATCGTAATCCACAAGTCGCTTTTTATTCTTCAAATCATACAAATACAAGCGATAAGCCGGCTTTTCTACATCTGGATTCATTTGGTCTTCGTCCAAAAAGAACGACAAACTTGCGTCGTTGATCAGCCAGTTCTTCTCGCGCAATTCGTCCAATTCATCGGGAACGTTATTCGGCACGTCTACCAAGACGTTAGGAATATTCGGATCGTCTGGCGTGTCATAATCGTTGTCATCATCGTAACCATAGTTGTCCGCGCTCGGGAAAAGCTTGATCACGGCCATCGATCCCGCGCCGCCTTTCAGCCAAATCCGGCTGTCGCCATTGGTTAAATCAGGCGCCGTAACTTGGCTAAGATAATTACTATTGTATTCATTTTCAAAAAGATTGACGGTATTTCCCGCCAAGTTGAGCACCAACGTCTTCGGATCTGTACGCACGTCGCTGTCCTCGTCTTCTTTTTCGGTGTAGGTTACCGTAATGGTTCCTTGCTTGAAATTCATTTTGGCCAGACTGCCCTGATTGGGCGAGCCCGCGGCTTCCTCGACCTTGAAATACAACCCGCGGCACCATTCCTTAAAAACGTTGTTGGTCACCAGTTTTCCTTGCGCGGATGCACTGAAAAGTTTCTCCTGGAAATAGTCGTTGCGCAATTGCAGCCTCATTTCCGGTGAGCGGCGTTCGTCCACGACCTGCAGGCCATCATCGTTTGTTGTATAGGTTACTATTTCGGCCGGATCAAAATAAAACTGGTCGTTTTGCTTTTCCTGTGAACTGTTGTTCAATCGGCCGGGAATAACCGCGCCGGCAATATCATCGGCTTGGTCTGAATAGTATTTCTGCACTTCCTGAAAACCGGTTGACGGATCAAAATCGCGCAGGTAATATCCTGAGGCAAATACGCTCAATTTTATTTTGGAACTGCCCTGCAACGAATCGAGTTCGTACAAGCTGTTGCCGTCGTCGTCAACGGCTGTACGCGTTGCGAAATATGGGATGTTGAGTTCCACTTTCTCGATTTGCGGATCGAGGTCTAGATCGATGGTCGGGTTCGGGTCGTCCAACTCCAACTGTGTTACAAAGCTGGCCTTGACCTTTCCGAACACGGAATTGTTGTAATATCCTAAAGCATTTATGGGCATGTCCACCACGCTGGTGGTTGCTTTACTGGTTTGTACCGTCCCGTAGAATTGATTGTAGGCCAAAACCGGCATCAGCGCGACTTCAAAACCAAAATGGTCTTCACCAACGATACCGGAACCAATTTCATTGTAGTCTTTATCGCACGAAACGGCAAATCCTACAACAGCAAAAAAAAAGAAAATTTTTAGAAAAGAAGCACGCATTTGTTCAAGCAATTTTATTTATAGCACCGTGTTTTTGTAGAAAGAAGTATAGGCTTCCGCGAATTTTTCTTTCGGGGCGAAAGGTAAAAAAGGTTTACCCGTTGATTCTATAAATTTTGTTAAACTTGGCGAGAGGTTTTCAGACGCTATAATCACTGCATCAGAGTGGTTTACCGATACTTTTATGAGGTTTTCGTAATCTGGCGTCTGGAGGTCTGCAATGGCATCGCCTGGAATATTATCGAACTTTACTTTGTTGATCATACCCTGGTCCAGCGTACCTTCAAAACCTTGCGCATACACCGAAGTGACGATCTTGGTTTGAGCAAAAAGCGCCTCGTCTTTATAGAAATGCTTCATATAGACCGGAAGCATGCCAGCCAACCAGCCGTGAACATGGATGATGTCTGGTACCCAGTTGAGTTTCTTGACGGTTTCCACGACGCCTTTCGCAAAGAAAATCGCCCGTTCGTCATTGTCCGGATATAGCACGCCTTCCTCATCGGTAAACGTGGCTTTGCGCTTAAAATAGTCGTCGTTGTCAATGAAATAGACTTGGATGCGTTCTTTCGGGATCGAGGCTACTTTAATGATCAGCGGCATGTCCAGGTCGTTCACCACCAAATTCATCCCCGAGAGGCGAATCACTTCGTGCAATTGATGCCTGCGTTCATTGATGTTACCGTATCGCGGCATGAAAATCCTGATCTGGCAACCCTGATCATTAATCATTTTCGGCACATCGTATGACATTAGGGAAACCTCATTTTCGGCCAGGTAAGGCACTACTTCTGACGATACATACAATATCCTCTTATCCTCCATTTTCAATGCGGGTGTTTTTATATGGCTTTAAAAGCACGCAAAAGTACGAAATTTTATGACGTTGTTAACAAAAAACTTAAGTTTGCACCTCATTTAACTTTTGAATATGCTCATTTTCAACAGGCAGACAGACTTGAAGGCACACCTTGCATCGCTTCGCCAACACAAGTCTGTTGGTTTTGTCCCAACGATGGGCGCACTCCACAGCGGGCATCTGTCTTTGCTTTCGGAATCGTTGCAACACAACGAGGTGACGGTCATCAGCATTTTCGTAAATCCGACGCAGTTCAACAACGCCGAAGATCTGGCGAAATATCCGAGAACAATAGACGAAGATGTCGCCAAAATAAAAACGCTCAACCCTTCCGTTATCATCTTTGCGCCAACCGTAGATGACATGTATGGCGGCCAAACCGTGTCTGAACATTTTGATTTTGACGGACTGGAAAACCAGATGGAAGGCCGTTTCCGACCGGGGCATTTTGACGGCGTGGGCACCATAGTGAAGCGTTTGTTTGACATCGTCCAGCCCGACAATGCATACTTTGGGGAAAAAGATTTCCAGCAACTGCAAATCGTCAAGAAACTCGTATCGAAATACAACATTCCCGTAAACGTCGTGGGTTGCCCGATTCACCGCGAAGCCAACGGGTTGGCGATGAGTTCCAGAAATGAACGGCTGTCACCTGAATTACGCGAGGAAGCCGCATTCATCTACCAGACGTTGTTGCAGGCCAAAAAAGAATTTACGTCCGAAAGCATCGAGGCCCTTAAGCAAAACGCCGAAAAGGCTTTCCGCAAACACCCGGACTTTGAATTGGAGTATTTCGAGATCGCAGACGAAGCCACGCTCGAACCGGCAACCGAAAAAGAAGCAGGCAAAAGTTACCGCGCGTTCACTGCTGTTTTTGCAGGAAAAATAAGACTTATCGACACCGTTGCGTTAAATTAATTCCCTTGGTTTTTGACTTTCGACTTTTGACTTTCGACTTTTGACTTAATTAACTACCTTTGCGCCATGCAAGTCCACGTTGTAAAATCAAAGATTCACCGCGTTACCGTTACCGGTGCAGACCTCAACTATATCGGGAGCATCACGATTGATGAAGCGCTCATGGATGCCGCCAATCTGGTGGAAGGCGAAAAAGTTTCCGTCGTCAATGTCAACAATGGCGAGCGGCTTGAAACGTACGTTATTAAGGGCAATCGCTACAGCGGCGAAATCACGTTGAACGGGCCGGCGGCGCGCAAAGTCCACAAAGGCGACATCATCATCATCATCGCATACGGCATTCTCGATATTGAGGAAGCCAAATCGTTCCGCCCAAGCTTGGTATTCCCGAACGAGAAAGACAATTCCCTGAAATAATTACCGGACCGCCGTGCAAGATGCTTTAGAACATTCCGATGCCGAGGCGGTTCGAGACGATTCACCACAGCAACCCAAAACCTGGAAAAGTATCGTCAGCAAATGGCTGTCGATTGTCTTGCCATTGGCGCTAGGATTTGCGCTGATCGTTTACCAATACAACCAGTTTACGCCGCAGCAATTGCAGGAAATGAAAGGCTATTTTGTTTCCGCCAACTATTTCTACATCGGGCTTTCCTTGTTTGTGGCTTTATTCGGATTCCTGTCGCGCGCCTATCGTTGGAAGTTTGCGCTGGAGCACATGGGTTATCAGACGCATTTTAAAAACAACCTGATGGCCGTTTGCATCTCCTACTTCATCAACCTGACCATTCCGCGATCGGGCGAGATTTCGCGCGCCGTAATCTTGAAAAAATACGAAGATGTGCCGTTCTCCAAGGGTTTTGGAACCATCGTCGCCGAACGCATCGTGGATTTGGCGATATTCTTCCTGTTCGTATGTGTGTCATTGCTGTTTCAATTTCGTACGCTGAAGAATTTCATTCTCGAATATATTCCGGTCGAAAAACTGATTTGGCTGGCCGTCATCGGATTCGTTGGATTCATTGCCTTCATTGTCATTTGGATTTATTCACGGTGGACACTCATCGAAAAATTGAAAACCAAGGTCTCTGGCCTGACGGAAGGCTTGTTGAGCATTTATTACATGGAAAAAAAGTGGCCGTATCTGTTCCACTCCTTCTTCATCTGGTTCACCTATTTCATGATGTTTTACATCACCATTTTCGCGCTACCGGAGACAAGCGACATTCGGCTGGGCGCGGTGATGATTGCGTTTGTGTTCGGGAGTCTGGCCATGGGTTTCACCAACAGCGGCTTCGGTGCTTTCCCGCTACTGATTGCGCAGATTTTCCTTTTGTATGGTGTGTCCAACACGGCCGGAACGGCATTCGGCTGGCTCGTCTGGATATCGCAAACACTGCTCATTGTCGTGCTCGGATTGGTGTCGTTCATCCTGCTGCCGGTCTTAAATCGTAACAAATAATTTTATATATTGGCGAACCCGAATTGAACGCCTGCTGGTGCAATTGTTCCAACCGAAAACCAATACTATGAAACGTTTGCTGCTCTTGGCGCTCTGCCTTGCCTTTTATTCGGGCTATTCACAAAAAATCACCGATACCATCCATTCGCAAAAGCTGGACGAAGACCGCGTCATCCAGATCAGCGTGCCCGAAGGCTACAAGAAAAATCCCGGCAAAAAATACCCGTTGCTCGTGTTGCTTGATGGCGATTACCTGTTCGATGCCTTTCACGGCGCACTGGCCTATGGCGGTTATTGGGATGACTTGCCCGAGATGATCGTGGTCGGCATCAACCAGGAAAAAACACGCGACGCAGACTGTACCGTCGATGCCGAAACCGGCTTGCCGTCCGAAAAAGGGGAGCGCTTCTTCGAGTTCATCGGCGAAGTCGTGGCATCGGTCGAGAAGCAATACCGTATTGCGCCGTTTCGCATCATCGCAGGACACGACGTGACCGCTGGTTTCATGAATTTTTACCTGTACAAAGACCAGCCGCTGTTCAACGCCTACATTTCGATGAGTCCGGAATTGCCTGCAGAAATGGAAAAACGCATCCCGGAACGCCTGGCGACCATCGAAACGCCACTTTTTTATTATCAATCTACAGCCGACGGCGACCTCAAGAAAATGCAGGAACGCATTCGGGCGCTCGACAGCGATGCCAAGAAAATAGCCAAGCCGACACTGAATTACAAATTCGATGAATTCAAGGGCGCGTCGCATTATTCCTTGGTGTTGCATTCCATCCCGAGCGCGTTGTACCAGTTCTTCTCGGTCTATCAGCCGATTTCCACGGTTGAATTCAACGACAAAATCGTGAAATTGCCATCGGGTTACGTGGATTATCTCGTCCAGAAATACGAACTGTTGGAGAAAGTATTGGGAACGAAAATGCAAATCAGGATCAATGATTTCAAGGCCATCGAAGCGGCGATCTTGAAGAACAAAGCCTACGACGAATTCGACAAACTCTCAGACCTCGCCCGCAAAAGTTACCCGAAAGCCATGTTGGCCGACTATGAACTGGGTCAGATGTACGAAAAGAAAGGCGACTACAAGAAAGCCGCGAAATACTATCAGGCCGGTTTCCAGAAAGAGGAAATCGGAGATTTGACTAAGGATTTGATGCTGGAAAAGGCAGACGAAATGAAGGGAATGTAAACTAATTAATAATTAATAATGGATAATTAATAATTAATAATGTGCAGCGGCGGTTTGTCGTTAGTGTGAAAAAACTACACTGTGAACCTATTTATGCATCTTTGTTCTATTTCCCGTCAACTGTTTTTCGTTTAATTATTAATTATTAACTATTAATTGAAAATAAAAACAACCTTCTTTTGCCAGAACTGCGGCGCCCAATATGCCAAATGGCAAGGCCAGTGCAATTCCTGTAAAGAATGGAATACGATTGCCGAAGAAATCATCCAGAAGGCCGAAAAAGCATCATGGAAGCCGGACGATAATTCCAGCAAAAAGGCCGCGAAACCGCTTCGGGTCAACGAAATTGATTCGTCGGCGGAAGTACGACTCGACACGCGCGACGGCGAACTCAACCGCGTGTTGGGCGGCGGCATCGTTCCCGGATCAATGATTTTGTTGGGCGGCGAACCCGGCATCGGGAAAAGTACCTTGCTTTTGCAGATTTCGCTGCGGCTTCCGTATAAAACGCTTTATGTTTCGGGCGAAGAAAGCCAGAAGCAAATCAAGATGCGCGCGGAACGGATTACGTCGCAGGAAGACAATTGCTACATCCTGACGGAAACGAAAACGCAGAACATCTTTCGTCAAATCCAGGAAATCGAACCCGATGTGGTCATCATCGATTCCATCCAGACTTTGCATACGGATTACATCGAATCGGCCGCCGGAAGCATTTCGCAAATCCGGGAATGTACCGCCGAACTGATCAAATTCGCCAAGGAAACCGGAACGCCGGTCATCCTGATCGGGCACATCACCAAAGACGGCAACATCGCCGGGCCGAAGATTTTGGAGCACATGGTTGATACCGTTTTGCAATTCGAAGGCGACCGCAACCATGTGTACCGCATACTCCGCTCGCTCAAAAACCGTTTTGGATCGACAGCCGAACTCGGCATTTACGAAATGCAGGGCAGCGGACTTCGCGAAGTCGCCAATCCGTCGGAGATATTGATATCACACCACGAAGAAAACCTATCGGGAACGGCCATTGCCGCCACACTCGAAGGCATGCGCCCGCTCATGATTGAAATCCAAGCGCTTGTTTCAACTGCTGTTTATGGCACGCCGCAACGTTCCACGACCGGCTACAACGCCAAACGATTGAACATGATTTTGGCCGTACTGGAAAAACGTGCGGGTTTCCGTTTGGGGATGAAAGACGTGTTCTTAAACATTACAGGCGGGATTTCCGTTGACGATCCGGCGATTGATCTGGCTGTCGTGGCCGCAATTTTGTCCTCGAACGAAGACATTCCGGTGGAGAAAGACTGTTGCTTTGCGGGCGAAGTGGGTTTGTCGGGCGAAATCCGGCCGGTGAATCGCGTGGACCAGCGCATCCTAGAAGCCGAAAAGCTTGGTTTCGCGTCGATCTTCGTGTCAAAATACAACAAAATCACCGTCAAAAATACGCTCATCAAAGTCCGGCTCGTGTCCCGGATTGAAGATGTGGCGGCCGCCTTGTTCGGGTAAACTTTTATCCGTACTTTTATTCCAGCAACTTTAGGATGAGAAGGGAAACTAAGACTAAACTCAAGCGTTGGGGCGTGCTCACCGCAAAAATCGTATTGGCCTTATTGGTCTTGCTCGCGGCGGGCTATTTCATTTTTCGGGGCATGATCCTGGAGAAAGTCATCGCGAAAATCAAGGAAAAGACGCAAACCGAATACGACGCGACTTTTTCGGTGAAGGAAGCCAGATTCCGCGGGCTGGCCGGCATTGATTTGACCGATGTCGCACTCGTGCCCAACAACGCCGATTCGCTCTTTAAAGTCAGTTCGATCAAGGCCGATGTCAACATCATGAAATTGCTCGTGGGCAGCGTACAACTCGAAGACTTGGAACTTCGCGACGGCTTCATACAACTGGTCAAGAAAGATTCCATCAAGAATTTCGATGCGTTCATCAAGAACAAGAAAGACGCGGCGGAAGTGGAAGTCGTGACCGACAATAAAAAAGACTACGCCCGCAAAACGTATCGCATCTTGTCTCGGTTGCTCAACCTCGTCCCGACCGACATGAAATTGACTAATTTATCGCTGCGCATCAACGACAACGGAAAGAAAGCCGAAGTCAACCTGCAGGAATTGCAATTGCAGGACGAACAACTCGAAACGTCCATCCGCGTAAAAACAGACACATTCGCCCAGCGTTGGCGCATCAAAGGCATGGCCGACCCACGCGACCGCAAGGCCGATCTGAAATTCTTCAACCTCGACACCGGCGCCATCCGCGTGCCGTATCTGGACGAACGTTACAACCTCAAAGCGGGTTTCGATTCCATCCGGGTGAATTTGTCGAATCTCGAAATGGACGGCGGCGAACTCCACGTGGACGGCTTTGCTTCCATTGCCGGACTGCGCATCAACCACAAGAAAATCGCTTCCAAAGATGTGTACATCAACAAGGCACGTTTCGACTACAACTTCTTGTTTGGCCCAGATTTCATCAGGATTGACAGCACTTCCACCGGCACGCTGGACAAACTCAAATTCCATCCGTTCGTCGAGTATAGCATCGCGCAAGACACGACTTATGCACTCCAAATCGACATCCCGAAAATGAAGGCGCAGGACTTCATCGAATCCTTGCCGAAAGGACTGTTTTCGCATTTCGAAGGCATGGTCGCCGAAGGTTCGTTTGACTATCATCTTGATTTCAAATACAACAAGAACAAGCCGCGCGACATTGTCCTGAACAGCACGCTCAACAAAGACGGCCTGAAAATCCTGAAATATGGCGAGGCCGATCTGGCAAAAATCAACGGGAATTTCACCTACCGTGCCATCGAGAATGGCCGCCCGCAACGCCCGATTTCAGTAGGGTCAGGGCCAAATTATACGCCGCTGAGCCAGATTACGCCGCTGCTCCGGCACGCCGTGCTGACGTCTGAAGATCCGTCGTTCTTCTCGCACAAGGGTTTCATCAGCGAAGCCTTCAAACAATCCATCATCAAGAACATCAAAACCAAGAAATTCGCGCGTGGCGGCAGTACGATTTCGATGCAACTCGTCAAGAATGTTTTCCTGACGCGCGAGAAAACGCTCTCGCGGAAACTGGAGGAAATCCTGCTGGTATATGTCCTGGAAAACCAGCGCATCAGCAGCAAGGAACGGATGCTGGAAGTGTATTTCAACATCATCGAATGGGGTCCGAACGTGTACGGCATCACCGAAGCCGCGCGGTTTTATTTCCAGAAACACCCATCGGAATTGAACCTCAAGGAATGTCTTTTCCTGGCGTCGATCATCCCGAGCCCGAAACGTTTCATGTGGCAATTCGACGACCAAGGCGAACTCCGTACGGCCTATTCGCGGCATCAGGAACGGCTCACCAGATTGATGTTCCAGCGCGGTTTGCTGCATACCGAAGACACGCTGTATCAAATCAAAAAACTCCTCATTTCCGGCCCGGCGCGTTCGTACATCAAGGTGCGCGACGAGGTAGAATTGGTAAAACCCGATCCCGAAATGGACGAGTTCGATTTCTAAATCACTGATTCCTAACGCTGTTTTTTAATTCTCCGCACGCCTGCCAACCCGCGCGCCTTTTCCATGCTCTTGTCTTAAAAATCAAGAGTCATGAGAAAAATCATCATCGTGGGTTTGTTGCTGCCAATGTTGGCCATCGCCCAAAAACCTGTTTTCACGACCGCCAAGGTCAAAGCCGCCACCATTTATTACAACGCCGCCGAACTCTCGCAATCGGCTTCGATTAATTTGCCCGCCGGAACGAGCGAAGTCGTGGTCAAGAATGTCGCGAATGAGCTGAGCGAGAACACGGTTCAAATCGGCGCGCCGTCTTCGGTAACGGTGTTGTCTGTACAGTTCACCACCAATTACATTTCCGAGTTCGAACCCGACGAAAATGCACCAGCCATCAAGAAAGTACGCGACAGCATTTCGATGGTCAAAAAAGAAATCGCCAAGGTTCAAATCGAAAAGAATACAGGTTCGAAATCACTGGAACTCCTGGACCGGAACATGAGCGTGGCCGGCGCCAACACAGGTTTGAGCGTGGCAGAACTGACCAAACTCCTCGACTACAATAAAGCCAAACGCATCGAGATCAACAATGCCATCAATGCATTGCAAGAGCGCGAAACCAAGCTCAATGCCATTGTGCAACGATTGAACGCCGCACTGGAAACGAACGAAAAAGAACTTGAAAAAACCTCTAACGGCAAATTGATCCTGCAAGTGATGAACGCCGTCGCGGGGAATGTCTCGCTGGACATCAACTACATCACCAATACCGCTTCATGGAAACCATTTTACGATTTGCGGGCAGACAACATCAATGCGCCCATCAACATGCTCTACAAAGCGCAAGTGACACAATACAGCGGCATCGACTGGAAAAAAGTCAAACTCAGTCTGTCAAGTGGTTATCCGAACCAGAACAATCAGGCACCCATTCTTTCACCTTGGTTCTTGGCGTACTACCACCCAGCCGAACAACTTCAAGGATACGCATCTGATGCAGCGCTGCAAGAAGTCGTCGTACAGGCGTACAAACCTGACCGCGAAACAAAAATCCGGGGCGTGGCCAGTACGGTGGAAGCAAGACAAACCACGACGCAACTTACTGTAAATTTCGACATCGACATCCCGTATGATATCTTGTCGAACGGAAAAGCGCACAGTGTTGCCCTGAAGGAAATCAAGCTGCCGGCCAAATACAAATATTACGCAGCGCCGCGGGCCGAAACAGATGCGTTCCTGATGGCTTCACTCGATGATTATTCTGCGTACAATTTGTTGCCGGGCGAAGCCAACATCATTTTTGAAGACATGTACGTGGGCAAAACAATGATCAACCCTAACGAGACTGCGGACACGCTGAGCCTGAGCATGGGCCGCGACAAAAAGATTTCCATCCGCCGCGAAAAAATCGTCGAGAAATCCGGGACAAAATTCCTGTCGTCGTCAAAGGAACAAATCTTCACGTATGACATTATCGTTAGGAACAACAAGAAAGAAATGGTGGAACTTTCGCTGCACGACCAATACCCGATCAGCACAGACAAAGACGTCACCGTAGAATTGCTGCAGTCCGACAAGGCGAAAGAACAGCAAGAAACCGGGCTGTTGCGCTGGGAGTTGAAACTGGCGCCTAACGAAACGCGAAAAATCAGGATCAGTTACAAGGTCAAGTCGCCGAAGAACAAGACTTTCGCAAACCTATACCAATAAATCGAGCATCCTCCGGGATGCTTTTTTATGGCAATTATGTAACACATTTACAACACGTTGCTGTTTTTTTTCGGACTTATTTTTTTACATTTACACGATTAACCTAAAAAAATCAGCTATGAAAAAACTTACTTTTTTGGCGTTGCTGCTTCCTGGACTGATGCTCGCGCAGACCTTCGGTATCGCAACGTACGTGACCGGCATGAACGGCGCGGTTGAAATTGCGCATCCGCCAGGTGATTCGCGCTTGTTCGTGGTGCTGCAATCAGGCGGCATCAAAATCGTCAAACCGTCAACGCCAACGACGGGCGTGGCCAATGCCACCAACTTCTTGACCTTGACCACTACAACAATCGTCAGCGGCGGTGAACGCGGCCTGCTCGGTTTGGCGTTCCATCCGAATTATGCCTCAAACGGTTACTTTTATGTGAATTATACCCGCGCCGGCGATGGTGCCACAACCATTGCCCGATACAAAGTAAGCGACGCCAACCCAGACATTGCCGACCCAACTTCGGGAACGGTTCTGCTGACGGTGACCCAACCGTTTTCCAACCATAATGGTGGTACGATTCATTTTGGTACCGACGGCTATTTGTATATCGGAATGGGCGACGGTGGCAGCGGTGGCGACCCGGGCAACCGCGCACAGAACATCAACGACAATCTCGGGAAAATGCTTAGGATTGATGTCGATTCGGCTTCACCGTATGGCATTCCGGCGACCAACCCGTTCGTAGGCGTAGACGGAAACGATGAAATCTGGGCCACCGGATTGCGCAACCCTTGGAAATGGTCATTCAACCGTTTGAATGGCGACCTTTGGATTGCCGACGTCGGCCAAGGCGAAGTGGAAGAAGTCAACAAAGTAGCGGCACCGCTGTCTCCTGGATTGAACTTCGGCTGGCGTTGTTATGAAGGTTCTGCATCTTTTAATCCGAGCGGCTGTTTGGCAGCCTCAAATTACACGTTCCCGCTGGAAGACTACACCCAAACCGCTACCGGCGGCTGCGCGGTAACTGGCGGCTACTATTACACTGGAAGCCTTTACCCGAATTTCAACGGGAAATACATCTTCGGCGATTATTGTCTGGGCAAGATATTTTCACTTACCGACGCCGGCGTGCTCACCATTTCGCCGAACATCGCCGGAATGGGCAGCGTAACGACTTTCGGTGAAGATGTCAACGGCGAACTTTACGTGGCCAACGCCGGAACAGGCGCCATTTTCAGGATTATCGACACGTCGCTGGGCGTAGCCAATGTGGCCGAAAGTGGCTTTTCGATTTATCCGAACCCAGCCCAAACGGAAATTTTCGTACGCAATCAGTCAGGCGTTTCCGCGACGCGCTTCAGTGTTTATGATTTGTCGGGCAAACGCCTGATGAGCCAGCCGCTGAACGACATGGAAACCAATTCCGTTGATACGAGTATGCTGTCTGCCGGATTGTATATCGCCACCGTGGAAGATGCCGCGGGTGCCAGATTCACCTCCAAGTTAAGTATCGAGTAACGCCCGTCGAGCCCAGCTTGTTTAACCGGCACGGCATTGTTTTCAAGAAATAGCGCCAATCTATAAGAATGTTTTGTAAATTTAGACGCCAAAACATTTTTATGAAAAAACTTTTTTTGTCCGTTGGTTTCTTCGGGCTGTTGTGCTCTGCCCAAAACATCCAAATAGTGCCATTTGCAACGGACTTTAATTACCCCGTGGAAATTACAACGGCTGGTGACGACCGCCTTTTTGTGGTGGAAAAAGAAGGGCTTATAAAAGTCTTGAACGCCGACGGAACTGTAAATTCAACGCCATTCCTGACGATGCCGGAAGGACTGCTAAATACGATGTCAGACCGGGGTTTACTCGGCATGGCTTTTCATCCAAACTATGCTGCTAATGGGTATTTTTATGTTTACTACACGAACGGCATCACCAATTCTGTAGAATTGTCACGCTATTCGGTAAGTGCCGATCCTAACATCGCAGACGCAGGTAGCCAGACGGTATTGGTGACGATACCGCACCCTTTTTTCAATCACTATGGCGGGACGATAAAGTTTGGCGCTGACGGGTATCTCTACATTTCGATTGGAGACGGTGGAGACGGTGGCGCCCGCGCGCAAAATATTCAGGAAAGCCTCGGGAAAATCATCCGGATAGATGTAGATGCCACAGCGCCCTATATTCCTGCTGGCAATCCATTTGTCGGGGCCGACGGCAACGACGAAATTTGGGCTATGGGCGTGAGAAATCCGTGGAAATTTTCATTCGACAAACAAACCGGCGACCTTTGGATCGCAGACGTCGGTGAACTATCCCAAGAAGAAGTGAATAAGATTTCAGCACCGCTACCCTCAGGACTTAATTTCGGTTGGCCTTGTTATGAAGGAACACTTCCATATAACACCGCGGAATGTTCAGTTACTGCGATGCTCACGGCTCCGTTTGCAGTTTACGGACATAGTCAGGGTTGTTCTGTAATTGGCGGTTATGTATATCGCGGAAGTATTTACGAATCGCTTACCGGCAAGTATCTTTTCACTGATTTCTGCCGAAAGCGCATCGGCATCATTAGTGAGGCAGGAACCATTAGTTATACGCCTGATTTTGAAACGGATTACGCATTCATCACTTTTGGTCAAGACAGCAGCGGCGAATTGTATATCGCCACTGGCGCCACAATCTACAAGATTATTGATGCTGATTTGAGCACCACCGACCAACGCGCTACGTTGGCGAGTGTCGCGCCGAATCCAGCGCATTCATTTTTGAACATTCGAAATACGTCGGGTAAGACGCTCGATGCTGTCTCAATATATGATGTGTCCGGGAAGTTGTTGCATCAGCAAAAACTCGGCGAAAGTGATGTCGAAACCGTTTCTATAAACCTTAGTGCTGGTCTTTACATTGTACAAATCACGGACGCTACCGGCGGTCGCCAAGTATCCAAAATCACGGTCAACTAAAGAGATTCCTCTTTAAAGATCGTTCAACATTTTTGAAATCTCGTCCAGTTTTGGCGTCAGGATGATTTCGATGCGGCGGTTCTTGGATTTCCCTTCAGCCGATGCATTGCTCGCTACCGGCGCATATTCGCTGCGTCCGGCCGCTGTCAGGTTTTGCGGGCTAATGCTTTTGTTTTCGCTCAGTATCGCGACGATGGCTGTGGCGCGCTTGGTCGATAAATCCCAATTGTCGGCAATAGGACCGGAACCGGCGTATTCCACGTTGTCCGTGTGTCCTTCAATCAACACCGAAATATCTGGGTTGGCGGCCAAGACTTTCCCGACTTCCACTACGGCTTTCCGGCCTTCTGAACCAACGGCCCAGCTTCCGGAACCGAACAATAATTTGTTTTCCATCGACACATAGACTTTCCCGTTCTTTTGCTGCACGGTCAAGCCTTTGCCCTCGAAATTGTTGAGCGCCTTAGACAACGTTTCCTTGAGTTTTTTCATGCCCGCGTCTTTGGCGGCAATCATGCTTTCGAGCTCATTGAGTCGTTTGGAACTTTCGTTGAGTCTGGATTGTTCTTCGGCCAGCGCTTTTTCCTTGGCTTCCAATTGCGCCAACAGATCGCGGTTCTTTTTCATGTTGGCCTCCAACGCTTCGTTGCTGTTGTTTTCGAGTGCCGTATAGGAACTTTGCAGGGTTTTGAGATTCTTCTCAGATGCCGACAAGTTCGCCTGAAGCTTGTTGCGTTCGGCTGTCAGTTTGTCGATTTCGCCCTGAAGGTTGACGTTTTCGGTTTCGGCTTGGGCTTTGGCCGTACCCAGCGAATCAATCTGGTTTTGCAAATGTCGGTTTTCCTTCTTCAGGTCGGCGTATTTGCCCTCAAGTTCGGTATAGACTTTTTTGGAAACGCAGGACGCAAGCAACGCTATACTACACAATGCGAGTGATAATCTTCTAATCATTTTTGTCTTGTTTGTTAGCCGAAAAGTAAACAAAAGCCAAGTCCGGCTGTCGGGATGAAAATA
Organism: Flavobacterium longum; assembly: GCF_965137575.1. NCBI lineage: Bacteria > Pseudomonadati > Bacteroidota > Flavobacteriia > Flavobacteriales > Flavobacteriaceae > Flavobacterium > Flavobacterium longum. Next base: position 242,244 of record NZ_CBCRZJ010000002.1, on the reverse strand, counting down.
AAGTTTTCAAAAACGATATTAACGAAATTGTATGCCGCCAAGTTTGTAGCCAGACAATATGAAAGTTTCCTTGCCCGGTCTGGGCCAAAATATCCAGGGATAAGCCCGCCCCTTCCCTGAAGGTAAACTACAAAACCCCGGAACGACACAGCTGCGGGAAAGCCACACTTTTCCAAACAGAGCTTGCATCGAAAACCTTAGTCTATTTCCAGCAAAATCGGGCAATGGTCTGAATGTTTTGCTTCAGGCAAAATCACCGCTCGTTTCATCCGGTCCTTCATGGGTTCAGACACCAGCGCATAATCGAGCCGCCAGCCTTTGTTGTTGGCCCGCGCGTTGCCGAAGTTGCTCCACCAAGTATATTGGTGCGGCTCTTTGTTGAAGTGACGAAAACTGTCTATGAAACCACTTTCCATGAATTTGGAAAACCACTGCCGTTCTTCGGGCAGAAAACCCGAAACCCGCACATTGCGCACCGGATCATGGATGTCGATGGCTTCGTGGCAAATGTTATAGTCGCCGCACAAAATCAAGTTCGGGCGTTCTTTTCTGAGGTTGTCGATGTAGTTGTGGAAATCGTCCATGTACATGAACTTGTGCGGAATCCGGAGCGCATTGGTGCCGCTGGGCATGTAGAAACTCATCACGGAAACATCGCCGAAATCTGCCCGGATGTTTCGGCCTTCAAAATCCATGTGGTCGATGCCGGTCCCGAAAACCACATTGTCCGGTTCTTGTTTAGACAAAATCGCCACGCCGCTGTAGCCTTTCTTTTCTGCCGAATACCAGAAGTGATACGGATAACCCGCCAGTTCAAAATCCAGCAACGGAATTTGTTCTTTCGTGGCCTTGATTTCCTGCAAACAGATGACATCCGGATCGGCGGCCTGAAGCCATTGTACAAAACCTTTATTGATCGCGGCACGGATGCCGTTGACGTTGTAAGAGATGATTTTCATGGACGGATTTTGCCCTCGAAAATAACAAAAAATACGTCTGCCACGACCTGAAAATCGCCTTTGCCCGTATGAGTTTTTTGCTATCTTTGTTTTTCCCTTATAAACAAAACTACGCATGGGTTTAGTAACCGCCAAAGAAGTTGCAAAGGCAATCAATGCTGACAAATACGGCTTTTTGGGCACCTTTTCTGGGTGGTTGCTGATGAAAGTACTCCGGATCTCGCACCTCAACGAAATCTACGACCGCAACAAACACCTGAAAGACCTTGAATTCCTCAACGCCATCCTGGATGAATTCCAGATCAAGTTCGAGATTCCGGAAGAAGACCTGAAACGCCTGCCGAAAGAAGGCGCTTACATCACGATATCCAACCATCCGCTGGGCGGCATCGACGGCATTTTGCTGCTGAAACTCATGCTCGAGCGCGAACCGAATTTCAAGATCATCGCCAACTTTTTGTTGCACCGCATCGAACCGATGAAACCGTACATCATGCCGGTGAATCCGTTCGAGACGCACAAAGACGCCAAATCGAGCACCGTTGGGCTGAAGGAAACCTTTCGTCATTTGAGCGACGGCAAACCGCTCGGCATGTTTCCGGCCGGTGAAGTCTCGACCTATAAAGATGGCAAAATCGTCGTCGATAAAGATTGGGAAGAAGGCGCCATCAAAGTCATCCGAAAGGCGCAAGTACCGGTTGTCCCGATTTATTTCCATGCCAAGAACAGCCGATTGTTTTACCATCTGTCAAAGATCAGCGACACGTTGCGCACGGCGAAACTTCCCTCGGAATTATTCTCGCAGAAAGACCGCGTGATCAAGGTCAGGATCGGCAAGCCGATTTCCGTGGCCGAACAGAATGAACATGAAACCCTCGAGCAATACTCGGAATTCCTGCGCAAGAAAACCTACATGCTGGCCAATGCGTTTGACAAAGACAGCTCGTTCCTGAACACAACCAACCTGAAAATCCCGAAATCGCCGAAAACCATTGCCACGCCGGCCAACACCGAAGCCATGGCAAAGGAAATTGCAGAATTGCGAAAAGGCGACGCCCGGATGCTGCAAAGCAAAAATTACGAAGTGTTCTTTACCGAAGCCTCAAAAATCCCGAACATCTTGCACGAAATCGGGCGTTTGCGCGAAGTGACGTTCCGTGAAGTGGGCGAAGGCACGAACGAATCCATCGACATTGACCGATACGACAAATATTACCACCACATGTTTTTGTGGGATTCAGATACCAACCAAATTGCGGGCGCATACCGCATGGGATTGGGCTCGGAAATCTTCCCGAAATACGGCATCGATGGCTTTTACCTACAGGAATTGTTCAGGTTTGAACCCGAACTTTTTGACATGATGAGCAAGTCCATTGAAATGGGCCGCGCGTTCATCACCAAGGAATACCAACAAAAACCAATGCCGCTGTTCCTGCTCTGGAAAGGCATCGTACACACGACGCTTCGTTATCCAGAACACAAATTCCTGATTGGCGGCGTGTCGATTTCAAACCAATTCTCGGATTTCTCGAAGTCGCTGATGATCGAGTTCATGAAGTCGCATTATTACGACCCGTATGTAGCGCAATACGTCTATCCGAAGAAGGAATACAAGGTAAAGCTTAAGGACGCCGACAAGGATTTCGTATTTGAGGAAGCCGAAGCCGATCTGAACAAATTCGATAAAATCATTGACGAAATCGAACCCGGGAGTCTGCGTTTACCGGTGCTCATCAAGAAATACATCAAGCAGAATGCGCGCGTGATCGCGTTTAATGTGGATCCGCTTTTCAACAATGCTGTTGACGGTTTGATGTACATCCGCATCGCTGATTTGCCGGAAAGCACCGTAAAGCCGGTCATGGAAGAATTTCAGGCCGAACTCGAACGCAGGCTGGCAGAAAAAGGCGAATTACAATAAGTCGTGCTTGACTTTTTCCTTTAGGTATTTCCACTCTGCATCGGTGAGCACTTTCTGGGAAGTGTATTTTTTCCCTTTCACATAGTCGAGAATGGCCTTGGCGCGCTCCTTTGATTCGGGGTGCGTGGACATCCAATACACGGCTTCTGGCAAGTCTTGCTCTTCGGCCATTTTGTACATCAAATCGGCAAAAGGCGTAGGGTCGATGTTGGCTTTGATCATGTAATCCACCGACGTAAAATCGGCTTCACTTTCCAGCGAGCGGTCATACGCCGAAGAAGAAAGCGCCTTCACGGCTTCGGCGGTGACGCGTCCGGCGTGGCCGCCAGAAATAGACAACAAGACCGAAAGGCCAAATTCCTTGACCATTTTCTTCATGACGTGGCGTTTCTGCAAGTGCGCGATTTCGTGCCCGAGTACGCCTGCGAGTTGCGCTTCGTTGTCGCACTCGTCGATCAGGCCGGAATACACGATCAGGTAATTGCCCGGCATCGCAAAAGCGTTCATTTCATCTTTGTCGATGATATGTAGCTTGATCTCGTCGCGTTTGATGCCGTTTTCCTTGGCGAGTTTCGTCACGAGTTTATCGACGGCGCTGTTCACCGAATCATTCCGGATGACATCTTCGGAACGTTCGATGCTTTCCCAAAATAGGTCGCCGAGTTTTTGTTCGAGGTCATCGGTCTTGGCATCGACCTTCATGATGCGCATAAAGTCAATCTGCGACAGACCAAACCAGAGCGCGACGACGATTAAAATGGCAATGAATCCTTGGAATAATGTCTTTGCTCCCATGTTACTTCCTGCAAATTAAATTAGTGAGTCCGCTGAAGAAAAAGATTTCTACGTGAATGCCTTTGCGCACCTGGACAGCCGCATAAATGGTTGAGGCAAATTCCACGAGATTGACGATGATTACAGTAAAGAGATAGGCAAAATATTCATTGCTGACAGATTCGCCACCGAACAAAATCGACATCGTCCACCAGAAACTGGCGCTGTTCAAGCCCAAAATGCAGAGTTGCGAAAAAAGCGCTTGCGTACAATGCCAGCGCACGAAATACGTGGATTTGCGGTTGGCCAGATAGAACGCAAACGTCGCGAAAAGATTGATGATCGGGATCGGCAATCCGGCCACCAGCGCCACAAGTGACATCAGGTAGCTGTTGGAAGCTTTCTCGGCTTCGTGCTCGGTAGGCTTTGTAGGGAATTTGCTCATATTTTGTAGAAGTTCCATATCCAGTTGATGAGAACCAGCGCGACCAGCACCGCGGCGATCCATTTGATGCGAACGATTTTTTCGGTTTTTTGATAAACGCCCAACAGGGTGCTTTTATTGGCAATCAGGTCATACACGAGCCACGGCGGCAAAACCACCATAATCCCGAAAATGACAAAGCCTATCGGGTTGGCATAAAATGCGCCGCTGATGTCGCCATTAAACAATCGCAGCACGGCATGCGTGGAACCGCAAGTCGGGCACGGTATTCCAAAAACATTCCTGATGAAACACAAGTGAATGCCTTCGGTTTGGCGCATTTGCCAGTTGGCATAAAAAAGCCAGCTGTATCCTACCAGACAGGCAATGCCCAAGATAAGATACAGCCGGCTTCGTGTCATGTATTAGTATGCCGACGATTGGAACGCTTCCATGTTCTTCTCGCGGGTAGCGCCCATGATCAGGAACCAATCAATGATGGTCCAGATGCCGAGGCCGCCGCACGTAAGCAACTTTGCGATGCCCAAACCGGTGTCACCAATGTAGAAACGGTCAATGCCCAAACCGCCGATCAAAATCGAAATGATCAACGCTGTTGTTGGGTCTTTGAATTGTACCATTTGCATGGCCGAAGATTTAGAATCGTCAAGGCCAACCAGCCTTTCGCGCACCGCGCCGAGATGATGGCTTTCGAAAAATTTCGAGTTCATCATCATGAACATGTCTACTTTCTGTGTATCCATTTTGCTCTGTTTATGTGTTAGGTGATAAATGTAAAAATTATTTTAAATCTTGAATTCTAAATCTTGAATTATTTTGAACAATCTCACTGTTGGCGACTTGTCATTGCAGATTTCCCCAACGGAAATCATCCTACCATCCCAATTTAGAATTTATAATAGCTATAAAAAAGCCCTATCCTTCGGTTCCCAAAGCTCAATCTTATTGCCTTCCGGATCTAATATCCAACCGAATTTCCCATAGTCATAACTTTCCGGCTCGCCCACAATGGCAACGCCTTCTTCCCTGAGTTTCGCCAGCAATGCGTCCAAATCGGCCACGCGGAAATTCTGCATGAACTGTTTTTCGGACGGGTTGAAATAATCCGTGCTTTCCTTCATTGCGGACCATTGCGTTGAACAATCGTTTCCGGCCGAATCTTTCCACCAGAACGTACAGCCGTAATCATCGGTATTCAGTCCTAGATGTTCATGATACCAAGCCGTCAATGCTTTCGGATCTTTGGCGCGGAAGAAAAAACCGCCGATCCCTGTGACGCGCTGCAACGGCTTTTCAGGTGTTTCCGGATGGTACAATTGCCTGATTTTATCGACGATGACTTGCGCCAACCGTTCTTTGCTCTCGTGCGTCCAGCCCGCGATGTGTGGCGAAAGAATCACGTTATCTGCCCGCAGCAAGTATGCAAAGGCTTCCGGCAACTCGGCTTCAAATAGGTTTTCGAACGACGTTTTTTCGTACTCCAAGACGTCCAGCCCGGCGCCCAGGATTTTGCCGGATTGCAGCGCCGCCACCAAATCATCGGTCACGACATTCTTGCCGCGCGAGGTGTTGATGAGCCAAAAAGGCTTTGCAAATGCGTTGATGAAATCGGCATTCACCATTTTATCGGTATGATTGGTCCAGGGAATATGTAGGCTGAGCACGTCGGCCTTTTGTTGCAATTCTTCCAGCGGAACCTGTTTGGCGTTGGCATCGCCCACCTGCGGCAGTATGTCATGGCATAACACCGTCACATCAAACCCGCGCAGTTTCTTCGCGAAGGATTTGCCCATGTTGCCGTAACCGATGATGCCCACGGTTTTCCCGTCGAGTTCATGGCCGCGGTTGGCTTCGCGGTTCCAGTGCCCGCTTCTGATTTCTTTGTCGGCGATATTGATTTTGTTGAAAAGCGCCAGCAGCATGGCCAACGAATGTTCGCCCACGGCATTGCGATTGCCTTCGGGCGCGGCGATGAGCGCGATGTTCTTTTCGGCGGCGTATTCGGTGTCGATGCTTTCCAGGCCGGCGCCGACCCGTGCAATGAATTTCAGGTTGGTGGCCGCATCAATGAATTGTCGGTCTATCTTGAACCGGCTGCGGATGACGATGCCTTCGTAGGCTGCCATCTTGGCTTCGATGGCGTCTTTGGGCAAAGTATAGTCTTCATGGTTTTCGAAACCGGCGTCTTGCAATTGTTGCAGCAGCAGCGGATGGTTGCGGTCTAGGTGTAAAATGGCCACAGCAAAATTCGTTTCCCCAAAGATAAACAATCTGGGGCGTTGGCGCGTTTTCTCAATTGGGCCGAATCTGTATCTTTGGCGACGATGAAAAACTTTCTCCGCAAGATTGGGCTGTTTGCCGCATTGACCTTGGCCTTGGCCATTGGCCTGCAGGCTTTTTTGTCTTGGCGGATGCACGATAAAATTTTGATCGGAAGCGACAATTTGCACCTACACGACCAACCAGCCGATTTGGTCTTGCTGGGCAGTTCACGTTGTTGGGCGCATTTTGACCCCAAGTTTTTTGAAAAAGAATTCGGCACGAAAGCCATCAATATCGGGATGAGCGGGCATTCTGAAATTGACTTGAACCGCTTGCGGCTGGAAAGTTACTTGGCGAAGAATAAAAACCCACGTTTCGTAATCTTCAATTTTGACCCGATGGCCAGCCCGGACAGCGTCAACAAAGGTGAAAATTACGTACTGAAAGATATTTATTCGCGCTATGCGTTCTGGCCCGACAAACACAACGCATCGATCCTGGATTTCCTCAAATACAACTGGGCCGAAAAATACATTCCTGCGTTTGCGCTCATCAAATACAAAATGGTCATGCCGGCATTGCGGCCGCCAAAAGAAGTGGCGTACGTAACCTACGGCTATGAAAATACCACGCGGCATTGGGACACGATAGCGCAACCGCCGTCTGGCGTGATGAAGCAATATTTCTTTACGGAAAAAGACGTGTCTGCGATTACCCGCGCGTTGGCGGCGTTGAAGAAAACCTGCGACGCGCACCGCATTAAATTGCTGTGCATCCAGACGCCAATCTACAAGTCTGCGTATGATGCAAAGGCGTTTGCGAGAACCGGCGACATCTGCAAAAATCTCGGGATTGATTTCCTAGACACGGACAGCGAAGCGTTCCGCAATTGCATTGATTGTTTCTACAACTCCAACCACATGAACCGCACGGGCGTGGAAAAGATGAATGCTGTTCTGGCCGATGACGCGCGGTTAAGACAATTTCTGCAATAGCGACGCCTGTTCCGGTAGCGGCAGCGCGTTAAGGATGGCAGCGGCAGCCCGCAGCGAGGCCACGAGCGAGGACTACAGCGGACAGCCTGGGCCAAAGGCAACGCCCTAAAAACCCAAAATCAATTTCGCAATGGAAAAGTAAATCAGAATCCCACAGATGTCATTGCTGGTGGTGATGAACGGCCCGGTGGCGAGCGCCGGATCGATTCCGAACTTGTCTAGCAACAACGGGACAAACGTGCCAATAAGCGACGCAATGACAATGACCGTAATCAAAGCAATCCCGACGATGATGCCGATGGTCGTATCAACCTGCAGCAGGAAATGCGACCCCAAAAATAGAATCGCGGCCAGTATGATGCCGTTGAGCAAGGTCAGGGAAACTTCTTTGACCAACCGTTGGAATACCGTGCCGCTCAAGGTATTGTTGGCCAAACCCTGGACGATGATGGCAGAAGATTGTACGCCTACGTTTCCAGCCATCGCGGCAATGAGCGGCGTAAAGAAAAACAGGTTGCGGTGGCCGTCCATGGCGCCTTCGAAAAGCCCGAGTACGTGGACGGAAATCATGCCGCCGAGCAACGCCAAAACAAGCCAAGGTAGGCGCGCGCGCGTGAGCTCGAGAATGCTGTCGTCGGCCTCGACGTCTTGCGAGATACCGGCCGCGAGTTGGTAATCTTTGTCGGCTTCTTCCTTGATTACGTCTACGATGTCGTCGATGGTGATGCGGCCTACCAAGCGACCCATTTCATCTACGACAGGAATGGCTTCAAGGTCGTACTTCTGCATGATGCGGGCGACTTCTGTATCTTCGGTGTCAACGTTGACCCAATTGAGCTTGCGGATGTAAATGTCGCTGATGGCTTTCTTGGTGGAACTCACCAACAAATCTTTGAGCGACAGACGGCCTTTTAGACGGTCTTCGTCATCGACGACATAGATGGAATGTACACGGGAAATGTTTTCGGCCTGGATGCGCATTTCCTTGACGCAATGCAACACCGTCCAGTTCTCGTTGACTTTCACCAATTCTTTGTGCATCAAACCGCCGGCGGTGTTTTCCTTGTAGCGAAGGAGTTCGACGATGTCTTTGGCATGCTCGATGTCCTCGATTTCCTGGATAACTTCTTCCTTCTTCTCGCGGGAAAGTTCGGCGATGATGTCTGCGGCATCGTTGGTTTCGAGCTCATCCAACTCTTCGGCGATTTCCTTCGGCGACAATCTGCTGAGGATTTTCTCGCGCAGGTCGTCCTCCATTTCCAGAAGGATTTCCGCGGTTTTCTCGGATTCAAGGACTTTGAAGATGTACGTGGCTTCGTCGATGGTGAGCTCATCGAGGATTTCGGCGATGTCTGCTTGGTGCATGTCGGCCAGCAACGCCTCTAACGCTGTACTGTTATTGCCTTGGATGAGCTCCTGGAGCTGCGCAATGAGTTCTTTGCTGATTTTAAACTCCATCCGACTGAATTTTGAGGGTCAGTTCTATGAATTGTGCCACGCCAAGCTGTTCTGGACGCAGCGCAAATATAGCATCTTCCCGCAAACTATCAGATAAATTCAGGGTTTTTAAACTGTTGCGAAGTGTTTTTCGTCGTTGTTGGAACGCGGTCTTGACGACGTTGAAGAAGAGTTTCTCGTTGCACGGCAAATGGAAATCGGGCTTCCGGGTAAGCCTGAGCACGCCTGACTTGACTTTCGGCGGCGGCGTGAAGACGTGTTCCGAAACCGTGAAAAGATATTCGGCATCATAAAACGCCTGCACGAGCACCGAGAGAATGCCATAGGTTTTGCTGCCTTGCTTTTCGCAGATGCGTTCGGCGACTTCTTTCTGGAACATGCCCGAAAACTCCGGGATGCGCTCACGGAACTCCAGTGCGCGGAACACAATCTGGCTGGAAATGTTGTACGGGAAATTCCCGATGACGGCGAACGGTTTGCCATCGAACAACGTGTTGATGTTGTATTTGAGGAAGTCGCCGGAAATGATGTGCCCGTGCAATTTCGGGTAATGCCCGTTGAGATAATCGACCGATTCTGTATCGATTTCAATCACGCTCACATTGACTGGTTTGTCGAGAAGATATTTGGTAAGCACGCCCATGCCCGGCCCGATTTCCAGGATGTGGTCATAGCCTTCGAGATTGAGCGTATCGGCTATGCGGCGCGCGGTATTCTCGTCGTTGAGGAAATGCTGCCCGAGGTGTTTTTTGGCTTTTACTTTATCCATGGAATCGTTGGTGAACAGTCGAAAGACTTGCAGGGGAACAGCTAAAAGATGAATAATTACAGTGGTCTTTCCACTTTTCGACTTTCAACTATACTGCTTTATGATCGCTGATGAACTGCAACTCCGTCCTGAACGACACGACGTGGTCGCCGAATTTCCCGCGGGTTTTGGCGCGCAAACGCTCGGCGTCTTCTTCGTAGTAACGGTCAAGCATGGCTTTGCTTTCGGTGTAGAATTGCACGGAATACGTCGTGCCGCCCATGTCTTCCTCGACGAGAACCTTGACCAGTCTGGCTTTGATGAATTTACCGGTGGCAATCATTTCAGGGATGTGTTCGTGTTGCATCCAGTGCAACCATTGGTCATGGAAGCCGTCGGCGATGTTCGAAGTGACGTTGTAGATAATCATTGTTTAAGTGTTTTTGTCGCCGCGTAACTGCCTGAACGCATTGCGGGCGTCGGTAAAATAAATGCTGTCCTGATGTTCGAAAATGATCTTTTCGTATCGCGATTTCGCCTTTTCCGGGTCGGCGAGTTTCTTCTCGTACAATTGCCCCGAGAAATACAAGGCTTCGTCTGTGTAAATGCCCTCGGCGTGCTGTTCGATGATGGCTTCGTATTGGGCAAGCGCGGCTGGGTAATTCCCGAGTTTTTCCTCGGTCTGTCCGATTTTGAGCATCGTCGCCGCTTCGATTTCGTTGCCTTTGTCTTCTACAAGGATTTTTTTGAACGCGGCCAACGCTTCGCCGGTTTTGTTCTTGTACAGCAAATAATCGGCACGCGCGAATTTCTTGAGAGCAACCTGCGTGGAATCAGCGGCAGTGTTGTCTGAAATCAACAGGAAATACTGCATGGCATCATTGGCGATGAGTTCCGAAGATGCCGATTTCAACTCCTGGAATTGTTTCTGCGCCCACTCGAAATCGCCTTTGAAATAACTGGTCTTGGCCGACTTGAGACTGGCTTCATGACCCACGGCATCGTTCTTCAAATCTTCCTCGATTTGCGAATAATTGAGCAGCGCCTGATTGAATTTTTCTTCGTACAGGAAAATATCGGCAAGCTCCATCTTGACGTCGGCACGCTCAAACTTGCTCAGGTTCAACTCCAGCGCTTCTTTTAGAATGCTCTTGGCCTTCTCCGGATTGTTCAGGTTGAACGTCAGGAATTGCGCCTGCAGGATTTGCAGTTTGAGCGAATACTGGCTTACCATGAATTCGTCGAGCAGTTTCTGCAGGTCGGCTTCGATGGCTTTGTAATCTTTCTCCTGGGCATTTTTGATGCGCATGTCCATCAAATAGTAATGCGCCTGTACGAGCAATTCCAGATCGTTCGTGTTCTCGAGCACGAAACCGAGAATTTCCTTGGCGGTTTCCTCTTCGCCTTCGGTAATAGCCAATTGCCCGAGGTTGACAATGTTGGAGAATGTTTCAGGATTGCGTTTGTAAATCGCTTTCTCTTGTATGAATGCCTTGGCGTAATCTTTTTGCTGGACGAAATACCAACTCAGGAATTGGTTCCAGAAAATGTCCTGTCCTTTCTGGGCGCGAAGCAACAACGCCTTACGGAGCGAATCGTTGAAATTGACATCGACTTCCTCGGTCATGAAACGCGACAATTGGTTTTGGATCATGACCATACTGTTCGGGTTGGCGTAGGCTTCGTCAAGGAACGTCGAAATCATCATCTCGGAATTGCCCAATTGGCCGTAGAGCAACGCCACCTGATAGTTGAAATTGAATTTCGGCTCCAGCTCCTTGCCTAGTTTGTAGGCGTTGAGTGCATAATCGAGTAGCACACGCCGTTCGAAAACCGCTGCAATGCCGAAGACTTCATTTGGATTCTTGCGGATCGCATCAATGGCTTGGTCGTAGTATTTCTTGGCTTTGTCTTCGTCTTTCTGCAGGTGGAAATTGTAGCCCAATTCTACCAGCAGTTGGCCCTGCCGGTATCTGTCGTAGCGTTCCTGGATCGCTTTGGCCGCTTTGTCGTACTGTTGCAATTGCTGATACGATTCAATCAAACGTTGGAAATAATACCCGTTGGAAGGTTGTTGGACCAACAATTCCTGATAACTGATGAGCGCTTTTTCGAAATCGCCCTTGTCGAAATAGTTCTGGGCGAGCTGCTCGTTCTGCGCGGAAACCGTCAGCGAAAACAAAAATGCAACAAGGAAAAATGCCTTTTTCATATCAAAAACAAACTGCCACTAAAGTAAACCTTTTGTGGCAGATAGTATGGTTATTCGGGAAAGATTAACGAACCCTTTAATCGATGATGTCGAAACCGCAATACGGACGCAAAACTTCCGGGATGACAATGCCTTCCGGCGTCTGGTAATTCTCGATGATGCCGGCCAAAACGCGCGGCAACGCCAATGAACTTCCGTTAAGTGTGTGCGCCAGCTGGTTTTTGCCGTCTTTGTCGCGGTAACGCAATTTCAAGCGGTTGGACTGGAATGTCTCGAAATTCGATACCGATGAAATCTCCAGCCAACGGTCTTGCGCAGTCGAGAACACTTCGAAGTCATACGTCAAGGCCGATGCAAATCCCATATCACCGCCACACAAACGCAGCACGCGGTATGGCAATTTCAATTCGTCGAGGATTGATTTGACATGTTCCACCATGCCATCGAGCGCCGCATAAGAGTTCTCCGGTTTTTCAATGCGGACGATTTCGACCTTATCAAACTGGTGCAAACGGTTGAGGCCACGCACATGCGATCCATAAGAACCGGCTTCGCGACGGAAACATGGCGTATAACCCGTAGCCAATACCGGCAGTTCGTTTTCGGACAAAATCACGTCTCGCCAAAGATTCGTGACCGGGACTTCGGCCGTCGGGATCAGATAAAGATCGTCGATGCCCACGTGGTACATCTGGCCTTCCTTGTCGGGCAATTGGCCCGTGCCGTAACCCGAGGCTTCGTTCACCAAATGCGGCACCTGGAATTCCTGGTAACCGGCGGCGGTGTTCTTGTCGAGGAAATACGAAATGAGCGCGCGTTGCAACCTCGCGCCCTTTCCTTTGTAAACCGGGAAACCTGCGCCGGTAATTTTTACCCCGAGTTCAAAATCGATGATGTCATATTTCTTGACCAATTCCCAGTGCGGCTGCGCGCCATCGTGCAAAGCCGGAATCTCGCCGGACTGGAAAACGGTCAGGTTGTCTTCGGGCGTTTTGCCTTCCGGAACGATATCGGCCGGTGTGTTCGGGAGTGTGTACAATTTCTGGGTGAGTTCCTGCGCCAACGCATCGCCTTTCTCTGAAAGCTGCTTGCTTTGTTCCTTGAACTGCGCCGTTTTTTCCTTCAGGATTTCTGCTTTGGCTTTTTCGCCCGATTTCATCAGCTCGCCAATCTCGCGCGATAACTTGTTGGATTCCGACAAAATGTTGTCGAGCGCCACCTGCGTGGCACGGCGCGCTTCATCGAGTTTTAAGACGTCGGCCACTGCCTCGGTGGCGTCGATGTTCCTTTTGGCCAAAGCCTGAATGACTTTCTCCTGATTTTCCCGGATGACGGATAGCTGTAACATGGCGTTAAATTTTGAGTGGCAAATGTAAGGAAATGTGGTGAAAGACTAAAGAGCAAAGTCAAAAGTCGAAAGACCAAAGACATCTGACTAAGGTGGCACTTGGGATTTATATTTTAAAAAAACATGCGGGTTTTCCACAACGGTAATTTTTGAGGCGTGTTATCTTCGGGTAATGGGACGGGGGCAATGGAACTCCCCTAAGAAAATAATGACAACCGTAGGTGCGGGAATACCGGAAATTATCTTAAATAGTCGAAAGTCGAAAAGGCTTCAGGCTTAAATCAGAATTAAGAAAAAGTATAGATTTCCCGCAGCCACAATTTTCAGGAAACCGTATCTTCGGGCAATGGGACGGGGGCAATGGAACTCCCCTAAAAAATAACGGCAAAAGCGGTTACGGGAATGCCGTAAATATTGTTAAAGTGAAAAGACACGCCCGTCGCAATCGTGAATCAGAAAAATAATCGGCTGAAGCACTCAAATTCACAACTCCTTAAAAATTAAACACTTTTCGTTAGAATAAATCGGCCCTTAACAATTGTTTCGTGCTTTTATCGCTATATTTGGGCGCAAAAATTTAAAGATTCAACAAAACCCAAATGAAGAACTTTTACCTGCTAGCTACCCTACTGGCGTTTTCCGGAACTTTCGGACAGGTTACCGATGTAGAACGCATCGCCGAATCGGAAATGAAATCGTCTGCATCGCTGATGAGCGTTGCGGTAAACCCGAACACGCAAAACTACGACGTCACGTACCACAAACTGGAATTGACCGTTAATCCGGCGCAGCCTTCGGGCCAATTGACCGGAAAAGTGACCACGACTTTCACCGCGCTGAACAACATGACGTCGGTGGTGTTTGATTTCAACAACGACCTGACGGTAAGTTCCGTTAAAAAAGGCGCGACCACCCTGACTTTTACCCAAAGTGCGACCGAATTGTCCATCAATCTGGGCGGCACGCAAACCGCCGGCACATCGGCTACCGTTGAAATCACGTATTCGGGCGTTCCGCAATCCAACGAAAATGCTTATGTCCGGACAACGCACAACGGGCAGCCCATCATCTGGACCTTGTCTGAGCCTTTCGGCGCCCGCGATTGGTGGCCGTGCAAGCAGGATTTGAACGACAAGATCGAATCCATCGACGTTTACATTACGGCACCGTCGCAATACACATCGGTATCCAACGGCGTGCAAATGGGAACGACCACCAGCGGCAGCAACAAAACGACACATTTCCACCACGGTTTCCCGATTCCGGCTTATTTGGTGGCTTTCGCCGTGAGCAACTACAACACTTACACGATTCAGGCGGGCACCGCGCCCAACACATTCCCGATCGTCAACTATATTTATCCTGAGGATTTTGCTTCCGCGCAAAGTGAAGTTCAGGAAACCGTTGCCATCATGGATTTGTTTGAAAGCCTGTTTGAAACCTATCCGTACCACGAAGAAAAATATGGCCATTGCCAGTTTAGCGGCGGCGGCGGCATGGAACACACGACGGTTTCATTCATGGACGGTTTTGACCGACAGCTCATCGCACACGAACTCGGCCACCAGTGGTTTGGCGACAAAATTACCTGCGGCACTTGGAAAGACATCTGGCTCAACGAAGGTTTTGCCACTTACCTTGCGATGCTGGTCTATGAAAACATCGACGGCGTGGATACGTTCATCGGATACAAATTCAACGTCGTGGAATTCATCACCTCGCAACCCGGCGGCGCGGTTTATTTGACCGATTCCGAAGCACTCAATTCAGGTCGCATTTTCAGCAGCCGTCTGAGCTACAACAAAGGCGCGATGGTCTTGGAAATGTTGCGCTGGAAATTGGGCGATGCCGTATTCTTCCAGGCCATCAAGAATTATTTGGCCGACCCGAACCTGGCCTTCAAATACGCTGTAACCGCAGACCTGAAAGCACATCTTGAAGCCGCTTATGGCCAAAGCTTGACTGAATTCTTCAACGATTGGGTGTACAACCAGGGCTATCCGATGTACGACATCACGGTTCAGGGCACGAGCGGACAAGTCACCGTGACCATCAACCAATCGCAATCGCATGCGTCGGTCGATTATTTTGAAATGCCTGTGCCGATCCGTTTTTATGGAATCGGCGGCCAAGTGCTCGACGTGACGTTGGACAATACGTTCAACGGCGAAACCTTCCAAGTAAATGTACCGTTTACGATCCAGAGTTTTGACTTTGATCCAGATGTTCATTTGATTTCCAAAAACAATTCGACGTCTTTGGGCACAACGCCAGTGAGCGAGTTGGCACGCGTGAAATTGTTCCCGAACCCGTCGGCTGCTTCGCTACAATTGTCGTTGCCTTCGGGCGTGTCGTTGAAAAGCGCCGTGTTCCACAACCAACTGGGGCAAGTGGTTTTAAAAACCGACGACCAAACCACTTGGGATGTATCCAAACTGGCTACGGGCGTACATTTCGTGACGCTCGAAACCGATGCTGGTTCGCGAACCCTGAAGTTCATCAAAGAATAAAACAGGCGGGCATTGTCCCGCTTTTTTTTGCAGTAATGGTTGCGCGGGTACAATTAACATAGTTTTAATTGGCCCAACATCATATCTAAGCAGAATAATGTACTTTTGTCCGTCGAATTTAATATTGAAAAATGGAGATTGCCATCAAACTCGCCCAATTCATCCTGAGCCTTTCTTTGCTCATTGTACTGCACGAATTGGGACATTTCATCCCTGCCAGATTGTTCAAGACGCGCATCGAGAAATTTTATTTGTTCTTCGATGTGAAATTCTCGTTGCTCAAAAAGAAAATCGGTGAAACCGAATACGGCATCGGCTGGCTGCCGTTGGGCGGTTACGTGAAAATTGCGGGTATGATCGACGAAAGCATGGACAAAGAGCAAATGGCCTTGCCGCCGCAACCGTGGGAATTCCGCTCGAAACCGGCCTGGCAGCGTTTGATCATTATGCTCGGCGGCGTGATCGTGAACTTCATTTTGGCTTTTCTGATTTACATCGGGATGACGTTTGTTTACGGTGATTCTTACATCGCCAACAAAGACGTGACCGACGGCGTTTGGGTAGCGAACCCCGTGGTCAAGAAAACGGGGTTGCAGACAGGCGATAAAATTATCTCGGTAAACGGTGTTCCAACAGACCGTTTCGAAGATGTAAACATCCAGTTGATGCTCGCCGAAGACATTCTCGTAGAACGTAACGGAAAACAAGAAACCATCCACGTGCCGCATGATTTCGTTGGGCAACTGCTCGGCGGTAAGAAACAATCCATCGTTGAATTCCGCGTGCCGTTCATCGTTAGTGAAATCGGGAACGATTCGCCGAACAAAGATGTATTCAAATCAAAAGACATCATCACCAGTTTCAACAACGCGCCCACCAAGTATGCCGACCAGGTTTTGGACCAACTCGAAAGCCTAAAAGGCAAAACGGTTCCGGCAACGGTAAAACGCGACGGAAAAGAAATTGCCGTGTCTGTCAAAGTCACGGACAGCGCGAAATTGGGCTTGGTCTATGCCGGAAGATTGCCGTACAGCAACATGGAAAAATTAGGGCTTTACAAAGTCACGCGCGAACAATATGGCTTTTTCGAATCGTTCCCTGTCGGGATTGCGAAAGGCGCCGATCAAGTATCAGGTTACTGGCAACAACTCAAGGCCATTTTCACGCCATCCACCGGCGCGTACAAAGGCGTTGGCGGCTTCAAGGCCATCTTTGACATTTTCCCTGAACAATGGAGCTGGGAAGCGTTCTGGTCTATCACGGCCTTGCTTTCCATCATGTTGGGCGTCATGAACCTCTTGCCGATTCCGGTGCTCGATGGCGGACACGTCTTGTTCTTGTTGTTCGAAATCATCACCAGACGCAAGCCGAGCGACAAGTTTATGGAGTACGCGCAAATCACCGGTTTTATCATCTTACTGGCGCTGGTATTGTTTGCAAACGGCAACGATATTTACCGTGCGATTACCCGCTAAGAAAATTTTGAATTTTTGGGATAAAATATTTGCGAAAAGAAAAAATCGCACTATATTTGCCCCGCTTTAAAAGGCATACGCCTTCCTCCTTAGCTCAGTTGGTTAGAGCATCTGACTGTTAATCAGAGGGTCCTTGGTTCGAGCCCAAGAGGGGGAGCATAAAAGCCACTTGCAAAAGTGGCTTTTTTTTATCGGCCTCGTAGTTCAACGGATAGAATAGATGTTTCCTAAACATTTGATCCAAGTTCGATTCTTGGCGAGGCTACCAAGCTGCACTACGGTGTGGCTTTTTTTATGGGCGTTGCCTATGGCCCGGGCTGACCGCTGTATCTTTTGCGCGATTTGAGAATCACTCCATCCAAGTCGCGCCACCATTATACAAATCGCGCAAAAGGATGCCGCTTCCATCCCTAACGCGTCCCAGCCGCAGCTGCAGGTTTCAAAACTTTAACACCCGACCTATGCCGCGCAGGCACGGTGTTTGGAAACCGCCAAATCGTTATCCTAAATCTTAAATCATGAAAACGCTTAATTGTCTTGTCATCGGCGTCTTGATGTCAACCTCCTTTTCTTTTGCACAAGTTTCGGTAAATGTCAATGTGGGCATTCCGGCCTGGGGCGTGCCGGTCACTACCGAAAGATATTATTACTTGCCGGACATCGAAACCTATTACGACATTCCATCGCGCGAATATGTATACCTCCACAATGGGCTGTGGGTTCGGTCGGCTGCCGTGCCGGTCGTGTACAGGCAATATGATTTCCACCGCGGGCGTAAAATCGTCATCACAGATTATCGGGGCAACGCGCCTTATGCCTTCTACAACATTCATCGCGTGAAATACGTCCCCGGACCGCACCGGATATACGCGCGGGAAAAGCACCATCACAAATACAAACATGGCCACGGAAAAGCACACAAGCGTGGCCACCGTCACTAACAGAATGCCGTCATATACTGACGGCTCTTTTATTTTGTAACAAATTCCCCGATGCCGCTACAAAGTATTGTCCAGCAAGGGTTATTTGCTATATTTGGCCCTGATTTACTGCAGACAATCAATAATTAACAACCTGATACACGATGAAAAAAAACACGTTGAGACTTCCGATTTTGGCCGCCGCCTTTTTAATGGTTTACGCTTGCGGAAAAAATGAAAAATCGGAAGAACTCATCTCCGGTATTACCGTGAAAAACATGGACACGCTGGTGAAACCCGGCGATAATTTCGACGCATACGTGAACGGCGCCTGGATCAAGAACAACCAGATTCCGGCCGACAAGGCATCGTTCGGCAACTTCGACATCCTGCAAGACAAAGCCGAAGAAAATGTAAAGGCCATTATCGAAGCTTCGGCGAAAGGCGATTTTGCGGACGGCTCAAATGAGCAAAAAATCGGTGATTTCTACGCTTCCTACATGGACATCAAAGCCCGCGACGCCAAAGGCATTACACCGCTCGAAGGCGAAATGAAAGCCATCGACGCCATTAAGGACTACAACGAACTGGCTGCGTATTTTGGCAAGGCGAACCAAACCGGTTTGTCAATTCCTTTCGGGGTGTTCGTCACCGAAGATTTTAAAGATCCAACCAAGTACATGCTGGCTACCTGGCAAAGCGGCATCGGGCTTCCGGAGCGCGAATACTACTTGCTGACCGACGCCAAATCCAAGGAAATCCGCGACAAATATGTAGCGCACATCGCCAAGATGTTCGAGCTGTGCAACCTGCCGGACGCTGCCGCATCGGCCCAGAAAATCATGGCGCTTGAAACGGCCATCGCCACACGGCACATGAAAAAAGAAGACACGCGCAACACGCCTGCCTTGTACAACAAATACGCGATTGCAGACTTGGGCAAACTCATGCCTTCATTCGGTTGGGCGGCAATGCTCCAAAATGCCAACATTCCGGCATCTGAGAAAAACATCGTCATTACGCAGGTTGACTATATGAAATCTGTTGACGCACTCATCAAATCCACGCCAATCGACACTTGGAAGACGTATCTGAAATGGAGTCTGATCGATCAAAACGCATCGAACCTGACTGCTGCGCTCGACAAACAAAATTTCGAATTCTTCGGCAAAGTCATCAGCGGAACAACCGAACAACGCCCAATGTGGCGCCGCGCCGTCAATGCCGTCAATGGCAACCTGGGCGAAATCGTGGGCGAAGTCTATGTGAAGAAGCACTTCAAACCGGAAGCCAAGGAACGCATGGAAAAACTGGTTAAAAACCTGCTCAAGGCTTATGAAGCCAGCATCAAGGAATTGACTTGGATGACGCCGGAAACCAAAAAAGAAGCGTTGAACAAGTTGTCTAAATTCATGCTCAAGATCGGCTACCCTGACAAATGGCGTGATTATTCCGCGCTTAAAGTCGTGAAAGGCGATTTGTACGGCAACATGACGCGTTCAACGGCTTTTGAGTACAACCGGCAATTGAACAAACTCGGCAAACCTGTTGACCGTGGCGAATGGGGCATGACACCGCAAACCGTGAACGCCTATTACAACCCGGCGCTGAATGAAATCGTATTCCCAGCCGCAATTTTGCAGCCGCCATTCTTTGACATGAATGCAGACGATGCCGTGAATTATGGTGCCATTGGCGCTGTGATCGGGCATGAGATCGGACACGGTTTTGACGACCAGGGTAGCGCTTTTGACGGCAACGGCGTACTGCGCAACTGGTGGACACCGAAAGATACGGAAGCCTTCAAACAAAGAACTTCCGCGTTGGTGTCGCAATACAGCGCATTCAAGGCTTTTCCTGACCTTAACGTAAACGGCGCTTACACTTTGGGCGAAAACATCGGCGATTTGGGCGGCTTGACCATTGCAGTGAAAGCCTACAAAATGAGCCTGAATGGCAAAGAAGCACCAAAAATGGATGGCTTTACCGGCTTGCAACGTTTGTTCATCGGGTTCGCGCAAGCCTTTCAGGAAAAACAACGTCCTGAAGCGCTCCGCAACCAGATTGCGTCCGATCCGCATTCACCGGCGCACTTCCGGGTGAACGGTACGGTAAGGAATGTTCCGGAGTTCTATGAAGCATTCAACGTGAAACCGGGCGATTCGCTTTACATTGCGCCGGACCAACGCGTGAAGATCTGGTAACGTCCGATTAAGAGAAAAATAAAACCCTGCCATTCGCGGGGTTTTTTATTGTCAAGTATTTCCTAACGCCGGCAGCGCTTTGGGTTTTTTGATGTAAATTAGAAAGCCAAACAACTAAACCTATGGAAGAAAATTTCAACGCAATCGCACGTGCATTGCAAGAGGCCGGACTTCAGGCTTCGGCCGAAGACGCCGCTGGAAAACCTGTAGATTTCAAGATTACACCATATTCATTGAACACCAAATTGAGCTTTCGGTTTTCGAACCTGACTGAGTTCAAGGCATTTTTGGGCCTAACTGACGCGAGTCGGGAAGAAGAGCGTTTGGCGAAAATACAGTCCGCGTTCATGGATTTAGGGCTGAACCCGGAAGAATTTTTCTATGTCAATTTCTTTGAAAAAGGCAAAGAACTCGAGATGTAGTATGAAAAATGCTGCATAAGCCTATCACGGACGTGTGTTCGACAGCTATGAAATGACCTTTCCAAAATGTTATTCCATAGTGGGTTCTTACTCGCATGCAGACTTGTAACCAGTCTGATGGATTGAGATTTTAGGACTTCAACCCACAATTTGGGATTGTCCAAACTCTTTCTCAGACAGTCGTCACGTGCATTTTACAGAATTGCCACGATGGGATTGAAAATTCCGCTGACAATCGTGTAACGCGTTTGGTACGGAAAAAGCCTTACTTTGACAGTCCAAAAATAAAGAATGCACCGCTTCTTAATTGTCAAATGATGAACATCCGCAACGCCATTCCGGAAAATCCTTACTTCCACATCCACGATCAAAGGGTCGATATTTTCTATCGGAAGAATGCTTGCAGCGTGCCCATCAAAAAAATCAGGAAAATATACCTTTCGAAAAAGAAATTCGGAAACTGGGTTACGATTACCCGCGCGGCGCTTCTCCTTCCGGACAATGGCTATAAATTCCACATCGCTACCGACGAGAAAGAAATTATCTTCCCCGTCAAATCTTTCGAAAAGCAACATTTTGTGCAGTTGATTTCCTGGATCAGGAATCATGCAACCTAAGCAAACGGCTCAATATCAATTTATTGATTTGCATTCTTCGTCTGAATCGTCTTTTTTCATTACGGCATTCTGCACAGAAAACGTTTTCGGAATTTATTTTTTACAAAAATCAACTCCACCCCTATTTTTTTAAGCCTTTGAGCATAAATTAATGACTTTCATTCGCTATTTTAGTCCGAAATAATAGGGTATGACAACGAAAATCATTAAAAAAGAGAAGCGATGGGCTGTTGCATTTACCTTTTTAGCGATAATCTCCATCATGGGTGTTTTTTGGACGCCCAGCACAATCGACCTTGCGATGTTCAACGCTTCCGATACCATCAACGGTGGCGACGTCGCTTGGATTCTTACGGCGTCTTCTATGGTGTTGTTTATGACGCCTGGCCTGTCCTTTTTTTACGGCGGCATGGTCGGCAAAAAGAACGTCATCTCGACCATGTTGCAAAGCTTTATCTGTTTGGGTGTCGTCACTTTGCTTTGGGTGACTGTCGCGTTTAGCTTGGCTTTCGGCGAACCTGTTGGCGTGAATCTGACGGAAGGTTTTTATAGTTTCTTCGGCAATCCGGGTACATTCACTTTCATGGACAACGTCGGGCTGCTGCCGCACAAGCAACTCGCGCCTACAATTCCGTTCTTGCTCTTCGCGTTATTCCAGATGAAGTTCGCCGTCATCACGCCAGCCATCATTACGGGTTCATTCGCCGAGCGCGTCCGGTTCATTTCGTTTTTGCTGTTCATTTGCTTGTTCACGATTTTCATTTACGCGCCACTTTGCCACTGGGTTTGGTACCCGACAGGATTTCTTGGCAGCTACTTCGGCGTCAAGGATTTTGCGGGCGGAACCGTTGTACACATGAGCGCAGGTTTCGCGGCATTGGCCGGTGTATTGGTCTTGGGCAAGCGCAAGAATGCCAACCACATTCCCACGAACATCCCTTTTGTATTGCTCGGAACCGGCATGCTCTGGTTTGGCTGGTTCGGGTTCAACGCGGGCTCTGCATTGGCCGCGAACGGCACGGCTGCAATGGCATTCGCAACGACCACAACGGCTTCGGCGGCCGCCATGCTGGCTTGGTTGTTTTTTGACAAACTCAACGGGAGAAAAGCCTCGGCGCTTGGTGCCTGCGTGGGCGCCGTCGTCGGGTTGGTGGCCATCACGCCGGCAGCCGGATACGTTTCCATCCCCGAAAGCATGTTCTTCGGGTTCAGCACCGCTATTGTTTCCAACCTAGTCCTGTACGCGCCATTCATGAAGAAAATCGACGACACGCTCGACGTTTTCGCCTGCCACGGCGTGGGCGGCATCATGGGCATGATCCTGACGGCCATTTTTGCGCACGGTGAAAACGCCAGTCTGCTACACGGCGGCTGGCTGGTTTTTGCGCACCATTTGACCGCGCTCGTCGTGGTTTCGGTGTTTACTTTTTTTGGCGCGCTCGTACTCTTCAAATTGACCAACGCCATTATTCCGTTACGGGTTTCGGCCGAATCCGAGCAAAAAGGGCTCGATTTGTCACAGCACGGCGAAAGTCTCGAGCAAATCAAGAACGAACCTTTGGGCATCGCCAACCTGATGAAATAGGATTTTTGTACATTTACGAAAAGCCAATCATGAAAAAACTCGTTCTCCTGTTGCTTGTCGTTACGTCGGCCATCGCACAACAACCTGACCCAGATAAAGCCGCAATAAAAGCTACGCTCGATTTGTGGCACAAAGCAGCCGCCGAAGCCCAGTTCAAACCATATTTCGCCCTGATGACAGACGATGCCGTATTCATCGGGACAGACGCCACCGAAAACTGGCAACTCGACGCGTTCAAGGCATTCGCGAAACCGTATTTCGACAAAGGCAAGGCGTGGAACTTTACGGTCATCGAACGAAATATCTATCTCAGTCCTGCTAAGGATTTCGCTTGGTTCGATGAATTGCTCGACACCCAGATGAAGATTTGCCGCGGCTCAGGCGTACTCAAAAAGGTAAATGGTCAATGGCGGATTGCGCATTACGTGCTGTCGATGACCGTACCGAATGACAATGTCGACGCCGTCATCAAACTCAAGAAAGCCTTTGACGACGATTTGCTCAAAAAACTAAAGCCGTAACTATTTCGAGAGGTTTTCCAACATCACTTTGGTCATTTCCTGCAGGTCGAATTCGTGCTTCCAACCCCAGTCTTTCCGCGCCGACGAATCATCGATGCTTGCCGGCCAACTGTCGGCGATTTGTTGGCGGAAATCCGGCTTGTAAGTGATTGCAAAATCCGGGATGTGTTTCTTGATTTCGGCTGCGATTTCCTTCGGCGTGAAACTGATGCCGGACAAATTATACGACGAGCGGATCTTGATGTTTTCGGCGGGCGCCTGCATGATTTCAATCGTAGCGCGGATGGCGTCGTCCATGTACATCATCGGCAGCGCCGTTTCTTCGGAAAGGAAACATTCGTACTTGCCGTCCTCTAGGGCTTTGTGGTAAATGTCCACGGCGTAATCTGTCGTGCCGCCGCCGGGTGGCGTGGTCCAACTGATCAAGCCCGGATAACGGATGCTGCGTACATCGACCCCAAAAATATGGTTGTAATATTCGCACCAACGTTCACCGGCCTGTTTGCTGATGCCATAAACCGTAGATGGCTCGGCGATGGTGTATTGCGGCGTGTTGTGCTTTGGTGTCGTCGGGCCGAAAACGGCGATGCTCGACGGCCAGAAAATCTTCTTGATCTTGCCCGCTTTGGCCAGATTCAAGACATGGAAAAGTGAATTCATGTTCAGATCCCACGCGAACGCCGGGTTTTTTTCAGCGGTAGCAGACAAGAGCGCGGCCATCAAATACACCTCATCGATGTCATATTGTTCAATCAGATGTTGAATCTGGTTGTAATCAAGGGCATTCACGACTTCGAACGGTCCGGAATTTACCACGTCGTTGTTGAGTTTTCTGATGTCTGAAGCGATGACGTTCTCGACGCCGTAGATTTTGCGGAGTTTGTGGGTAAGTTCGGTCCCGATTTGTCCGCAGGCGCCAATGATAAGGATTCTGGTTGACATGTTGTGTTGTTTGGGCCACAAATATAACGTTTTCGTAGCGCAAATTCCGACCGCGGATTAACAAATAATTGTCAGGCGGATTTCCATATTTACCCGAACGGATTTGTAACTTTGCGCCCGAGGTTAATCCACTTTCCCATGAAGCGTTCGCCATTGTTGCTCCTGCTTTTAGCGCTGGTCTTGTTCTCCTGCAGTGACGACGAGAAGCGCCAGGCCGAAATTGCGCGCGACCTGAAAAAACAGGAAGCCGTGTTCAAGACCGTGAGCCAAGCCTGGAATTTTAACACCGGGCCGGTAAACGAAACCTCATCGACGTTGTTCAAATCCTGGAACGAATGGCGCGTACTGATGAACGAAATGGCGCAGAAGCCTAAAAGTACGATCGGCGCGTTCCGGACCAAAGCCAAAACGATGTCCGCCAAAGCAGGCGAACTCACCAACACGGTTCCAGGGCAGTTCAATCGTCCGGAAATCAAAAGCCGCGTGTCGGTACTGCAAACCAAGATCAACGCGCTGAATCTTTACATCAACTTGGGCGACATTCCAGATCAAAAAGTCGTAGCGCTTATCGGCGACATCAATACCGAAATCCGGGCGCTGCAAAGCCAAATGGGCGAAATCGTACGGCGCAGTCAAATCCCGATTGAAGAAGGAGAAGCCGACATGTTGCGCATGCTCGACACCGCGCGCGCCATCCCGAACACGCCTGCGCCCGAGGCCGCTCCCAAACCCATGACCAAGGAAGACAAAATGCGTCGCCGTGCCGCGATGATGGATTTAATCAAGAAGTAAGTTTGAGCAAGGCCGCCATTTTCAGCCAATACGACCGCCATCCTAAAATCGGGCAACTTGCCGCGAAACTGCAGCGGCGCGACAGTAAAACCCACGTCAAGGGATTGCTGGGTTCTTCGCTGTCGTTTGCCGTGAAAGCCGTTTTCGGACAGTGCGAATTGCCGTTTTTACTGGTGTTCAACGACAAGGAAGAAGCCGCCTATTACCTCAATGACCTGGAAATGCTCATCGGCGAAAACGATGTGTTGTTTTATCCAGGTTCGTATCGGCGTCCGTACCAGCTTGAAGAAACAGACAACGCCAACATCCTCTTGCGCGCCGAAGTCCTGAACCGCATCAATTCCCGGAAAAAACCCGCCGTCATCGTCACCTATGTCGATGCCATTTTCGAGAAAGTCATCACCCGGAAAGAACTCGAGAAAAACACCTTGAAGGTTTCCGTCGGCGACCAGATTTCGATTGATTTCATCAACGAAGTGCTGCACGAATACGAGTTCCGGCGTGTCGATTTCATTACGGAACCGGGCGAATTCTCGGTGCGCGGCGGCATCATCGACGTGTTTTCTTTTTCTAACGACAACCCTTACCGTATCGAATTTTTCGGTAACGAGGTGGATTCCATCCGGACGTTCGATGTGGAGACGCAGCTGTCTGTCGAAAAACAGAAAAAAATCACGATCATCCCGAACGTGGAGAACAAATTCTTTCGCGACAAACGGGAAAGTTTCCTGGAATACATCAGCAAAGACACGGTCATTTTCCTGAAAGACACCGAACTTTTGCTGACGCAACTGGACAAATTATTCGAGAAAGCGTCGGAATCTTTCGAAAAGCTGGAAGCCACCATCAAACACGTACAACCCAGCGAATTGTTTCTGGACCGCACCCATTTCACGAGCGAAGCCAGCCGTTTTGCCATCGCCGAAATCGGATCAAAAGCCTATTTCACACCTGAGGAAACGATTACGTTCAACATCCAGCCACAGCCTTCTTTCAACAAACAATTCGATTTGCTCCTGAACAATCTGAGCGAGAACAAAGCCTCGGGCATCAGGAATTATCTTTGTTGTTCGAACGAGACGCAGGCCAAGCGGTTCCACGACATTTTCCAATCGTTGGATGAGGAAAACCACGAAGACATCCGCAAGCAATATGACACGATCGTGCTGCCGTTGTACCAAGGTTTCATCGACCTGGACAGCCGAATCGCCTGTTATACCGACCACCAGATTTTTGAGCGCTACCACAAGTTCAGCATCAAGAACGGCTATGCGAAAAAACAGGCCATCACGCTCAAGGAACTCAATACGCTGCAGGTTGGCGACTATGTGACGCACATTGACCACGGCATCGGGAAATTTGGCGGCTTGCAGAAAATCGAGGTCGAGGGCAAGATGCAGGAAGCCATCAAGCTCGTGTATGCCGACAATGACATCGTGTATGTCAGCATCCATTCGCTCCATAAAATCTCGAAATACAACGGGAAAGACGGTGCGCCGCCGAAAATCTACAAACTGGGTTCCGGCGCGTGGAAAGCGCTCAAGGCGAAAACAAAGGCGCGCGTGCGACACATCGCATTCAACCTGATTCAGCTGTATGCAAAACGACGGCTTGAAAAAGGCTACCAATACCATCCGGACAGTTACCTGCAACTGGAACTGGAATCGTCGTTCATTTACGAAGACACCCCGGACCAGACCAAGGCCACGGCAGAAGTAAAAGCGGACATGGAAAGCGAGCGCCCGATGGATCGATTGGTATGCGGCGACGTCGGGTTCGGAAAGACCGAAGTGGCAATACGCGCGGCATTCAAGGCTGTGGACAACGGCAAACAAGTGGCGATTCTGGTTCCTACGACGATTCTGGCATACCAGCATTTCCGGACATTCTCTGAACGGCTGAAGGAAATGCCCGTGACCATCGGGTATTTGAACCGCTTCCGTACGGCAAAGGAAAAGGCCGAAACGCTCAAGGATTTGGCCGACGGGAAACTCGATATCGTCATCGGGACGCACCAACTCGTCAACAAAAATGTCAAGTTCAAGGATCTAGGCCTGCTGATTGTGGACGAGGAACAGAAGTTCGGCGTGAACGTCAAGGACAAACTCAAGACGATTGCTTCCAACGTGGATACGCTCACTTTGACCGCGACGCCGATTCCCAGGACGTTGCAATTCTCGCTGATGGCTGCGCGCGATTTGTCGGTCATCACCACGCCGCCGCCCAACCGCTACCCGATTGAGACGCACGTTGTCGGGTTCAACGAGGAAACCATACGCGATGCGATATCCTACGAAATCCAACGCAACGGCCAGGTGTTTTTCATCAACAACCGGATCGAGAATATCAAGGAAATTGCAGGGATGATCCAGCGATTGGTTCCCGATGCCCGCGTTGGCGTAGGGCACGGCCAGATGGACGGCAAAAAGCTCGAGGAATTGATGTTGGCTTTCATGAACGGAGAATTCGACGTGCTCGTCGCGACTACCATTATCGAAAGCGGACTGGACGTGCCGAATGCGAATACGATCTTCATCAACAACGCCAATAATTTCGGGCTTTCGGACTTGCACCAGATGCGTGGTCGCGTAGGCCGAAGCAACAAAAAAGCTTTCTGTTATTTCATCACGCCGCCATATTCGGCCATGACCGACGACGCGAGAAAACGCATCCACGCGTTGGAGCAATTCTCTGAACTGGGCAGCGGTTTCAACATCGCGATGAAAGACTTGGAAATTCGCGGTGCCGGAGATTTACTGGGCGGCGAACAGAGTGGTTTCATCAACGAAATCGGGTTTGAGACCTACCAGAAAATCATGAACGAAGCCATAGAGGAATTGAAGGAGAACGAATTCCGCGACCTCTATCACGCCGAGGAAACCGAAGAAACGGAGTTCGTCAAGGACGTGCAGATCGACAGTGACTTTGAATTGCTGTTCCCTGATGAATACATCAACACGGTTTCCGAACGACTGGTTTTGTACAACGAACTCAGTTTAATCAAGGACGAACAATCGCTATTGGAATACGAACAGCGACTTATTGACAGGTTTGGACCGCTGCCGAAACCTGCTGTGGCGCTGCTCAACAGCATCCGCATCAAATGGATCGCGGCCAAGCTCGGCATCGAAAAACTGGTGATGAAACAAGGCAAGTTGATCGGGTATTTCATTTCAGACCAACAATCGGATTTCTATCAATCGCATCGGTTCACCAAGTTGTTGGAATTCGTCCAGAAACACGCAGACCTTTGCCGCATCAAGGAGAAACAAACCGCCAACGGTTTGCGGTTGATGCTCACTTTCGAAAACGTTCGTTCGGTGCGCCGCGCATTGGAAGTGATGCAAATGATGGAGCAATAAAAAAAGCCGCTTTTCGGCGGCTTCTCTCATGCTCGATTGTTTTCTTTACTCTTTTACGATCTTGATGTTGGCTTCTTTTCCGCCGACAAAATTCAGCTTAAAGAAATACGTGCCGGTTGAGAATGCAGAAACATCGACCTTTTTGATCAAACCGTTGTTTTTGCTCTGATACAACAACTGGCCTTGAATGTTATAGACTTTGATGTCTTCCATTTCGGTGTTCGACTCGATGTTAACCGCGCCGTTGGTTGGGTTCGGATAATATGTAAAGTCAATGACGTTGCCGAGTTGGTCGCCGCCGAGACTCTGCAGACAGGTTACGTTGGCCGCGTAGCCGCTTTCCACAACGCCTTGGTCCGAGAAGAAATCCAAAGTCAGTGCGCCGTCATTGGAGAAAGATTCGATTGGGCTAATGATATCAGTTCCAGTGAAGGATCCAATCATTACGTCTTCCGTCCCAATTCCGTTATAAACCGTCAGATAGTCATAGTCTAACTCAAGGTTAAATTGGGTAAAAGCCAACTTGATTTTCTTCTGCGGAAGGTTCGGGATCAATACACGTATGTAACGCTGATTGTTAGTGTAATCGTTATTTACGCCGCCTGTATCCGTGATAACCACTCCGTTACACCAATTCGTCGGCGTTGCAAAAACGGAACTTCTGGACGTAGACTCGGACGCCTCACATATCGGACGCACTTTGACATTGTAAAAAGTGTTGACGGACAACGTGTTTGGTGTGGTATAGGAATTTGTGCTAACCGAGACCCAATTGTCTGTGTTACTTGTAAATGGGGTCACACTTACTTCCCACGAGGCCGCGCTTCCCTGATCATTCCATGTGATTGTTGCTGAGGTCTGCGTTGGAAAAGTTACTGCGATATCGGTAACGGCATTAATACAAGTATTGATGCAGTCTGTGCTGAGACAGCCCGAACTGTTTACAGTATTCACGATAGCCGCTGCCGGCTGCGGTCCAAATCCGTTGTTTAAACCGATTCCAACACCGCCAATTAAGTGGCAATAACTCATAATCGTACCCTTTTCAGATGCACTAGGTATTGGTCCTTCTGCGCAACTCCCTTCATTATATCCTGCCTGGGTACCGCAACCGTCAATCGAAGTGTTGTTCCCGTTCCAAACGCAAGCGTGCGTGTGGCGTGAACCAAGCAAGTGACCGAACTCGTGGGTAACGACTTGTATCGTCCAAGAAAAAGTCGGCACAGTACTAAAACTGAGGTTGACATCGGAATAACTGAAATTATTCTGGCTGCACAACCCATCGATCGTCACCGCGACACCGCCCAAGCCTCCCGGATCGATGCCCACCAACTGGCCTACATCGCCGTCAAAAACCGGCCGCGTGTCGCCAAAAAGATAAAGGTAGTCGGCAGACGAATCGCCTATGCCTTCGTAAATGTCGGGTTCGGTCCAGATGTAAATTGACTTCAGTGACACCGTGATGCCATCATTTTCGTAAAGTGTCTGCACGTTGTTAAATACAGATGTCATCCAATTGGTCGTCTGCGTGGTATCGCTTCCATTTTCCTCGTACAGATTGTAATCTACCTCAAAGTACATGGTCACGCAACGGTCGGTGAGCGCGTTGCGGCCAACATTCGGATCGACATCGTGGGATGCCCCGTCGTCTTTGAACGCACAATTAAAACCACTCATTACACGTAGGTCAGTATCGGAATAGACAATATAATCTGAGGTGTTACCTGGCTTTTGGAGTTTCCCGACCACAACGTTGCCGATTCCATCCGCCGAAATAATCCCATTCAATTCGTTGTTGAAAAAGTTGAACGATACCACTGACGCGTCGTCCCCTTTAACAATACCGCGGTAATAAACACCACGCCGGTAGCTGATATCCTTTGCTTTATCGGTATCGAGATGAAAACCTTGGTTGAATGGATCTGACTGATAGAGTTCGACAATGATGCTCTCGCCCAAATATGGTATTTCAAGCTCTAAGTATTCGTAACGACTAGTGACGATATCGTTCACAGACGCGGTGTTGATTTGTGCCAACGTCGATTTTGTCACCGCACGACTTACTGCATCATCCGCCGGAAGGCTTGTCGGGGTCAGCACGGCGAGACGTTGGAAGGTAGCGCCCATTGCTTTAACCGCTGCGACTTTCCCGGCGACTTTGCGCTGTTGGGAAACGACTGCAAGACTTGTGAAAAGCAACAAAAGGGTAAGGATTCTTTTCATTTTTAAATGTTTGTAATTTTTGATGCCAAATGTAGCAATATTTTGATTTAAACCGGCTTATGATTAACTATTGTTGAACGATTTAACGCCTAAAAATAATAAAACGCATCGGTGATGTGTGTAATCCTGAAACCATTGTTTACCTTATGTACACCAACGATATCAAAACGTACTGACGCATCAATATCACGACTCGTGACGAATGCATTTACGGCCCGGACCAACAATCGGATTTTTTTCGTGTTTACAAATTCTTGCGGCAAGCCGAAATCTGTACCCGAACGCGTTTTAACTTCAACAACCGAAAGCACATTTTCCCTAAGTGCGAGAATGTCGATTTCGGCTTTTTCAAAAACCCAATTCGTTTCCAAAATATCGTACCCTTCTTTGCGGAGGTAATCTGCCGCGAGTTCTTCGCCGAGCCGCCCTAAATCATTGTGTTCGGCCATTTTGGGTTCCGATTATTCAAACGTGATTTTGACTTCGTTGCTGTTCGCGTCGATAGACACTGTTTTACCTAAGATTATCGCGCGGTTATCCTTGATGTGGCCGGCAGGAAAGCCATATATAATTGGGAATTTGTAATCCTTGAGGATGTCTTGGATGATTTCCTGCGCATCCTTTCCCCAAGGAATGTCGTTGTCGTTCATCTCGGTCATGCCGCCGACAACAACCGCCTTGACACCTTCAAACCATCCGTTTCGTTTGAGATTCATCATCATACGATCGATGTGATACAGATACTCGTCCAAGTCTTCGATGAACAGGATTTTGCCCTTGAAATCAATTTGTGATTTTGACCCCATGATGCTGTACAGTACCGATAGGTTTCCACCGACGATTTCGCCTCTCGCTTTTCCGTTCCTATTTTGCTTGTTGGCTGCGATGGTATATTGGAGTGGCTCACCAAACAACGACCGCCGAAGCGATTCCTTGGCTTCTGGCGTGGCCGATTTAGCGCTGACGGCCATCATTGCATGCAAGGTTTCGATGCCCATGTTGTTAATGTGGCTGTGCAATACCGTAACATCACTGAATCCGACGACCCATTTCGGATTCATCCTGAACTTCGTAAAGTCAATCCGATCGATGATTCTCACCGTGCCGTATCCGCCTTTGGCAGCCCAAATCGCCTTTATCGACGGGTTATCGATCATGTCCTGAAAATCAGTGGCGCGGAGCCAATCCGGACCGGCCAATTGGTTTTCTTCTTTGCCGATGCTGCGCCCGATGACCACGTGCAATCCCCAGCTTTCCAAAAGTGCTTTTGCTGGTTCAAGTGTGGATTCATCAATCTTTCTCGCGGTCGCCAAAATAGCAACCGTATCGCCTTTCTTGAGGTATTCAGGTGTAATCATTTTTCGTTGGGCTTGCGTTTTTAAACTGAAACAGCCGAAAAAAAATGTAACGAGCAACAAAAATTTAAGGCCTTTCATCGTGGGTATTTAGTTGAACAAATATAACCGAAAACCCTCTTTCGGATTTACGGTTTTGCCGCAGATGTCCACTTGTTTTCAACAGCCGGCTCCCTTTGAGCGAATTCACTGTACTACCTCTCACGCGTAGCCGCATCTTCGCCGTGCTGATTTGTCAGATGGGAGGCAACGGGGTCGAATCTCTCCTGCCAAAAAACTCAAAACTTTGTCGTATTTTTGCCGTCTATTTTATTTTTATGCAACATCCGAAAAGATATACGGTCACCGCGGCCCTGCCTTACACAAATGGGCCAATCCACATTGGGCATCTCGCCGGCGTTTACGTGCCGTCTGATATTTACGCCCGCTATCTTCGGCAGATGGGCCGAGACGTGGCGTTTATCTGTGGCAGTGACGAGCATGGCGTGGCGATTTCCATGAAGGCCAAAAAGGAAGGCATTACCCCGCAAGAAGTGATCGATAAATACAACGGCATCATCAAAAAATCATTCGATGATTTCGGGATTTCATTCGACAACTACTCGCGGACTTCAGCTAAAATCCACCATGAAACGGCTTCGGCGTTCTTCAAAAAATTGTACGACGAAGGAAATTTCGTCGAAGAAGTTACCGAGCAGTTGTATGACGAAAAAGCCCAGCAATTCCTCGCAGACCGTTTTGTTACAGGAACATGCCCAAAATGTGGCAATCCTGAAGCCTACGGCGACCAATGCGAAAGTTGTGGCTCTACACTCAACGCCACCGATTTGATCAATCCAAAATCGACCGTATCTGGCGAAACGCCCGTAGTCCGGGAGACAAAACACTGGTTTCTGCCACTCAACCGCTATGACGATTTTCTGCGGGACTGGATCTTAAAAGGCCACGCCAAAGACTGGAAGCCAAATGTATACGGGCAAGTGAAGTCTTGGATTGACGGAGGTCTCGAGCCACGCGCCGTTACCCGCGATCTTGACTGGGGCATTGACGTACCGGTGCCGGGCGCCGAGGGCAAAAAACTATATGTTTGGTTTGATGCACCCATCGGATATATCTCCTCAACCAAAGAATGGGCACAGCGCGAAGGCAAGGACTGGGAGCCTTACTGGAAAAGCGACGACACCAAACTTGTTCATTTCATCGGGAAAGACAATATTGTGTTCCACTGCATCATTTTTCCCGTCATGCTAAAAGCCGAAGGCAGTTATATCTTGCCCGACAATGTCCCGGCCAATGAATTTTTAAACCTCGAAGGCAACAAACTTTCCACCTCCAAGAACTGGGCGGTTTGGTTGCACGAATACTTGGAAGATTTTCCAGGGCAACAGGATGTTCTGCGTTATGTACTGACGGCCAACGCACCCGAGACCAAGGACAATGATTTTACGTGGAAAGATTTTCAAGCGCGCAACAACAATGAGCTGGTCGCGATTTTCGGAAACTTCATCAATCGCGTTGCGGTACTTACCCATAAGTATTATGACGGCGTGGTTCCTGAACCCAACACATTTAATGACATTGATGAACAGACGTTAGCGGAAATGCGCGCCTATCCTGACGTAATTGCTAGTTCTATCGAACGCTATCGTTTCCGTGAGGCGCTCGGTGAGCTGATGAACCTTGCCCGTCTCGGAAATAAATATCTTGCCGACGAAGAACCGTGGAAGCTCGTCAAGGAGAACCCCGATCGCGTGAAAACGCAAATGTTTGTGGCGTTGCAAATTGCCACGGCACTCGCGGTATTGTGCGAACCTTTTTTGCCTTTCACCTCTAGGCGTTTGCGTCAGATGCTGGCTATTCATCCTAGTCCAAAAGGCGTAAGCGATTGGAATGAGGTAGCCAAACCACAAACTATATTATCATCTGGAACCCAGTTGGGCGCCGCCGAATTGCTGTTCACTAAAATCGAAGATGGCGATATTCAAAAACAAACCGACAAACTTGAGGCAACCAAATCCGCAAACAAAAACGACAATAAAAAAGTGGACGCACAGAAAGACTTAATCCAATACGACGATTTTGCAAAAATGGACCTGCGCGTAGGTACCATTCTGGAAGCCGAAAAAATGCCGAAAGCCAACAAACTTTTAGTGTTGAAAGTGGACACCGGCCTCGACGTACGTACAATCGTTTCGGGTATTGCAGAAAGCTTTTCCCCTGAAGAAGTGATCGGAAAAAAAGTAACGGTTCTCGTTAACCTCGCACCGAGAAATCTCCGGGGTGTAGAAAGTCAAGGGATGATCTTGATGACCAATAGTCCGGAAGGGAAACTTGTTTTTGTAAACCCCGACCAAGACGCCGCCAACGGCGAAACAATTAACTGATGAAGCTACAGGACATTAAAGTCATCGGGTTTGACGCGGACGACACGCTCTGGGTGAATGAACCCTATTTTCAGGAAACCGAAGAAAAGTTCTGTGAACTCATGGCGCCCTATCTGTCGCGGCATTCGCTGTCGCAAGAGCTTTTCAAGACCGAAATTGCGAATTTAAAACTCTACGGCTACGGCATAAAAGGCTACATCTTGTCTATGGTTGAAGCCGCGCTTGTGATTTCCAACAACACCATCAGTGTGGACATTGTCGAAAAGATTATTCAGTATGGCAAAGAACTTTTGGAAAAACCGATTGAACTGATTGACGATGTCGAGCGGACCCTGGAAACGTTGCAACAAGATTATAAATTGGTCGTAGCCACAAAAGGCGATTTGCTGGACCAACGCCGAAAGCTGCACAATTCCGGTTTGGGTCGTTTTTTCCATCACATCGAAGTGATGTCTGACAAGCAAGAAAAAGACTATGCCGACCTTGTAAAACGACTGGACATCCAACCGTCTCAATTCTTGATGATCGGCAATTCGCTTAAATCTGATGTGCTGCCAGTACTGGGTATTGGCGGACACGCAATCCACATCCCGTTTCATACAACCTGGGCGCACGAAAGGATTGACCACAAAGTGGAACATCCGAACTTTCGGGATTTTGGACGTATATCTGAAATAATGAGCCTGTTCCGTTGAAACATTTTCTCGACATAGAAAATTGGTCACGAAAAGAACACTTTCATTTCTTCAGGAAATTCGAAGAGCCTTTTTTTGGCGTTACTGTTTCGGTGGACTGCACCAAAGCCTATGCTGCGTCGAAAAAACACAACGTTCCTTTCTTTGTTTTTTACCTGCACAAAGTCCTGCTCGCCGTCAATCAAGTAACCCCTTTTCGTTACCGGATTATGGGTGACCAGATTGAGGTATGGGACCAAATTGACGCCTCGCCGACCATCAGCCGGGAAGACGGGTCGTTCGCTTTCTCGCTGTTTACTTTTACACCATCGCTTCAGGCTTTTACAGAAATCGCCAAAACAGAAATTGAACGGGTCAACAGAACGCCAGGGCTATTCACGCGCTCTTTCGACAACGATAACATCATCCATTTTTCCGCATTGCCTTGGATTGACTTCACTTCACTTTCGCACGCCAGAAGTTTTTCTTTCCCAGACAGCTGCCCGAAAATTTCCATCGGAAAGGTCACAACAGACCGCACCGGGCGCAAAACATTTCCAGTATCCGTACACGTACACCATGGCCTGATGGACGGTTTCCATGTCGGACAATTCTTTGAGGTGTTCCAAAATGCGTTGGATACAGACTGACGGGCTTCCAAAATTCCTAAAACGAAAACGCGTCCGGCGTGAGCGGTTCAGAAGATGTACGTCCAATTCAGGCCGTCACTGATGACAATCACAGTCTTTACTAAAGCGTTCGCTGGCATGACCAAAGGTTGCGGGGTCGCGGTATTAGAGTCTTTCGCAAAAAATTGCCCGCCAGCTGCGTAAAGTGTCGCATCGACGCTATTGGAAATATTCCTGAGAATATAAATCCTTCCCGGTACGGTGGCCGCATTGGGCAAATAAAATTCAGTGCTGCCCGCGGTAGGCGTCAGGGAAATGTAAACCCCGTCGTCAATGGGCGTAGCGCTGAAGGCCGGACCGCCATATAATGGCGTTGGGATACCGATGGTTTTCACGGATAGATTCCCATTCAAATCGAGCGTGCTGAGCGGCGTAGTGGTATTGATCCCGACTTGCGCACAGAGCATAAGCGGGAACGCCAAAACAGTTAATACATGGGAAATCTTCACACGCATCGCTAAGGAATTAGGAAGGTTAATTTCTTCAATAAAAGACAATTACCTAAAAAATTAACTTACTTCCTATTCTATACACAGCCGAAAACGTTTTCGTGTTGACAACTTTATCAATGATACCTGACAAAACGACAAATAGTCTTACTTTCCGCCGAGGAGCAACAATTCATTCGCTACCACTTCGGTAAAGTATTTCTTGTCGCCGTTCTTGTCTTCATACGACCGGTGTGTCAGCTTGCCTTCAATAGCAACTTCTTTTCCTTTGGCGAGATACTTTTCGATGAGCTCTGCCGTCTTACCCCAGGCAACCACATTATGCCATTGCGTGTCCGTAATTTTCTCGCCGGCTTCGTTCTTATAGGTTTCGTTGGTGGCGATTTTGATTTTCACGACCTTTTTTCCGGAGGCCAAGGTAGTTACTTCAGGATCATTCCCCAGATTTCCGATCAATTGTACTTTGTTTCTCAATGCATTCATGGCTTGTAATAATTTAAATGGTTAATACTTCATCGCTGGAACAAATCAGCTGGACAAAATTCCAAAGCACACGTCCGATTATGCGGTATTTAATCATTTGAAATCGGTTGTAAATATTTGCAAACGTTTGCAAGTGGAAATGTTTTTCTATATTTGATTGATTTATAAGCCATATAGTGATGTTAAAAGCCTGTTTAGAATGTTCCGAAAAAATCGTCGGCCGTGAAGACAAAAAATTTTGTAGTGACGGCTGCCGTAACGCTTACAACAACAAAATCAACAAGGACAGCAACAATTTCATGCGCAACGTCAACAACCGCCTGCGCCGGAATTACAGGATTCTTTCCACATTGAACGTGGACGGAAAAACCAAGACGTCCAGGATGAAACTCGCCGGAAAAGGTTTCGATTTTGAGTATTTCACCAACATCCGGCACTCGCGCAACGGAAATACCTATTATTTTCTCTATGATCAGGGATATATGCAGTTGGATAACGATTTTTACATTTTAGTCCGAAAAGAACCCTAGCCTTTTCAGTACATGAAAAAAAACCAACCTAACCTACTATCTGCCCTTTTTGTCATCGCCGTCATCTGCTGGATTTTCTATACGATGATGCCGCGTTGGATTTCCGCCGACGACGTGCCACTTGCCGAATTTTCCACGCAACGCGCCATGCAGCACGTGACTGAAATGGCCAAATCGCCGCACTATGTCGGGTCGAAAAACCACGAAAGCGTGGCGCAATACGTCATCTCCGAACTCAAAAAACTCGGCCTTGAAGTGACCACCG
Source organism: Flavobacterium longum (assembly GCF_965137575.1). Taxonomy (NCBI): domain Bacteria; kingdom Pseudomonadati; phylum Bacteroidota; class Flavobacteriia; order Flavobacteriales; family Flavobacteriaceae; genus Flavobacterium; species Flavobacterium longum. The sequence continues at coordinate 204,717 of NZ_CBCRZJ010000002.1, read as the reverse complement.
AAGAAGGCACGACGCTTACGGGCTGGGGCAATCTTTCGAAATCCAAAAACATCCTCGCCCGCATTCCCGGAAGCCAGAATACCAAAGCGCTGGTGCTACTCTCGCATTACGACAGCGCGCCACATTCTTCCTCAAAAGGTGCCGCCGATGACGCGGCCGGTGTTGCAGCCATACTTGAAACCACGCGTGCATTCCTGCACAACAATACGCCGCACAAGAACGACATCTTCATTTTGTTTACCGATGCGGAAGAGCTCGGCCTGAACGGCGCCGCCCAATTTGTGATGCAAAGCAAATCAGCAAAAGAAGTCGGGCTGGTACTCAACTGCGAAGCCCGCGGTACGTCCGGGCCATCATACATGCTCATGGAAGTCAACAAAGGAAATGCGGCGATGGTGGACGGCTTTACCCGGGCTGGCGCGCAGTTTCCAGTAGCCAACTCACTCATGTACAGCATCTACAAAATGTTGCCGAACGACACGGATCTGACCGTTTTTCGGGAGCAAGGGAATATTCAAGGGTTCAATTTCGCCTTCATCGACAGCCACTACAATTACCACACAGCGCAGGATGATGCCGCCCATCTAGACATGCGTTCCTTGGCCCACCAAGGCAGTTATCTCGTGCCGTTGCTGGATTATTTTTCCAACGCCAACCTCACAAATTTGCAGGCAGATAACGACGATGTTTACTTCTCGACACCTGTCAATTTCATGAGCTATCCCTTCGGGTGGAATGTCCCGTTGCTCATACTGGCCATCGTTTTGTTCGCGTTCCTGGTCTTCGTCGGGTTGGGCAAGCGCACGCTGGTGCCATCCGAAATCGGGAAAGGTTTCCTAAACTTACTTGGCGCGATACTCATTGCCGGGCTGGCGGGGTTTTTCGGATGGAAAATCGTCTTAGCGGCATATCCCGAATATGCGGACATCCTGCACGGTTTCACCTATAACGGCCATGCCTACATTTTTGCGTTCATTCTTTTGGCGCTGGCCATTTCATTTATTTTCTACTACAAACGGCAAGGCGAAAACATCGTGATGAGCCAAGCCGTGGCGCCGATTACGGTTTTGCTGCTGGTCAACATCGGGGTTGCCCTTTACCTGCCGGGCGCCGGGTTTTTCATCATTCCGGTTTTTGCCACACTGGTCATGTTCGGATTCTATGTCGTGACCCAGCGCAGCAATATTTTCCTGAACCTAATTTGCAGCATCCCGGCCTTGGTGTTGCTCACGCCTTTCATCTGGATGTTCCCTATCGGGCTCGGGCTGAAAATCCTCTTCGGCAGCATGGCTTTGACCGTGTTGGTGTTCGGATTGCTTTTGCCGGTTTTCGGGGCTTTCAACGGAAAAGGCGCTTGGTCTATGCTGCTATTTTTGGCGTCCATCGGCTGTTTTGTCTATGCACACCTGCACGCCGGATACGAACCGGGCAAGGCCAAACCCAATAGCTTGGTCTACATCCTCGATGCCGAAAAAGACCAGGCGCATTGGGCTACATACGACAAAAACCTGGATGATTGGACACATTTGTATCTGGGCGAAAATCCGGTGAATGCCGATGTGGTCAACGCAGATAAATTGTTCAGTAAATACAACACCGCATTCACGTTTGCTGCCGAAGCCCGCGTGCGCGATTTGGCCGAACCGACCATTGAATTCCTGCGCGACACTGTCGTGGGCGGATGGCGTCGGGTGAAAATCAAGATTACGCCCAACCGAAGCGTCAATCGGTACGATATCTTCGCCAATGACCAAATGGTTTTCCATCATTTCAAGGCCAATGGCGCCCAATCCATCGAACAACGTGGCAGTATTTTCCCTCGTCACGACAGGAAACTATTGGGTTATTATGTGGTTGACAACGAACCGCTCGTGATGGAATTTACCGTAAATCCGAAAACGCCGCTTGACATGTCGCTCATGGAATCATCGTTCGATTTGATGACCAACCCAACCTTTGACGTCAAGAAACGCAGCGCCAGCATGATGCCGACACCGTTTGTTCTGAACGACGCCATCATCATCAAGAAAAAAATCCGGCCGACGCCAAAAGTGGTTCCGCCGGTGGCCGCCATACCGATCCGGATTACAGCGCCGCCGACCGTTCCCGTTACCGATACGATTCCAGATGCCGATGCCGAAAATTAGCATTCTGGGTTGCGGCTGGCTTGGATTGCCTTTGGCCGAAAGGCTATTGGCCGACGGCTACGCGGTAAAAGGCTCGACGACATCGACCGAAAAGATACCATTACTCCAGGCCGCCGGCATAGAGCCATTCGAAATTGTGCTTTCCGCAGACGGCGTTTCCGGCAACATCGAGCATTTTCTGGACAGCGACATTTTGGTGATTGACATCCCGCCGAAACTCGCGCAAGGACTGTTTACCGACAAGATAAAAGCCTTGTTGCCGCATTTGCACCGCGCTCCAGTAACACGGGTGTTGTTTGTAAGTTCCATTTCCGTTTACGCGGAAAATGCAGGCGATGTGGACGAGAACAGCGCCGCCAATCCCGAAACGGAAAACGGCAAACAATTGCTCGAAGCCGAAGCTTTGCTGCGCAGCGACACCCATTTCCAAACCACGATATTGCGTTTCGGCGGACTCATCGGCAACGGCCGGCATCCGGTGAAATACCTTGCCGGACGCGAAAACATTCCCAGTCCTGACGCGCCCATAAACCTCATCGATGCCGAAGATTGCATCGGGATTATCCAACAAATAATTGCTTTGGAAAAATGGGGCCAAACCTACAACGCTGTCGCGCGGTATCATCCGACCCGCAAAGATTACTACACGCAAAAAGCTGAAGAATCCGGGCTGTCCTTGCCGCATTTTGCAGACGACAACGCTTCCGGAAAGACCGTCAGTTCGCAAAAAATCACAGCCGATCTTCACTACGATTTTCGCAAACCGCAACTTTAATCCTAAAAAAAATCCCGGCCTGAACCGGGAGATTGTTACCATATCTTGACGCGTTTGGACGGTTCGATGTACATGCCGTCGCCGGGCTTGATCTTGAAGGCTTCGTAAAACGCATCAACGTTCAACAGCGGCACGTAGGCGCGGTATTGGCCGGGCGAATGCGGATCGGTCTTGACCATATTCTTGATGGCTTCGTCGCGCATCTTGGAACGCCACACGGTAGCCCAAGAAATGAAGAAACGTTGCTCGGGCGTAAACCCATCGATCAACCCCGGATTCCCGTTCTGCTTGAGATGGAGCATCAATCCGTCGTAAGCCGCATTCACACCGCCCAGATCGCCGATGTTCTCGCCCAAGGTGAACTTTCCATCGACCTTCGTGCCCGGCAGCGGTTCGAGCGCGCTGTATTGGTCGGCGAGTGCGGTTCCGAGTGCCGTAAACTGTTTCAGGTCTTCGTCAGACCACCAGTTCACCAGATTGCCCTCGGCATTGTAGCGCGCCCCGGAATCGTCAAACCCGTGTGAAATCTCGTGCCCGATGACCGCGCCAATACCGCCGTAATTCACGGCGTCGTCTGCATTGAAATTGTAGAACGGCGGTTGCAATATGGCCGCCGGAAACACGATTTCATTGAACGAGGCATTGTAGTACGCGTTGACGGTTTGCGGCGACATGCTCCAGCGGGATTTATCAACCGGCTTGGCCAAATCCTGGATGTCTTGGTTGTAACGCCATTTTGCGATGCTTTCCATGTTGGTGAAATAGTCGCCGCCTTCTGACTTACTGGCCACAACCATCGCGGAGTAATCTTTCCACTTGTCGGGATAGCCGATTTTGATGGCCATTTTCCGGAGTTTGTTGATGGCCGCTTTCTTGGTGTCGGCGTTCATCCAGGTCAGGTTGTTGATGCGCGCTTCGTACGCCATGACGACGTTCTGGATCATCTGCTGCGCCTTGGCTTTGGCTTCGGGCGGAAATTTTTTATCTACATACAATTTGCCTAGCGCTTCGCCGATACTGCCGTTCACGACCTGCAAAGCACGTTCGTCCGTCGGGCGTTGTTTGGCTGCGCCGCCCAAAGTCTTGCCATAGAAATCCCAATTGGCGTTTTCTATTTCGGTGCTCAGGCGTGCGGCCGTTCGGTTGAGCAAGGTCCAACGCATATAGGCTTTCCAGGCGTCGATTTTATTTTGTGTGAAAATGGTTTGCAACGCGGCCATGTATTTGGGTTGCGACACGTTGATGACACCGCCGGTTGGCATGCCTACGCCGGCGAAAAGTGACTTCCAATCAATCGCGGGGACCATTGCCTGAAGTTCGTCGATGGTTTTCGGATTGTAGGTATTTCGGGCATCTCGGCGCTCTACGCGGGTCAATCGGGGGTGTGAAAGTGCGGTTTCAAAGGCGAGGATTTTCTCTGCATTGGCCTTGGCGGCTTCCGGCTTGTCGCCTAGGAATTGTAGCATTCGTGTGAGGTGCGCCACATACTTCTGGCGTTTTTCCTTTGAGTCGGCATCGTCGGAAACATAATAATCACGATCTGGCAACCCGACGCTGCCCGGCCGGATCTGGATGATGTTCTTGTTGCTGTCTTTGGCATCCGGCCCAACGCCAATCCCGAAAAACCCGACACCGCCGAATGGTTCCATCTCGGTCATCAGCTTCTGCAGATCAGCCATATTTTTCACCATGTCGATCTTGGCCAGATAGGCTTTGAGCGGTTTGATGCCAGCCTTATCTCTGGCCACGGTATCCATCACTGCCGCATAGAGATTGATGGCTTTGCCTTGGTCTGTCTGGGAACTGTACGCATTTCCTTTGGAAGCGTCCCGCAAAATCGCCAGCATGTCTTGGTCTGTGCGCTGGCGAAGCTCGTCAAAACTGCCCCAGCGCGAACGGTCGGCGGGAATGTCTGTTTTGTCCAGCCATGTGCCGTTGACATATCGGAAAAAGTCGTTGGCCGGACTGACTTTGGTGTCCATCAATTGGAGGTTGATGCCAGGTTCCTTTTGCGACTGGCATGGCAGAAACGCCAAGGCCAGCGGCAAAAAATATAGAAAGCGTAATTTCATGTTACTTGATTTTTAGGAATACAAATTTATCTTTTAATCGGTAGTGGCGTGTTAAATTTATCAACAGCATGCCAATCTGTTTCGTACTTTTGCCACAATTTTACCCGATGGTTTTCTTGAAAAAATACCGGATTTTCTTTTTGACGATGCTTGTCATTTCCGTCGCCGCAATCACCGCATTCTATTTTGTATTGAAGCCTGAATACGCACTGAAAATCTACAGTCCGGCGGATGTAAACCCGGAACTTGTGGACAGTTTGATCCAGTACAAAAAGCGCGACCATCGTATCGCGGACTTTTCGTTTGTCAACCAGAACGGGAAAATCGTTACACAGAAAGATTACGAAGGAAAAATTTATGTGGCCGATTTCTTCTTTACGACCTGCGGCACGATTTGCCCGAAAATGACCGCGAACATGGTACAAGTGCAAGCGGCAATTAAAAATAATCCGAAAGTGATGTTGTTGTCGCATACGGTCATCCCGGAAATCGACAGCGTCCCGGTACTGAAAAAGTACGCCATCGAAAAGGGTGTGGACGATAAAAAATGGAACTTGGTCACCGGCGACAAGAAAGCGATTTATGATATGGCGCGCAAGTCATACCTTGCCGTGAAACTTGGCCGTCCCGAAGAAGCCTATGACATGGTGCACACCGAAAACTTCGTTCTGGTAGACAAAAAACGGCGCGTGCGTGGGTTTTACGACGGGACGAACCCGGAAGCGATCAAGAAATTGATATCGGATATTGAATGGCTTAGCGCCAACGAGTAGCCTTTTTCTGCAAGGCTTTGTCTACACTGATCAAACCTTAACGATTTTTGCGGCCTTTCCCGCATCTTCAGATACCGCCACTTTATTAGGGGAAAACCCATGTTCCCCCTACCCACGGCTGGAAGCTACGATTCCTGCAGAACACCACGACGGGAAAACCGCGTCATTTCATAGATCAGTTTCGTATACCTTAACGATTTTTGCGGCTTTCCCGCATCTTCAGATACCGCCAATTTAATAGGGGAAAACCCATGTTCCCCCTACCCACGGCTGCAAGCTACGATTCCTGCAGAAACACCGCGACGGTAAAACCGCGTCATTTCATAAATCCCATCGGGTTGCGTTTCTACGACATACAAAATCCACGTCGTACGCCTTTCTCTTGTGCGCTAACATTTTCCTTCGACTTTTGGCACGTTGAAACCTTGACTTTCCCCAAAAAGCGCTACTTTTGCTTATTCATTCTAAATAAGCATTGCAAACCACCATAGAATCCCTCAAAAAAGGCGAAAAGGCCGTCATCTTAGATTTTGACGTTGACCTCATGCCGCTCAAGCTGCTTGAAATGGGTTGCTTGCCGGGCAACACCGTAGAGTTGTTGCAGGTGGCACCTTTCGGCGACCCGCTTTACCTTGACGTAAACGGTTCGTTTTTGGCCATCAGGATGGAAACGGCGCGCAACATCACCGTCGAGAAAATTACGCCATGAGCAACGAAAACATCAATGTCGCGCTGATCGGTAACCCAAATACGGGCAAGACGTCGGTGTTCAATGCACTGACTGGCCTGAACCAGCAAGTGGGCAATTATCCCGGGATTACCGTCGAAAAGAAAATCGGGTTCTGCAAACTCTCGCAACACATCAAGGCAAACATCCTCGATTTGCCCGGAACATACAGCCTCAACGCCAGTTCGATGGACGAAAATGTAGTCATTGAATTGCTGCTCAACAAGAACGACAAATTGTATCCGGATGTGGCCATCGTCGTGTCCGACGTGGAAAACCTCAAGCGGAACTTGCTGCTGTTTACCCAAATCAAAGATCTGGAAATCCCGACGATTCTGGTCATCAACATGGCCGACCGCATGACGCGCAAAGGCATTTCGCTGGACATTCCTTTTTTGGAGGAAAAACTCAACACCAAGATTGCACTGGTCTCTACCCGAAAAGGCACCGGAATCGAGGAATTGAAAAACCTCATCACGCAATACAAAACCATCTCAAGCGAACCTTGCTTGAATGCCTCGGTCATCGATCCGGAATATTTTGACCGATTGCGCCGCGCGTTCCCGAACCAATTGCTGTACAAACTCTGGCTCGTAATCACGCAGGACGTGAATTTCCTCAACTTGGAGCGCAACGAAATCAAAAGTACGTTCACGCGGTCGCACTCGGAACTCAAACGGCTGCAGCAGAAAGAAACCATCAAGCGCTACCAATTCATCAACGATGTGCTCAAAGAAGGCCAAAAGATTGACGCCAGCCAAGCCACAGATTTCCGTTCGAGGCTAGACCGCGTACTCATGCACAAAGTTTGGGGTTACCTGATTTTCTTCGGGATTCTGTTTGTGATCTTCCAATCGATATTCGTTTGGTCTGAATGGCCGATGGACATCATTGACCGCTCATTTGCGACGCTGTCGTCGTATGCCGGCGAACATTTACCCGCCGGAACGCTCACAAGCCTGATTGCCGAAGGCATTATTCCTGGCATCGGAGGCATCGTGATTTTCATCCCTCAAATCGCATTTTTATTTCTGTTCATTTCCATACTCGAAGAAAGCGGTTACATGAGCCGTGTCGTGTTCTTGATGGACCGCGTCATGCGGCGTTTCGGGCTCAGCGGCAAAAGCGTCGTTCCGCTCATTTCGGGTACGGCCTGCGCCATTCCGGCGATTATGGCCACGCGCAACATCGAGAGTTGGAAAGAACGCCTGATCACGATTTTGGTCACACCGTTCACGACCTGTTCCGCGCGGCTTCCGGTGTATGCCATCATCATCGCGCTGGTCATTCCGAGCGACAAAGGCTTTCTGGGCTTCAGCCTGCAAGGCCTGACCTTGATGGGATTGTATCTGGCCGGTTTCGGAATGGCGATTTTTTCGGCCTTCATCCTCAACAAAGTCCTGAAATTCAAGAGCAAAAGTTTCTTTGTCGTGGAAATGCCCGGTTACAAATTGCCGCTCTGGAAAAATGTCGGGATCAACGTCGTCGAAAAGACAAAAGCTTTCGTCTTCGGCGCCGGAAAAATCATCCTCGCAATTTCTATTGTGTTGTGGTTCCTGGCTTCTTACGGCGGAAAAGAATTCGACAACGCAGACCGCATCATACGCTACGATAAAAATGGCGATTTCCGTAAAATAGATCCGGCGGTCGCCGATGAATTGGTCGCGTCCTACAAACTTGAAAACTCCTACATCGGCATGATGGGCCGCGCCATTGAACCGGTCATCCGGCCATTGGGTTATGATTGGAAAATCGGTATCGCCGTGATTTCATCGTTTGCCGCGCGTGAGGTTTTCGTTGGCACTTTGGCCACGATCTATTCGGTAGGCGATGCCGACAACGAGAACACCATCAAGGAAAAAATGGCGTCCGAAATCAGGCCGGACGGGCGCAAAGTCTTTGATTTTGCCACCGGGATTTCGCTCCTGCTATTTTATGCATTCGCCATGCAATGCGCCAGTACGATAGCCGTGGTCAAGAAAGAAACCAACAGTTGGCGCTGGCCACTGGTGCAATTGGTATTCATGAGTAGTTTCGCGTATGGCGTCGCACTCTTGGCCTATCAGCTTCTGAAATGATGAAAAAGATTGTCCTTGCCGCGCTGTGTTTTTTTTCACTGACACTTCATGCGCAGAAAATCGAGCGTTCCAAAGACGAACTAAAATCGTCACCCAGCCAGTCTTCGGGGAATTCGTCCGGAAGTTCAAATTCGTCGCGCAGCAACTATGCAGACGACGACAACAACATTTGGCTCGAACTGCTTTTCAACATCGCCTTCGGCGTATTTAAATATGGCCTGATTGGCGATTATACAAAGGAAAATGACCTCTACAACCGGCTCACGATGTATCCGTACGCCGATGGCTTTTCAGGAAATTACACGCCCGATTCCGTCGCCGGCAAAAAATTCAGGATCGACCTTGAAGACCACGTCTTGTACAGCAACAACAACTTGTTCGGAAATCATGTGAAGGCCAAAATCCGGCCGTTCCAATATTTCTTTGTGCAGGCAGATTACCGCGAACTTTTCGAGCGCCGTACAGACAATACCACCGACAACCTGACGTTATTCCATTTCAATATCGCCTATGACCGTATCAGGCTCAGGCATTTCAATCTCGGATGGACTTTGGGCGCGAGCTACGTCGGTTCCCAAGTGCGTAAAGCCGGCTTCAGTTACGGTTTGCAGGCCGAATATTTTGCCGGAAAACACATCAGTTTTTCGGGTTCGGCCAAATGGAGTAACATCAATGGCTATCCGGTAAACGCCTATGAGTTTCAGGGCCGCTGGCATAAAAAGCAATTCTTCGCGTCGGCAGGTTTCCAACATTTGAAAATCGCGACGCCAACGTACAACTTCTTTACCGTAGGAGGCGGACTTTATTTATGATACAGCAAATCCTCGCACTGGCGCTATTGGTGGCCGCCGTGGCCTTTCTGATCAAGAAATTTTTCCTGAAGAAAAGCGGCAAAAAGCCCGGTTGCGGCCCAGACTGCGGTTGCAGTTAAGCCAATCGGACAAACAAATTCCCTGCGATTTTCGCCGACACCGGCAACTGTTTTCCGTTGACCTTGATCACGAGCGACAGGTCGAAACGCTCGCGCGACATGACTTCAATAGACGACCCCAGCGCAATCCCGTTTTTGTCCAGGTATTTCAGGAATTCGCTCGACGAATCTTTCACGCCCACACAAATCCCTTGTTGGCCTTCATTGAGCTCAGACAGCAGTTGCTTCTCGATGGTATTGATCCGGCCCGAAGCGTCCGGAATCGGGTCGCCGTGCGGATCTTGCGTCGGGAAACCCAAAAATTCATCGAGCTTGTTGATGAGTTGCTCGCTCTTGATGTGTTCCAATTGTTCGGCAATGTCGTGTACTTCGTCCCATGAAAAAGCGAGCTTATCCACCAGAAAAACTTCCCACAAACGGTGTTTGCGCACAATCATCTTGGCCGAAAGCAAGCCGCTCGGCGTCAGGGAAACGCCTTGGTATTTCTTGTAGGCAATCAGGTCTTTGTCGGCGAGTTTCTTGAGCATATCCGTCACAGACGAAGCCTTGGTTTCAATCCGTTCTGCAATGGCATTGGTGGTCACGCCCGCGCTCGATTGCGCCTGCAAATGGTAAATCGTCTTGAGGTAATTTTCCTCCGAAAGTGTCATCATATCTTTTAATTGGGCGTTGCCTGCGGCCCGCGCTATTCGCTTCAAGTCCTCGCTCGTGGCCTCCCTGTGGGCTTTCCGCTGCTATCGCTAACGCAACCACACCCAAAACCGTCGTCATCAAAATTAAGCAACAGGATTTTATGTAGTCTCGGTCCGCAATTATTAATTATTCATTATTAACTATTAATTCTTGATAATGTACAACGGAACCTTGATCCCGTGCCGCACCTTATCCACAGTCGTCCCAAAAATCAAATCCTTGAATCCGGAATGGCCGTGCGTGCCCATGACCAGAAGGTCAAAACCACCTTCGTTCACGATTTTCGGGATCATTTTCGCCGGTTCGCCAAAGGCCAACTGGGTTTGTGCGCGGTAGCCTTTCAGCAGCAAAATATCTTTGTATTCCGCCAAAAGCTTCTCGTCCACGGAAGTTTCGTGGTCTTCAATACTGTCGCCGTACATCATCGCGCCCACGGTTTCCACGACATGGATCAGCGTATAATTCGCTTCCTCGCCGCCCAATGAAAAGGCGTGGTTGAGCGCGCCTTCATCCGCTGCAGAAAAATCCACAGAAACGGCAATATTTTTCTTTTCACGTATCGCCGCCGCACCCACTTTCAGTTTCAAGCTATGCGGCGAATGGTTGTAAATATCGGTTTTCGTCCGCGAGAAAAACGGACGGAAAATAATGTACAGCAACAGCAGCGCAAAACCAATGGCCAACGGCACGACCGTAAGCCACAGCACCGTCGGGTTCGACGAACTTTCCAGCCAGCCCGTGATTTCTTCATACACCAAACGCGCGTTGAGCGACACGATGACCAGCGCAATAATCCAGGCGGCGATCTGTGTGGGCAAACCAATGTGAAAACCTTTCATTTTGTGCTTGTCGCTCACAAAATGGATCAGCGGAATGATGGCAAAACCCAGCTGCAGGCTCAGAATCACCTGACTTAATATGAGCAATTTCCCGGTAATGCCTTCGCCGAAAATCGTAATCACGATTACCGCCGGTACAATTGCAATCAATCGCGTCAAAATCCGTCGTACCCAAGGCCTGATGCGCAAATTCAGGTAACCTTCCATGATGATCTGGCCGGCGAGCGTACCGGTAATCGTAGAACTCTGTCCGGCCGCAATCAAGGCCACGGCGAAAAGTATCGGTGCCCATTTCGTTCCCAACAACGGTTCAAGGAATTGGTGCGCGTCTTGGATTTCGGCCACGTCGAACATGCCGTTTTTATAGAACGTGGCCGCGGCCAGGATCAAAATGGCGGCATTCACGAAAAACGCAAGATTCAGCGCAATGGTAGAATCGATGAAATTGTATTTGATGGCTTGTTTGATGCCTGATTTCGTACGGTCGTATTTCCGGGTTTGCACCAACGAAGAATGTAAATATAAATTATGTGGCATGACCGTGGCGCCAATGATCCCGATGGCGATGTACAACGCGGCTTCGCCCGGCAAGGACGGAATCAATCCTGTGGCGATCTTGTCCAGTTCGGGCTGCGCGAAAATCATCTCACACACGAACGACACGCCGATGATGGCCACCAGCGTGATGATGAACGCCTCCATTTTCCGGATGCCTTTGTTGATCAAAAACAGTAACAAAAATGTATCGAGCACGGTAATGATCACACCGTCGATGAGCGAAATCCCAAACAACAAATTAAGCCCGATGGCCATACCCAAAACCTCGGCCAGGTCACACGCCGCGATGGCGATTTCGGCCAAGAAATACAGCACGTAGTTCACCGGTTTCGAGTAGGTTTCCCGCGAGGCCTGCGCCAAGTCACGTTGGGTTACAATGCCCAGACGCGCGCTCAAACTCTGGAGCAAAAGCGCCATGATGTTGCTCATGAGCAATACCCAGATCAGCGCATACCCGAACTGGCTGCCACCGGCGATATCGGTCGCCCAGTTGCCCGGATCCATATACCCGACGCTGATGAGATACGCCGGCCCGAAAAACGCCAATATCTTGCGCCACCAAGTGGTCTTACTCGCCGGATTGACCGACTCGTGTACTTCTTCCAAGGATTTGCTTGCCATACCGAATTTATTTAAATTGTTTCAAAATTACAGATAATTTATATATTTCAAAATTAATTTTTAGATTTGTCTAAATTTAAGTTTTTATGAAACATTTCTTCCCGCTTCTTGTCATGCTATTCTTTATCGGTGAAGCCGTCGCACAGGAACAGCAACAGCGCGAACCCATCCAGACCGACCGCCCAGACCAGACCGAAACCCCGGCGCTCGTGCCCACAGGCATGTTCCAGATGGAAAACGGTTTCCTGTATCAAAAGGAAAATGACGACGAAAACAGCTTGGTCACACCAACGATTTTGGCCAAGTACGGCGTGAATGAAAACTTTGAATTGCGCCTGATTGTTGAATACAACACCATTGAATCTGGCGACCAAAAAACCTCAGGCTTCAACCCAGTTTTGATTGGCACCAAAATCAAGATGTGCGATGAAAAAGGCATTGTCCCGAAAACCTCGTTCATCGGGCATTTGCTCCTCCCGAAATTTGCTTCCGAAGATTTCAAAGCCGATTACTACGCCGCGGAGTTCCGCTTTGTGATGCAACACACCTTAGCCGAAAACCTCAGCCTGTCGTACAACCTCGGCGCCGAATGGGACGGCATTACGCCAGATGCCACGTTCATTTACACCTTGGCCACGGGCTTCACTTTTACAGACAAACTCGGCGGCTACGCGGAACTGTTCGGGTTCGCGCCACAAAACGATACCGCCAACCACAGCTTTGACGGCGGCTTTACGTATTTGCTGTCAAATGACATGATGGTAGACCTTTCCGGCGGTGTGGGATTGACTGACAACGCGCCCGATTATTTCGTTTCCTGCGGGTTTTCGTTCCGGATTTAACTTATCTTCGCCTTTATTTCTGGGCGATGAAGCATTACGATTACATTTTCACCGGCGGCGGGCTTTCGGCCTTGATGACGGTTTACCGGATGGCTGTTTCCGGAAAATTTTCCGCGAAATCTGTGCTGATCATCGAAGCAGACGCGCAAAAATCCAATGACCGGACATGGAGTTTTTGGGAACCAAACGGCGGCGAACTCGATGCCGTCGTGACTCGAAAATGGGACGCTGCGCTTTTTGCCGACAGCGACTTCCGCAAGGCGCTCGACCTCTCGCCCTACCGCTACAAAACCATCCGCAGCCATGACTTCTACGACCTGGTTGATAAGGTGATTTCGGCGCAGTCCAACATCGAACGCATCCACGAAAAAGTCGTTGATTTTTACGAGGCCGGAAATCATGGTGTGGTGAAAACCGAAAGCAGAAGTTTCACCTGCAACAAAGTCCTCAACAGTATTTACAGCCCGGATTGGGCCGCGGCTCAAGACAAATATCCGGTGTTGCAGCAACATTTCATCGGCTGGTTTGTCAAGACTTCAGCACTCGTGTTCAACCCAAACCAAGTGACTTTCATGGATTTTTCGGTCGCGCAACAAGGCAACACGCGTTTCATGTATGTGTTGCCGTTTTCAGAAACCGAAGCGCTGGTGGAATACACTTTATTTTCCAAGGATTTGCTCCCGGAAAATGCCTACGAAACCGCGATTGAAGCCTATCTCAAAAATCTTGGCACGACTGATTTTGTGATTACCGAAAAAGAACGTGGCAGCATTCCGATGACGTGCTACAAATTCTGGAAACGCAACTCGAAACACATCCTGAACATGGGCTCGGCGGGCGGCTGGACCAAAGCCAGCACGGGTTACACGTTCAAGAATACCATGAAGAAATCTGCGGCGCTGGTGAAATTCCTGGAAACGCATACCGACATGCGGCAATTCCATCATACCAACCGCTTCTGGTTCTATGATTTGCTGTTGCTGGACATCCTGGATCGGCACAACGGTCGCGGGCACGAGATTTTTTCATCGATGTTCCGACGCGCAAACCCGGTCACAATCCTGAAATTCCTGGACGAGGAAACCTCGCTTTCAGAAGACTTGCACATCATCTGGAACTGCCCGAAAAAACTGTTCATCAACGCGCTTTTTAAAAGGCTTGTGCGATGAATAGCCCAAAGCTATAGCGGCGATACCATTTATCAATTGTCAATTGTCAATTGTCCATTCGTCTTTCGTAAATTTGCGTCCGAAACTTACACTCAAGATTATGTATCCAGAAGAAATGGTAAAACCCATGGAAGCCGAACTTACGGCAGCCGGTTTTGAAGCCTTACATACAGCCGATGCGGTTGAAAACGCCATCAAGAAATCAGGGACGACGCTCGTCGTGGTGAATTCCGTTTGCGGATGCGCCGCCAGAAATGCGCGTCCGGGCGCGAAAATGTCGCTCGACAACGGTAAGAAGCCCGAAAACCTCATCACCGTTTTTGCCGGTGTAGACCGCGAAGCCGTTGATGCCGCACGCCAGCACATGTTCCCGTTTCCGCCATCGTCGCCAAGCATGGCACTGTTCAAGGACGGCGAACTCGTACACATGTTGGAACGCCACCACATTGAAGGCCGTCCGGCAGAAATGATCGCCGACAACCTCAAAGACGCGTACGACGAATTCTGCTGATAAAAGCGAAAGATTTTAAGCCACGGGTTGACGGATTTTTATTCGTGAATCCGTGGTTTTGTTTTAGGGCTGGACGAATTCGGAAGGAATGGCGAATAATAAATCCTGTTCCTGTAAGAAATGCGACAGTTGCGTGATTTCTTCGTTATCGGAATCGACGTGTCCCGAAAGCAGCTTTTCAATATTCGCTTTGGTTTCGGCCGAGGTAAATTTCACCAGGAATTCCTTTCCCGGGGCGGTAATCAGACAGTCTTCGTCTGAGAAATCTGCATTGAGTTCCGGGTGGAAAACAAACTGTTTTGGCATATCCGGAAAAGCCTTTTGCAATAGTTTGTACAACGCGCCCAAGACTTTTTCGGGCGTGGTCGAGGTCAGGCAAACGCGGTCTTTGCAATTCAGGATGACATCGTAATTACAACGCAGGTCGCAATTGCCGGCCTTGCCCCAAACCACTTCATTGTGCGTGGAGAAACAGCCCCACGAACCCGGTCCGGTTGGGCCGTAAATACCCACGATGGGCACATTGAAAGCGCCGGCCACGTGCGTAATACCGGCATCGTTCCCGATATGGAACATCGCGCCGGCCATGGCTTTGCCTACATCGCCGATTCCGCCGGTGACCAATTCCACATAATCGGGTTTTTCCGCAAAATGGGAAAGCAATTCCGGATCGTCCGGGCCTTGGATGACTTTGCACCTGAGTTGCGGATACAACTTGTGGATTTGCTCAACCAGCGCGGCGTAACGTTCGGCGGGCCAGACTTTCAACTGGAAACCTGCGCCCGGATGAATCGTATAATACGGGTTCTTGAAATCGGTGCTGCGCCTGAAGTATGGGAATTTTACGCCTGTGCGATGCGCATCCGGATGGAACTTCAGCATCGCGTCGATGTAATGCCCGATGGCGTGCTGTTTGACTTTTTTGTGCGTGGCGTAGCGGATGGCATGCGGCAAATCGTATCCTCGGAATGCGGGATAATTGCCCAACTCTATGACCAAGTCGAACTCCGATTCACGTACCGGGATTTCGGTTTCATCCACTACGGTAATTCCGGGCAGGTGCTGACCGAAAAAGGAAACCAAACGCGGCGCCACGGCGAATGATACGTGTTGCGCGGTTTCTTTCAACACATACAATGACGGCAAGCAGAAAAAGATGTCGCCCAGACCGCCGTAAGACTTATAGACGAGCACGTTGCCAAGGGTTTTCTCGACCGGTTTCACCACGGCCAACGCCACAGCCACGGCGTCCCAGAAATTATCGGGCGTTTCGCGGATTTCCTTTTTGGCGCGGGCGATGTCGTTCGGATAAAAATCAAAAGAAAACGTTCCGATGCGGTCGTTGCCGATGATGTCGCAACCCGACAGAAACGCTTCGGCGGCCAACCGTCCGGAAGGTTCGGGCCAATACGGCTGGCAAAAAAAGGTCTTGGTCTTGCCCAGTATTTTCAGGACTTCATCGTTCGGTATCGGTTCCTTGAAAATCACGTTGCCCGGAATCGGCTTTTGGATTTGGTTCGCGCCATACACCACAAACCGCCTGTCCGGGTTCTCGGCGGCAAAATCAACAAATGCTTCGCCGCCTTTCAAAAAACTCAGGTCGCCGAAGAAAGGAACGGTGTATTCGTCTTTTTTGGCCGACGGCTGCAGCGCATCCACATCTACCGTTGGCGGCATGATCATGTGGTGTTTCACCGCCTCGCCGTAGAATTCCCTGTGGCTTTCGTAGTGCTTGGGCGACTGGAAGAAATTCATCCTGGAATGGGCGAACAACTCTCGGTACAAATGAAATTTATCGGTGTTGCAACACAACCTGTATTGCCGGTCAACGGTACACAAAATGTTACGCCTGACGCAGAAGTTGTAGTCGAATTCAATCTTGACGTATAGCGTCCCGCTGGAGATGATGTGCTGGAGCAATTCCAACTCAAAACGGCACCGCGACGTGCTGTTGACCACGACCAGATCGGCGCCGGTGATTTTCTCTTTCACCGACGCAAAGTGGCGCAGCAAATCATGAGAAACGCGAAAACCCCGCTTTATTCCCAGTGCCATTAACTGATTGATCGTCAACTCGGCACCGCGCAACAAAGCGAGGTTTGTATCGTGTAAAAAGAGGATGTGCTTCAAGACAATCGGTTAATCGTCATAGTAACCATCATCGTAATAGCCGTCATCGTAGTAACCGTCATCATAATAGCCATCGTCATAGTAACCGTCGTCATAATAACCGTCATCGTAGTAGCCATCGTCGTAATAGCCGTCGTTGAAGTTGTCGTCGTCGCTGCTGCAAGAAGCCAGGCTGTTGCCCACGACAAAAAGGCTCGAAGTCACCAAGAGTAACTTGCCCGATTGCGATAAGAATTTCCGTCTGTCCATAGCCGTATGTGTTTCAAATTGGTGAAAAAACGCAGGGATTGGCGTATAGGGTCGCGTCCCTGCTATCAGAGGAACAAGTATAAAACAAATTTCCCTACCTTTGCAACCTAAAATATTTTTCTCACTTAATTTGTTTATAGCATGCAACTGTACAACACGTTAAGCGCGGAAGAGCGGGCCAAGCTTATTGACGAGGCCGGAAAGCAGCGACTCACGTTGTCTTTCTACGCTTATGCGCGCATCAACAATCCTAAACAATTCCGCGACGACTTATTCTTGGCCTGGGAACCGCTAGAGGTTTTGGGGCGCATTTACGTGGCGCACGAAGGCATCAACGCGCAACTCTCTTTGCCGGCCGACCATTTCTATACCTTCCGCGACACACTCGAAGCCTATGATTTCATGCAAGGCATCCGATTGAATGTAGCCGTGGAGCAAGACGACTATTCTTTTTTAAAACTCACCATAAAAGTCCGCGACAAAATTGTGGCCGACGGACTCAACGACGACACGTTTGACGTGACCAACAAAGGCATCCATTTGAAGGCGGCCGAATTCAACAAGATGTTGGAAGATCCGAACACGATTGTGGTGGATATGCGCAACCATTACGAAAGCGAGATCGGGCATTTCGTGGGCGCCATCAAGCCCGATGTGGACACGTTCCGCGAGTCGTTGCCGATTATCGAAGACCAACTTTCGGACGCAAAATCGGGGAAGAATTTCCTGATGTATTGCACCGGCGGCATCCGCTGCGAGAAGGCGTCGGCGTATTTCAAACACAAAGGTTTTGAAAACGTTTATCAGCTGGAAGGCGGCATCATCGAGTACGCGCGCCAGGTGAAAGCCGAAGGGTTGGAAAGCAAGTTCATCGGGAAGAATTTCGTGTTTGACCATCGTTTGGGCGAACGCATTACGGACGACATCGTTTCGGAATGCCACCAATGCGGCAAACCGTGCGACAACCATACGAACTGCGCCAACGAAGCCTGTCATTTGCTGTTTATCCAGTGCGACGACTGCAAGTCCACGATGGAAAATTGCTGTTCGACGGCCTGTGTTGATGTGATCCATTTGCCGGAAGAGCAACAAAAAGCGCTGCGCCGCGGGACGATGAACGGCAACATGATTTTCAAGAAAGGAAAGTCTGATGTGTTGACGTATAAAAACCATGCGCATGGCGTGGTCGGGAAAGCGGTCGAGTCGAAAGTCGAAAGTCGAAAGTCAAAAGAAAAAATACAAAAGACCTTAATCGGCAAAGGCATCCACTTTTTTCCAAAGGCATCTATTGGGCAATTTTTGATTGAAAAAGACGAATTGAAAACCGGCGACCAAATCCTGATCAAAGGCCCAACGACCGGCGAACAAATACTGACCGTGAACGACATGTTCGTGAACGACGCGCCGGCCACTTCGGCTGCGACAGGCGATTTGGTATCCATCAAACTCGACTTCCGGATCCGGCTGTCCGACAAGTTGTACCGCATCAATCCGTAACCATGAAAAAGATAGAACTCATGGCGCCCGCCGGTGATTTTGAATCGCTGCAGGCCGCGCTCGACAATGGTGCCGATTCGGTCTATTTCGGGGTGGAACAACTCAACATGCGCGCGCGTTCCACGGTGAATTTCACACTCGAAGATTTGCCGGAAATCGCCAAAAGGTGTGCGGCCAAAAACGTCCGGACCTATCTGACGCTCAACACGATCATCTACGACCATGATTTGTCGGTGGTGAAAACACTGCTGCAGGCCGCGAAAAAAGCCAACATCACGGCAGTCATCGCGTCCGACCAAGCAGTCATTGCCATGGCGCGCGAAATGGGCATCGAAATCCATTTGTCAACACAGCTCAACATCACCAACATCGAAACCATCCGGTTTTACAGCCTGTTCGCCGATACGATGGTCTTGAGCCGTGAATTGAGTTTGCGTCAGGTGAAGAAAATCACCGCGCAAATCGAGAAAGACCAGATCAAAGGCCCGTCGGGGAAACTGGTCGAGATCGAAATCTTCGGGCACGGCGCGCTGTGTATGGCGGTTTCAGGCAAATGTTACCTGAGCCTGCATTCGCACAACTCGTCGGCAAACCGCGGCGCCTGCAAGCAAAACTGCCGCAAGAAATACACGGTCATTGACCAGGAAACCGGCTTTGAGATTGAACTCGACCACGAGTACATGATGTCACCGAAAGATTTGTGCACCATTGATTTCCTGGACCAGATTGCCGATTCGGGCGTGCAAGTCCTGAAACTCGAAGGCCGCGGCCGCGCACCCGAATATGTCGCGACCGTTACCCGCTGTTACCGCGAGGCGATTGACAGTTTGCACGACGGCACGTATTCGGACGAAAAGGCAAAACGCTGGATGGGCGAATTGGAAACCGTGTACAACCGCGGCTTCTGGTCTGGGTATTACCTTGGGCAGAAACTCGGCGAATGGAGTGCGGTTCCAGGATCGATGGCCACGCAGAAAAAAGTCTACGTCGGGAAAGGCAAACATTATTACCCGAAAGCCGGCATCGGCAGTTTCCAGATCGAAGCCTACGATTTGACCGTGGGCGACAAAATCCTGATCACCGGCCCAACCACCGGTGCGCAACAACTCGTGCTGGAAGAAATGTTCGTGGACGACGCCGCGAAAGACAAGGCGGTAAAAGGCGAGGTATGTTCGTTTGCGTTGCCGTTTCGGGTCAGGCTGTCGGACAAACTCTATAAAATCGTAGAGAACTGATGCTTGTCGTGACGCTGCAACGCCAGAAATGCATCGGCTGCAATTACTGCGTAGAAATGGCGCCGGCACATTTTGCCATGTCGAAAAAAGACGGCAAAACGGTGTTGCTCCACAGCCAGGACAACAAAGGTTTCCACACGTTCAAAACCAAGGAACATGTGCTGGAAGAAACGTTCGAGGCGGCGGCCAAAGCCTGTCCGGTGCACATCATCAGTTGCAAAACCACGTAATCGTTAAAAATGACCGGGCGCGCCACGCTGTCGGGCAAATTGCCTAACTTGCCACGCTGATTTGCCATGGACATCTACAAAATCCTCAAATTCAACCAATTCATCAAAAGCCACCGCATCAAGTTCCTGGGGTTGTGGTTGCTGTCGGTCTTGAACAAACGCTATCTCGCGATTCAGTTCGATCCGGTTTTGGCCTGTAACCTGCGTTGCAAGATGTGTTATTTCACCGACGATGAATACGTCAGGAAAAACATGAAAGGCATGTTCAAGGAAGACGACATTGAACCTTTAGCCAAAGCATTTTTCAAGAATGCACTCAAGTTGCAGATTGGTTGCGGCGCCGAACCGACACTTTTCAAGCACAATGTAAAACTCATCGAAACCGCAAAAAAGCACCGTGTTCCGTACATTTCCATGGTGACCAACGGGAATTTGCTCACCGCCGATGACGTCATGGCGTTCGCGAAAGCCGGCATGGACGAAATCATCCTGTCGATGCACGGCGTCACGCGCGAAACGTATGAGGATTTGATGGACAAAGGCGATTACGACAAATTCCACGGGGTTTTGCAAGCCGTGACCGACGTCAAGAAAACCTACCCGAATTTCAGGTTGCGCATCAATTACACCTTCAACCAGGACAATTTTTACGAGCTGAAAGATTTCTTTGACGTGTACGGCAAGTATGCCATCGACATTATTCAGTTGCGCCCGATCGACAAAATCGGGGAAACGACGTACCATGAATTCAGCCTGAAAAAAATCGAACAGGATTATGCGCAGGTTTCGGATTTCCTGAAGGACGAAGCGCAACAACGCAAAATCACCTTGCTCTACCCGAAATCCATTTCCCGAAACGAAGAAGTATCGTTGACAGTCAAAACCGAGAACAACAGTTCGTACCTCATTCCGTACACGTATTGCTACGTTTCGCCGCGCTATTCCTGGAAAGACGATTTCAATTGGCGCGAAGAATCGTTCGCGGCCTGGCAAAAACGCAACGGCTGGAACAAAGAACTGCTCCGAAACACCTTTATTTCGCTGGAAAAACTGGAGAAAATCAACCGGAACATGCTGAATTATTCGGTGGAGATCAACTAGGTTTCCGAAATACCGAAAAACTCACTTTAAGCATCGGCCAAAATAGGCGATTACGTGTCGGTAAAATAACTGTTCCGTACGGTTTGTCGGATAAATTGTATAAATTTGACGCTTAGATAAAATTTGCCAAATAGTGAAAAAATATTGCCTCGTCCTGCTATTCTTTTCTTTGTCGGTTTCTGCCCAAATCGTTTTCGTTAAAACTTTCGGCGGACCGGGAAATGATCGCGCCAATTCGATGAAGAAAACATCTGACGGCGGGTTTATTTTTGCGGGTTCATCAGGGCAAGCAGGCGGTGATGTTACCCAGGAATTTCCCGGGCAATATATGTGGGTTTGGAAAACTAGTTCATCAGGTACTATTGAGTGGCAAAAATCATTATTATTGGGAACGTTCGGTTTCGACGAAGCATTCGATATCGTTCCTGTTGCAGACGGCTATGTTTTAGCCGGATCTGAAGTGTTCTCAGCTTATGTCGCAAATGCAGCGGCCATCAAACTCGACGCCGATGGCAATGTGATGTGGCACCAACAGTTTAACTCCGGACCTGCATCTACCGGCGGTCGATACATTCGACAACTTCCCGACGGTGCCTTTGTATTTACTGGAACTACGGCTCTTCCCCATTGCTGTTCGGAATTTTTTGTGAGGAAGTTGAATAGCGCCGGTGAATTAATTTGGTCACACAGTGGCGCGTCTTATACGGCTCAAACTTTAGCGATTTACCCGAATGGTGTTAGCTTATTTGTAACTACAGGGGTAGCAGGCTCTGTTCCGGCAGGTGCTTCGGTCAAAAAATACGATGCTAATGGATTATTGTGGAATTCCGTTTATTACCCGTCTGGTTTTTCTTACTACCCAAACAGTGTAATTCTCACCGATGACGGTGGGTTTCTGTTGGCTGGCAAAAACCTTAATGACGGTATTGTTACAAAGTTTGACAGTGCCAATGCCATAACATGGAATCATATTTACAATAAAAATGCGATAGACGAGATATCTTCGATCAAACCTACACCGGATGGCGGATACATTGCCGCAGGCACTTCTGATAGTGACATTTGGCTTTTGAAAATCACGGCTACCGGAGAGTTGGAATGGGAGCAAACTTTCGGTGGTTCGGGAATAGAAATCGTCAATGAAATAATCTCACTGTCCGATGGAACTTATATGATTTCTGGCTCAACAACCTCTACAGACGGCATTTTCTCACAAAACCATGGCGGTTCCGATGGTTTTATGCTGAAATTTAATCCAAGTTTGCTTCAGATTAGCGAACATCAACAACCATCACCTGTCATTTTTCCAAACCCCGTTGCAGACTTCGCAACCATACAAGTTCCCGACGATTTGGCATTTGAAGCCTCGGTTTACGACTTGACCGGAAAATTACTTCTAAAACAAAAATCTGATTCGACAATCGATTTGCGTTTACTAGCGTCAGGTGTTTACATTATCGTCATCCAAACCGAAGCGGAATCGTATCGTCAAAAACTGGTTAAGCGTTAATCGGAAAAGTCCGCCTTCAAAGGCGAAAACTCCATTTCCCGTTAGCAAAAAAATACTATCTTTACCCACTAAACGTTTTAAGCAAAAAGTTGTGCGCGTCACAACATCGAGATATTATGGCATGTGCAAGTTGTTCAACCGGTACCGGAGGCAGTCCGGCAGGTTGCAAAAATAACGGTACTTGCGGCACCGACAGCTGTAACAAACTGACGGTTTTTGACTGGCTCGCCAACATGAGCCTTCCTAACGGAGAAGCGCCTTTTGACTGTGTCGAGGTGCGTTTCAAGAATGGCCGCAAAGACTTCTACAGAAATACCGAAAACCTTTCCCTGAGTATCGGCGACATCGTGGCTACCGAAGCCTCGCCGGGACATGACATCGGCATCGTTACCCTGACGGGCGAACTGGTGAAAATCCAGATGAAGAAGAAAGGCGTGAGCCCGAAAGGCCATGAGGTCAAGAAAATTTACCGCAAGGCATCGCAAAAAGACATCGACATCTGGTCCAAATCGCGCGATCGCGAAGAACCGATGAAAGTCCGTGCCCGCGAATTGGCCATTGCGCTCAAGTTGCAGATGAAGATTTCCGACATCGAATTCCAGGGCGACGCGTCTAAAGCGACGTTTTATTACACCGCCGAAGACCGCATCGACTTCCGCCAGCTCATCAAGGATTTTGCGCGCGAGTTCAACATCAGGATTGAGATGAAGCAAATCGGTTTCCGTCAGGAAGCCTCGCGTCTGGGCGGTATCGGCTCATGCGGACGCGAACTGTGCTGTTCGACCTGGCTGACTGATTTCCGAAGCGTGAACACCTCGGCGGCGCGTTACCAGCAGTTGTCGCTCAACCCTCAGAAACTGGCCGGACAATGCGGCAAACTCAAGTGCTGTCTCAATTACGAGCTCGACACCTACATGGACGCGCTCGCGGATTTTCCTGATTTCGAGACGAAACTCCATACCGAAAAAGGATCGGCCATCTGCCAGAAAATGGATATTTTCAAAGGATTGATGTGGTTCGCTTACCCCGAAAATTTCGCGCAATGGCACGTCCTGAAGATTGAACAGGTCAAGGAAATCATTGCCGAAAACAAAGAAAAACGCAAGGTTACGGCGATTGAAGATTACGCCATCGAGGCCGAAGCGCCGGAAAAAGAATTCACCAACGCCATGGGCCAGGAAAGCCTGACGCGTTTTGACCAACCGAAAAAGAAGCGCAACCGCAACAAAAAACGCGGCGACCGCAAGGAAACCGCCGATGCCGGGCCACGACCGCCAAAACCGCAAGGCCAACGCGACAATCGCGAACCACGTGAAAACCGCGACGGACAACGTGAAAGGCAGCCGCGCCCGCAAGGCCAAAATCAAGGCGAGCGTCCGGAAGGCGACCGCAACAGAAACAAGAACAGGAATAAGAAAAGGCCAGATTCCAGAAGGCGTCCGGGCGATGAAAACAAAGGCAATTCCAATGAGCCTAAAGCATAGCGTATGGTTTCTTGTCGTCGCGATCCTATTGGTGTCTTGCGACAAGAACAGGGTTTTTGACGAGTACAAATCTGTGGACAACGCCTGGCACAAAGACAGCGTCGTTTCTTTTGATTTGCCCGAGCTCGACCCGGCCAAAACCTACAACATGTACGTGAACCTACGCGGCAACAACGACTATCCGTACAACAACATTTTCCTGATCGTTTCCCTGGATGAACCGGGCCGCGTCACCAAAGTCGATACCTTGGAATACGCCATGACCGACGCCGACGGCAACCTTTTAGGCAACGGTTTTTCGGACATCAAGGAAAGTGCGCTGGTGTACAAAAAGCGCGAAAAGTTCAAGAAAGGACAGTACAAAATCCACATCAGGCAAGCCGTACGCGAAACCGGTAAGGTGGCCGGCGTCAAGGAACTCAACGGCGTTACCGAAGTAGGCTTCCGGGTGGAAACAGCAAAATAAGCAATGACAACAACACAAATCAAGGACATCCATTACTACAAAAGGAAATTCTGGAGGATTTTCTTTTACAGCTTGGCGGGCATTCTGGTTTTCTTCCTTTTTGCTGCCTGGGGAATTTTCGGTCACATGCCTGATTTCGAGGAATTGGAAAACCCGAACTCGAGCCTGGCCACCGAAATCATCGGTTCAGACGGCGTGACCATCGGGAAATTCTACAACGAGAACCGGACGTCGATAAAATACCACGATTTGCCCAAACACTTGGTTGACGCTTTGGTGGCCACCGAAGACGAACGTTTCTACGAACATTCCGGCATCGATTTCAGGCGCACGACCACGGCCATGATGAGCTTAGGACAACGCGGCGGCGCGAGTACGATTACACAACAGCTCGCAAAGTTGCTTTTCCACGGCGAACGTTCCAGAAACCCAATCGTGGCGGTCGTACAGAAGGTAAAGGAATGGATCATCGCCACGCGGCTCGAAAGGCAGTACACCAAGAACGAAATCATCGCGATGTATTTCAACAAGGCCGATTTCGTGAACACCGCAGTTGGTATCCGGTCGGCGGCCAGGGTGTATTTCAACAAAGAGCCAAAAGATTTAACGGTTGATGAAGCAGCTATGCTCGTGGGCATGCTCAAAAATCCGTCGCTGTTCAACCCAATTAAAAGGTTGCAGAAAACGCAAGACCGACGCAATGTCGTGCTCAAACAGATGGTGCGCAACGGCAAATTAACCGAAGCCCAGAAGGAAAGCTACCAGAAAAAACCCATTGTGCTGGATTTCCATCCGGAAAGCCACGATTCGGGGACGGCGACTTATTTCCGGGAATACCTCCGCGATTACATGAAAGCCTGGATCAAGGAAAACAAGAAACCGGACGGCTCAGATTATGACATTTACCGCGACGGACTGAAAATCTATACGACGATTGACTCGCGCATCCAGCGTTACGCCGAAGAAGCCGTGGCGGAACACTTGCCGAACCTGCAACAGGAATTCGACAGCCAGCAAAAAGACAACAAGAACAGGCCATTCTTAAGGCTCAACGAAGCCGAAACGGAGAAGATTATGGCCCGCGCGATGAAAAATTCGGAGCGTTGGCGCGAGATGGAAGCCCAAGGAAAAAGCGAAGACGAAATCAAGAAATCGTTTAACGTGAAAACCAAAATGCGCGTCTTCACCTGGAAAGGCGAGCGCGACACGGTGATGACGCCGCGTGATTCCATACGGTATTTCAAACAATTCCTGCAAACGGGTTTGATGTCTATGGATCCGCGTACCGGCCATGTCAAGGCTTGGGTGGGCGGCATCAACTACAAGTATTTCCAGTACGATCACGTGGGCCAAGGCGCACGCCAGGTCGGGTCAACGTTCAAGCCGTTCGTGTATGCCACGGCCATCGAACAACTCAATTATTCACCGTGCGATTCCATCATTGACGCGCCATATACCATTCCGAAAGGACGCCATCACGTGACTGAAACCTGGACGCCGTCCAATTCGAATGGCGAATACCGCGGCATGGTGACGCTCAAGAAAGCGTTGGCGTTGTCCATCAATACCGTTTCGGCGAAATTGATCGACAAAGTTGGGCCAGAAGCCGTCATTGAACTCACACGCAAACTCGGGGTGAAATCCGATATTCCGGCGCAACCTTCAATTGCATTGGGCGCCGTTGAAATTACCGTACACGACATGGTGGCCGCCTACAGCACATTCGCCAACCAAGGGGTGTACGTCAAGCCGCAATTCATTGACCGGATCGAAGACAAAAACGGCGTCGTGCTGTTTGAACCCATACCTGAATCTCACGATGTATTGAACAAAGACATCGCGTTTGCCGTCATCAAATTGCTTGAAGGCGTTACCGAAAGCGGTTCGGGTGCGCGGCTCAGGACGCAAGGCGGCGGCCACGGTTACAACCGCGTCACGGGTTATCCGTATGTGTTCAAGAACCCGATTGCAGGCAAAACCGGAACCACGCAAAACCAGTCTGACGGTTGGTTCGTGGGCATGGTGCCAGACCTGGTGACTGGCGTTTGGGTGGGTTGCGAAGACCGTTCGGCCCGATTCAAAGGCTTGGTGTACGGCCAAGGCGCCACAGCAGCGCTCCCGATTTGGGGACTAATGATGAAGAAATGTTACGCCGACCCGGACTTGAACATCTCGACGAAAGATTTCGAGCGACCAGCCAACCTGTCTATAAAAGTTGATTGCTGGACGCCACCGCCGGCTGTTAGAGATTCAACGGCCGTACAGGAAGAACAAAGTACCGACGAATTTGAAATGTAACGCCGGGCTGCGTTAGCGATTGAAGCGAAAATCCTTTTGTAAACCCCAAAAGGTTTTGAAAACCTTTGGGGTTTACAAAAGATTGCAGCGGAAAGCGCGACGCGAGGCCACGAGCGGAACGCCCAAAACCATATGATCAATAAGAAAGTAAACTCCGTTTCTGACGCGCTCCAAGGCATTGAAGACGGCATGACCATCATGCTGGGCGGCTTTGGATTGTGCGGCATCCCTGAGAATTCCATCGCCGAACTGGTCAAGAAAGGCACGACCAACCTGACGTGTATTTCCAACAACGCCGGTGTCGATGATTTTGGCCTCGGGCTGCTGTTGCAAAAGCGCCAGATCAAGAAAATGATTTCGTCTTACGTGGGCGAAAACGCCGAATTCGAGCGCCAGATGCTTTCCGGCGAACTGGAAGTGGAACTCACCCCGCAAGGCACGCTGGCCGAAAAATGTCGCGCCGCACAAGCCGGCATCCCGGCGTTTTACACGCCCGCTGGCTACGGGACAGAAGTAGCGGAAGGAAAGGAATCACGCGAGTTCAACGGCAAGATGCACATTTTGGAACACGCGTTCAAGGCTGATTTTTCCATCGTAAAAGCCTGGAAAGGCGACGAAGCCGGAAATCTCATCTTTAAAGGAACGGCCCGCAATTTCAACGCCCCAATGGCCGGCGCCGCGAAAATCACGATTGCCGAAGTCGAGGAATTGTTGCCCGTAGGCAGCCTTGACCCGAACGAAATCCACATTCCGGGCATCATGATCCAAAGGATTTTCAAGGGCGAAACGTTTGAAAAAAGGATTGAACAACGAACGGTAAGGAAAAAGTAATTGGAAATCGGGCAATTTGAAAATTCGATAATTGCCCAGCTTTCAATCGCTAAAACCTTTTGAGACCCCGAATTTCAAATCTGCAGGCTGGATTAATTGCAACACGACGCACGACCCAGCCTGAACCCAAACCTGTAGAAGTAAAAAATAATTTGTTGATTTCGAAAATCACTTTCTTTTAAGGGAAGACTTATTTTCAAATTTCCAAATTCTCAAATTTCCAAAGTATTATGCTCGGTAAAGAAGACATCGCAAAACGCATCGCCAAAGAAGTCAAAGACGGTTACTACGTCAACCTCGGCATTGGCATCCCGACACTGGTGGCCAACTATGTGCGCACAGACATTTCGGTAGAATTCCAGAGTGAAAACGGCGTGCTGGGCATGGGTCCGTTTCCGTTCGAGGGCGAAGAAGACGCCGACATCATCAACGCCGGCAAGCAAACCATCACGACGCTACCGGGCGCGAGTTTCTTTGATTCGGCCTTCAGTTTCGGGATGATCCGGAGTCAAAAGGTTGACTTAACCATTCTCGGCGCTATGGAAGTCTCCGAAAACGGTGACATCGCCAACTGGAAAATCCCCGGAAAAATGGTCAAAGGTATGGGTGGTGCCATGGATCTGGTCGCTTCGGCCGAAAACATCATCGTGGCCATGATGCATGTCAACAAAGCCGGCGAATCCAAAATACTAAAACGTTGCACCTTACCGCTTACCGGTGTAGGCTGCGTCAAGAAAGTCGTCACAGAACTGGCCGTCATGGAAATCACGCCGCAAGGCTTTAAACTCCTGGAACGCGCGCCCGGCGTATCGGTCGAGCACATTATCGCTTCCACCGAAGCCGACCTGATCATCGAGGGCGACATTCCCGAAATGGTCATTTAAACCCAAAACAGCAGACATAGGCCGGACATTGTTCGGCTTTTTTATTGGGCGTTGCCTAACGGCCGCGCTATACGCTATTATCTTTTTTGGCGTAGGATTGTCTGCGCC
Source organism: Flavobacterium longum (assembly GCF_965137575.1). Classification (NCBI taxonomy): domain Bacteria; kingdom Pseudomonadati; phylum Bacteroidota; class Flavobacteriia; order Flavobacteriales; family Flavobacteriaceae; genus Flavobacterium; species Flavobacterium longum. The sequence goes on along the minus strand of NZ_CBCRZJ010000002.1, from coordinate 175,958 downwards.
GGTTGTTTCGAAAAGCCAAAAAAGGATAGACGCTGCTATCGCTAACGCGACACCGCCGCATCAGCGCCAAAAAAACAAGACTACCGACAGCACGGTGAGTCCGCCAACGCGAAACAACAGTTTCCGGAAAAAATCATCTTTTGATTTCGAATACATCACTACCGCAATGACCAGCATCGGCACCAAGCCCAACAGCCCAATCAGCAACATCGCCGCCGCGCCCGGCCAGTGCATGATACGAAACAACAACCCGATCATCGCGCACGCCATCAAATAACCTGTGAGCAGCGCCATGGCCACACGGACTGCTTTTGGCTTGTAAAAAGTCATGTCGTTCACAACAATCGGCACTTTCGGGTCAAACAAAAAATACGACCCAATCAAATAGAAAAATAGGGCCACCGAAAGCGACAAAACAGTAAGGATGTTACCGCCCGGAATATGCGCCAATTTGAGAACGTTGCCAATGAGGATCAATGCCCACAATATTACTTCTGCTTTCTTCATACCCCAAATTGCTGTAAATGATGGTCCAGATGGATGTACATCAACGAACCCCATTCCTCATGCGTCATCCGGCCAAAAAACGGGTGTTTGTCAATCGCAATGCTGTTCGTTCCTAGTTCGCCCAGGGTGGCCACCATAGCCAGCAACTGCTGTTTTTCCGTCTCGAAATCGGGCTCGTTTTTCACCCGGAACAACGGATGTGTGGGCGCATTTTTCCCGAAGCCGCGCATTTTGAGGAAATTGTTCTTGGCCATCTTACCGAACAGAAATCCCAAAAGGCCGCCTTTGAGCGGCAGCTTGCCGGTCATGACTTCAATCGGTTTCTGGCAATGTACCAGCATTTGAGAAACGGTCATTTTTCCCCACAACGGTTTTGATTCGGTCGTGAGTTGGCCGAGCCGTTGCGCGATGTCGAGATTGTCTTGTGGGTTGAAAATGTCTTTCATGATGCAGTTTTGGTTATCAGTATTTTCTTCTAAAAATGGGGTTGATTTGCCTTTTACCGTGTTTATCTGCTTGTTGCGGAAAAAACGCGGCCATTGCCCAAAACGACAGTAACTTGCGAAAGAAATCACCTTTTTCCCAAGCTGCCGTGAAAACAAAACTACTTTTTATTTTCGTTTTTTTCGCTGTTTTCTCCCAGACTTCCCGGGCGCAGGAATACCATCCGCTTTTGGAGAATATTTCTTGGGTCGTGAGTGATTGGGTATCGTGTTGCAGGCAGCCGTATGTGCGACAGATTGCACCGTCGGTCACGGAAGAAATGGGCACTTTCACGTACCACAAATTCCGGAATCCGTTCCCGTTTTCGGGCATCGATACCGTTTATGTTCGCGAAGACGTCGTGGAGCGGAAAGTCTATCGGCACCATCCGCAGCACGGCGATGTCCTGATTTACGATTTCAGCCTTGAAGACGGCGACCAGATCACGTTGGACATGTACAATATCTATGGCGAAATCACCTTTAATGTGGCCGTTGACGAAATCACCTGCAACGTAGGCAACCGCAAACGGATTGTCCTGTCAAGCGTCGAGCAATACAACGGGCATACGTTTCAGCAGACCTGGATTGAAGGTGTCGGATCTCCGGCGCATCCGCTGTATCCGGCGGCCAATATGTACAACGTGCTTTCTTCGGGCGGCGGCACGGTCTATACCACGCGGTGTGCGTTCCAAAACCAAGAGCACATTTACGGAAACCCGGACAATTGTGTGCAATATTTGTCGGCGTCAGGCATCGAAGACCAGCCCGCGCACGTGTCGGTTTACCCAAACCCATTTGCCCGGCAATTCACCATCGGTACCGATGTATATCTGGAAAACGCCACACTAAAAATCTTCAACCTGCAAGGTCAATTGGTGCGCGAAGCCAAAGTATCGGGTCAGGAAATCACCATCGATCGTAACGCGCTCGCCTCCGGATTGTATTTTGTGCAATTGACGCAACAAGGCCAAACCGTGTTCGTCGGCAAGATCATCGCGGAGTAGCGGTTGTCAACGCTTTCCCGTCTGAATGCCGTAAATTCTATCGGACGAAAAACCAACTCGCCACGAAAATAGCGGCAATCACGCAAATCAAATCCACGAGCAACATCGCGCCAAGCGTGTAACGCGTATTCTTTACTTTTATCGACCCGAAATAAACGGCAATCACGTAAAATGTCGTTTCGGCGCTGCACTGGAAAATACACACCAGCCTTCCGGTGAAGGAATCTGGCCCGAAGTTGCGCATGGCGTCAATCATGAACCCGCGCGAACCGCCAGAAGAGAATGGACGCAACATGGCCACGGGCAAGGAATCCGTGATGTCTTTGGCCACGCCTACCGAGGCAAAACCATACGCGATCCAGTTGGAAATGATCTCGAACAAACCACTGTTCCTGAACAACGAAATGGCCACCAACATACCCAATACATAAGGAAAAATCGTCACGGCCGTAGTCATGCCGTTCTTGGCGCCGTCCACAAACGAATCAAAAACCGTCGTGTCTTTCGCGACGAACTTCTTCTCGTTGATCCAAGCAAAAAGTAACGTCACGCCGATGATCGCGATGAGCATCATGCCTGATAAATTCCCGGTAAACGAATGCTTCTGGATAATGTCAAGGCTGTTGATGTAGAACATCAGACCTGTAATGGCGCCCACCAAAGCCATGAGCGTGGCTATAAGGGAAACGCTCAGAAAGTTGATGCGCTGGCGGATGCCGATGATTAGGAATGCGGCGATCGTCCCGATGAACGAGGTGATGATGCACGGCAACATGACGTCGGCCGGATTTGACGCGCCTTCCGCCGCACGGTAACCAATGATTGAAGTTGGAATCAAGGTCAGGCCCGCAGCGTGCAAACACATGAACATGATTTGCGCGTCTGACGCACGGCTTTTGTCCGGATTCAATTCCTGCAAACTTTCCATCGCTTTCAGGCCAAACGGTGTGGCCGCCGAATCGAGCCCGAGGAAATTGGCCGCGAAATTCAGCGTCATGTAGGAAATCGATTCGTGTCCTTTGGGTACGGTTGGAAAGACCTTAACAAATACCGGACTGAGTAATTTGGCGAGCTTTTCCGCGGCGCCCGAATCAATCAAAAGCTGCATCAGTCCGCAGAAGAAAACCAGATATGCCATGAGCGGCAAAATCAAATCAATCAGCGTAGATTTACACGTCGGCAGCAACCCGTCCGACTTTTGGACGCCGCTGTAGATCTGGACGGTCTGGTTTTTATAGACATATGTCGTATCGGCATCGGCCTTGACTTGGTTCAGGACGAACGTCTTTTCGTCGGACTTGTTGATGCTGTCCTGCAGCGCAACCGGCAAGTCTTTCAGGTATTTTTCTGAAACCAGCATCGGGTCGTCCTTCTTGCCGTTGAGGATGTAATCTATCGAATAGCTGTTGGAGAGCACCACGCCTGCAACGATGAACACGATGGAGGAAATAAAGATGACGAGCCAGAACCGGGAAAGTACCATAAGCGGAATTTTTGTAAATGTAGGATTTTGGGCGGAAAGAAGAAAGTCGAACGTCAAATGTCGAACGATGGCGACGATTGGATGTCTCGTTTGATGTTCGACGTTTGACGTTCGACGGGCTGCGTTAGCGATAGCAGCGAAAAACCCACAGCGAGGCACGAGCGAGGATTTGCAGCGAATAGCGCGGGCCGCAGGCAACGCCCTAAACATGCAAGATTTCGTCGTCCACCAGCAATTCTTCGCGGCGCAACCTAAGGAATACCTGGGCGACGGCAATGACGTCTTTCTCGCAATAAGTGACAATGCGGTCTATGTCTTTCTCAACATAATACACGTGGCCAACCTGACTGCCGTCGATGTCGCCTTTCGGGGACGGAATGCCCAATACTTTCGTGAGCAATTTCAACGACGTGAAATGTTTGTAGTCACCGAATTTCCAGAGTTCGAGCGTGTCCAGATGCGGCACTTCCCAGGGTTTTTTCCCGAACAGGTTGAGCTTGTCGGGCAGCGTAATCCCGTGGATGATCATGCGCCGCGCGATGAACGGCAAATCGAACTCCTTGGCGTTGTGGCCGCAAAGCAGGTGCTGCGCCTGCGAAAAATGATTGGTCATCAAGTTGGCGAAATCTTTTAAAATCTTGAACTCGTCGCCGATGAAAGACGTTACCCGAAAATGCCGCACATCGCCTTTATGGTTGAAATAGCCGCAGGAAATACAGATGATCTTGCCGAATTCGGCCCATATGCCGGCGCGCTCATAAAAGTCCTCGGGCGTGTATTCGTCGCGGCGCTGGTATTGGGTTTTCTGTTCCCACAATTGCTGCCAATCTTCGTCGAGGTTGCGGTAATTTTCCTCGGCCGGCACGGTTTCGATGTCGAGGAACAATATGTTGTCTAGCGGAATTTTATGGATCATCGCAAGTGAATTAACCCTGTAAAGTTAGCGAAGTTTCCCTGCTACAGCTACGGGAAAACCGTAGGAAATGCAAACAATCGAACGTGGGGAACAGCTGTAAACAAACGTTAAATAAAAGTAAAACTTTATTTATTGATAGTATTACTATTATTTTTGCAAGTGTAAAATCGAAAATATGCTTGCCAGTATCAAAATACAAGTCAGCCCGAAGATCTATCTGAAAGATCCAGAAACCAGTACGCTGGGGCAAAACATCATCCGGGAAAGTATTCACCTGATCGACGAAATCGGGTTTGAGCACTTTACGTTCAAGAAATTGGGCGAACGCATCCAGTCCAACGAAAGTTCGATTTACCGGTATTTCGAGAACAAGCATAAGTTGCTGGTGTATCTATCTTCATGGTATTGGGGTTGGATGGATTATCGCATCACGTTAGCCACCACAAACATTTCGGATGTCAGGGAAAGACTATCGAAAGCCGTGACGGTGGTAACCGAAAACATCAAGGACGACTCGGCCACCACGCACGTGGACGAATCGGTTTTGAGCCGCATCATCGTCATGGAATTCACCAAGACGTTTCTCACCAAAGAGGTCGATATTGAAAATCGAGACGGGTTTTTCTTGGTGTACAAACAGGTCATCAACCGACTCATCGCCTTGATTTCGGAAGCCGATCCAGACTATAAGTTCAGTAAAAGCCTCGCCTCTTCCATCGTGGAAGGTTCGCTCCACCAGCACTTCCTGAAAGACCATCTCAAGACCATCACCGATTGTTCGGGCCAAGTAAGCCCAACAGATTTTTACCTGGACCTCATTTCTAAAACACTCCGCTAATGTCACCCGCAAAAAGACTTTTAAACCTGTTAAAGCTCGATAAGAAAGACGTGCTGCAGATTTTCTTCTACGCCGTTTTTGCCGGAATCATCAGCCTTTCGTTGCCGCTGGGCATTCAGGCCATCATCAATTTCATCCAGAGCGGCCGCGTGAGCGTGTCCTGGATCGTATTGGTTTTTGTGGTCACCGGCGGCGTGGCCTTGGTTGGGCTGATGTCGCTCATGCAGCTGCGCATCACCGAAAACCTCCAACAGAAAATCTTTGTGCGTTCGTCTTTCGAGTTCGCGTACCGATTGCCCAAACTGCGGTTCAACCAATTGTACAACACGGCTTATCCGCCGGAACTGGCCAACCGTTTTTTTGACACTTTGACCATCCAGAAAGGCGTCTCTAAAATGCTGCTCGACTTTTCGGCGGCGTTGCTCCAAATCGGGTTCGGCATCATCCTGCTGTCTTTGTATCATCCGTTCTTCATTTTGTTCGGTGTATTCCTCGTCGTGCTTTTGTATTTGATTTTCAAGTTCTCGTACAATCCCGGTTTGGAAACGAGCTTGAACGAATCGAAATTCAAATACCGCGTGGCCGACTGGCTGCAGGAAATCGCGCGGAACAATTCCAGCTTCAAGACGCCGTTCAACTTCAATTTCGCACTCAAGAAAAACGACGGTTTGGTAGGCGGCTACCTGCAATTCCGGGAGAAACACTTTAATGTGATCAAGCGCCAATTCGTGCAGCTCATCACGTTTAAAATCATTATCACTGCCGGTTTGCTGCTCATTGGCGGCTATCTTGTGCTCGAGCAGCAAATGAACATCGGGCAGTTCGTGGCGGCCGAAATCGTCATCTTGTTGGTGATCAATTCGGTCGAGAAAATCGTCCTCGGGTTGGAAACGTTTTACGATGTGCTGACGGCAACCGAAAAAATCGGGCAAGTGGCCGACATGGATATCGAAGACGGCTACAAATCTGACGCGAAGCCAAGCAGGCGTAAGATTTCGCTGGAAACCGAAAGCCTGCGTTTCCGCTACCCGGGCGCGGCCAACGACTTGCTCAAGAACATCACGATAAGCGTGTCGCCGGGCGAGAAAATCATCCTCAAAGGCCGCAACGGAGCCGGAAAGACAACGTTAATAAGAATTTTGTCCGGTTTGCTCCAGCCGACATCGGGCGTGTTTTCGATCAATGCCGACACGTTCAAGAAAATCGATTTGCCGATGTACCGCTCCATGATTGGCACCATCGTTCACGGGGAAACGCCGTTTGAAGGCTCGATTCTTGAAAACATCACGTTCAACGATCCGAACATCAGTGCAGATGACTTGCGATGGGCGCTCGATGCCGTACAATTGACATCCTACATCAAGAGTTTGCCTGATGGCCTGGAGACCAAAATCCTGCCCGAAGGCAAGCAACTTTCCTCGTCGAACGCGCAGAAAATCCTGTTGGCGCGGTGCATCATCCGCAAACCGTCCATTTTGTTTTTAGAAGACCCGACAGACCGCATGGATGCAGATACCGCCGCCGAAATCATCGACTTCATCGCCTCGGGCCAGCATCCGTGGACGGTCATCGTTTCGTCTTCGAACCCGCATTGGGAAAAATGCTGCACACGACAAATCACGATGGAAAACGGAAAAATCATTAACGACATCCAGCAACCGCCATGTTAAATATATCGACCAACAAAAAAGCACACATAGACGCCGACGGTTTCGTGACGTTGCGCTACCTGAGCGCGCGGCCGCACTATCGGATCCTGAACAAAATCATCCTCGGCTTGGCCATTACCGCCGTGCTGGTGTTGTTCCTGCCTTGGACGCAGAACATTTCCGGCGCGGGCTACGTCACCACGCTCAAACCGGGCCAACGCCCACAGACCGTACATTCGGCCATTGCCGGGCGTATCGAGAAATGGTACGTACAGGAAGGCGACTATGTCAAGAAAGGCGATACGATTTTGTTCATTTCCGAAATCAAGGAAGATTATTTTGACCCGAACTTGGTTGAAAACGTAAAAGACCAGGTCGAAGCCAAGAAAAACGCGCTGCAATCCTACGACGGAAAAGTGGGCGCACTCGAATCGCAAATGGCGGCGCTGGGCAACGAAAAGAAGCTCAAACTGGAGCAAGCCGCCAACAAAGTCAAACAATCCATCCTGAAAGTCAAGAGCGACAGCATTGATCTGGAAGCCGTGAAAACGCAGCTCCGCATCGCCAACACGCAGTTTGACCGGTCGGTGCAACTCAACAAGGAAGGCTTGAAACCCTTGACGGATGTCGAGGAGAAACGCCTGAAATTGCAGGACGCGCAGGCCAAGATCATCACGCAGGAAAACAAGTTGCTCGCGGCCAAGAACGACCTCATCAACGCCCGCGTGGAAATTGGCCGCATCAACGCCGAGTACGCCGAGAAAATCTCCAAGTCCAGCAGCGACCGTTTTACCGCGCTCAGCAGCCAGTATGACACCGAAGCCCAAGTCAACAAACTGCAGAACCAGTACGTGAATTACAGCATCCGCAACGGTATGTACTACATCACCGCGCCGCAAAGTGGCTACGTGAACCGCGCCTTGCAGTCTGGTATTGGCGAGACGATAAAAGAAGGCACATCGGTAGTGAGCATCATGCCGGCGGCGTACGAAATTGCGGTGGAAACCTACGTGAACCCCATCGATTTGCCACTGCTCAAAAAAGGCGACCGCGTGCGCGTCTGGTTTGACGGTTGGCCTACGATCGTATTCTCGGGTTGGCCGGGCATGTCATACGGAACATTCGGCGGACGGATTGTGGCCATCGAGAATTTCATCAGCCCGAACGGCAAATACCGCGTCTTGATTGCGCCGGACAAAGCCGAAGCACCGTGGCCGAAACAACTCAGCATCGGAGCCGGTGCGCAAACCATCGCCTTGTTGGATACCGTTCCGGTCTGGTTCGAGATCTGGCGGACGCTCAACGGCTTCCCGGCCAATTATTACAAAGGACAGCAACCTGAAAAGGACAAAGAACAGAAATGATGAAGCATTTGATTTTGTTGTTCAGCGTAGCCATCGGTTTCGCCCAAACGCCTGAACCATTGGGCTATGGCGAGTTCCTCGGCTATGTCAAGAAATACCATCCGATGGTGCGGCAGGCCAACCTGGAAATCACGGCGGCGGAAGCGGCACTCATGGCGGCGCGCGGCGGTTTTGACCCAAAGATCGAGGTGGATTATGAAAGCAAGGAATTCAAGGGAACCGAATACTATTCGCTGCTCAACAGCAGTTTCAAGATTCCGACGTGGTACGGCGTAGAATTCAAGGCTGGGTTTGACAACGCCGAAGGCATGTACGTAAATCCGGAACACGTAACGCCCAATTCGGGACTGACGTCGTTCGGGGTAACCGTTCCTATCGGGCAAGGTTTGTTCATCAACCAGCGCATGGCCGACGTGAAAGCCGCCAAGGCCATGGTGCAACTCGGGCAGGCCGAACGGAATTTGCGCGCGGCCGCCGCCATTTATGAAGCCTCGAAAGCGTATTTTCATTGGAAACGCTGCTATGACGAAGCCGAACTCTACAAAACGTATCTCGATGTCGCGCAAACGCGGTTCGTCGGAATCCGAAAACTCATCGAGGCCGGAGACAAACCTGCGATTGACAGCGTCGAGGCCGGCATCATCGTCAAGAACCGCAAGCTGTCGTTTAATGAATCGCAACTGAAATTGACCAAGGCAAGGCTTGAACTGTCAAACTTTTTATGGATTGAACAAGTGCCGGTCGTGTTGGCCGATAACGTCGTCCCTGAAGCCAGTATAGAAACGTCAGTCGTGGATGCATTGGGTTTGGCTTCGTCGTTGACCGCTACACCTTCGGTTGAAAATCATCCCAAAATCACCGCGTTGCAAAGCAAACAGGACGTGCTGGATATCGAACGCCGATTGAAAGCGAACATGCTCTTGCCGCGCATCGACGCGAGCTACAATTATTTGTCTGAACCGTCGTATATCGACAATTATCGCTTCGAGGATTACAAGGTCGGGCTGAACGTGAGTTTCCCGTTGTTCCTGCGAAAAGAACGTGGCGGGCTGAAACTGGCCAAAGCCAAGCTCGAAGACAACCGGCTGGAACTCGCCCAACAGCGGCTGGAACTGCGCAACAAGATTACGGCACAACAAGCTGAGATTGCGCTCGTGGCCGGGCAAAAGGAAACCGTCGCCGATTTGGTGAAAGACTACACGCGCATGCTGGAATCTGAGGAGCGCCTTTTTTCGGTGGGCGAAAGCTCGGTGTTTTTGATCAATTCGCGGGAAAACAGCCTGGTGAGTGCGCGGTTGTCGCAAATCGATATGGACAACCGTTACCTGATGAGTTACGCGGAACTCTACAAAACACTGGGCGCGCCCGGATTGTAATTACAATTTCAGGAACATGTAGCCGCCTTTTTCGGCACCCCAAACCTGTTTGCCTTCTTTGTCGAAACCTTGATCCCAGGACACGATTTTCCCTGGCGTAATGGTCACGACCGATGTGGCGTAACTTGCGCCGCGCAATTCACTTGGGCACGTGCCTTTTCCGGTGCTGCCGCTGTAGGTGTCTTTCCCGGTTTTGGTCAGGACGACTTCGCAACCTTGCTTGAGTTCGATATCGGCGACTGGCATGGCGTCAAAGGCTTCGGGCGTGGTCCATTTGCCGATCCAGTCCTTTTCGTTCTTGAGCGTATAGACTTCGCTGATGAATTTGCCGTCTTTCTCCACCAATCGGTAAATGCGCACGCGGTACGGCTTGTCCAACTTGGAAGCGATGGCCTGCTCCACATACAGGTAATGCCCGCGGTCTTTCCAGATGGGCGTCATGCGCAGGCTGATGTTGTAATAGTTGGCGCTGTCTGCCTTGGATTGCGCTTCGGACGAATAATGGCCTTGCATAAGCTGTTGCAAGGCATCGAGGGATTTGGATGATTGTTTCGATTGCGCGGTCAGGGAGCAAGCGGTGAGCAGCAATAGGAATAAATATTTTTTCATGACGGTTCGTTTGGGCAAAGCTATTTATTTTTCCGATGGAAAACATTTATATTCGCCGCAAACCTCACGCAATGAAATTGACCCGAATCCTTTGGATGGTTGCAATCGCTTGTATCGGCTGCGCCAAGGAAAAATCGGCACCGGAAACGAAAACCGCCGAAACCGTACAGTACAGCCAAACCCAAGAAGCCGAAGACATCCGGCAACCTGAGCAATTCATCCCGGACGGCTTTAGATTGTTTGAACAGACCGACGGCGACCTCAATAAAGACGGCCTGCCAGACCGCGTCCTCATCATCAAGGCGACCAATCCAGACAGCATCGTGCCCAACAGGAACGACGAAAAGGTGGACCGCAACCGCCGCGGCATTTTGGTGTTGTTCAACAGAAAGAACGGTTACGTTTTGGCCGCAACAAACAAAACCTGTTTCTCCTCAGAAAACGAAGACGGCGGTGTGTATTATGCGCCTGAAATGGCGGCAACCATCAAAAACGGGAAACTCTACATCGAATATGCGCACGGCCGCTACGGTTACTGGAGCTATACGTTCCGCTACAACGGCAACGACTTCGACCTTATCGGCTATGATTCGAGCGACAACCACGGCCCAATCACCAACAGCGAGACCAGCATGAATTTCCTGACGCACAAGAAATGCGTATCGGTGAACATCAACCGCGACGATCCGGACGCCGATGAAAAGTTTGAGCAGCATTGGACGGCCTTGGAAAAACTCCCGCCGATGCAATTGTCGGCCATCAAGGATTTTGACGAGATCAGCTTTGCGGCTTACGATCCAGACGAAGAATGACGTTAAAAATGGTTTAACAGAGATGACTTTTCGAATCGAGGCTTCTTTATTAGGTCCAATATTAAGTAAGCGATGATTAGCAAAAAAAAAAAGCGCCGAAAGGCGCTTTTCACAACTTCTATAACTAAAACTTAATTCAAGTCAAAACGGTCGGCTTCCATAACTTTCACCCAAGCCTTGACGAAGTCGTTCACGAACTTCTCGCTGGCGTCGGCTGAACCATAGACTTCGGCCACGGCGCGCAATTCTGAATTCGATCCGAAAACCAAGTCGGCGCGCGTTGCCGTCCATTTCACGAATCCGGTGCTGCGGTCGCGGGCTTCGTACAATTCCTTGTCTGCGGTACGCGCTTTCCACTGCACGCCCATGTCGAGCAAATTCACGAAAAAGTCGTTGGTGAGTTGCCCTGCCCGATGGGTGAATACGCCGTGTTTCGAGCCGTCGTAATTGGTGTCGAGCACGCGCATCCCGCCGAACAATGCCGTCAACTCCGGTGCGGTCAGGTTGAGCAATTGCGCCTTGTCGATGAGCATGGCTTCGGTCGAGGCTGGCAATTTCCCCTTGCGGTAGTTGCGAAAACCATCAGCCATCGGTTCCAGATAGCCGAAAGATTCCACATCGGTTTGCGCCTGCGAGGCATCGGTTCTGCCTGCGCGGAACGGCACCGAAATATGGTGCCCCGCTGCTCTTGCCGCGATTTCGACCCCGGCGTTTCCGGCCAGTACGATAACATCGGCCAGCGAAACATATTTGCCCGAGGCATTAAAATCCTGCTGGATGCTTTCCAATTTCGAGAGCACTTTCTGCAACTGCGCCGGATTGTTCACTTCCCAATCTTTCTGCGGTGCCAGCCTGATGCGTGCACCATTCGCGCCGCCGCGTTTGTCTGAACCGCGGAACGTCGACGCAGATGCCCAAGCCGTTGACACCAATTCTGAAACACTCAGCCCGGAATCGGCGATCTTTGTCTTGATGGCCATAGCGTCGGCTTCAGAAATGAGCGGTTGTTTCGCCGCTGGCAGCGGATCTTGCCAGAGCAATTCTTCTTGCGGCACTTCCGGGCCGAGGTAGCGCGACTTCGGACCCATGTCGCGGTGCGTCAATTTGAACCACGCGCGGGCAAAAGCGTCGGCGAACTGGTCCGGGTTTTCAAGGAAACGACGCGATATTTTTTCGTATGCGGGGTCAAAACGCAAAGACAAATCCGTGGTGAGCATGGTAGGCACTTTATTCGGGCCGCCGAAAGCATCCGGGATAATCGCCGGAGCGTTCTTGGCTACCCATTGGTGCGCGCCGCCCGGGCTTTTACTGAGTTCCCATTCAAACCCGAACAGGTTTTCAAAGAAATTATTGCTCCATTGGGTCGGTGTGGTTGTCCAGGTGACTTCCAGCCCAGAGGTAATCGCATCGGCACCTTTCCCAGAACCGAAGCGGTTGTGCCAGCCGAAGCCTTGCAGTTCGAGGTCGGCGCCTTCGGGTTCTACCTCAACATGATCAGACGTTGACGCGCCGTGCGTCTTCCCGAACGTATGTCCGCCGGCAATAAGCGCTACGGTTTCTTCATCGTCCATCGCCATACGGGCAAACGTGACGCGAATGTCGTGGGCCGCCCTAATCGGGTCGGGGTTGCCGTCCGGGCCTTCCGGGTTGACGTAAATCAAGCCCATGTGCGCGGCCGCCAACGGTTCTTCCAGCTTGTAGGAATGGGTTTGTCCATCGGCGTCCTGATCAGACGGCAGCACGCCTTCGCCTGTCTCGCCTTGCACGCCACGGCCGTATCTGTCATCGTTGCCGAGCCAAGTATTTTCATTTCCCCAATAAACAGATTCGTCCGGTTCCCACACATCGGCACGCCCGCCGGCAAACCCGAAAGTTTTGAAACCCATCGATTCCAGCGCGACGTTTCCGGCCAAGATCATCAAATCGGCCCAGGAAATCTTCTTGCCATATTTCTGCTTGATCGGCCAAAGCAACCGGCGCGCTTTGTCCAAGCTGACGTTGTCCGGCCAGCTGTTGAGCGGGGCAAAACGTTGCATACCCGCACCCGCACCGCCGCGTCCGTCGTGTACGCGATAGGTTCCCGCGCTGTGCCAGGCCATCCTGATGAACAAGCCGCCGTAATGGCCAAAGTCTGCCGGCCACCAATCCTGAGAATCGGTCATGAGTACGGTTAGATCTTGCTTTAAGGCGTCAAGGTCTAAGGATTTGAAAGCTTCGGCGTAGTTGAAGTCTTTGTCCATCGGGTCGGACGCCGAAGAATTTTGCCGAAGGATGTTTAGTTTGAGTTGGTTAGGCCACCAATCCTGGTTTCTGGTGCCCGAACCCGCCACAGCGTGCTGGCTGTGATACGGGCATTTACTGATGTCATTTGAATTTCCCATGTTGTTCTATTAGTAATGAGTTGGTTGAGGTTTATAAAGTTAAACCTTTAATGGCTCGCCTTGAACAACTTGTAATGGTAAATTCTATTTGTTGATAGGATTTGGCAATAAATGATTGGGGCGTTGCCTGTGGCCCGGGCTGTCCGCTGTATCTTTTGCCCTGCTCCGCGTGCAAAAGGATGCCGCTTCCATCCCTAACGCGGGCTGCGTTGGCCCAACATCTTATAGGTTTCTTCCAGGAAAACCCAGAAATCCTTGCTGTGCGGGCCATCGGTGTTGGCCAATCGGCCTTTGCCCAAACGCACGATGATGAGTTTGTCGTCAGGGATAACGATGGTGTATTGCCCCAAATGACCACGCATGTAAAACACGTTCTTACCCTTGAATTCGGCCAGCCACCAGCCGTAACCGTACTGCGGCGAATCCGGGAAACGCGGCGCGATGCTCTTGGCCACGAACGCACTGTCCAGGATTTGCTGCCCGTTCCACTTCCCGTAATGTTCGTACAATTTCCCGAATCGGGCAAAATCACGCGCATTGGATGCGATGCAGCAATAGGCTTTCACACGTCCGTTTTCCTTGTCGGTTTGCCACAAGGCCGGATGTTCGGCGCCCATCGGTTTCCAGAATTTTTCCGAAACATAGTCCGCAAGGCTTTTCCCGACGGCTTTCTCGACGACCATCGCCAGCAATTGCGTATTGCCGCTCAAATAGATATAGCTTTTGCCGGGTTCGTCCACGCATTTCAATCCGAGGATGCATTTATCCAGTTCGGGGTCAAAATAGGCGCGCGTCGTTATCGAAAAAGGACTGTAGTAATTCTCGTCCCAGTTGAGCCCGGAAGCCATCGACGACAAATCGCCAACCGTGAGGTTCGCGGCTTTTCCGTCCTTGAATTCGGGGTAGAAATCGCCCACTTTCTGGTCTAGGCTTTTGATCTTGCCTTCCATGATGGCCTTTCCCAATGCCGCCGAAACGACACTTTTCGCCATCGAGAAGGAATTGGATTGGGAATCTTTCCCGTAATCTTCATAATAGCTTTCGTGCCACAGGCTGTCGTTCTTGATGACCAAAAATGCCACGGTTTGCGCTTGTTTGTGCACGGCTTCAAGCGCGTCGGTCGCTTTTATTTTATTGTAATCCGTCGCGACGGGCCAAGGTTGCGCCTGCCCATTCTGGATGGTTCGGTTGTCGAAATACTGGTAATCTTCCAAAAAAGCGGTCACGTGCCCATTGAAATAAATCGTCCGGATGGCCGTCAACAGGTAATCGTATCCGGTGATGTAGAGCAAAAGCACCAGGAATGCCAGTATCCCGGCAAACCAAAGCAAGATTTTCTTCAGTCTTTTCATCGTGTAAAATATACGGTGTTGCCGCGCACGCCTTTTTGCATGACCAGCGTTGTTTCGTTGACTTCCCTAATGTACCAAACGGTTTTCATGCCTTCCACGAACAATTGCACGCTTCTGTTTTCAGGCCCGAATTTCCAGTCGCCTTTCTCCTCGACGCCCATGATCATGGCGTTGTATTTTCCGTCGTCGCCAAAGGTGAAATAACTCCCGGCGACTTTGTCTGGCGCCAATTCGATCTTTTTAGGATTGAGGACTTTTTCGATATGCCATTTGCCCGAGAGTTGCGCCGGCGTGGCCGCCACCGTGTTGGCCAACGGTGCGCGCAGGTTGTCTGCCGGATTGGCTTGGGAAAAAACCGTCAGCGCGAAAAACAGCGCGAAAAAAACCAACATCTTTTTCATGTTATCCTTTTTTGACAAACGTCATGCGCTTAGACGACGTGTCATTCTGCATAATTAACTCCGTATCAGAAATCGCGTAGATGTTCCAAACCGCCTTTCCGTCTTCGGTGTCCACGTTGATGGTCATGTTGCCCGCGCCGAACGCCCAGGTGCCGTGTTGCTCCACCATGAGCGCCTTGGAATGGTATTTCCCGTCGGACGTGAATTCCACGAATGAATCCTTCATGATTTCGGCGGCCGCTTCCGACAACTTTTTGTCGGTGGATCCGGTCACCATCCATTTTCCGGTAATTTGTTTGTGCGTCGCGGCTACTTTTGGCGTAGCAACCGGTGCGTCGTCGGGTGTTGCGGACACTTTTTTCAAAATCATCGAGCCGGCTTTGTCGAGGGTCAAGATCAGCTCGTCGGCGGTTAGTTTGATGATGGTCAGCGTCATGGCGTTGCCCCGTTCTGAGGTTGCCGTAATTTCATTCGGGTTTTCCTTGCTGAAGGCGTAGGTTCCGGTTTCCGGCTTTTTGCGCATGGCCAGAGACATGGTGTTGTCTGGTCTGAAATTGATGGTCAATTCCTTGAAGAGCATCGCTGCCATTTGCTGGCCTTGCTCGTCAACCGAAGATTTGTCGTACAGATCAGAGAATGCCCATTTTCCGATGATGAGTTTGTCGTTTTGTGCGATTCCGACTGTCGTGACCAACAGCAGCGCCAAGAAAGTGATTTTCTTCATGAGGGATTTTGCTTTTTGCGAATATAAACATTTTACGCAGTCGCGAATCCGACTACGGAGATTTACCGATGGAATTCAGGCGTTTACCTCTTTAACTTTTCTCAAGCTGATTTTATGCGTTGATTTGCAGCCAGATAAAAAGCACAACCGACGACAAAAAAGCGTCGTGTAACGCATCATAAGTCCTTAACCTACGAAAAACGGCTCCCGGAAACTGGAGCCGTTTTGAATTAAAATAGGCTTTGTTGCGGCGACGGATTCTCGTGTTCCAACAACCACTTCTTGCGCCACAAGCCGCCTGCGTATCCGGTCAGCGAGCCGTCTGAACCCACAACCCGATGACACGGCACGACAATCCAAAGTGGATTTTTACCGTTGGCCGAGGCAACCGCACGAATGGCTTTTACGTCGCCGAGTTTTTTGGTGATGTCCATGTAAGAAACGGTTTTGCCGTAGGGGATTTTGAGCAATTCCTTCCAGACATTTTGCTGGAATTCGCTGCCCGAAGGATTAATCTTGAAGGTAAATTCCTGGCGTTTGCCCTGGAAATATTCTGAGAGCTGCGACGCGGCTTCCTTTAGTTCCGGCGGGATTTTTTTAGTTGTGGCGTGTGCGCCATCCAACACGTGGATGACCGATATGCCGTTTGCATCGCCGGTGATTTCGGCCGTCCCGACCGGGGTTTTCACGTATGCCGTTTGCATCATCGCCGCTGGTTATAGATGATGGATTTGATTAACATATCGGTGACTACGCCCAGGAATAAATCGCGCCCGTTGACGTCTTGCGGCACGTCGCACACCGGATCAAACCGATAGGGCGGCACCGAGACTACCGTTGCATTTGACCATGATGTCGTTGGGAGTAAAACCTCTCTTTGGCAACTATTGTCCTGCCTGGAAAGTGCCATTGTTCTTTCCACGGTTACCGGCCCGCGGAAGATTTCACGGCTGTACAACAATGAAGTTTTGGCGCACGGTTCGGTTTGCGCCAAGACAGCCATCGGAAAAACCAGCAAAGCAATTGTTTTCATGCGCAGGATTTTCCCGACAAGATACAATGATTTGTGTTGCGGCGCAAGCCTTATTTCGCGAAGGAGAGCACGTAGGCCTGCAAACCTTGCAGTTCTTCGTCGCTCATGTTTTTGGTGATCGAGAAGTTGGTCTTCATGGTTTCGTATTGGCTCGGATCGACGATGGGTTCGGCCTCTTCGCGAAGAAATTTAACCATGTCTCCGTTTTCCTTTTTGTAAATCGTCGCGATTTCGACGAGTGACGGCGCAATGATTTTCTGGTCTGGCTTATGGCAGGCGAAACAGTTGCCCTTGCCGTTGAAAAGTTCCTCACCGAACTGCTCGGGTGTTTGCGCTTCCGATTCGGTGGCCGCTGTTTCCTCGGAAGCCTTTTGTTCCTTGCCGCAACCTGAAAGTAATGTGGCGATGACAAGCGTTTGTAGTATGCGTTTCATTTTTGGGTTTTTGGTGTAAACCTCAAAGGTTTTAAAAACCTTTGAGGTTTTCCCTGACAGCAGTCAAGTTTCAATTTTATTTCCAATCGTCGTTACGGCAAAACCGTAAAAATTCCTAAAGTTTTTGGTTCAACAACGCTGAGGCTTCCTTCGCAAAATACGTCGAAATCAAACTCGCGCCGGCCCGCTTGATACAGTACAATTGTTCAATCATGATGCGGTCATGGTCCAGCCAGCCGCGTTCGGCAGCCGCCTTGATCATGGCGTACTCGCCCGAAACATGATATACGGAAACCGGTACGTTCACCGCGTTCTTCACTTCGCGTACGATATCCAGATACGCAATGCCGGGTTTTACCATGACAATATCGGCGCCTTCGGCCACATCATCCAGCGCTTCCTTGATGGCTTCCAGACGGTTGGCGTAATCCATCTGATATGTCTTTTTGTCTTTCGGTACATCTTGCAGGTCAACCGGCGCAGAATCGAGCGCATCGCGGAACGGTCCGTAAAACGCAGACGCATATTTGGCAGAATAACTCATGATGCCTACGTTGTGGTGCCCGTTTTCCTCAAGTGCTTTCCGGATTGAGAGCACGCGCCCATCCATCATATCCGACGGCGCCACGAAATCGGCTCCGGCTTCGGCGTGACTCAAACTCATCCGGGTCAAGGCGTCAACCGTGGCGTCATTCACTACATAGCCGTTCTCGATGATACCGTCGTGGCCATAAATCGAATACGGATCGAGCGCCACATCGGGCATGACGATCATTTCCGGAACGGCATCCTTGATGGCGCGGATGGTTTGCTGCATCAATCCGTCTTTGTTCCAAGCTTCCTTGCCGGTGTTGTCCTTTAAATTATCGGACACTTTAACGTAGATGTTTACAGCCCGTATGCCCAAATCCCAGGCTTCTTTCACCTCGCGGAGGGTATGGTCGAGCGAATGGCGGAAAATCCCTGGCATAGACGGAATGGCCGACTTAACATCTTTGCCTTCCGCGACGAACATCGGCAACATGAAATCTTGCGGGGAAAGCGACGTTTCGCGGACGATGCTTCGTATAGATTCATTGGTGCGCAAACGGCGGTTACGTTGTAATGGAAACATAGGATATGCTTTAAATTATTTCTTCAATTTACTTTTGAGTTTGTCTTTTCCCTGACGGAGTTTTTCCGGCGGATCGAATCGGAAACCGATAAATGCCGTGGCGTAACCCGTTACATCGGAAAGGGTAACCGAAGACTGCGCGTCACGTCCGTTGGCGTTGGCCCAAATCATGGCGCCGGCAAAAAAACGCTCATTGTTGTAGCCCGGTGCCAGCATCAGCCCGGCTTTGTACAACACCGAAGAATAGGTCTTGTCGTCTTTGGTCCAGCTGCCGCCGATGCCCAGTGTGGCCGATGCCGAGAACTGCAAATTCCTGGCGGCAACCCAGGTGTAATAATACGATGCTTCGGCTGCAATATCCACGATTCTGACATGTCCGCCAATTTCGGGTTCGTCCTTGGCTTCAAGGCGTGTGTATTGGTAGGAAATCCCCGGAGCAAATGTACCCGCACTTTTGAGTTGCTTGGCGTTCTGCAAGTTGACTGCCCGCGCCGAATATTTCGGGTTAAGCAAGTATGCGGTTTGCCCGTTGAGGATAATCGATTTAAACCGCGGGAAATACTGCCCCGTGCCCGTGTCGGGGCTTTCAATCGACATGCCTTTTTGGTAGTGCAGTTCGAGGTGTTGCATGAAACGTCCAGGGAAAATATCGGTGGCGAACGACATCATCTTAGAGCCTTTGTTGTCTTTGTTGTCGGCAAAAAAAGACGGCGCAAAACCAAAACTGAAAGATAAAATATCATACTGCCCGCCGGCATTAAGCGTGGTCTTATGGTTCGGGATGATGTTCACGTCGAGATTTTCCGCCGCGTAATGCAACCGGTAATCCACCGAAGTATTGAGCACGAAAAAACGGAGTGCAATCTGGTCGTCATAACGCCGTACATAGGTGCTGTCTTGTGCGAAAGACGACAAACTTACAGACAATATGACTATCCATCTTACAGCCATTCCTTAGGACTTTGCAATACGGAGATGAGTTTTTCCTCGTCACTTCCAGGCGCCGGATGATGGTCATACACCCATTGCACATGCGGCGGTAAACTCATCAAGATGCTTTCGATGCGTCCGTTGGTTTTCAACCCGAAGAGCGTGCCTTTGTCATGGACGAGGTTGAATTCCACGTAACGGCCACGCCGGATTTCCTGCCAATCGCGCTGGGTTTGCGTATAGGGTAATGTTTTTCTTCTTTCTACAATCGGCAGGTATGCATCCAGGAAACTATCGCCGACTTCGGTCACGAAATCATACCAGGATTGCATTGTCATGCCATTTTCGGCCTTGCAATAGTCGAAGAATAACCCGCCGATGCCACGTGCTTCGTTGCGGTGCGCGTTCCAGAAATAGGCGTCGCACTGTTTTTTGTATTTCGGATAAAAAGAAACATCGTGCTTGTCGCAGGCCGTTTTGCAGACTTGGTGAAAATGTGTCGCGTCTTCTTCGAACAAATAATAGGGTGTCAAATCCTGGCCGCCACCGAACCATTGATTGATGACATTCCCCATGCTGTCGTACATCTCGAAATACCGCCAGTTGGCGTGCACGGTTGGCACCATCGGTGATTTTGGATGGATGACCAAACTTAGCCCGCAGGCGAAAAAATCCACTTCGCCGACACCAAACATTTTCTGCATCGCGTCGGGCAATTTGCCATGCACGGCCGAAATGTTCACCCCGCCTTTTTCAAACACATGCCCGTTTTCAATCACGCGTGTACGTCCGCCGCCGCCTTCGGGCCGTGTCCACAAGTCTTCACGGAATTGCGCCACGCCGTCCGTCCGTTCCAGTCCGGCACAAATCGTGTCCTGCAATTGCTGGATATAGTCGTAAAATTTACTCTTCATTTTCACCGGTGTCAACAGACAATTTGTAGGTCTTGGTCAATTCTTCCACTTTATCGGGCTGTCCGAAAATATACCATGCGGTTTGGTCGCCGGTTGTTACGGGCACAAATTGTTCGGGCATCCGGACTTCGGCTTTCAGGGCATCGAGCAGTTGCGAAAACGCCGCCAGGTCATACCAATCGCCGGTATCTTCGGGCACGACGACGAAACATTTGTTGTTGCAGATCACCATGAAACGGTAGTCGTATAGCTCTTTTTTCTTGTCGTAACGCGTTTGCACATAACGCTTGAACGGCCCGAATTTGCCGTGCGATGCTTTCGAGAATTTGTCGAGCAAGTCACCATACGGCACCGGGATTTCATCGGCTTCCGTATCGAAATTGACGTGGATGCCGGCCATGTCCAGCGCGCTGTAGATGTTGTTGGCTTCCTCTTCGTATGGATTTTCATTTTTATACGCGGCAATGTCTGCCTCCGTTATGGCCTTGTCGGTTAGTCCGAGCGACTTGAGATAGTCGCCATGCTGTGCCGCCGTCCGGGTATTGATGACGTACAGATCGAGCAACTCCTTGCGGAAGGCTTCCTGTTTGACGTTGGCTGCGTATTTCTTGAAATCATCGGCCGAGAGCCTTTTCAAGCTTTGGACGAAACGCTCTTTCTCGTTGCGCGCATCGCTCAGCGGGAAAAGTGTAAATGCCTTGCCGAGCAAATCCGGATCGTTGGCCAAATTAGGCAGGTTGTTGAGATCGTCCAGACCATCGAAAAACATTTCCGGGGTAATGAACATCGCCAAAATCAGCGTGCGTTGTTTGGCCGGATCGACTTGTTTGATGTACAACATGTCGAGCGCCTGATCGATCTCATCCTCGCTCATTCTGTCTTTCTTGGCCGAGCGCTCGTTGTGGATTTTGATGACTTTCTGCAAGGTCGGGCGCATCTTCTCGCGTTGGCCGTATTGGGACGCAATCTTGTAAAATTCCAAGTATTGGCTGCCGGTGTTCAGTGAATCGGTTTCGCGCTCCGGAACCATACCGTGCGGGAAATTCTTGTCGAGATAATCGTAGGTGATGTTCAGGATTTTTGCCTTGTCTGCCTCCGGCGCTTTCTCCATATAATCGAAAAGGCTTCCGGGTGTCCAGCTTGCGTCTTCAAAGAATTTCGGGTCACGATTATAGGTCTTTACGACAAAATCGATGGCGTCCGGATGCGGGCCGTCGTCGGCGATCCAGTAAAACAAACGGTCGGCATCTACCGATTGCCCCGAGAGCAAACGCTTTTCGAAAACCGGTATGCTGCCCGCCACATCGTTGTAGCCGAGGAATTGCACTGCGCGGGCTTCGAAAGTTTCATCCTGCACGAGTGCGAACAAGGCATTGGTCACTTCTGGGTCGAGCGCCACTGGTTTGGTGTCCTCGAAATCGCGCGACATCTGGTTGAGGAGTTCCTCGATTTTGTCTTCGTCCATGCTTTTGAGCGTCGCCATGACTTCGCCCATTGCGGTTTTGTCGCCCTTGATGTAACGCACGCCCGGCCGACTCTCGCGCATGGCTTTGTCCTTGGCTTCGGCGTCTTTCGCAAGTTTGTCCTTCGCATCGATGTAGGCCGAAATCACGGCCACTTTCTGCGGATCGGAAATCGTAAAAATCCTCGGGATGGTTTTGCCCTTGTCTGCTTCCTTGAGGAATTTGTTGATCTGGATGCTGTCTTTGGCTAGGGTTTGCGCCGATGCCGATGTCATTGTCAGGATGGCGACTGCTGCGCCCAAAATCAAGGTAGTTTTTTTCATGTTATTCTGTTTCTAGGTGAACGTCTCCGTCCGGGTTTCCGAGTGTTTTGGTTTGATAACCCGGTTTGGAAAACTCGACCGTATAGTCAGGGCAACCGCCGAACGTGCAGCCGCCGAAAGGCCCTGTAATGTAGTAATATCCGGTTGAATCAGTGTAAAAAAAGTTGCCGCCATTGGCGTCGCGATACGCCGCGCTGTCTATGGGTTGGTTGGTTTGCGCATCGCGGATATAACCCTCGCCGATGCGTTCGCCTTCGCACGCGAAAGACAAAAAACACCCGAATATGAGCGCGAATTTCTTCATTACTGGTTGTATTCCTTTACCGCGTCGATGAATGCCTTGGCGTGATCTACTGGAATGTTCGGCAAGATGCCGTGGCCCAGATTCACGATGTAGCGGTCTTTCCCGAATTCATCGATCATCTGTTTGACCATTTTCTTGATTTCCGGAATGGGCGACAACAACCGAGACGGATCGAAATTGCCTTGCAGCGTAATCTGTCCGCCAGACAAATAACGGGCATTGCGCGGTGAACATGTCCAGTCTACGCCGAGTGCCGAAGCCTTGGATTTGCCCATTTCATTGAGTGCGAACCAACAGCCTTTCCCGAACACGATCACATGTGTCATCGGGGCCAACGCTTCCACGATCTGGTTGATGTATTTCCAGGAGAATTCCTGATAATCTACCGGCGAGAGCATGCCGCCCCAGGAATCGAAAACCTGTACGGCGTTGACGCCTGTTTCCACTTTTCTCTTCAGGTAAGCGATGGTGGTATCGGTGATCTTTTGCAAGAGCGCGTGCGCCGCCTCCGGATGCTGGAAACAAAATCCTTTAGCGGTATCAAAACTCTTGGAGCCTTTACCTTCCACGGCATAACAGAAAATCGTCCAGGGCGAACCGGCGAACCCAATGAGCGGCACTTCATCGTTGAGCATTTCCTTGGTGAGCTTGATGCCGTCCATGACATAACCCAACGTCTCGTCGATGTCCGGGATGATGACTTTTTCGACATCGGCCGCCGAACGGATCGGGTTGGGCAGGAATGGCCCGACGCTTTCCTTCATCAATACTTCGATGCCCATGGCCTGTGGCACGACCAGAATGTCTGAAAACAAAATGGCCGCATCGGGTTTAATGATGCGAATCGGCTGCACCGTGATCTCGGCCGCCAGTTCAGGCGTCTGGCATCGGGTAAAGAAATCGTATTTGTCGCGCAGGGCACGGAATTCAGGCAAGTATCGCCCGGCCTGGCGCATCATCCACACGGGCGGTCGTTGTACGGTTTCGCCGCGAAGGGCTTTTAAAAAGAGGTCGTTTTTCATAGTCAAATGTCGAATGTCAAACGTCGAATGAAGCTTCACCGCAAGACAAACCTTTGTGTATTTTATGGTTAGATTCTGTTTCCGTTATCCGGTCGTTCGACATCGGTCGTTCGACGTTCGACGAAATAGTTTATGCACTGCACGATCACGTTTTCCACCGATGGCTTGTTCGCGATGATGATTTTATCTGTTTTATCTTTTAACGCTTTTGCAGTGGTTTCGCCGATGCAAAAACAGGTTTGCTTACCTAATGTATTGGTCTGTAAAAAACTCTCGACACCCGATGGGCTGAAAAACAAAACGCCGTCGGTTTCACTGACTTTAACCGGTGTCAGCGTGGTTTCATAGACCGGGATTTCGTTGTAGTCGATGTTCCATTCACCAAACCAAACAGGCAAGGTTTCCATCCTGAGATTGCCGCAGAAAAAGGTAAAGCTTTCTTTCGGATATTTCTCGTTGATGATCATGCCCAGACCCGCAGCATCGTCGGCGGTTTCAATTACGGTAAAACCCACTTCATCGAGCACCTCGGCCGTCTTGCCCGAAGTGGCAAAACAAGGCTTGCGCCTGATGTCTTGCACCTGCGGATGATCCGCTACCGACCTGACCGCATTGGCGCTGGTGAATATAAGGTTTTGTTTGATGTCGCGAAGTGCGAATGCAACGGGTTGCGTCTGGATAAAGTCGGCGTCAACTACAGAAAAACCTGCATTGAGCAGGAATTGTTTCTGGTTTACCGGTAGCTTTTTTGTTGACAGTATCCGGATCATTTGCCTAGGTCGCGTTTGATTTTTTCCATGACCGATGCGCCGCCGTTGGCCAGTATTTCCTCGGCGCAACTGCGGCCGAAACCGTTTCGCCCGTGCGACAACGCAGTGGTTTTCTCGATGTGGATTTTTTCTTGTCCGTCTACCGAGCACAACAAACCTTCAAACCTGATGTCATTCCCGATGACCGTCGCCAGCGCCCCGATGGGTGCCGTACAGCCGCCTTCGAGCGTCCTCAGGAATTCGCGTTCCACCAACGTGCAAATGTCGGTTTCCAAATGATTTAACTTGGACACGGCGTCCACGCAAAAAGCGTCTTCCTGCATCGCCACGACAACCATCGCACCTTGTGCAGGCGCAGGAATCATCCAGTCCAAATCGATGTGGTTTTCAGGTTTGATACCGAGTCGATCCAGTCCGGCGGTCGCGAAAACGGCGCCACCCCAATCATTGTCGGCCAATTTCTGCAGCCGTGTATTGACATTGCCGCGCAAATCAACGACGTTGTGGTGCGGATACCGGTTGAGCCATTGCGCCTGCCTCCGAAGGCTTCCGGTGGCAATGGTGAGCTCTTGGGTAAAATCCGGCGCTGCGTTAAACACCAAGATGTCTTTTGAGTTTTCACGTTCCAAGACGGCGGCTTGCACAATCCCTTTCGGGAGCGCGGTCGGCACGTCTTTCATGGAATGCACCGCGATGTCCACCTGGCCTGAAATCATGGCGACGTCTAGCGTCTTGGTGAAAATACCGGTGATGCCGAATTCATACAACGGCTTGTCGAGGATGAGGTCGCCGGCGGATTTTATGGGGATGACCTGCGTGTCATAACCCAGATCGTTGAGTTTTTTTTCTACCGTATAGGCTTGCCACAAAGCCAGTTGGCTGTCGCGCGTCCCGATTCTGATGGTCTTGTTTGCCACTTTTACTTTTTAGCCGCGGTTCGCGAATTCGTGGTTATCTATTTTGAGGTTTCGAGCTGGAAGATTTTCTCGATCCATTCAATGCTGTCGTCGTTGCCGTCCTTTAAATGGTTGGCGAAATGCGTCGTGATTTTCTGGATGATGCGCGTGGAAATGATCTCCGCTTGTTCTTCGTCAAAATTAGAGAGTTTCTTGCGCTGGAAATTCAGCTCGGAAGTCTTGATGGTATTGAGTTTTTCCTTGAGCGCGGTAATGGTCGGGGCGAATTTTCGGGCATTGACCCAGCCGATGAATTCGTGTTTGATCTCCGCGATAATGGCCTCGGCATCCGGAATGTACTGCTTTCGTTTCTCAAGGGTTTCGTCCGTAATTTGCGAAAGCGCGTCGAGGTGAACCAACGTTACACCTGGAATCGATTCCACATTTTCATCGACGTTTTTCGGGATCGACAAATCCAGGATCAACAACGGTTTTTTCAGGTTCAGGATGGCTGCGTCAACCGTTGGGTTCTGCGCGCCCGTGGCCACGACCAGCACGTCGGCTTTTTGGATTTCGAGATGCAGATCAGCGTAATCCTTGACAATCAAATTGAACTTGCCCGCAATTTTCTCGGCCTTGTCTTTCGTACGGTTGATCAGCGTGATGTGTTCGTTCTTGGTGTGCTTGACCAGATTTTCACAGGTGTTGCGCCCGATTTTTCCGGTACCGAAAAGCAAGATGTTTTTATTGGAAATGTCCGCGACGTTTTTAAGGATGTATTGCACCGATGCAAATGACACGGACGTTGCGCCCGAACTCAAACCGGTTTCATTCTTCACACGCTTGCTGGCCTGGATGACCGAATTGACCAACCGTTCCATAAAGGCATTGGCCACCCCGATTTTCTTGGCTTCGTTGAAACTGCCCTTGATTTGGCTGATGATTTCAAAGTCGCCCAAAATCTGGCTGTCCAAACCCGTACCGACGCGAAACATGTGCATCACGGCGTCATTATTCTTATAAATGTAGGCGAATTGCTGGAAGTCTTCCACCGTGCCCTGACTGTTGTCGCACAACAATTTGATGAGTTGGAACGGATGCTCGGCAAAACCGTAGATTTCCGTGCGGTTGCAAGTTGAAGTCACAATCAAACTGTCAATGCCCGAAGCCTGCGCCTGATGCAACAACTTGGTCTTGGCCGCATTGTCAAGGCTAAATCTTCCACGGATTTCTGCATCGGCTTTCTTATAACTAAGCCCGATGGCATAGAAAGTCTGGTGCTTGGACAGATGGTTGTTTTGCATTTTCAAACTTCACGTTCTAGGATAAGCAAAACTATTGCGAAGGATTTTATAAAAATAACGCTCAAAGTACTTTTTGCATCGCTTCGTGATTTGAGACATTCAATTGCTTGTAATGTCAGAAAATAAGCTACTTTTGCAATAAAATCAGGCGTTCGCGATTGTGTTATTTAGAGTTGTTCTAAATAAATTTTTCCTGATATTTGTCATTTAGTCTACAAAAAATATCGCTATGGGTTCCGCAGAAGTAATTACGATTGAAGACGATTTTACGCTGATCCGTTTCCAGAATGATTCCGAAGAAACCTTCCGGGCGACGCACGAGGTCAAGACCGGTTTGATCCAGTTTCACTTTGGGCTCAAGGGTAAGGCCAAACTCATTTTCAACCATGGGAATTACGCGCTCGATTTGCCCGAAGAAAAGTCGCTGTTGTTGTACAACCCGGACAAGGAATTGCCGTTGAACATAGAACTGGCGCGGCAATCCTGGGTGATTTCGGTGATTATTTCCATCAAGAAATTCCATGCCCTTTTTTCAACGGAAGCCGACTACATTCCGTTTTTGAGCGAAGAATACCGCGACAAGAAATACTATAAGGAAGAAGACATTTCGCCGTCCATGGCCATTGTTTTGAGCCAGTTGTTCCATTACAACTTGCATCCGCAAATCAAGAATCTGTATTATAAGGGGAAAGGCTACGAATTGCTGAGCCTGTACTTCAACCGCGCCGAAAATGCCGACGCCGAACAATGCCCGTTCTTGGTGGACGACGACGTGTTGAAAATCAGGAAAGCGAAGGAAATCGTCGTGCAGCACATGGCCGAGCCGCCCGGACTACAGGAATTGGCCGATGCCGTCGGGCTGACGCTCAAGAAGCTCAAAATGGGTTTCAAGCAGATTTACGGCGATACCGTGTACGGTTTCCTGTTCGATTATAAAATGGATTACGCACGCAAACTGCTCGACACCGGTTCTTACAATGTGAACGAAGTCGGGCTGAAGATCGGCTACAGCACCGGAAGCCATTTCATTTCGGCCTTCAAGAAGAAATTCGCCACGACGCCGAAGAAGTATTTGATGTCGATCAACAACGGGTCATAATTTGAAAATTTGAAAATGAGTTTGCGCTGACTCCGAGTTGTCGGCCTACTACAAATGATATGATTGAAAACAAAAAAATAATCTTATTTGGAATGAGGACTTAAGGATTGGTGTTACGCCAATTTTCAAATTTCCAAATTTCCAAATTTCCAAATTCAACACTGTGAAAGGAGTTCTCTTAGTCAACCTCGGTTCGCCCGACAGCCCAGATCCAAAAGACGTCAAGCCTTACCTCGACGAGTTCTTGATGGATAAATACGTCATCGACGTGCCTTATCTATTGCGTGCCCTTTTGGTGCGCGGCATTCTCATCAACGCCAAAAAACGCCACATCAATTCGGGCAAAGCCTACAGCCGGATCTGGACCGATGAAGGCTCGCCGCTGATCGTGCTATCGAAAAAAATGCATGCGAAAGTGCAACAGCATACGGCGCTTCCGGTGTCGCTCGCGATGCGCTACGGAAAGCCGTCCATCATGAGCGGGCTTCAGGAATTGCACGACAAAGGTGTGACCGAAGTGCTGCTCTTTCCGCTCTATCCGCAGCATGCGATGGCTTCTACGGTAACCATCAACGTGCTGGCCGAAGAACTGCGCAAGAAGCATTTTCCACACATGAAGATGACCAAGGTGCCGGCGTTCTACAACCGCCCGGAATACATTCAATGTCTGGCCGATTCCATCAAGCGCGCGCTCGAAGGCTTCGACTATGACCATTTGCTGTTCTCCTACCACGGCATTCCTGAGCGGCACATCCGCAAGACCGACGTCACCAAATCGCATTGCAAGATCAACGAGACTTGTTGTTCGGTTCCGTCGCCGGCGCATGAATTCTGCTACCGCCATCAGTGTTTCGAGACGACAAGGCAAGTCGTGGAATTGCTCGGCATCCCGAAGGAGAAATACTCGGAGAGTTTCCAATCGCGCATCGCCGGAGACAAATGGCTTGAACCTTATACCGATGTCGAGATCAACAAAATGCCCGAGAAAGGCATCAAGAAATTGGCGGTCGTGACACCGGCATTCGTGTCTGACTGTTTGGAAACGCTTGAAGAAATCGCGATGGAAGCCAACCACCAGTTCAAGGAACACGGCGGCGAGCAATTCATGGCGATTCCGTGTTTGAACGACAATGACGATTGGGCCGAAACGGTCGCCGGCTGGATCAACCATTGGGCACACGCAGAAGTGGTCGCCAACGCCTAACCCATGGAATATTACAATTACATCAAATCGCTGCACCTGATTTTCGTGATCACCTGGTTCGCCGGACTGTTTTACATCGTGCGGCTGTTTGTGTATCAGGTGGAAGCCGCGGCGAAACCATCGCCCGAAAAAGAGATTTTACAGAAGCAATTCAAGCTCATGGCGTACCGGCTGTGGTTCATCATCACCTGGCCATCGGCAGTATTGGCGAGCATTTTCGCGTTTGCGTTGCTGTATCTGATGCCTGGTTGGCTCGATCAGGGCTGGATGCACGTCAAGCTCGCGTTCGTGCTGTTGCTGTATCTCTACCATTTGAAATGCCACCAGATTTACCGGCAATTGCAGCGCGATGAAGTGAGCTATTCCTCGAACTTCTTGCGGTTGTGGAACGAAGGCGCGACGATTATTTTATTTTCGGTGGTTTTTCTGGTCATCCTGAAAAATGCCGTCGATTGGATTTTTGGCGTGGTCGGCCTCATTTCGCTGTCGGTTTTGCTGATGCTCGGCTTTAAGATGTACAAACGCATCCGTGCGAAAAAAGAATGAGCAAAAGTTGGCTGAACATATCGATGCTGTCATTGCGCACGAGGATTTTCCTGTCGATGATTGTATTGATTTTGATTTCATCTGTACTGCTGGCCTCAATCTCCATCATCCAGTTCAAGAACGAGGCGCGCGAATACCACCAGCAGCGACTGGAAGCCAAGGAAAATACCATCCGCGAACACATCAATTATATTTTATCGACCACGACCTATCCGCTCACCACGCGCAACCTGCCGCTGATTTTCAAGGACCGGATTTATGAGCTGGCCGACATCCACAACCAGGAAATCAATATTTACGGCCTGAACGGAAAATTGCTCAAATCGTCCAAAGCGTCATTTTCGATTGACAAACCGGCACCGCCGATCCCGAAATTCATCCTGAAACTGGTGCAGTCGTCCATCGAAAAACGGTATGTTGACATCAAAAGCGTGGACGGATTGCGCAAACGCTCTTCGTACACGGTCATTAAGGACGACAAGTTCAAGCCGCTTGGCATCCTGAATTTGCCCTACGTGGAAGACGACGGTTTTTACGAGAACGAACTGCAGAATTTCCTGATCCGTCTCGGGCAAGTCTATACCTTTACACTCTTGATTGCGTTCGCATTGGCGTACTTCCTTTCGGCGTACATCACGCAGTCACTCAAGACGATTTCGGACCGTATCACCGAGACGAGCTTCAACCAGCGCAACGAAAAAATCCGCCTGAAGGCCAACAGCCGCGAGATTGACACGCTGATCAAGGCATACAACAAAATGGTGGACGAACTCGAGGAAAGCGCCGCCAAACTGGCCCAAAGCGAGCGCGAAGAAGCGTGGCGTGAAATGGCGAAGCAAGTGGCGCACGAAATCAAGAATCCGCTCACGCCGATGCGGTTGACCGTGCAAAGTTTTCAGCGTAAATTTGACCCCGACGACCCTGATCTCAAACAGAAAATCAACGATTACTCCAAGACGCTGATCCAGCAGATCGACACCATGGGCGCAGTGGCCTCGGCGTTTTCCAACTTCGCATCCATGCCGGCGCAGCAGAATGAAAACCTCAACGTGGTAAGCGTCGTAGACTTGGCGCTCGACATTTTCAACGAAGATTTCATCAAATTCCAAAGCGACGAAAAAGTCATTGTGGCCAAAATGGACCGCACGCAACTCATCCGGGTGATCACGAACCTGGTGAAGAACGCCATCCAGGCCATTCCGGACGAGCAACCCCAAAAATCTGTGGTCGTGGCCATCCGCCGCACAGACGATTGGGTGAAAATCTGTGTGAGCGACAACGGCACCGGCATTGCGCCACAAGACGCGCCGCGCATCTTCGAGCCGAAATTCACGACCAAATCCAGCGGCATGGGATTGGGTTTGGGCATCATCAAGAACATCATCGAAAATTATAAAGGAACCATTACCTTTGAAACCGAAGTCGGAAAAGGCACAACCTTCACGGTGTCGCTTCCGCTCGTCCACTTAAACCCGTAACACATGAGCTACAACAACATTCTGGTCACCAAAGCCGACGGTATCGCTACGGTAACCATCAATCGTCCTGAAAAACTCAACGCACTCAACAAAGCCACTATTGGCGAACTCAATGACGCTTTTGCCGCGCTCGACGCCGATGACTCGGTGCGTGTCGTCATCGTGACCGGAAGTGGTGAGAAAGCCTTTGTGGCTGGCGCCGACATTTCGGAATTTGCGAATTTCTCGGTTGCCGAAGGTGCAGAATTGGCCGCACAAGGACAGGAATTGTTGTTTGATTTCGTCGAAAATATGAAAACGCCCGTGATTGCCGCCGTGAACGGTTTCGCGCTCGGTGGCGGACTCGAATTGGCCATGTCTTGTCATTTCCGCATTGCGTCGGACAACGCCAAGATGGGATTGCCCGAAGTGTCTTTGGGCGTGATTCCGGGCTACGGTGGAACACAACGCCTGCCGCAATTGGTCGGTAAGGGAAAAGCGATGGAGATGATCATGACCGCAGGGATGATTTCGGCTGACGAAGCCAAAGCCTGCGGACTCGTGAATCATGTCGTCCCGCAAGCGGAATTGCTCGATTTCTGCCATGGCATCGCGCAGAAAATCATGAAGAATTCACCCTATGCGATTGGAAAAGCCATAGTTGCGGTGAACGCGAATTTCCGCGACGGCGTGAACGGTTTCAAGACCGAAATCAAATCGTTCGGGGAATGTTTCGGCAGTGACGATTTCAAGGAAGGAACGACGGCGTTTTTGGAAAAACGGAAGGCTTCTTTTACAGGGAAATAATCAAGGCCGGGTACTCCGGCTTTATTTTTCGCCTCGCCACTCGGCATAAAACTGCGCCAGGAAATCTTCCATATATTGATGACGTTGAGCCGCGATGCGCTTACCGGTTTCGGTATTCATGCGGTCTTTGAGCAACAGGAGTTTCTCGTAGAAATGGTTGATCGTTGGGCTGTCGGATTTTTTGTAATCTTCCTTGGACATATTCATCACCGGCGGAATCTCGGGATTGTACAATGCCCGATTCTTAAAACCGCCGTAGTTGAAACAGCGCGCAATCCCGACGGCGCCAATGGCATCCAAGCGGTCTGCATCCTGGACGATGTCGAGTTCCTTCGAATGGAAATTCCGCTCGAAATTGCCGCCTTTAAAGGAAATGTTCTCGATGATGTTCACGACATGTGCGATGGTTTTTTCATCAACATCGTGCGATTCCAGAAACACACGTGCCTTTTTCGGTCCTACGGTTTCGTCGCCAGCGTGGAACTTGCTGTCGGCGATGTCGTGCAACAAGGCTGCAAGTTGCACCACAAGCAAGTCGCAAGTTTCGCCTTGCGCAACCAACAGCGCATTCTTCCAGACGCGCTCAATGTGGAACCAATCATGGCCGCCCTCGGCATTTTCAAGTTCCTTTTTTACAAACTGTATGGTTTGGTCGACGAGTATTTTGTCCATGATGATACGTTCAAAGTGTAAGGTTCAAGGTTTTCCACTTTAAACCTTGAACTTCTAGGCCGGCGTTACCCATTTGAACACGTGCGATTCTTCCGGGATAACGAGGCGCTCAGAAATCTTTGCCATTCGGTCTGGGAGTTTCATCAGGAAATCTCGAGCTTTCTCGGCTTCTGCTGTCAGGTCGGTCATGTTGCCGATGTCCCAACGTACGATCAGCTTGCGCAAAATATCCACGTAATCGTTGGCGGTGTAAACGCCGATGCGCTGCGCCGAATCCGAAAAATGTTCGAAGGCCGCGCCCATTTTGTGTCCGGCTTCGCGAAGGAATTGCGCCGGCATCACAATTTTGTGTTTCATCATGTGTTGGAACGCCAACATCATTTCGCTCGGGTCAACCTGGAAAATACGGTTGACGAATTCGCTGTAGGCATGGTGGTGGCGCATTTCGTCGCCCGCAATCATCTTGCAGATTTTGTTGAGTTTCTTCTCGCCATATTGTTTGGCCAGTTGCCCGACGCGGTTGTGCGAGACGTATGTAGCCAATTCCTGGAAACTGGTGTAGATGAAATTTTTGTACGGATCGACGCCCGTGCCCGGATCGAAACCGTCGGTCAGCAAATGCTGTGTCGTGATTTCCACTTCGCGCATGTTCACGCGGCCGGACAGGTACAAATATTTGTTCAAAAGGTCGCCGTGACGGTTTTCCTCGCCGGTCCAATGCCGAAGCCATTTAGACCAGCCGTTGTTTTCCTCTTGCCCGACGCCTTCCATGTTCATGAGCCAGGATTCGTACGTGGGCAGCGCTTCTTCGGTGACCATGTCGCCAATCAGGACAATCCAGAAATCGTAGGGCAAATCTTTCGCGAGTTCGCGCAGTTCCTTGACCTGGTCGAGGAATTCCTCGCTGTTGGACGGCGGCAGAAAATCGGCGGGTTGCCAGATTGTATCGATGGGAATTAGGTATTCGTCCACGAAGGCATCGACATCTTTTTCAAGGAATCGCATGACTTCGAGGCGTGTATTTTGGAGCATTTCAATTGACATTTTCTTAATTTTTAATGGCGCCGACTACGGCTTTTTCAGTGTTGGCCATGAGTTCATCTACCGGCATCGAACCTACGGCAATCGGGTCATGGACGGTGAAAGTTAAATGGTTGCCTAAACCCATCGGGAATGTGCCGAACCGCACCATTTTCCACGAGTTGTTGATTGTAACCGGAACGACGTAGGCCGATGGCGCATATTTGCATAAAATCTTTAATCCCGTGGTGGCGAATGCTCTCGGCTTGCCGGTCTTGCTGCGCGTGCCTTCCGGAAAAATCACGGCCGAGCGTTTGTTTTTTTCAATGTACTCAGACAAGCCTTTGATGACCGGAACGGCTTGTTTCGGGTCTTTGCGGTCGATGAGCACCGAGCCGCCATGCCTCAAATTGTACGACACACTCGGAATGCCTTTGCCCAACTCTTTCTTGCTGACGAATTTCGGGTGGCAGCGGCGCATGAACCAAATAATGGCGACAATATCATACAAGCTCTGGTGGTTGGCGACGATGATCATCGGAACGTCCTGCGGAAGCTTTTCACGGCCTTCAAAGGTATACGTCGTGCCCAAAAGATGCGTGCACCGCAACAAACAAAAATTCAGATAATCCACGCTCTTCTTGTGCGCCTGATACCCCAACACATTGAAGCAAACCCATTGTATGGGGTGAAAAACGACCAGACATAAACCAAAGAACAGGTAATAAATTACGGAAATCGGGTACGAGAGGATTTTTTGCATTCGGATGGTAATCTCGCCCAAAAGTACGACTTTTTTTAGTACCGTTGCGCTTTAGTGGCCAGACGTTCTATCTTACGAATCGTCGTCATTCAACTTCTGGGGTAACATCATAATCCTGCTATACTTCCGTATTAAAATCGATTTTGTCAGACAAGAAATCATCTGGCCGCCAGCCACCAACAACCAGCAACTTATTTTTAAGAAAAGTTACGGGAAAACCACGTCAATCCCAACGCTTTTAACAGCAAATTTGTTTGTTTATAAATAGTTCCCGACCAGCAGGAAACAGTCGAAAAAAGCAGTAATTTTACGCCACTAATACGAGAAAAAATGAGTTCAGAGAAAGAAGCCAAACTAAAAGCACTCCAATTAACCCTTGATAAATTAGACAAAACGTACGGCAAAGGCACCGTAATGAAATTGGGCGACCAGGCCGTGGAAGAAGTAGAAGTGATTCCATCGGGTTCGCTCGGGCTGGATTTGGCCTTAGGTGTAAACGGCTATCCGAAAGGCCGCATCGTGGAAATCTTCGGGCCGGAATCTTCGGGTAAAACAACCTTGACTTTGCACGCGATTGCAGAAGCGCAAAAAGCCGGCGGCATTGCGGCTTTTATCGATGCCGAGCACGCTTTCGACCGCCATTACGCCGAGAAACTGGGCGTTGACGTCGAAAACCTCATCATCTCGCAGCCGGACAACGGCGAACAGGCTTTGGAGATTGCTGAAAACCTGATCCGTTCAGGCGCGATTGACGTGGTCGTGATTGACTCTGTGGCTGCCCTGACGCCAAAGAGCGAAATCGAAGGTGAAATGGGCGACTCCAAAATGGGCTTGCACGCGCGTTTGATGTCGCAGGCGCTCCGTAAATTGACCGCTACCATCAGCAAGACAAATTGTACCGTTTTCTTCATCAACCAGTTGCGGGAGAAAATCGGGGTAATGTTCGGCAACCCGGAAACCACAACCGGCGGTAATGCGTTGAAATTTTATGCATCGGTACGTTTGGACATTCGCCGCTCGTCGCAAATCAAAGACGGCGACAACGTCATCGGCAACCGCACGAAAGTAAAAGTCGTCAAGAACAAAGTTGCGCCGCCATTCAGGACGGCTGAATTTGACATCATGTACGGCGAAGGTGTTTCCAAAACCGGAGAAATCCTGGATTTGGCCGTTGAGTTTGAGATCATCAAGAAGTCTGGCTCGTGGTTCAGTTACATGGACTCCAAGTTAGGCCAAGGTCGCGACGCCGTCAAGATTATGTTGAAAGACAACCCTGAACTGTCTGAAGAACTTGAGGAAAAAATCAAGCAGACCATTAAGGAACAAGCAGAATAAACACCAACCCGGAAAAAAATCCGGGTTTTTTTACACCCTAACGCAACCCTTTTTTACATTTTGTATCTTGGGTCTATAAAACAAAAACAGAAAATGAAAAAATTGGTTCTCCTGGCATTGGCCATCGTCTTTTTTGCATCGTGTGACACGGGCGGCGAAGACAATCCACAATTTGCCCTTGGGCCGGTTCATGAGGTAACAATGGCGAGTTCTTTTAAAGTGGACAGTATTTCTGAAATCATGATCCGCTATAAAAGACCGGACGACAGTCACATCTTTCAAGGGTTTTATTACCAAGCGGTAGATTTCAACCGGGTTGTGGCCATCGAATACGCCAAAGTAAATACGGCAAATCCCGGCCAGGACGATCAGATTTACGAAGTGCCGTTGAAGTTCAAGCCAAGGTTTCCCGGAACTTATGTGTTTAAGTTTTGGGACGGAACAAACCAAGACGGAACAGACCATTTTTATGTAGCAGAAGCAGTAGTCAACAACTAATTGTACGGGTTTGAGTTTAGATCAGCTCATCCATGATTGCAAAAACAACGATACCAAGGCCCAAGAACAATTATACAGATTATTTTCATCTAAGTTGTTTGCGATATGCTTGAAGTATTCGCGCAATTATGCGGAAGCTGAAGACAATTTACAGGACGGATTCCTGATCGTTTTCGATAAAATCCACCAATATAATTTTAAAGGTTCTTTTGAAGGCTGGATCAAGCGGATCATGATCAACAACATTCTCCAACAATACCGCAAGGTGAGTTTTTTGGAGTTGACCCATGAGAATATCGCCGATGAGCCAGAGGTTGAAATCGATGAAACGGTATCGCTCGACTTCCTGATGAAAATCATCCAGGAATTGCCCGACCGCTACCGGCTGGTGTTTAACCTCTATGTGATAGACGGCTATTCGCACAACGATATCGCGGATATGCTCGACATTTCAACCGGAACCTCAAAATCAAACTTGTCTCGGGCGCGGGTGATTTTGAAAGAGAAAATAGAAAGCCACACGGCTCAAAATAATTTACCATCGGCAAGATGAGCGAAAGAAAGAATATAGACCGCCTTTTTCAGGAACGTTTCCGGGACTTCGAAGTCACGCCGGACGAAAAGGTATGGCAAAATATTGAAGCCGAGCTCAAGGAAAAGAAACGCCGCCGGATTATCCCGATTTGGTGGAAAGTAGCCGGTGTTGCGGCATTGCTAATGTTGGGATTGCTGATTTTTAACCGATTCACTGCCGCGAAAACGGCAACCGAAAACGCGGTGGTCAATACAGAATCCAACGGGAATTCCGAAGGCAATACCAACGAAAACCAAAGCGTGAATCCTGGCGTAAATACCGGAAACAACCAGTCAACAAATCCGGATTCCATCGCGCCAAACGCATCAGGAACTGAACCGAATCAGAATGTCGCGCCAAACAACCTGACGCCAAAAATTTCCGAAAGAGCCATCGCGGCATCGCCGTCAGGCAGCGGAAATCCTCAAGAGAAGATAAGTGAAAAAGAAATAACTATCCAACCGGGCGCAGATCGCCGCAAGCTTTCCGCTCCCAAAAAACCAAATGCCGTTGGCCAAAACGCCAACAGTGCCATTGCCGCAATGCCTGGAAAGGACGGCCGGATAAATTCTGACGGAAGCTATGCCGCCGGAAATGATTCCGTCAAGAATCAAGGCATTGCAGCCAATGGACACAACAACCAAAGCCAAGGCAATTTGCCAGCCGACGGCTTGAACCATCAGCCTATACGCCAAGAAAACCAAAAAACGGACGACAAACTGGAAGTACAAACCCCTCAAAACACTGGTGTCGCTGCCAACGACATCGAATTAAAAAAGGATTCAGCCGTTGTTGCTGCCGCTGAACCTAACGTGTTGGAAGAATTGTTAAATGAAAAAGAAAACAAAGTTACCTCCAGAGAACAAAAAATAAATAGGTGGCAAATTACCTCCAATGTTGCCCCTATTTATTTTAGTTCTGTGTCCCAGGGTTCGCCGCTGGATTCTCGTTTCGAAGGCAACCGCAAAAGCTACGCGCCGAGTTTGTCATATGGTGTGGGTGCCAAATACAACATCAATAAAAAGTTTGCCATCAAGTCCGGGGTCAATGCCCTTGCGCTTGAATACAATACCACGGACATCGTGTTCTATCAAACCGAAAATGCCCGCGTGATCGAGAACCTCAAACCGAATATGGCGGGTTCATTCGTTCAGGTTGAAAATAAACCTGAAGCCAACGCGGTAACCACAATGAGCCGTGCCCGCAGCCAATATAGTGGCGAAGTGAACCAAAAAATCGGGTATGTAGAAGTTCCGGTTGAAATGACCTACCAATTGCTGGACAAGAAATTCGGAATGGAGTTGATTGGCGGCGTGAGCACACTGTTCCTGAACCGCAATGAAGTGTCGCTCGTTTCGCCGGGCTTGGACATGACCATTGGCGAGGCCGACAACCTGAATTCGGTGCATTTCAGTACAAACGTAGGCGTTGGCTTCCGGTATAGCTTCCTGAAATCATTCCAGGCGAATGTGGAACCGATGTTCAAATACCAAATCAACACGTTCAGCAACGATGCCGGTAATTTTAAGCCATTCTTCTTCGGCCTGTACACTGGCGTCAGCTACAGATTCTAAATTATGTTGGGTTAATTGTTTTATAGTTAAGTTAGAGCTGAGGGATCAGCGGAAAAGCGCCGGGGAAGATGAACCGGCGCTTTTTTTTATTGGAACAATTGCAATTGGTTGTGGATGGTTTCCCAAGCCTTTTCGCGCAACTCCTTGATTTCCTTCTTGTCTGCGGGGCGGTCTTTTGTTTCCATGAACGGATGGATTTTCACCCGCATCATACCAGGACTGCCACTGAAAAACGTGTAGGAAAGCCGCTTTTTGTTGTCGGCGAAAGTAAGCGGCACGATTGGGATTTGGTGTTCAAGCGCCATCCGGAATGCGCCGTCCTTGAATTCGTCGAGCAAAATCGATTCATCGGGCACGCCGCCTTCGGGGAAAATACAGATGCTCAAGCCCTGGTGCAAACGCCGCTGCGCACGTTCAAAAACCTCCATCCGGCTTTTCTGGCTGCCGCGATCGACCATGATGCTGGTGCGTTTGTAGAAAAAACCAAACAGCGGAATCTTGGCCAGCTCTTTCTTCCCGACAAACACGAACGGGTTGCGGACAACGGCCAGCATCAGCATGATATCGGTCATGGAAGTGTGATTGGCGATGAACACATAACTCTCGTGCGGCTTGAGTTCCTGATCGGTCTCGACCTTGTAGTAAAAACCCATACCGTACAAAATGAATTTGGCCCAGATGCGCGCCATGATGAAAAAATACGGATACCATTTCTCCCGCAGAATCGACACGAACAAAAAGGGAAACATGACAATAATGGGCAACGCAATCAAGATGTAGAACCACACGCGCCACAGTATCCAGAAAATACCCTTTAAAATTCTCATACGCCCAAATGTACGGATTGTTTGACAAATAGCTTTACCTTTGCAAAAAATGGTGAAAGACACTAAACACAGGGCGCACGACAAACTTCCGAACCTTGAACTTTAAACCTTGAACTCAAAAACAATGGCCAGAATCCTCACCGGAATCCAAAGCACCGGAACGCCGCATTTAGGAAACCTGCTCGGGGCAATCGTCCCGGCAATCGCATTGTCTAAAGACGCAAAAAACGAAACCTTCCTGTTCATCGCAGATTTGCACTCGGTGACACAGATCAAGGACGGAAACGAATTGCGTCAAAATACGCTGAGCGTGGCCGCGACTTGGCTGGCTTTCGGGTTAGACGTCGAAAAGGTAGTCTTTTACCGACAGTCCGACGTGCCGCAAACCGCAGAGCTTTCCTGGTATTTGAGTTGCTTTTTCCCGTTCCAGCGATTGACCTTGGCGCATTCTTTCAAGGACAAGGCAGACCGTTTGGACGATGTTAATGCGGGCTTATTCAGCTACCCGATGCTGATGGCCGCCGATATTCTTTTATACGACGTGAACTTCGTTCCGGTCGGGAAAGACCAATTGCAACACATCGAGATTACCCGAGACGTTGCTTCGCGGTTCAACCACCAAATGGGCGATACGTTCGTCATCCCGGAAGCGTCCGTCCAAAAAGAAACGATGTATGTTCCCGGTACCGACGGCCAAAAAATGAGCAAATCGCGCGGCAACATCATCAATATTTTCTTAGACGACAAAGCACTCCGCAAACAAATCATGTCTATCGAGACCGACAGTACGCCGCTGGAAGAGCCGAAGAATCCGGAAACTTGTAAAGTCTTCGCGATTTATCGGTTGCTGGCGACTGAATCGCAAGAGACAGAGATGCGCGTAAAATACGCCAACGCAACCCGTGATTTCGGTTACGGACACGCCAAGCAAGCGCTGTTCGAATTGATTGCGGAACGTTTTAAGACCGAACGCGAGAAATACCACCATTACATAGCCAATCCGTCGGAAGTCGAGCAATTGCTCCAGATTGGCGCGCAGAAAGCCGCCGCAGTAGCGAACGGGGTCTTGGTGCGCGTACGCGAAAAATTGGGGTTTAAAGCCTAGAAAACGAATTCGCCCGGTCGCTGTAGCGTATCATTCACGGCTTCCATGCCAACCGATGAAATCTTGAGTTGTCCACCGGTTTTACTGATGGTCACATCCTTGGTAAACTTGAACCGCTTGTTCAGGATTTCTCGGCAGTACGGCGCGGGTTTACGGAACCGGACCTCGGGCAACGAATCGCGGCGCGTCAACTCCATACCGCTGCTCTTGAACGACGCCAGTTTATTCCCGAAATAGAATGTAAACTCATCGCGCACCTCGCCCGTTGTCAATAATGTCAAGGTCAACTTCTCGCCAGATTTGATGAAATGGGCATCTTCCGGTGCATTCACCTGGATCACGCCGCCGTATTCCAGCAAGACCAGATCATACGGCGAATCATTCGTGAAGGTCACGTCGGATGGCGTTTGATTGGATTTGTATGTGATTGGGATGCGCCGCACCAGCGAACTTCTGAACGGATTCTGCCCGGTCGTGATTGTATCCGCAGACTTGACTTCGGTGATGGAATCGCGGTTGAACGCCGCCAGGTAATCCATATTTTCCGAAGACTGCACATCGGCCTGGCGCATGTCATACGTGTAGCCGTAAGGCTCATAACTTGAATTGTAGTCGTAATTGCTGCTGTTGTTGCTGCATTTACTCGAGAAGATGATGACCTTGATGATCAGGATGATGACCAAAAATACCACACGGCCCGAAATGCCCGAACCGGACGATGACGACGACCGTGACACCGCAGCCCCGTTGATGATTTTACTGTTGCCCTGTGTCACGCGGTTCAACTCGTCGTCGAAAGCGTTGTAGGACGGCAAACAAACCATGACGTCGCTGGCAAATTGCGCCTCGCGCCTGCTGTTGTACATGTCCGAAGTCCGGTTGATGACGATCCGAATCTTGTCGTCGAGTTCAATCGAGCGGAAATGCGACAAGACTTCGTAGAAACTCATCAAGCGCATGTATTGGATGGACGAGGTGTCAATTGCGCCTTCCCTTGGCATTCGGCCAATCCCGAATTCCAGTTTGCCCGTAACCCGTTTTTCCAAGCGGTGCAGCGACTCTTCGGGCAAATATTGTTTGACCGTCAAGAAATCGCGGATGGTACTGAAGCGCTCGTTGGTTAATGCCTGGTCTAGCCTAAGCTCCAAGTCGTCGGACAAAAACCTCGAGATGAATGCCCGGACTTCTTCTTCGGAAACATCCGGAAGATATTCGGGGAACGCCTTCCGCGCCAAATCCTTCCCGGTAAAGAAATTATACAAATGACGGCTGCTCAAGACCATAAGCAACGCCCGCGGGTAATCGCGTAGCGCCGAAATCAGGTTGGCCGCCGTGTTGGTGTCAATATCCGGATTAAGCTTCCGTTCCACATTGAGCTGTTTCTCGATGCGGATGATGTCGTTGGCGCTGTGGCCCGAAATGGCGTCGCGCTGAAGTTCTAACCGGGTAAATAATTCGATGATATTCATAGCTTTTTCATAGGCAGCCCGACAAAAATAGGATTTTAAACGAACCGCAGAATCGTTTCCGGAAAAAAACAAATAATTGTATCTTGCCCAGCCTGAATAAGCATCTATGAAAGAAATCATCAACCAATTGTTCGAAATCGAAAAAAAGGTTTCAGACCATAAACTGGATATGCTCGAGCGCAACCTCCAGCGCATCGCACACCAGTTGGAGGAAATGGGCTACCAAGTCGTCAACCCGATCGGGACGCGGTATGACGAACGCGACGCATCGGTGGAAGCCAACATCCTGAACCCGAACGCAAAAACCATTACCCGCGTACTCAAACCCGTGATTTACGCTACCGAAAACGGCAATTACACGCTGCTGCAAAAAGGCGTCGTCATCGTTGAATAAATAGCTATGGACAACATCAATTTTGGCATCGACCTGGGCACGACCAACTCCGGCCTGGCGATGTACGACGGTGGAAAAATCACCGTATTTAAAAACCCGGTCGGTTTCCGCGACACGATTCCGTCGGTGGTTTCGTTCCGAAAAGGACGCATCCAGATCGGCGAGAAAGCCCGTGAACACATCGCCTCGAATACCGGCAACGTCTTTTCGTCGTTCAAGCGGAAAATGGGCTCGGACGAATCGTATGCCGTGCCCGATATCGGAAAATCCGTTTCGCCTGTGGAACTCTCTGCCATGGTGCTCAAGGAATTGCTTTCGTTCGCGCAAGGCCATGCGCCCAAATCCTGCGTGATTACCATTCCAGCGTCGTTTGATACCATCCAGAGCAACGCCACCAAAAAAGCCGGTTACGAAGCCGGATTGCAGGAAGTCGTGTTGC
This sequence comes from Flavobacterium longum, assembly GCF_965137575.1. Lineage (NCBI taxonomy): Bacteria > Pseudomonadati > Bacteroidota > Flavobacteriia > Flavobacteriales > Flavobacteriaceae > Flavobacterium > Flavobacterium longum. The sequence goes on along the minus strand of NZ_CBCRZJ010000002.1, from coordinate 133,767 downwards.
TTCAGGAACCGATTGCGGCTTGCCTCGCCTATTCCAACGCGCAAGGCCAAAACGTGACCGAGGAAAAAAAATGGCTGGTATATGACTACGGCGGCGGCACGTTCGACGCGGCCTTGGTGAGCATCAACGAGCGCGAACTGAACGTCATCAGCCACAAAGGAAACAACTTTTTGGGCGGCGTTGACCTGGACAATCTGATGGTCGAGAAAATCCTGTGTCCGAAAATCGAGAAAGCGGCGAACCTCTCGGGTTTGTGGGCGAAGATGGTTTCGGGCGAAGACTCGTCCATGAAGAAATTGTACTTCGAGTTGCTCTTCAAGGCCGAAGAAGCCAAGAAGGAACTCTCGCTCAAGGACAGCGTTACGATTGAAATCGACACGGAATCGCCGGAACTGTCGGTGGAAATCGATATTTCGAAAACCGAATTCGAAAACGTTTTGGCACCGAAATTCGAGGAAACCTATTCGCTGATGGAAAAACTCCTGCGCGAGAACAACATGCGTTTCCAAGACATCGAACGGATTATACTGGTCGGCGGAACGACTTACATCCCGTATGTCAGGGAAGAACTCCAACGGCGGAGCGGCGTTACCGTAGATTCGAGCATTGACCCGACAACTGCCGTATTGGTGGGCGCGGCGTATTATGCCGGTGCGAAACCGTCCGCACTGGAAGACGAAAAGACCGATGACTTGCCTTCTTTCAACACCAATATCGACCTGAACCTGATTTATGAACCGCATTCCAAAGACAGCGAAGAATTGGTGGCCGGAATCGTTGAGGGTCCATTCAATGGCTACTACCGCATCATGCGCGGCGACGGCGGTTTTGACACCGGCGTGTTGAAGATGGCGCAACGCTTTTCGGAATTCCTGCCTTTGCTCCCGAAAACCACCAACTTGTTTACGCTGTATCTCTACGACGACAACCAGCGTCAAGTGCATACCGATACCATCAAGATCACCAACGGTTTGTATAATATTTCGGGGCAACCGCTCCCGAACGACATCTGTCTGGAGCTGGACGAATCTTCGGGTAAAACCATTCTGGAGCGCATTTTCCGCAAGAATGACATCCTGCCATTGAAGAAAACGATCTACAAGACGTGCTCGAAAAACATCCTGAAGAATTCGGACGACAAGCTCATCATCAATATCGTGGAAGGCAACGCGGGCAGCATGGTGGGCAGCAATTTAAGCATCGGATACGTGGAAATCAGCGGACGCGGCTTCCAACAGGATTTGCTCAAAGGCATGGACATCGAACTCAATTTCAAGATTTCCGAATCGCGGGACTTGAGCGTAAACGTCTACATCAGCTCGCTTGATTTGGAAATCAGCGAAGTGTTCAACCCGCACCAACGGGCCGTTTCGGTGGAGAAATTGCGGTCTGAGATCAAGGACGCGATGGACGAAATCAACCACGAAATCTGGAACGAGGAAGCCGAGGAAAACTTCGATTACCTTTCCAAACTCAAGCGCTGTCTGGACCATTTGGCCGTGTTGTACAATGAAGCGTCGGACATTGCCGAAGACCATTCCACCGACAAGAAATACCAGCTCGACGAAATGAAACGCCTTGCCGTGCAGGAATTCGATGATTTGGTGCGACACAAACACGTGCTCAACGAACTACGGGAATACCAGGACACGCGCGACCTTTTCGAACAATACCTGGAAAAAGCAAGTCCGAAACAGAAAGACGAATTCGAGAAAATCATCCGCAACGAAAAGGAAACGCTCGAGTCGGGCAACAAATACCTGATCCGGAAAAAGAACAAGGAACTCGAGGATTTGCTCAACGACATTTACCGCAACACGCAAGAACGCTACATCGATATTTACTACCATCTGCGTTTTTACGATCCGCGTGAATTCCGCGACCCGTCCAAATTCGAGAAACTCTGCGACCTTGGCGCAAAAGCCATCGACAACCAGAATTATCCGGAGTTGAAATCCATCTGCAACCAAATGTGGACGCTATTGATCAACAAACCGAAAGGCGACGACGATTTGTCTTCGTTCGACGGCAACCTCGGGCTCAAATAACCTCGAAGGATTTGCCCGGCAACGGCCGCACGGCGTTCTTGAGTTCCAGCCCGAGCAAAATCGATGATGTCTTGGAAACCGGCAGGCCACAACCCAGCGCCAAATGGTCGAGCTGTTGCCTGCCGTTGGCTTTCAGGAAATCGTAAACGGGTTGTTCGTCCGGGTCGAGCGCCAAGAAAAGCTGCGTTTGAACGGGTTTGGGTTGTTGTTGCAAATCCCAATTGAGTTGATACACCAAATCTGCGGCGCCGGTGAGCAGCATCGCTTTTTGCGACTTGATCAAGTTGTGGCAACCGCGGCTGAAATGGTCCGTGACGCGCCCGGGAACGGCAAAGACATCGCGGTTGTAATCGTTGGCGATGTTGGCCGTGACGAGCGATCCGCCTTTTTCGGCCGATTCGATCACGATCGTGGCTTCCGAAACCCCGGCGACGATGCGGTTGCGCCTCAGGAAGTTCTCGCGGTTTGGCGCGGTATTGCTCCAAAATTCCGTGAAGAAACCGCCGTTGGCTTCCATTTGGCGGGCATATTTTTGGTGCTGTTTCGGATAGATTTGGTCTAATCCGTGGGCCAAAACCCCGATGGTTTGCAAGCCATTGTCCAAGGCCGCCAAGTGCGCGGCGATGTCGATTCCGTACGCAAAACCACTGACGATGATCGGGTTTACGGGCGTCAAATCGGCGATGATCTGGCGACAGGCTTCAATGCCGTGCGGTGTGGCCTGCCGTGTCCCGACGATGCTGATGATTTTGCGGTCGGCCAACCCGATGTTCCCCGAAGAGAACAAAATAACCGGGCCGTCCGGACAATGCTTCAGCCGAAACGGATAATCATCGTCCAGAAAACCATACGCGCGGATGCCGTGTTTTTCGATGAAAGACAATTCGCCTTCGGCCTGTATAAGGTTGGATTTCTGGTGGATGTTCCGCAGCCGGAACGTACCGATGCCATCTATTTTGGCGAGTTGCGGCCACTTCGCTTGGAAAACCGCTTCGGCGCTGCCGCAATGGGCAAGTAGCTTTTTGATGGAGACATCACCGATGCCTTCGGCCTTTTGCAAGGCGAGCAAGTAAAATAATTCTGTATGGCGCATAATAAAATCTGAATCCCGAAGGTAGAAATTTATGGACTGTTAATAAAATTTGTTGATAAAATTTTGCAGACGGCACTCAATGGTTAAATTTGTTTCCATGAAGATTGAACAATACATTTCGCAGCTTTTGTATCGTTACCAATGTGTTACGGTTCCTGGCTTCGGCGCATTTCTGACCGAAACGCAGTCGGCACATCTCAACGAGAGCTCGAATGCCTTTTATCCGCCTAAAAAACTGATTTCATTCAACGCCTACATCCGCCATAACGACGGGTTGTTGGCCAACCATATCGCTACGGCAGAGAAAACGTCTTACGAAAATGCCGTGGAAGCCATCCAGAGCGAAGTGGACATCTGGAAAAACATCCTGGAAATCAACGAAAAGTTCACCCTGAAAAATGTGGGCGAACTGTCTTTGAACACCGAGAAAAACCTAGTGTTTTCGCCATACGAACAATTGAATTACCTGACCGATGCTTTCGGGCTCAATTCATTCGTGTCGCCGGCCATCAAACGGGAACATTTCAAGCAAGAGGCCCAAGCCGTCGAAGAGAAAGCGCCGGTGGCCTTTACGCCTGAAACGCGCGCCAAACGCGGTTACCTGAAATACGCCGCGATTTTCGTGCTGGCGTTGGGCGTTGCCGGTGCCATCGGGTTCAAGCTCCAGCAAGACAAAGTAGCCGCTGAAACACTTGCGGTGCGCGAAGAAGTCCAGAAGGAAATCCAAGGGAAGCTACAACAAGCAACGTTCTTCATCCAAAGCCCGATGCCGGCCGTATCGCTTTCGGTGACCGAAGCCGAAGAAAAGGCCGACTTGCCATATCATATCGTATCGGGTGCATTCAAGCTGGAAATCAACGCGCAGAAAGCCACCGACGAGCTCGTGGCAAAAGGTTTCCAGGCGCGCAAACTCGAGCGCAACAAACACGGGCTCTATCCGGTAGCCTACGGCAGCTACGCCACGCACGCCGATGCCAAAGCCGCACTTTCACAGATCAAACGCGACGAGAACCCGAATGCCTGGTTGCTCATCGAAAAGAAATAAGTGTTGAGACATTAACACGTTGCCGCGCCAAGGGAAAAACCGTCCGTAGGCGCGGTATTTTTTTGTAAACCCGTTACCTTTGCAAAAAAAACGATGCACCCGAAAACGCCTTCTGAATCATTGACGGTATTGACCGATCTGGTCTTGCCCAGCGAAACCAATCCGCTCAACAACCTTTTTGGCGGTGAATTGTTGGCCCGCATGGACCGCGCAGCCAGTATTGCCGCTAGAAGACATTCGCGCCGCATTACCGTAACGGCATCGGTGAACCACGTGGCCTTCAACCGCGCCATTCCTCTAGGTAGCGTCGTGACCGTGGAAGCGAAAGTGTCCAGGAGTTTTAAAAGTTCGATGGAAATCTTCCTTGATGTCTGGATTGAAGACCGCGAATCCGGCATCAGGACAAAAGCAAACGAAGCGATTTATACTTTCGTGGCTGTGGACGACACCGGACGGCCTGTTGAAGTGCCGGCCATTACGCCCGAAACGGAACTCGAAAAGGAACGATTTGACGCGGCGTTGCGTCGGAAACAGCTCAGTTTGGTGTTGGCCGGAAAGATGAAACCGGACGATGCCACCGAACTCAAAGCGCTTTTTATATAAAACCTTAAGCCGCGAATTCACGAAATTCGGATTGGATATCTCTTGAAATTCGTGAATTCGTGGCGTCTTTTCCAGACTTACATATTGTAAATCCAGTCCTGCGGATTGTTGTAAACCGTATTTTGCAGGATGATGAATTTCAGGACGGTTTTGCCGGTATCGCCGCTCGTGCGGATTTTCCCGAGCGACTGTTTCATCGAGACTTTGTCGCCTTTGTTCACCGAAACGCTGCTCAGGTTCTGGTAGATCGTAAAGTAATCACCGTGCTGCACCATGACAGCTTTATTGAGCGGTGAAATCACGATGACGCGGCTTACCTCGCCACCAAAAACCGCGCGCGCATTGGCACCCGCTTCGGTGGTAATCTCCACGCCGCTGTTGTGCACTTCGATGGTTTTATACACCGGATGCGCTTGGTTTCCGTAGCCCAAAGTCACGACGCCCTTTTCTACCGGCCAAGGCAATTTCCCTTTGTTGGACCGGAAATTATCGGCAATGACCTTGCTTTCGGGCGTAAGGACAATCTTTGTGTCTGACGCTGCTTTCGGACTGGCTTTCCCCGGTTTTCCTTTGGCTGCCGCTACGGCCGTCTTCTTGTTGGCGGCGGCAATCGCTTCGCGGATGAGTTTGTCGATCTGGCGGTCAATGGCCTTGCTTTCCTGCTGTTTCTTTTTGATGTCGGCCAGAATCTGCTTCTTGTCCTTCTTGATTTCCTGAACAATCTTCTCTTGTTCTTTCTTTTCTTGTTCAAGCGCTTCCTTTTCCTTCTGATTTTCAGCCAACAGCTTGTCTTTCTGTCCTTTCTGGATGCTTAACTTTTGGTTGTATACATCCAGATCGAGGGTTTTCTGCCGGATTTCCTCGCCTTGCGCCCGGCGGTAACTGGCGTACTGCTTCATGTACTGTGCCCGTTTGTAGGCTTGGAGGAAACTATTGGACGACAGCAGGAACATCGCACGGCTTTGCTCCGAACGCGCCTTGTAAGACTTTTGGATCAGCGCCGCGTAATCTTCCCGAAGCCTGGCCAAATCTTTCTTGAGCCGGTTGATTTCCACCTGATTGATGTACATGTCGTTGCTCAGCAACTTGGTTTGCTTTTCGGTCGTGCTGATGAGTTTTTGCTTCAGCCCGATTTTTTGCTGCTGCAAAATGAGTTGCGTCGTGGCAGTTTTCTCTTTGTTTTTGACCGATTCCAGCAACTTTTTGTTCTCTTGGATTTCTTTCTGGATCTGCGCCTTACGGGCTTCCAGTTTTTCCTGCTGGGTTTGCTGGGCCATGGCCAACGACGCCAGACAACAGCCTAAAAAGGTTAAGATTTGCTTTGGCATGGTGTGTTTATTCTATGGAAATCCGTTTGTAATCGCCGGGCACGCTGTACGGGAAATTCATTTCTTCGTTGAACGTGGCGGCGTTGTATTCGATGTCGATCCTGACTTTGCCCTTTGGCTGGCTGGCTTCGATGTTGATCCCCGAAGGCAGTGCGATCTGGCCTGATTCATTGAAATTCGGATAAGCCACTTTAAGCATCCTATTCTGCTGTGGTTGGATAATCTGCTGCTGCTTGATCAAGAACTTCCCTGCCTCGAAATAAAACGCTTTCATCGTGCGCTCGTCTGTCGTTTCCAGACGGTACAAAGCATTGTCGATCGTGGCATTGTATGTTCCTTGGGTCAAATCGTCCATGGCCAAACCGATGAGCAGATTCTGGACTTTTTGATAATCCAGATCGGTTCCGAGCCAACGGCTGAGGCTGCTGTAATCGCCTTCGAAATACTCGCCGTTGAGCTTTTCGTAATACTTCACCTCGGTAGGCGTAATGAGCGCTTTGGCCATCGTGATGCCCAAAACACGGATACTCACCAGGATTTTCTCGTCTTTCTTGATCTTGATTTCGGCACTTACATTCTGGGTGTTGTCATTGTCTTCATACCGCGCCGACGACCTGATGTATAACGTACTGAAATCTTTCTTGTTCTTGTAATGGTTCCGGATGATACTGTCTGCAGACAAGGTTTCCTTCGCCTTTTGTTCTGCCAACACGGCCTTGGGTTTACATCCGGCCAATATGATAATAGCGACGAGCGCCAATACTTTCCTCATTTCTTCTTTTGTTGCTGGATCAGCTTTTCCGCCTTCAGGAAATACTGCTCCTTTTTCTTCTGGTCGCCGAGCCCGTTGTAGGCTTCGCCGAGTTGTATGTTCATGTTGATTTCCAGGTCTGTGTCGCCCACGAGATATTCCAGTCCGGCTTCGAGCGCGTCTTTGGCTTTTTTGAATTCCTTTCGCTGGTTGTGCGCCAAGCCTGAATAATAATAGAATTGCGGTTGCAGCGGGAACAGTTCCAGCAAGCCGTCTGCCTTTGTGGCAAGTGCCGAAAAATCGCCTTTTTCGGTGTAGGCCTGCAGCAAAAGCATCGCAGCTTCCACGTCGTCCGGATGGTTGTCCAGCTGGATGGCGTAATACCTGGCGGCTTTGTCCCACATTTTCTTGTTCTGGTAGAACTTGCCCAATTCCTTCGGTACTTCCACGGTATTGTCGTTGCTGAAGTACCCGATGGCTTTCTCCAACGCCGCATCATATTGGGGTTTGTCGATGGCGAAAATCAGAAACTCATTCAGGATGCGGTGCTTGATTTTACCGTCGATTTTTTTGCTCTCGAGCACTTGGTTCATGGCCTTGACCGCCGCATCGCCTTCGCCGTTGTTCAAATGGAATTTAAACAGGCTGACCTGCGCCCAATCAGAAGTCGGGATTTCCTTCTCCAACTGTTTGGCCACTTCCATCGCTTTTTCCTCCTGGTTGCTTTCCGAATACAGGAAAATCAGGGAAATGTAATTGGATTCTTCCTTCGGATTCTTCTTGATCTGGGCAATTAAATTCGCTTTCTCCGGACCTTGGTATTTCGCGTCCTGCAGGATTTGCGCCTTGTAATTGTCGCGGATTTCGCTCTTGCCGATTTCGTCGTTGAGTTGGTTAATCAAATCAAGCGCCTTGTCAAACTGCTGCGTGGTCATGTACAACGACAACAGGTCTTCCCTATAGTCTGCCTTGAACGGTATCAGTTTTTCGACAATCGTAATGGCTTTGTTGTAGTCCTTGGTTTCGTAACACACGTCGTACATGCCTTGCAGGTACCAGCGGTTTTTCGGGTCGAGCTGTGCGGCCTTGTCGAAATATTCGTAGGCTTTCGCATATTGCTTGAGCTTGAGGTAATTCTTACCGAGTTCGAAGAAAATCACCGGATTGTTCGGTTGCAGTTGCAGACACTTTTCCAGCGAAATGACAGCGCGGTCGTAATTCTCGATGCCTTTTTGCTTCAATGCCTCGTAGAACGAATCCTGGAATGCATCGGTATTGAGGGCGATGTCGTCGGGTTCCTGTGGCGGCTGGACTTGTGCCATGGCAATATCAGACATGAAAATCACGCCCGAAAAAGCCAACCCGAAAAATATTTTCCTCAACTCCATTCTGATGTTATTCCAGCACCGAATAATCGCCGATGCTGATGCTGGTGAATTTCCCGTCAAAAGACGCGTGGTTGCCAATCATGGCATTGTCCAGGTTCGCGTTCTTGATGTGAGCATGCGTTTGCACCAAGCTGTTCTTGATGCTACTATCGATGACGTGGCAGCCGCGGCCCAGCGACACATTCGGGCCAACCGTGGCATTGATCAGCACGACATCGGCACCGATATGGCATGGCGGAATGATGGTCGAATTCTCCATCTTTACATTTGCATCCACGAGGTTTTCGCCGTCCTGGTGAAGGAAACCGAGCATGCGCGTATTGGTTTCCACCGTCACGTTTTTGTTGCCGCAATCCATCCACTCGTCCACTTTTCCGGGAACGAACTTCAAGCCTTTCTGTTTCATGTTCTCCAAACCATCGGTGAGTTGGTATTCGCCGCCCTTCACGATGTTGTTGTCCAGCAAATACTGTAATTCGGCGCGCAGGGTTTCGCCGCTCTTGAAATAGTAAATCCCGATGATGGCCAGGTCAGACACATATTCCTTTGGCTTTTCGACGAAATCCACGATGCGTTCACCGTCGAGTTTCACCACACCGAACGCGCTCGGATCATCAACCTGCTTCACCCAAATCACACTGTCGGCCGAAGTATCTAACGTGAAATCGGCACGGAATAGTGTATCGGCATACGCCACGACAATTGGGCCTTGCATGGAATCCTTCGCGCACATGATGGCGTGCGCAGTGCCCAAGGCTTCATTCTGGTAGTAAATGGTACCGCGCGACCCGAGTTTTTCGGCAATCGCGACCAGTTCTATCTCGACCTGTTTGCCGAAATCCTTGTGGATGATGAACGCGATTTCTTCGATGTCTTGGTTGATCACGCCGGCGATGTCTTCCACCAAGCGGTGTACGATAGGCTTTCCGGCAATCGGGATCAGTGGTTTTGGAACGGTTAACGTATGCGGACGCAATCTGGAGCCGCGACCGGCCATGGGTACGATTATCTTCATAAGTCAAATGTCGAAAGTCGAAAGTCGAAAGAGGTTTCCGACGCTAACTTTCATTATTAATTATTCATTATTAACTATTAATTACTTCCTGTGCTGCCGAATCCTCCGGCGCCGCGATCTGTTTCGCTCAAGGCCGAGACTTCTTGCCACTCGGCGCGTTCGTGTTTGGCGATGACCAATTGGGCGATGCGCTCGCCGTTTTCGACGACAAATTCATCGGCCGATAAATTTACTAAAATCACCCCGATTTCACCGCGGTAATCTGCATCGACCGTACCCGGCGAATTCAGGACCGTAATGCCTTTCTTGGCCGCCAAACCAGACCGCGGACGCACTTGCGCTTCATACCCGATGGGCAACTCAATGAACAGCCCCGTCTTCACGATGGCGCGTTCGAGCGGTTTTAGTGTAATGGGTTCAGCTAAATTTGCACGCAAGTCCATTCCGGCTGAGGCGATGGTTTCATAATTGGGCAACGGATGCTGCGACTGGTTGATGATCTTGATGGTCATAATTCTTCTTCTTCGTCTTTAATGACAGGTATCGTTTTACCCGTGCGGCGTTTGATGATTTTCTGTAGCGTGTCTTTCTCGTTGTGGTAGATGAAATACAGGAACAGCAGCATGAGCGCAGCGCCAACGTAATAATTTTCGCGGAAAAAATAAAATGACACACCCGAAAAAAGGATCGAAATGCCCATATAGCCGCCAATGCGTTTCATGTCATACGGAATCGGGTAAGCTTTCCTGCCCATGAAATAAGACATCGCCATCATGGTGCCGTACGCCGCGATGGTGGCGATGGCCGAACCCATGTAGCCGTTGTGGCCTTGCGCTTCCATAAAGGGGATGAGCAGGAAGTTCAGAATGAGTGTTACCGCCGCGCCCACGAGCGAAATCCAGGCACCGATGTGTGTCTTGTCGATCAACTTATACCATACCGACAAATTCGTGTAAATGCCCAGGAAGAAATTCGCCAGGATGATGAGCGGCACGACCTTCATCGCCTGCCAATAGGATGGATCGCGGATGATAAACTGTTTCAGAATGTCGGCCGTGACGATGACCGACAAAAGAATGAACGAGCCGAAAATCACGAAATACTTGGTGACGGTGGCATACGTTTGTTTCGCGTTTTCCTGGCCGGCATGGCTGAAGAAAAACGGTTCGATGCCCAGCGTGTAGGCCGTTCGGAACAGCACCATGAACAAGCCCATCTTGTAACAGGCCGCATACACCCCGACTTCCTCGTGGGCAATTTCGGCCGGGAGCAATTTCGACAACAGGATTTTGTCGAACTGTTCGTTGATGGCGAAGGCGATTCCGGCGAACAAAATCGGCCAGCCGTACCGGAACATCTGTTTCCAAAGCCCGGCGTCAAACTGCCATTTCAGTCGGAAATAGCCGCCGGAAAGCGCAACCAATGTGGCGGCGCTGGCGATGATGTTCGAAACGAAGATGTAGCCGATCTGGAAATCTTCAACGTATATTTTTGCGAAAAGTCCGTCCGGATTGGCGTGCGCGAGTTTCGGCAAGAAAATCAAGAAGAAAATATTGAACGCGAAATTGAGCGCGACGTTCCCGATCTTGATGGCGGCATAACGCATCGGCCGTTGCTTGGCGCGCAGCTGCGAAAACGGCGCGATGACCAAGGCATCGAGTATCACAATCCAAATCGTGTACGTCACATACTTGGCATCGAACCCTGACCAAACCGCCAATTGGTTCCGCAACGAGAGTGCGACGACCAGAAACGCCAATGTGGACCAAAACAACGAAATCGTCGTGGTGGCCACCACTTTCTCTTTGTCGGCTTCCTTGTTGTAAAACCGGAAAAAAGCGGTTTCCATACCATAGGCCAAGATGACGTTGAAGAAAATCATGTAGGCGAAGATTTCGCTCACTTGTCCGTATTCGGCCAAATCGAGTACGCCCGGGCTGGTGTAGAGCGGTGTGAGCAAAAAACTCATCATGCGCGGAATGACGGTAGCCAACCCGTAAATCGCGGTCTGTTTGAAGAGGTTTTTGTACAGGCTCATCTTGTGGATTCTGTGGCAAAAATAACCAATTCCGCGGTTGCCCTTGGCGTAAAAAAATTTACTTATACGCTGCCTTCTGTTGAAAAGTAGGCTTCGCGAAATAAAAAAGCCGGACAAACATCCGGCTTTTGTATTATTGTTCAGATAAATGCTTATCCGTTCAAGGCTTCGGCGCCACCAACAATCTCCAAGATTTCGTTGGTAATGGCCGCCTGACGCGCCTTGTTGTAGGTCAATTTCAACTGGTTGCGCAAAGCCGTGGCGTTGTCGGTTGCCTTGTGCATGGCCGTCATACGTGCACCGTGCTCTGAAGCGAACGAATCGCGGACAGATTTGTACAACTGCGTCTTGAGTGTTTTCGGGATGAGCGTCAGGATGATTTCCTCTTTCTCAGGCTCGAAAATATAATCGACCGAATTCACGACTTTGTCTGATGCAACCGGTGCCAATGGCAGGAATTGCTCGGTCTTGACGATTTGCGTGGCGGCATTCTTGAACTGGTTGTACACCACGATGATGCGGTCATACTTGCCTTCGCGGAACATCTGCATCAACTCTTCGGCGATTGCAGAGACGTTGTCGAAAGTCAGATCGTCGAAAACGCCGTTGTTGTTGTGCACCACATTCCCGGTTTTTTTCAAGGCGTCATTCCCTTTTTTTCCGATGGTGACGTAATCGACTTTTTTGCCGGCATACGCGTTCTCGGTCAAGTTGCGCACTTCCTTGATGACATTGGAGTTGAATGCGCCGGCCAAGCCACGGTTTGAAGTCACGGCCACGATGAGCACGTTCTTCACTTCACGCTGTACGGTGTATTCGCCACCAGTATCGCTGTCCATGGTTGATGACAGGTGCTGCAACAACTCGGTGAGTTTTTCGGCATACGGACGCATCGCAGTGATGGCATCCTGGGCTTTCTTGAGTTTGGCCGCAGAAACCATCTTCATCGCCGAGGTGATTTGCATCGTCGACGACACCGAGGTGATTCTGTTGCGGATTTCCTTTAAGTTTGCCATATTTTTAGTTGCTAGTTCTTAGTTGCTAGTTGTTAGATGGTCTTTTCTAGCCACAAACAACTAACAAACATCAACTAATTAGTTATATTTTGCTGCTACTTCTTTCGCTACTTTCTCGATCACGTCGGTGATTTCGTCAGTGAATTTGCCTGCTTTCAAGGCGTCAAGCGTATCGCGGTGTGAAGCATTCATGAACGACAAGAAGTCTCTTTCGAATTCCTTCACTTTGTTCACCGGCACGTTACGCAACAGGTTTTTGGAACCGGCGTAGATGATCGCTACTTGGTCTTCAACAGTGAACGGATCGTTCTGGCCTTGCTTGAGGATTTCCACGTTGCGACGGCCTTTTTCGATTACGTTGAGTGTAACGGCGTCGAGGTCTGAACCGAACTTGGCGAAGGCTTCCAATTCACGGAACTGCGCCTGGTCAAGCTTCAATGTACCCGCAACCTTCTTCATCGACTTGATCTGAGCGTTACCACCAACACGCGATACCGAAATACCTACGTTGATCGCCGGACGTACACCGGAGTTGAACAGGTCAGACTCCAGGAAGATCTGTCCGTCTGTAATGGAAATTACGTTGGTTGGGATGTACGCCGAAACGTCGCCTGCTTGTGTTTCGATGATCGGCAATGCGGTCAATGAACCGCCGCCTTTTACGATTGGCTTCAAGCTGTCTGGCAAGTCGTTCATGCCTTTGGCGATACCATCGTCATTGATGACTTTACAAGCCCTTTCCAAGAGACGGCTGTGCAGGTAAAATACGTCACCTGGGTACGCCTCACGTCCTGGTGGACGACGCAAAAGGAGCGACACCTCACGGTAAGCCACCGCTTGCTTAGACAAATCATCATAAATAATCAACGCCGGACGGCCTGTGTCACGGAAATATTCTCCGATGGCAGCACCAGCCATTGGCGCGTACACCTGCATTGGCGCAGGGTCGGAAGCATTTGCGGCTACGATGATGGTATAAGCCATCGCGCCTTTTTCTTCCAATTTCTTGGCAATACCTGCTACGGTTGATGCCTTTTGGCCTACCGCAACATAGATACAATATACCGGTTGACCGGCGTCATAAAATTCTTTTTGGTTCAGGATGGTATCGATACAAACCGTTGATTTACCGGTCTGACGGTCACCAATTACGAGCTCACGCTGGCCACGGCCTACCGGAATCATCGCGTCGATCGCCTTGATACCCGTTTGGAGCGGCTCGGTTACCGGCTGACGGAAGATTACACCCGGCGCTTTACGCTCGAGCGGCATCTCGTACAAATCGCCACCGATCGGGCCTTTGCCGTCAATCGGCTCGCCCAGTGTGTTGACCACGCGGCCCAACATCTCTTCGCCTACTTTAAGCGATGCGATGCGTTGTGTCCTCTTGGCAGTAGAACCTTCTTTGATAGCAGTTGAAGGACCGAGCAATACGACACCAACGTTATCTTCCTCAAGGTTCAAAACGATACCTTGCATACCGTTTTCGAACTCCACAAGCTCTCCGTATTGTACGTTCGACAATCCGTAAACGCGGGCAATACCGTCACCCACCTGAAGAACTGTTCCCACTTCTTCCAACGTAGCTCCGGACTCAAATCCTGAAAGCTGCTTCTTCAAAATTGCTGAAATCTCAGCAGGCTTAATCTCTGCCATAATTTATAATTTGTTTTTTAACTCCTGTTTTTACTCTTATTATCGACCGATGGAGATGTTCACCCTCGGGTTGTCATCGTCGTCATCGCGCTCTCTTATGATCACTGTATTGTTGTTGCCGCGGTTGAGTTTGTCGGAAAACGATGTTCCGTATTTCTCGACCAGCCTGTTGACACGGTCTTCGTCCAGCGTGCCGTCGGCGGCCACCACTTTACCATTGTACAAAATCTGGATGATGTCCTTGAAGAATTCGCGGACTTCAATTTTTCGGTTCAACCCTAAAAACGACACTTCGTAATAGTTCGGGTCACCATATTTATTGAACAGCATGTTGGTGGATGGCTCGCTTTGGATGAACTTGATGAAGACGATTTCTTCACCGCTGGCGTTGATCAGCGAACAAACGCTGTCCCAGCCGCCGCATCCGTCGTATTTTAACCAAGCCGCTTCGTCGACCAATACATCGCCTTTCTTGAGCTTGACCTTTTGGGCCGAAGCAGAAAATGCCACGAGGCAAACCAAGATGAATATGGCGCGGAACGACTTCATTAGTTGGCCATTTCTCGTTTCAGGTTCAACAATTTGTCGGCTACCGAAGCATTGTATTGCCTGTCGCCGATACGCAACACAAACCCGCCGATGATGGCCGGGTCAACAATATTTTCCACCACGATTTTCTTGTTTGAAAATTCGAGGATTTTAGACATGACTTTCGCTTCGAGGTCTTTGTCCATTGGGAACGCGGTAGTCACCGTTGCGGTTTCCACACCGTTCATCTCTTCGAACATTTTGCTGTATTGTTCGGCGATGGCACCCAAGATTTCGAAACGCTTGTTTTCGAGCAACAACTTAAAAAGTCCTTTCGTGACACCGTTGGCGCCAGAAAACACTTCAAGCAAAGCACTTTCCTTGACTTCTGATGTCGTGGTCGGGCTCAACAAAAAGCCGCTCAAATCTTCGCTTTCCTTCAAAGCTTGCGCAATACCGAGCATGTCGTTGTTCACGTCTGTGGCAACGCCTTTGTCGTGCGCGATGTCGAGGATTGCTTTTGCGTAGCGGATGGCTGCTCTAGACATATTAGTTCAGTTTAGCGTCGCCCAACATTTTTTCTACAAGCTTCACCTGCGATTCTTTGTTGGATAATTCTTCTTTCAACAGTTTTTCTGCGATCTCCAAAGACAATGAAGAAACCTGCGCCTTCAATTCGGCCATGGCGGCGTTCTTTTCACCTTCGATGGCAGCTTTGGCCTGAGCGATCATTTTTTCGCCTTCGGCTTGCGCGTCGTTCTTGGCTTCCGCAATCATTTTCTCTTTCATTTCGCGCGCTTCCTTAAGCATGGTGTCGCGCTCCATACGGGCTTCCTGTAAAATCCTTTGGTTGTCGGCCTGCAGGTTCTGCATTTCGGCGCGGGCATTCTCGGCTGACTGGAGTGCATTCTTGATGCCTTCCTCACGCTCGTTTACCGCATCAAGGATGGGTTTCCAAGCGAATTTCTTCAAAAGCAAAATCAACCCGATAAACAGAAGGGTTTGCATGATAAACAAGCCTAACGAAAACTGTCCAAATAATTCTTCCATTATATAAAGTATTTTATTGTCGTGGGTTTAATGTTTAAACAAAAGCTGCAACCAACCGTTACAGCTTTTGATCTTTTTGATTACGTTGCAAAGATTGCAGCGAAACCGATACCTTCGATAAGAGCGGCAGCGATCAACATCGCAGTCTGGATTTTACCAGTCGCTTCCGGCTGACGGGCGATAGCATCCATCGCTGAACCACCGATACGTCCGATACCGATACCAGCTCCGATTACTACCAAGCCTGCTCCAATAATCCTAGGAATTTCCATAAAATATGTATTAAAAATTAAACATTCGATTCTTTAGTCCAAAGCCGAAGGCCGAATGACCATCAACCCAAACTTTCTTAGTGATGGGCCACCTCGTGGTGCTCATCGTGGTGATGCTCTTCCACAGCCGCACCGAAATACAGCGCCGCGAGCATCGTGAAAATATAGGCCTGCAACAGCGCGACCAATACTTCAAGGATCATCAACACAAATGCGAGCAAGAATGTCAATGGACCGCCGATAATGTGGTTGGCCGAGTACATCAACGCGACAAGGCTCATGATGACCACGTGACCTGCAATCATGTTCGCAAACAAACGAATCATGAGCGAGAACGGCTTGATGATGGTGCCGAGCAATTCAATCGGCGCAAGGATAATTTTCATCGGCCATGGCACACCCGGCATCCAGAAAATGTGCATCCAGTAATCTTTCTTCGCGGTAAAAGTCGTGATCAGGTAAGTCAGGACAGCCAATGCAGCCGTAATCGCGATATTACCCGTGACGTTTACGCCCAGCGGTGTCAATCCGAAAATGTTCATGAACCAGATGAAGAAGAAAATCGTCAACAAAAAGCTCATGTATTTTTTATAATGTTTCTGACCGATGTTCGGGATGGCAATTTCGTCGCGGATGTACAAAACGATCGGCTCAAAGAACCTTCCGGCACCTTTGGCGATTGAACCATTTTTCTTGTAAGACTTGCCCAATCCAGCGAACAACAGGAAAATGAGCGTGCCCACAAGAAGGATCATGAACACGTTTTTCGTGATCGAAAGATCAAGCGGCTGCACATTGGTGAGATGGCCTTTTGCATCAAGTGTTTCGGTGCCCTGCGCATCTGTACGGTAAATCTTGCCATTATGATGGCTGATCATGTAGTACTTCCCGTTAGACTCGGCTACGGCATGGCCATGCTCAAATTTGGACGATGAAAACACGTGCAGGCCTTCATCCCAAAGAATAACCGGCAACGAAAAACCGACATGGCTTGGGTGCTCTTCGCTTCCGTAAGAAAACAAGTGGAAATCGTGCGAGTCGAGCAAGTGATGCTTGATGAATTCCTTGCGCTCCGCGTCTTTCTTCTCGGCTTCAGACATCGGGGCGGCGGACTCAGCGTGTGGAGAATTGGCCTCTTTGTGTACTGCTACCGAATCGGCAGGATTGGCCCATCCGAAAGCAGAAACCAACATCGAAAAAGTAACAACTATATTAAGGAGTGGTTTTTTCAAAAATACCATAGCGCACGAACTTGATTTTAGTTTCCTGAAATTCGGTGCAAAGGTACATCTTTTCCTGACAAGAAAAATAGTTCTAAAAAATATTTTTGTCGATTTTCCTGATAAAAAACGCATTTATTGCTATTTGTGCAACAAGCTGGTTTTGAAGTGGCTGGTTATTGTTAAAAAGAAAGTAAAAAGGGATTGGTCAACGCTTTTGAAGCATCCGGATGGACACAATAGTCTCAATGGCCAGAAAGATGGCGAACACAGCAAAAAAATTGGCCTTTTCGAACTTGACGTGCGGATGATGCGCCTGCAGGATCGGATGTAACATTACGTACGCCGCCGCGGCTTTTACACAGGTAAACAACATGAAGGTATTGCCTACACTGTCTATGTTTCTCTGCTTCATCCTGATGAGCCACAGCACGATGATCACCGAGCAGACGAAGAAAAAACCGTAAATGGTGACGATGCTGTATTGCCAGTAATCGGTCCAGGTGGACCAGAAATAGCGAAGTGCGACAAAATGTATCGCAAATGCCACGACGGCGAGCGTCATCGCTTCGAATAAAGGCCGGAATCTAAGACTGCTCATCATCTCTATTAATGTCCTTCAACTGCCGGTTCACGTTGTAGAACGCAATGGCAACGCCCGCGAGCGTCAGGATTTTTACGTAAAGGTTGTGTTTGTTCGGGTAATGCGCATCAAGCCATTTTCCGCCGTAGGCAAACAGGAACACGATGACGCCCATTTGTACCGGAATGTTGACGAGCGCCAGCCACTTATTGCGCTTGCGCTTCGGATCTTGGTTCTGGTTGCTGCTCATGCGCTGGCAAATTTTTGATGGCGGATTTCATCACGCACGATGCGCTGAACTCGGCACCCGGTTCAACCGAGAGTTTACTGCAAACCACTTCGCCGTGGATGCTGGCCTTTGACTTTACATTCAGGATTTCGGCCACCTGGATTTTCCCGTCGAACTTGCCTTCGATATCGGCATTCTTGCAGATGATGTCGCCCTTGACCGATCCGGCTGGGCCGATGACGATTTTCCCGTCGCTCTTGAAATTCCCCACCAAATCACCGTCGAGCCTGAAATCGGCGTGCGACAAAATGTTCCCGCGGATAATCGTGCCTTCCACGATGCGGTTGGTTTTGCCGAGCAAATCGGTGTAGGATTTTGGGCTTTTCTCGAACATGGCTTATCGTTTCTGGTCTGAACCCGTTGGCGGCGCGCCCAATGACGGTGGCTGCGACAACTTGCTCTTGTCTTCGGTTTTGCCACCTTGGTTTGGCATGCCCGGCATTCCCGGATTGGCGCCCGGCGGCATGGTAGAAGTTGGCACGGCTGGCATCTGGTCTTTCTGTTCGCGTTCGGCGCGTTTGGCCGGTGGTGGCGGCGTTGCGGCTTTCGTGCGTTGTTTGGCTGGCAATTGGTCTGTCACGGATTTGGTGTTGAACGTCGGGTTGGCCAGGTAATCGCCGATGTTCTTCTTCATCTGGACGATTTCATAATTCTGCCCCGAGATGATAATCGGCACATCCGGCACTTTGTATTCCTTGAAATCCTTCAGGATGCCGGCAATGCCTTTGGCGTTTTCCTCGGACACCATGCCGTGGATGACCACGAAATTGTATTCTTCCGTATAGACATCAAAAGACATCTTGAGTTTTTTCCAATCGCGTTCGCCCAAGAATTTCTTGACCTTGTCCACGAGGTTTTTCGTCGCCTTTTCGTTCGGGTCTTTTGCCAGATACAGGATTTTCCAGTTCGATGTTTCCGATGAACTGAATTCCAGCGCGGCCAACGCCGGTACTTCGGTGCCCAGCAAGGCTTCGGCTTCTTTGCCTTCGGCGCTGTTCGGGTAATTGAGCGCCACGAAATTCAAGGCTTTCTTGTATTCTTCCACACCGCGCAATTTGCCGATAGTGCGCGCTTTCAGGATTTCGAGCTTTGGCACGATTTCATCGCCGGTATATTGATCGATGGCTGTTTCCAGATCAACAAGCGTGTTCTTGTAATCGCCTTCGTTATAACGCTTGAACAACCCGTTGTAGGCGGCTTCCGGCGATAGGCTGGCCACGCTTTCTGAATTGGTATTGCTCAAAATTTGGGCATAACGCGAATCCGGGTATTGGTCGATGATGCGGACTTTCATGGCCACGGCTTTGTCTTTGTCGATGATTTCGTAAATCTTGTACAAATGATACATCGATGGCAACACCAATCGTTCCTCAGGCTGGCTGTCTAATAGCTTTTCGAGTTTGTCGGCGGCACGTTTGTATTCCTTGAATTTTTCCTTGTAAATGACGCCCAACTGGTAATACGCGAAGTTGCGTTCCTTGGCAAGGTTGTCGGCTTCTTTTTGTGTCGTCGGCAATTGCCCGATGTAGAACTCCGGCGTGTAGCGCGGTTCGGGTTTGTCTGATTTTGCATCGGCCACGGCATCGTCATCGTCGGCATCATCGTCGGAAGGCTTGTCGGAGTCAGATGATTTCGTTGCGGTCGTACGCCAATTCTCGGCGAGCGCCCTGTTGCCCCATTTTTTCTTGAATTCCGCGATGCCATAGGCTACGGTCGCTTCATTATAGAAATAAAATTGCCCAGCCTGACCTTGCGTGCCGAGGTTTCTCGGTCTGGTCACATCGTCCATTTTTTGCAGGGCCGCATTCGCCGGTTTGTTGTCTGTCTCGTCAAATCTTGCTTTGGCAGCGCGCACACTTTCGCGGCTGTCATCGCCTGAAACGCCACCACTTGCGGCCATCGCTTCCTGTTCCTTGGCTAATTTCTCTGCTTCTTTGCGACGCGCTTCGTCTTCCTTCTTGAGTTGGTCGATGTATTTTTCGTAATACGCGACGCGCTCCGGGCCAGACATCGCCAGCACCGTCAAAATGCTGTCGTTTACCCGCGCAATGCCTTCGTACTTGATGACATCCACGAGATTCTCGCGCTTCTTCTTGATCAGGTTGTATTCGCGGGTGCGTGGCCTGAGTTGTACGAGCGTAGAATCGTAGTAATTCCCCGCGGTCACATATTTGGCTTGGTTGAAATAAATCTCGCCAAGATTGCGGTAATTGGACGCCGTCAGGTATGGGTCGCTCGCTTTCTGGTTGAGCGATGCGTTGTAGAACTTGATGGCCTGCTTGTCATTCTTGTATTTCTCGTAGAATAACGCCATCTGGTGGTTGATCACGCCCAGAAACGGCCTGTTTTCGCGGTCTTCAAGCAGCTTTTTATATTTTTTCAAAAACGCGATCGAGTCGCCGTTTTTCGCGGTGTATTGCTTGGCCTGCCCGGCGTGCGCTTGGATGACGTACACCCGTGGCGATTTGCGTTTCATGTCGATGACCGATTGATACGTGGCAAACGCGCTGTCCGGTTCGTTCATTCGCTCATAGAGCTGCGCGAGGATAAACCGATAACGCGCTTTTTCTTCGTTGGACTTGGTGAACTTTGTGGCCAGCCTCAATTTCGCAATCGCGCTGTCTTTCTGTTCTACGTTCAAATACGCCTGCGCCATCGTAGCGTTGGCATCGGCAAAAATCTGGTCTTTGAACTTGATTTCCTTGAGCAATTTTTCAAGGTTTTGCACGGCCAACACGTCGTTTTCAAGGCGCATATTGGTTTTCTCGCGCCAGATCTTGGCTTCGTAGATTTTGTCGCTTTTCGGGTATTTGTACAACACGTAATTGAACGCATCGAGCGCCGGCAAGTAGCGTTTGTCATAGTAGCGCGCCTTGCCCAGCATGAGATAGGCTTCGTCCATCTGTGGGTTTTTCTCGGTGCCGTCAATGTTCATCGAATGCTTCTGGATGGCTTTGGTGGCTTTCTCTTCGGCACGGGCAAAATTGGCATTCGGTGTGGCGGTTTGCCCCGGCGGCAGCTCCTTCTCTCCGGGTTGCATGCGCTCAATCGGCAAAACCTCCCAGTAATTGTCGGCATAGGTTGTCTTGAGTTCCTCAATGCCTTTGTCGAGCGCAATCCCACCGTTGTACAAGATGTTATACTTGGTGCTCAGCGCGTGCGAATTCCTTGACACGAAAGTATCTTTCCTGACCGAACACGCAATCATGAAAATACAGAAACCGGTAAAGAGAATGTATTTGAGTAAGCTGGTTTTCAATGCAAAAAACGTTTTTATCCTTAACTTTTAAAAGCGGTATTTAGTATACAGACGGGTAAAAATACGTTTCTTTTTGAAACCGCAAGCAATCAGGCATACAAAACGCCGCGAATTCACGAATTCAAAGGTCAAATTCGTGGATTCGCGGTTATTCTTAAACTGCGAAAAATTCCTCCAATTCCTTGAGTGTTTCAGCCGATGTCTGGATGTCTTTCACGACTTGCCCTTTGTTGAGCGCGACGATGCGGCTGCACACTTCCACGGTATGGATCAAGTCGTGGCTCGAGACCAGCACGGTTACATTCGGGTCGTCGGCCAATTCCTTGATGATTTTCTTCAATCGGTTGACGGTTGTCGGGTCAAGATTCGCAAACGGTTCGTCCAGGATGATGACTTCCGGGTTGCCGATGAGCGCCCCGATGATGCCCACTTTCTTCATGTTGCCTTTCGATAGATCGCGCAGGTATTTCCCGCTTTTCAGGATTTCGTTGTTGAAGAATTCCTTGTGTTTTTCCAGCAAGGCATCCACATCGGCTTTATTCTGGCCGCGCAGATCGCCGATGAAGTAGAAATATTCCTCGGCCGTGAGGTAACCGATGATGAAACTTTCGTCGATGAAGGCCGAAGTGAACGGTTTCCAGGCTTCGCTTTTATCGACCTCGACCTTGTTGTTCTTGATGCCGCCGGTGGTAGGCTGGATCAAATCGAGCAAAAGGCTGAAGAACGTGGTTTTCCCCGCGCCGTTGTTGCCTACAAGACCAAAACTTTGGCCTTTCGGGATGTCGAGGTATTCAATGTTCAAAACGGTAATGCCGTTGTATTGTTTGGTGAGGTTTTGCGCTGTAATCATGGTCAATTATTGTTTTGTTTGTAGGCTTGGATGGTGGAATATTTTTCGGTCTTGTACACTTTTTCAATCTTGGCAAAGACTTTATCGCGGAAGATGAACCCGACCACGCCGGTAAGCGCCACGAGTATCAGGCCCAGTTCAGGGGAAACCGCGACGTACCCGATGCCATAGAGCAACATGGGCAAAAGCAGTTTGGGAAGCGAGATGAGCATCGTCTTGGCGTTGAAGGCTTTCTTGTCGCCGAAAGCAGCCTTGCTCGAGGTCAGGTCAACAGGCGTTTTGGTATAAGCGCCGCCAAGCAACACCAGGTGCGAGTTGAAACCCATGTTGTAAATGGCGCCCACGACAATCATCAGATAGATGTGCAGTCCGAAATACAAATAGAACGAAGCCAGGATTGTGGAAATCGCGGTCGCAATGACAATCAACCACCATTTCGATTCCAGGTAACCTTTGTATGGGATGTTCTGGGTCATCATTAAATTGTAGTACGCGCTGTCCCAACTCGGAACGAATTGCCCAAAGGTGAACAGGAATCCGCCGGTGACAAAAATCCCGGCGAACATGTGCATGAACGGGTTGTTATAGGCATCGACGATTTGGGTGAAAAACAACAGTCCGTAAAATAGGAACATCACACTCATGACAATCGTCATCTTCGAGCGTTTGTTGCGTTTGATGAGCCTGATGTCGTTCTTGAGGAATGTACCCATGTTTCCGAATTTGTCAAGCCATTCAAACTGCTCGGTCTTGGCCTGCTCGCGTTTGACCGACAATCCGGTATCGAAATACATCGCATTGACCAGGTATTTGAATGTCACTACATACAGCCCGACCAAGAATGCGACCGGCAAGATAACCATCCAAACGGTATTGAAGACTTTGTCGAAGAACACGAAAGTATATTCGGTGACATCAAAGAGTTTGTAGTATTGCAAACTGCCGAAACCTGCCAGCAGCGCCAGAAAAATGATGAACAAGTAATCTTTGTCGTTGAGCAGAATATTCAGGAAATTGTTGGCGTAAATCAGCGCCATCATGCCCACGAACCACAACGCCACGCTCAACCCGTCGTAGCCTTTGACGAGCATGACAATAGAAAAGGGCAAAAAGAAAAACCAATGGATGGCGTTGAAGAATGACACCAGCATTTTCCCCAGCGCAAAATTCACGATCGTGCCGCGCTTGATTGGCGTCACCAATAGCGGCCGGATGTTGATGACGGGGATTTTCTGCAAGAGCAGCTTGAAGGTCAAGTCGGCCACGAGGTAATAAATCATGAACTTGTTGACGGTTTCAATCGGGCTTAGGTTCATTTCCTCGATGATGAAATACGTGCTGACGCCCAGCACCAGGAAAATGGCCATAAAGTACACGGCCAAGAAACCCATCAGGATTTTCATGGCCAGATTCGTACCCATGGAGGCCGATCGGAAAAAGGCTTTCCATTCGAGCCAGAGGAATTTTTTGATCATTTTGTTGTTGGTTTGGCGAATGAGTGGCTAAATGTAATAAAAAGTTACATCGGTTATGTGCGGCGTCATGGCGAGTTTTGATTAATTTTGCCGAATTACGTTTCCCTATCACTATGTCAACATTCTACAAGCTTTCCATAAACGAAGTCCGCCGCGAAACCCCTGATGCCATTTCGGTTTCCTTTCACATTCCGGCCGAACTCAAACCAACCTACCAATTCACGGCCGGTCAATATGTGACGCTTAAACTCACGCTCGATGGCCAGGAATTGCGCCGCGCCTATTCCATTTGTTCAGCGCCCGGCAGCGGTGAACTACGTGTGTCCATCAAGGCCGTATCAACCGGAGCATTTTCCAAATTTGCCAACACGTCACTCAAGGCCGGCGACATCTTGGAAGTAAGCCCGCCGGAAGGCAAATTCACCTTTGATCCGGAGGCTTCGCGCGTTAAGAATTATGCGGCATTCGCGGCCGGCAGCGGCATTACGCCGGTCATGGCCATTTTGCAATCGGTGCTGGAAAATGAACCGCAGAGTTCATTCGTGTTG
Organism: Flavobacterium longum; assembly: GCF_965137575.1. Taxonomy (NCBI): domain Bacteria; kingdom Pseudomonadati; phylum Bacteroidota; class Flavobacteriia; order Flavobacteriales; family Flavobacteriaceae; genus Flavobacterium; species Flavobacterium longum. The sequence goes on along the minus strand of NZ_CBCRZJ010000002.1, from coordinate 109,712 downwards.
GTCTATGGCAACAAATCACCTGAACAGACCATTTTCCATGACCAATTGCACGACTTGCAGCTCAAATACACCGGCAGGTTTTTCGTCTATTTCATGTACAGCCAGGCCAAGGTTGACGGCGCTTTGTTCGGACGGATCGAGCGTTCTACCGTGAATTTCATCCTCAACAACAAGCATAAGGAAATGGAATTCGACAAATTCTACCTGTGCGGTCCGGAAGCCATGATCAATACCGTCAGCGATGTCTTGAAAGAACACAACGTCAAGGAAAAAGACATCAAGTTCGAGTTGTTCTTTGCCGCCACGGCAGACAATAAAATCGAAGCATCACTGGAAGGCCACACCAAGATTACCGTCATGGTTGATGGCGACGAAACCACGTTTGAAATGTCGCAGAAACAGACGCTTCTGGAAGCCGCGCTCAAGCAAGGTTTGGACGCGCCGTATTCGTGCCAGGGCGGCATTTGCAGCAGTTGCATGGCGCGCATCACCAAGGGTTCGGCCGAGATGAAAAAGAACACCATCTTGACCGACGGCGAAATCGCGCAAGGGCTTATTTTGACTTGCCAGGCGCACCCGACTTCTGCTGAAGTGTATGTAGATTATGACGACGTGTAACCCGTGAAATGGCTTCGCCTGATTGGATTGTCCGTGGCATTTTCGCTGCTGGCCTTCAGCGACAACTTTTCGCATACCGAGATCATTTCCTACACGGTAAATCTGCAAAAGCAGGATCTGCAACTGTATTGGAAAGATGACAAGGGCCAAATCATCGGCAACTTCAAGAACCTGCAATCACTCCTCAAGAAAAACCACCGCGAACTCGTATTTGCGATGAACGCCGGCATGTACCGAAAAGACCAGTCGCCGCAAGGCTTGTTCATCCAGCAACGGAAAACAAAGGCGCCTATCGATAACGGCAACGGCAGCGGGAATTTCTACCTAAAACCCAACGGCGTATTTTATTGGGTCGGAAAAAAAGCGCATGTCGTCAAAACCGAGGATTTCCGCATGAAAAACAACATCGATTTCGCCACGCAATCCGGCCCGATGCTGGTCATTGACGGCAAAATCCATTCGGCGTTCAAGGAAGGATCAACCAACCTGAACATCCGTAACGGCGTGGGTATTTTGCCCGACGGAACCATCGTCTTTGCGCTCTCGAAAACGGAAACCAACTTCTATGACTTTGCGAAGTACTTTCAGGAGTTGGGCTGCAAAAATGCGCTGTATTTGGATGGTTTCGTCTCGCGGATGTATTTGCCCGAAAAAAAATGGGTGCAAACTGACGGGAGTTTTGGCGTAATGATCGGCGTGACGAAAAAGCGCTAGTGTTTTATCCGAAAACGATAGCCACAACCAACGCGACCAATACCATTGCTACGAAAAGCAACAACATTTTTTTAAATGAATGCGCCAAGACATATGCGCCGTAACGGTCGTACTTCGAGTCGAAATTATCCGCCAGAAACGCTGCCCGAACTTTGCGGTCCCGGAACTTGAATCGGGCGAAAGCGGCGCCAACCAATGTCAGATACAAATCGCCAAGAATCGTTTTCATCGCGACGCCAACAAAGTATGAATCTTCGCTATGATTGTGTCTGGTGCAATCGTCCGCATCGCGTCTTCATAGCCGGCCACTTTTACATTTCCGTAAACCGAAGTAGGTAATTTCGGGAACTGTTCGCGGTCTGCGGTAAGCGCATTCCCTAACGGCTGCGCGAATGGTGCAAAGCCCGTAAACGGATGCGTCGCGCCCCAAAGCGTCACGGTTTTTACGCCGTACATGGCGGCGATGTGCGCGTTGCCCGAATCCATGCTGAGCATCAAATCGAGGTTTGAAATCAATTGCAATTCCTGCGTGAATTTGATTTTTCCGGCCACGACAATGACGTTTTCACGGCCTTTCGCAAACCGATTTAAAATATCGGTTTCAGCATTGCCCGCGCCGAAGAGGAAGATTCTATCACTGGCATTTTCAGCCAATTGGTCAATGACTTGTTGCATCAGATCTGCCGGATAGACTTTGCCCTGGTGTTGCGCAAACGGTGCGATGCCGATCCATTGGCCTGATTTGGCGCCGGCCAGCGACCGGACGACTTCGTCCATCTGCTTATTGGCCGGAAATATCGGGTGCGACAAATCTATCGGGAAACCCAGCGCGGCAAAGACCTCTGCATGCCGTTCGGTAACGGGTTTGAGAGGCTTGAACACTTTATTCTCTGGACGGATGAGGGCGCGCTTCTCGGCCCGGGCCTTGTCTGTACTAGCGGTGTTTTTCCCTACCATAGCGAACAGCAGGCGAAGGATTTTCGACCGCAATACATTGTGTAAATCGGCAAGCGCATCCACCTTCAATTTGCGCAAATCGCGAAACAGCCTGATGATGCCGGACAATCCGGTGCCGCGTTCGGGTGTGTCGGCTGCCAAGAATGATACATTCGGGATGTCATCGAAAAAAGGCTTGAAAAAACCTTTCGACACGACCGTGATCTTCAACTCAGGGTATTGCGCGACAAGTTGCCGTAAAACAGGAACCGTCATCGCGACATCTCCCATAGCGGAGCGCCTGATGACGGCAATATGTTTGATTTTGTAAGACAATTATTTTTTGCCTTGGTACAATACCGGGTTGAGCGCCTCGTCGTTGTACATTTTCATCTGTTTGTACACCTTCATGTATTTGTCACCCGACGCGATATCGTTGAGCAAATCGTCGATGGCCGAACTCAAGTCGATTTTCTGCTCGAGCAGGATGTCGAGCTTGGTCTGGCAAGCCGCGCGGTGTTCGGGTGTGGCATCAACGCGTGTGGCTTCTTCTCGCATGTGGTAAATCTTGAGCGCCAGGATTGAAAAGCGGTCAATGGCCCAAGCCGGGCTTTCTGAGTTGATCTTGGCCGATGGCTTTGGTGTGACGTCGGCGTATTTCTGGAGGAAATAACTGTCGATGAACTCGACCATGTCCGTACGCTGCTGGTTGTAGGCATCTATGCGGCGCTTGAGTTTCAGGGCTTCCACCGGATCGATTTCTGGGTCGCGGATCAAATCCTCGAAATGCCATTGTACGGTGTCGATCCAGTTTTTGAGATACAGCAAATGTTCGATCTGCTCTTTCGGATACGGGTTCGAGACCGGCTGGTCAATGTTGTCGTGCACGTGGTAATCCTTGATGCACTGCTCGAAGACAGGGAACGCGAGTTGTGAAAACATAGTCTGAATTTTAAAGAGCAAAGATACTTTTTATAATTTTACGTTCTAAATATTTCTTATGCAGATCCATTACATTTCGCAGGAAAACAGCATCCTAAATCACTTTCTAGGACAAATCCGGGACGTCAATGTTCACCACGATTCCATGCGTTTCAGGCGCAACATCGAGCGCATCGGCGAAATCATGGCCTACGAAATGAGCAAGACTTTCAGTTATGCGCCGGTTGACATCCAGACGCCGTTGGGCACGAAACATACCACGCAATTGGCCGACAAGCAAATTCTGTGTTCGATCCTGCGCGCCGGATTGCCCTTGCATTTGGGCTTTTTGAACATCTTCGACAATGCCGAGAACGGATTTGTTTCTGCGTTCCGGCACCATACCGACGACGAGAACCATTTTGACATCGTCGTGGAATACCAGGCGATTCCGGACATCAACGGGAAAAACCTGTTGCTGATTGATCCGATGCTCGCCACAGGGCAATCGATGGTCGCTGTTTTCAACCGGCTGATGCAACGCGGGACGCCCAAGGAAATCCATCTTGCCGTAGTCATTGCCGCGCCGGAAGGCATCGAACACCTGAACCGACACCTGCCGGAAAACGTGCATTTGTGGGTGGCCGCGCTCGACGAAAAACTCAACGAAAAGAACTACATCGTTCCCGGATTGGGCGACGCCGGTGATTTGGCGTATGGGAATAAATTGTAATTGTGTCGTAAACCCGAAAGGTTTTAAAAACCTTTCGGGTTTACGCCCTTACAAAAAAACGATTTCCAAACCACATCGCATTACGGCTTTCCAGTAAAAATCGTTAATCACAACTGCAGGAAAAACAAGAACATTCCTGCCCCAATGACCACCGCCAGGATAATATCTTCCTTGATGGTCGGGTACTTATATTCGATGGTCGCTGTTGCCATAAATGATAGCGGGGCCACGGTAAACACCAGTAAATCGTTGCTCTTTACAGGCGAAATCAGAAAAATTACCACCCCAATAAAGAACGACGCCACGATTTTTTTATACGACGATTGCAACTGCAGCGGGCGATGGCCTAATGTGAAAACCATCGCTGCGGTAAAATACAAGGCCATGACCGCATACGTTGATAGGGCAATGTTTTGCGATTGGTCGGTGAAATAATCAATGGATACATTGGTTTGCATCTTCTCCTGCAAATGTTCAAAGACAGACGCATCGAACATATACGCATACAACATGAACAATGTGGCAATGGCCAAAAAAGCCATGAAGGGCAAAATCCAGTTGCGATAGTCGCGGGAAACGTGGAACAGGATCGAGATGAACACCAAAGCAATGAACAGGATGCTCCAAAAGTGGAACAACGCCGCGACGAAAATCCAGAGCGAGGCATCAAAGATCTTTTCCTTGGAAGCCTTCAACGAATGCAACGACACCAACCGGCGCAACGCCAGGAGAATAAAAAAGTGGGACAAAATCAGGTTCGGGCTGTCGAATAACGACGGGAAACAAACCAAAAACATCAGGTAGCAAACCACTGTGTAAGCGCTGTCACGGCTGATGGTGTTCTTCTTGACGATGAAATTCGCGGTGAACATCGAGAACAAAATCACGAGCCATAACCCTGTCTTTTCCAGCCAATTGACCGAGCCTATTAGTCGGTACACATGCCCGAACTGGTACATGAAAAAGAGAACGGTTGCGGCAATAATGACCAGTGCATAGTTCAGCGGCGTAGATTTTCGAAAAAGACTTGTGAGCATTAGGATATTTTATACTTTTGTAAATGTAAAAATAACGCTCATAAAAATGAAAGCATTTTTCGAAGGAATCCAGACACTGTTCGTTGACTATCTTTTTGCGCCGCTTGATTTCCTCAGGCATACCGAGCCATCAACCTGGTGGGGCGCCAACACGATGAACTGGATTTTTATGATCATTTGTGCCGGTGCTACCTACTATTGGTGCAAACAGCTCAAGCTGCACAAAGACAACGGGGAAGAAAACCAAGATACTACGGCGCACTCGTTCCTAAAATAAGAACCCATTTAAGCGTTTTCAGCTTGGCTGCAAGTACTTAAATAAGTTCTAAGTCGAAGCCGATATCTTTTCTATAATACATCTTATCAAAACTGATCATCGAAAGGCTTTGGTAAGATTTTTTTATGGCCGAATCAAACGTATCGCCATACGAAGTCACGGCCAGCACGCGGCCGCCGTTTGAGACGACTTGATTGTTTTCTAGTTTTGTCCCGGCGTGGAAGACGATGGATTCCGTGACGTTCTCTATCCCTGAAATCACTTTCCCTTTTTCGTAATCTTCCGGATAACCGCCAGAAACCATCATAATTGTGGCGGCGCTTCGCGGATCGATTTCCAAATCGACTTCATCCAGTTTTTGCTCAGATACGGCCGTAAACAATTCCAACAAATCGGATTGCAGGCGTGGCATGACGACTTCAGTTTCCGGATCGCCCATGCGCACGTTGTATTCGATGACAAACGGTTCGCCTTTCACTTTAATCAGACCGATAAACACAAAACCTTTGTATTCGATACCGTCTTTCTGCAAACCGGCAATGGTTGGTTTCACAATACGGGTTTCGATTTTCTCCATCAGCACGTCATCGGCAAACGGAACCGGTGAAACCGCGCCCATGCCGCCGGTATTCAAACCCGTGTCGCCTTCTCCGATGCGCTTGTAGTCTTTCGCGGTCGGCAGTATTTTGTAGTTCTTTCCGTCAGTCAGGACAAAACAACTCAATTCGATGCCGTCGAGGAATTCCTCGATGACGACCTTCGCGCTCGCACTCCCGAACTTCTCGCCTTCGAGCATCAACCGCAATTCTGCTTTGGCTTCTTCCAATCCGGCCAGAATCACGACACCTTTCCCTGCGGCCAATCCATCGGCCTTCAACACGTACGGCGGTTGCAGGGTTTCCAAAAATTTGCAGCCTTGGTCAACCGTTTCTTTGGTAAAACTCTCGTATGCTGCGGTCGGGATGTTGTGGCGCATTAGGAATTGCTTCGCGAATTCCTTGCTACCTTCGAGCGCCGCGCCTTGTTTGGACGGCCCAATGACCGGAATGTGTTGTAGCGCTTCGTCGCTTTGAAAGAAATCGTAAATGCCCTGCACCAAAGGATCTTCCGGGCCAACCACAACCATATCTACGCTTTCGCGGATGCAAAACGCTTTGAGGGAATGGAAATCTACCGGGCTGAGATCAACATTGGAAGCAATCGCGGCGGTTCCGGCGTTACCGGGCGCAACGAACAATTGGGTGCAATTCTGGCTTTGGAGGATTTTCCAGGCGAGTGCATGTTCGCGGCCGCCCGATCCGAGGAGTAATACAGTCATAATGTTGTGTTGTCGCGCAAAATTAGCCCGTTTTGCCCTGAAATAAAATTAAATCCAAAAAAGTTTTCGCCTCATTTGCCGCACTCGCCAGAAATAGTAATTTTGGACAAATCCTTTACCCATGAACGAAACGTGTAGAAACTGCCAGCACGAGGTTGTGGCGAATTTCTGTGGCAATTGCGGCCAGAAAAAACACAAGCGCATCGATGGCAAATACATCAAGGATGAGATGCAGTATGTGCTCATCCATACCAACAAAGGACTTTTCTACAGCATCAAGAAAATCATGCGCGCACCCGGCACGACGGCTTTGGAATTTATCCACGGCAACCGGGTAAATCATTACAAGCCCATTCTGTTGGTATTCTTGCTTGCCGGTATTTCGGCGTTCATTACCAACGCTTTCATCCATCCGCTTGAAGTGCAGCAAAAATTCAACGAGATGCAAAACGTGAAAAGCACTTTCGCCGATGGCTTCTCCGCGAGCTTTATGAAATACCAAGCCATTTTCATGTTGCTGTCGGTTCCTTTTGCCGCTATTTTTTCTTGGATTTCATTCAAAAAATGGGGACTAAATTACTGCGAGCACGTCATTGCCAATTCCTATTTCTACGCGGCGACACTCATTTTCAGCATCACGGTGACTTTGCCGATCCAGTATTTTCTTCGTGAAAGTCCAATGTTGTTTGTAATGATTCCGTCCGTGCTGTCATTGTTTTCGATGTTTGGGATCGGAATCTGGTTTTTCGTCCAGCTATATCCAGACAAACCGACCGGCCCAATCATCTTGCGGTTGATATTGACATTCGTGTTGATGTTCGGGACAATAATGGTATTGGCCTTGGGCGGCACGCTGTTATACTTGCTTTTAAATCCGGAAGTATTAGAAACCATGAAAGCGGCCCAGCCAAAATAAAATGCCTAAAATATTCGACATCTCGCTCCAACTCAATGGCTTCCCCATCGGTAAGGCACGCGAGCAATTGTCGGAAATATTGGCCGTGCCCGAGGCTGAATATCAAGCCTTCATCGACCAGAAAAAACGGGAAATCGTGGCGTACCACCAAATGCGCAATAAGCTGTATCAGGACATCGCGGGCCGCGAGCCGATTCAAGATTGGGCCTCGGTGCCCATCATGAAAAAAGCGGATTTGCAACGGCCACTCCGGGAACGGCTTTCTGACGGCTACACCGAGAAGAATGTTTTTATCAACAAGACGTCCGGATCCAGTGGCGACCCGATGGTTTTCGCCAAGGACAAACCCTGCCACGCGTTGATCTGGGCCAACATCATGCGGCGCTGGAACTGGCACGGTATCGATTACAACACCTCTTTACAGGCGCGATTCTACGGCCGGACGCTGGACTTTGTGGCCGGGCTGAAACTCAAACTCAAGGACGTGTTGAGCCGCCGGTACCGGTTTGACATCTTCGATTTTTCGGATGCCGGCATGGCGCGGATGGTCGATGTGTTCCGTAGAAAGAAATTCGATTACATCAACGGCTATACGAATTCAATCGTGCTGCTGGCCAAATACCTCAAGGACAGAAACCTCATTTTGAAAGACGTTTGCCCGACGCTCAAAGTCTGCATCACGACTTCTGAAATGCTGTTCGAAAAAGACCGGAAGTTGCTCGAAACCCAACTCGGCTTGCCTGTCGTGAACGAATATGGCGCAGCCGAACTGGATTTGATTGCCATGGAAAACGCTTCGGGAGAATGGCAGGTGAACGCCGAAACCTGTTTCGTGGAAATCGTGGACGACGCCGGAAACATCCTGCCCTACGGACAACAAGGCCGCATCATCGTGACGTTGTTGTACAACAAAGCACACCCGATGATCCGGTACGATGTGAACGACATCGGCATATTGGATGAAAAAAGCACCGCCAAGAAACCAATCCTGAAAAAACTCATCGGGCGCTCCAATGATGTGGCTATTTTGCCGAGCGGGAAACGGTCTCCGGGCATGACGTTTTATTCCATCACAAAAAAGCTCTTTGACGATGACGGAAATGTCAAGGAATTTACGATCAAGCAAATAAAAACCGATACTTTTGACATCGATTACGTCAGTGAACGGCCGCTCAACGAAACCGAGATGACACACTATTCAAATGTGTTGTGCGATTATCTCGAACCCGGACTGGCGTTCCGTTTCCATCGTACTGACGTATCGGAACGCGGGAAAAGCGGCAAGCTCAAACAATTTACCTCGCTCGTCCAATGAAAAAATTGATTGTTATAGTAATCGTAATTTTTTCGCTTTCCGGCTTTGCGCAACCGCAGCCCGAAATTGTTGCACCGATGACCGGACAGCGCATGATTCCGGCTATCATCGACGGAAAATACCAGATCACGATTTTCCTCCAATATGAGGACGCCGATATGGACGCCCGATCGGTCTATTCGGTCAGCGGCTGGTATGTCTACGACAACAAGCAGATCAGGATTCCGCTCGTCGGGATTTACTGCAACGGATTGACGCTGTATAGTTTTGCATCGGACGAAAAACGAAACCAGGTGACGACGCTGCAAGTCGAGGGCAACAACGTCTGGGAACGCGCTGAAAAACTGCAAAATCTGAGCGGATATGACGAAAAATTTACCTTTGCGCATGAAGGCGATTGTTTGGTCGGAAGTTGGCAAAAAGGGAACAGGAAACTGCCCGTCGGCGGCGTATCGGCTGACGAAATTGCCGTCTGGAAAGAACGGGAATTCCTGCGCATCCCGCAAAAAGAGGAAGACGTTTGGATTGACCTGCGCCAATTGAACCTGTACATTCACGATTTTACGCTCGAAGGTTTTTACCGCGGCAAGGAAGAAAATCGCGCGTTGCTCAAATACGATTGCCCGTCGCGCGACAATGTGCAAGGCATGTGCGGCGCCGGACAGGAAATCGGTTACGTCACGTTGCACTTCGACGAAGTGATGAATCTCGAATCAATAGATGACGATCGCGTGGAAAGCTGTCTGAATGGCTTTACCCACGAAACCGATACAAAAGATCCGAACAAAATTATTGTCTCTCCTTTCGGCGACAAACCCAAGGTATATTACCGAATCGATGCCGCCAAGGCGCAAATCATTAAACTGAAGCAATGAACATCACGATAGTTGCCGGCGCACGCCCGAATTTCATCAAGATTGCCCCGATCATCAAGGCGATTGAAGCCGCGCACACCGCCGGAAACCAAATCAATTACCGGTTGGTGCATACCGGCCAGCATTACGACAAAAACCTCAGCGATACTTTTTTTGAAGAACTAAACATCCCGCAGCCACACGCCAATCTGGAAGTGAAAAGCGGTTCGCAAGCCATACAGACTGCAGCGATCATGGTGGCTTTCGAGAAAGAACTCGAACAACACCCGTGTGATCTGGTCTTGGTTGTGGGCGATGTGAATTCCACCATGGCCTGCGCGATCGTCGCCAAGAAAATGCACATCAAGGTCGCGCACGTGGAAGCCGGCATCCGGTCTGGCGACATGGAAATGCCCGAAGAAATCAACCGCATTGTTACGGATTCGATTACGGATTATTTCTTTACCACATCAACGACTGCGGGCGAAAACCTGCTCAAATACGGTGCGGACAAAAACCACATCCATTTCGTGGGCAACGTCATGATCGATACGCTGCTGGGTAATCTCGACCGCATCAAAAAACCGGATTTCTGGGAAGCGTTCCGGCTTGAAAAAGACAATTATGTCATCCTGACGTTGCACCGGCCATCGAACGTAGATGAAGAACAATCATTGGTGAAACTCCTACAGGGCATCGATAACATGTGCGAAGGCAAAAAGGTGATTTTCCCGATTCACCCCAGGACGAAAGCCATTTTGGGCGAACAAAACCTCAACTTGAAAAACATCCTGTTCACCGAGCCGCAAGGTTATCTGAACTTCATGTATCTGATCAAAAATGCCTTTGCGGTGATTACCGATTCGGGCGGCATTTCAGAAGAAACAACCGTGTTGAAAATCCCGTGCTTTACGATGCGCACCACAACCGAACGGCCTGAAACGCAAACCATTGGCACCAATACACTCGTGGGCGTCAAACTGGAAAACCTTGCGTCGGCCTACACCTCTTTCTTAAAGAACGGACCACGCGACAGCGGCATTCCAGAGCTTTGGGACGGACGCGCGTCGGTACGCATCGTGGAAATCCTACTCCGGAAATGACCGAGCCAATCCTCATCATATCCAACTATTATCCGCCGGAAAAAGGCGCGGCGGCCAACCGCATCGAACAGCTTGCGTTGAAATTGCAACAAAACGGCTACGAGGTTAAAGTGGTGTGCCCATTGGCGAATTACCCGAAGGGCGCGTTGTTTCCCGATTACAAAGGCAAATTCTCGGTGCGCGAAAACCTGCGCGGCATTGCGGTGAAACGACTCTGGATTTACCCGAGCAACAGCAAAAACATCCTGAAGCGGATTGTGTCGATTTTGTCCTTTTCGGTCGGGTTGTTCTTCCATTTGCTTTTCGGAAAATTGCCCCAGAAAGTCGTCGTGCAATCGCCGCCGCTGCTGCTGTCGTTCATCGCCGTCACGGTGCTGTCTTGGCGCGGACGCAAAATCATACTCAATGTTTCTGATTTGTGGCCGTCTGCAGCCATCGAACTCGGCGTCTTGAAAAAGGATTCGTTTTCGCACAAACGCCTGCTTTGGATTGAAAAATCGATTTACCGGAAAGCCACGCTCGTGCTGGGCCAATCCAACGAAATCATCAGCCATGTGCAAGGCATCGTCCCGAATAAACCGTGCTTTCTCTACCGAAATTTCCCCGAACACGAACCTGGGTTCTCACCCAAAGAAAGCGGGCAGCACATCAGGCTTTTTTATGCGGGATTGCTCGGTGTGGCGCAAGGTGTTCTCGAATCGTGCGACAAGATGCAATTGTCCGGACTGAACATCGAATTCCACATCTTCGGCGACGGTGCCGAAAAAGCACAGATCGAAGCTTACATCGCGTCGCATCCCGAAAAAAACATTCGGTTCCACGGCATGCTGGAACGCCAGGCATTACACGGGATGTTGGAGACTTTTGACATTGCATTCGTACCGCTCACCACAAGGATTTACGGTTCGGTGCCATCGAAAATCTTCGAATACGGCGCGCTCGGCTTGCCACTGTTGTATTTCGGTGGTGGCGAAGGCGGCGACATTGTTCGGGAAAATAACCTTGGCTGGGTGGCCGAAGTAGGCGATTTTGACGATTTGAACGCCAAGCTCCGCGAGATTGCTACGCTTGACAAGTTACACATCGCATCGATGAAAAAACAAGTGTTCGAAACGGCTTCTCGGGAATTCAACCTCGACGCGCAAATGGCCGGATTGATTGAAAAGCGCGTGTTTTAGTAGGCTTTCTCTTCGCCCTTAAAAATGTTGATGACGGTTTGGACGATGATCTTCAGGTCGAGGAACAACGACCAATTCTCTATGTAGAATACGTCAAACTTGATCCGGTTGACCATGTCTTCGTCGGTCTCGATTTCGCCGCGATAGCCTTTCACCTGCGCCAATCCGGTAATGCCTGGTTTCACGTAGTGGCGCACCATGTATCGCTTGATCCGGTTGCCATAAGCTTTATTTTGCGACCATAAGTGCGGACGCGGCCCAACGACAGACATGTCGCCCAACAATACATTGATGAATTGCGGGAGTTCGTCCAAGCTTGTTTTGCGGAGAAACCGCCCGACTTTGGTGACGCGTGGGTCATTCTTCGAGGCTTCACGCTCAGTGGTCTTGTTGATGCGCATCGAGCGGAATTTATAACAGAAAAATTCGGTTTCATTCAACCCGGGACGGCCTTGCTTGAAAAATACCGGGCCACGTGATTCGAGCTTGATCAATATGGCCAGAAGCGGCGTAAGCCAAGACAAGAGCAAGACAATCACCAAAAACGAAAAAACAATGTCGAAAGCGCGTTTAAAGGCTTTGGTCACCGGGTCGTGCAACATGGTTTTGCGCAGCGAAAGCACCGGAAACATTTCGTAGTAGTCAATTTTCAGGTTTTTGGAGAAAATCTCCTTCGTGTCGGGAATGAACTTGAGCGTTTTGTTTTGCTCGTCGGCGAAATCGACTAAGTCCTTAAGTTGGTCATTGCTGATTTCGTTGAGCGAACAATAAATCTCATCGACGTTGTTGGCGATGACAAATGGTTTTACGTCATCGATTTTTCCCTTGATATTCGGGTTGGTTTTCTTGTCCGAGAAAAATGCCATGAACCGGTAGCCGTAATCGTTCCTGGTCATGAAAACTTCCTTGAGATTGATGGCTTCGGGCGTATAGCCAATGATGACCGCGCTGCGGAAGTTACTGCCGGTAACGATGCGGTATTTCTTTAAGTAGTAAAACCACATCGTCTTAGACAAGGTAATGACGGCAAACGACACGCTAAGACAAATGGCGATGGCCTTTCCGCTGAAGATGGATTGCTTCGAAAACGGAAAATACGCAATAACTACGAGCAGGAAAATGGCGCCTTGCTTGACGAGCTTCGACAGGATTTCGACGGGCGTCGTAAAGCGATAAATGCTGTAAAACTTGACAATATAGGCAATCAGCAACCACGCGATGACTTGATACAATAAGTAAATGTGGAAATCCAGCCGTAAATCACGGTAGAAATATAGCGCAAAGACGGTAATTACGGCCAAATCAAAAAACACGCTGATTGGCCGGATGTACTTAGAATATCTTCCTGTTTGCGCTGCGACCATCAATGAATATACTTCGTGAAATCCTTGTGTTCTTCTTTCAGAAGTTCTTCGTCAGACAATGATTTGAAATATTCGTAAGTGATTCTCATCCCTTCGGCACGACCCACTTTTGGCTCCCAATCCAGAATGGCTTTGGCCTTAGTGATGTCTGGCTGACGTTGCAACGGATCGTTCATCGGGAGCGGATGATAAACAATTTTCTGATCGGTTCCGGTGAGTTTGATGATTTCTTCCGCAAAATCCTTGATCGTGATTTCATCTGGGTTGCCAATGTTCACCGGATAGGCGTAGTCGCTATGCAACAGCCTGAATACGCCTTCCACTTGGTCGTCAACGTAGCAGAAAGAACGTGTTTGCGAACCGTCGCCGAAAACGGTTAAGTCTTCGCCACGTAATGCCTGGCCGATGAAGGCCGGGATGACGCGTCCGTCGTTCAATCGCATCCTCGGGCCGTATGTATTGAAAATACGCACGATGCGGGTTTCAACCCCGTGGAACGTATGGTAGGCCATTGTAATTGATTCCTGGAAACGCTTGGCCTCATCATACACGCCGCGTGGCCCGATGGTATTCACGTTGCCGTAATATTCTTCTGTCTGCGGATGCACGAGCGGATCGCCATAAACTTCAGATGTGGATGCAATCAGGATGCGGGCTTTCTTGACACGCGCCAAGCCAAGAAGGTTGTGCGTACCAAGTGAACCGACCTTGAGCGTCTGGATTGGAATCTTCAAATAATCGATTGGGCTGGCCGGCGAGGCGAAATGCAGGATGTAATCTAGCTTTCCGGGAACGTGTACGAACTTAGTGATGTCGTGGTGATAAAATTCGAAATCTTTGTGTTTAAAAAGGTGTTCGATATTTTTGAGGTCGCCGGTGATAAGGTTGTCCATCCCTATAACGTAATATCCTTCTGCAATAAAACGGTCACAGAGGTGCGAACCAAGAAATCCGGCGGCTCCGGTAATGAGGATTCTTTTCATGTGCGATTTTGTTTATAACCGAAGCTTGGATACTACCGTTATATACTGTGTTGCAAACATAAAAATTTGGCGCGTATTAAACTACCGTTCTGTAGATTTCTTTACACTGTTTAAGAAAAGTGTTGGTTGTGCGCGCGCCACTTTTCGGTTACAAAAGATGTTATTTCCTTTTCGAACCGGTCTGTAGAGAATCGCATGGCATGTGTCCGAATGGCGTGCGCGTTGAACGAAGTAGATTCAAACATTTCGAGTGCGCGCCCGAGCGACTCCACAGTTTGAGCTTCAAAAAATACGCCTGTCTCGCCCGGTTTGACGGTTTCGACCACTCCGCCATCGGCGTAGGCAATTACAGGAGTTCCGCATGCCTGCGCCTCGATAGGTGCAATGCCAAAACCTTCGATTCCGGTCTGGATAAATCCTCTTGCTTTACTGACGTAGTGGTGAACCTCTGAAGAATCTAGAAATCCGGTAAAGATTATATTCGGACCAGCCATCTTTTTGAGGTAGCGCGCCTGATCGCCATCGCCTATCACAATCAACTTTTTCCCGCTTTTGTTAAATGCTTTAATGGCAATGTCGAAGCGCTTTACATAAACCAACCTGCCCACGGCAACGAAATAATCTTCTTTTTCTGTTTCCAAATGAAAAGGCTCAAGATCTACCGGCGGATAGATGACTGTTGACTCCCTGCCATATTTTTCCCTAACCCATTGCTGTACGAAGACTGAATTGCTGATAATGTAATCTGGATTTTGACCTTGCCGAATGTCTTCTTTGCGAAGGTAGTGCACCATAGGATACAGCAAATGCCTAAACGCCCCGAAATACAACTTATAGTCGCTCCATATGTAGTTGAAATTACGCGCTTGGAAGTAGCTGATGTGCAATTGGTTTGGACGGCTTTTCCGGACGCCTTTCGCCACTGCGTGCGAGGAAGACAGGATCAAATCTATATCGCGGTCAATCTTGATGGTCTTGATAAAATGCTGGAACGAGAAGAAAACAACCCTGAACTTTTTATTGAGTTTCTTCAGCCTAGTTTCCTTGAGTACTTCAGTGCCCTTGGGATAAATTTTCCTAAGGTTGTCCTGTTCCATGATGTTCACCAACGTGTAGGTAACATCAAATGAAAAAATCTTCTCAAATGTGGCAATAACTCTTTCGGCGCCGCCGTATTTGTCAAGCCAGTCAACAACGAGTGCTTTTTTCAACGAATAAAGGTATTGGATTGGATGGCCAAAAATAATCTGTTTTTTTCCGACAAAAAAGAAAAAGCGAAACTTTAAGCCTGTGGCGGCGCTACCGGATTTTGTTTCTTGGGATGCAGACTGACAAAAGCCAGGAGCAAAATGAAGTAATAATTGCCCATTTGCCTGTTCATTACGTTTTCGACAACGAAGAAAAACATGATGGCGACCAACATGGCCACTTTCGTGAAATCTTGCCGATAGCAAATTAGGCCAGACGCAAAAAAAAGCAAAATTAAGCCAAGACCTATAATACCGGTAAGGAGATAGTAGCAAATGTACTGGTTGTGCGTGTTGAGCTTGCGCTCGATGAAAAAGTTCGCCCTATGCTTGTTTTCCATTTTAGTACCATAGCATTCAATGAGTTTGTCATCTAGTACGCTATACGAAGTAAGCCCGACGATTGGGTTGAAGTTATGGTCTATAGCGATGTCGTGTGCGCAATCCCATGTGATGAGTCGTGGTTCGTAACGCTTGAGTGCCTTAACGGACGATGCCCAGTCTTCTCCGATAAAAAACCGCATCCGTAAATTACTGCTCGATAAAATAATGAGCGCCGGGATGAGCAACATGACGGACACCAATCCGATCCGCTTTATGGACGACATTTTTATATAAAATATGAAATAAAGCGCCGTCATCGCCAAAATAGTGAGCACTGAGATACGCGCCGAAATAAAGAAAACGAACAAGGCGATGTAAACCGCAATAGACAATAATGCCACTTTATACCGAGGATACTCCGAGGCCAGCCTTAGTGCCGAAAAAACGCTGATCACGCAAAGGAAACCCAGATACGGTCTTTCCATTCCAAGCAAATCATTGATGAACGTGCCCTCGCCGAGACTGAGTTGTTCGACTTTAAAATAAAACGACAGAAGATTGTATATCGCCGGAACCGAAAGCACGACCGCCGAGAGTAAGAAGGCCCACAATAATCGATTGAAGTCGGTAATCTTGAGCGCCAGAATCGGAATCGCTACCAAAAGCGGAAACAAACCATACTTGTTGTCCGCCAAAACGCCCGTTACGGCGCCCATTAGCAGAAAATAGGCGAGAAATGTCAGAAAAATCATCAACGGCCACGTCTTGAGCCTGCTAAATGATAGGGATTTTATTGCTTTATAGTCGGCCAGAAAGAAAACACCGAGCGCCATAAGAATGATATTGGGCGCTTTGTTTGAATACGGTATAGAAAGTATGAGCAAGCAAAACATGAAATCGTAGAGCTCGTTTTTTGAAAGGCGCATGCGAATTTAGGTTTTGGTGGTAAAAATAAATCAAAAATAGGTTCCGGTTCGCGGGTTTGTTTTTTAATGTTACTTTTGCGCCGAAATACGTTGCATTTTTATGGATTCTGCCCTCGGTTCAAAAGCTAGGATAATCGTGCTGATGTCACACTACAATGACAATGAGCGCATAAAACAATCGCTGGCATCTTTTGATGAAAACATCCCGATTGACATCTTGATTGTGGATGACGGAAGCACAGTCCGGCCACAGGAAGCCGAACTTCAACCGTATTTTAAACCCGGCAAACTGCGGATTGTAAACATGGAAAAGAACGGCGGTTGCGGCGCCGCGCGTAACTTGGGTTTGCTGCGTATTACGGAAATGCAGCCCGCCTATGAATTCATCGGCACCATGGACTCCGACGACTTGAACAAACCCGGCCGATTCAGGAAGCAACTCGAATATCTTGAGAAAAACACTGATATCGCCTTGATTGGCTCTTGGATAGATTGCATTGATAGTAAAGGTAATTTTCTATACACGCACAAATATCCGGTCAAAGACAAAGAAATCAAGAAACACATGTATGTCAACTCCATGTTTGCCCATCCTACGATGTTGTTTCGAAGTGAAATCTTGAAAACCGTAGGGTTTTTCCCAGAGAAATACCGATGGTCCGAAGACTATGCTTTTGTTTTTAACGTTTCAAAAAAATTCAAAGTCGAAAACCTTCCAGAAGCGTTAATTTACTATACCATCAACGAAAAAGGCTATTCGTCAAAGAACCGCCGTGCCCAAGTATGGGACCGACTCCGGATCATCAAAGACAATTTCGAGTTTGGCTTTTGGCCGGTGTACGGCCTGCTTCGGAATTTCCCCTTGCTGTTCATGTCTCGCGAGTTTCTGGTCCGGATCAAAAAGCTCTTGCGAAAAAACAGTCTTTAGACCTTTTCGGAATAAGATCACATTGCTTTTTCATCGAAAAAACAGCGGCCTAATGTGATTGGCCCTGCAACTCTTTTTGTGTTGCTTGGCGAAGAGCCAGTAACCGGATCATAATCACAAAACAGAGCCAAAATGCGTACTGACGGAAGAAGTCTGTCTGGAGCCAATTCAGGCTCATGCCCGTAAACGAAATCAAGAGAATAAAGGCTAGTACTTTCTCATATTCTTTTGAGGTTTTGAATAGCCTGATGGAATTTGCGATGCAGAGATAAATCATAAAACACCAAATTAGGACGCCGATAATGCCCGTTTCAGCCAATAATCTAGTGTAAAGGTTATAAGATGTGGGAAAAGAAGGGAAATTCTTGTTGAGGTACATGGCCTTAAATTCCCAGTTGTCCTTCTTTGCCCAGCCGGGATATTCAAACCGTGTATAATAGGCTTCCTGACCGAAGCCGACACCAACAACGGGATGCTCCTTGAACACCTGAAGAGACGCGTATTGCATGCCAAATCGCGACTGGTTGGACACATTCTTCTTCAGGTTCTGCGAAAAATTTAAACTCTTTAGTTTCTCGTCAACAGACCTGACGATGTTCTCGCCGTTGGCGGCCAGCATGATGGCGGCAACAATGGCCACGTAGCCGAAGCCGACGGTGACAGTTCTGCGATACTGAGGCATCGCGTACATGATTGCAAACAAGATAACGGCCTGTAGTCCTACCGTCGCCATGGCTGTACGCGAACCCGAAAAGAAAGTAAGGAACAGTACCATTAGTGTTGGCAAGAACTTGTAAAGGTTATTTTTTTCCGTAAGAATATAACTAAACATCCATCCGGAAACCGCAATGAGATAGTTGCCAAGCGCCGGCGATTCATATGCGACGGACGAAATACGGCCGCCCGGTGGAAAATTAACATCGAGAAATGGGAAATAATCGAACAAGTCAAGGATTGGTCTGGCGGCACCGACGTTGAAATAAACAATTGCCGTTTCGAGCACGCCATAAGAAAAAGCGAAAATCATACAGTATAACAAAACACGTCTGATTTTGGTTAAGATTTCTATGACCGACCATCTAACAATCACATTCCAGAAATACAGTAAAAACAAAAATGTGGATATAAGCAACGAAATAAACTGCCGTATAAACCTGTAAATTCCGGTAGTATGCTTAAAGTAACTGTCGGATACGCTATTAAAATTCAAGACAATGGTGATGACGCACCAGATTAAGAAAACCATCAGAACCTGAAAAATCCGACTTTTATAGGGTATTGATATTTTTCCCCTATACAAACTTTCTATTCCGAAAAAAAGAAAACCCAAGAGAAAAAAGTAAGCGCCCGCTTCGTTCTTGAATTCTCCAAGCGGTTCAAAGCCTTCAAAATCATTGAAGGGAAAGAAAAACAACCCAATGAGAAAAAGTGTTACGTAAATTTTCCTGATCGAAAGCATATCAATGATTTGGCTCTTGGTTTACTATTTTTAAGAGTAATTGTCGAAGCAATATACTGCGGAATAGCCAGATTAAGATCATGGCAAGTATAATCCATTCCAGCGCATTAAAAAACAAAAACGCCAAACCGATTATTAAACCGGCCAAACCGATGAAAATAAGATTTGCCTTTTGGAGCGTCTTTACCGTTGTCTTGGCTTCGAACGCCGATAAAATGGAAGCAGAATACAGCCTTGCTACGCCCAAGATCAATAATAGTAAAATGACCGCCTGATACCGCCCGAAATCAAAATTAAGCCGTACAAAACGCCCAACAATGGCCGGAAGGAAATACAAACCTATTCCCATGGCAAGGCTGAACAATAGGATTTTTCGGTTCAAGGCGTCGAACCCAGTCATCGTGAAATGCTTTTTGAAAAAAACCAACTGCTTAAAACCCACATAGTTTTGCAAGATTGAAAACGGCGCCAAAAAAAAGTTCGTGAGGTAAAAATAATTGCCGAAACCCGCCACACCGAATTTTCGCTCAATGATAAAACGGTCGCCGAACATCAGCAGCGAAAATGCTGATATCGAGATAAACTGATGGAAAAACATCGTCAACGTTTCTTTTCTCGACACAGATTCATCGTACACGAATTGTATCCGACGGAAAAAGACGAAAAGCGCAATGGCAACTGAAATAATTATGGCAGCCATCAGTATGTCTATCAACATCGGCAGCCCGGCCAACCACTTAAAGTACCATAATACCGCAATCGGGACGAGCACGATTTTCCAGAAGTTGGAAAGGAACTGCGCGAATACAAATTGCCCATTCAAGCGAAAAATATTGAAAAGGTACAACAATCCAATAATCCCTAGCGAAGATAGATAAAGCATTACAATGCTGCAGTGCGTCGCATGACCATATCCGACCGCGAAAAATACCGTCGCCAAGACTGAAGTAATCAAGATAACGCAAATGATAAGTTGCTTTTGAAAGCGCTGCGTCGTAATGGTGTTTGGCCCAATATGATGTGAAAACCGAAGAAAAAGTTGCTCCGACCCCAATAACCCATACATATATATGATTGAAAAGTACGTTATTGCGATTGAGTATTGCCCGTACGCTTGTTCAGACAAAACCTCTTTCAACAAAATGTTAGCGGCAAAAAAGCACGCGGCGCCAAGAATGATGATAACCAGTGACAGGTGGCCAGTGGCTTTGTCGATAAGTCTTTTCAAACGGTTAGCGGTTGGTTTAGGAACAGGCTTTTAACAAAAAAACACTCTTTCGAGTGTTTCAATTTACTTTTTCCACGTATTTCAATTTCGGGAGTATCTCGCCGCCGATCGGAAATTGCTCCAAGGTTTTGTTCGGCACACCCCTAACAACATGGTTTGTGCCATCGGCAATAGAATTAAGATAGTCTGTTGTGGCAGGTTCAGACATTGCCCTCCAGCGCAATCCATCTTTGATGACAAACCATTCGCCTGTTTCAGATTCAACAACCTTCCCTTCATACCTATCTACATCCGTCAGCGTATCTGCCTGGACTGCCGCTTGCGCCTCAGTATTCTCCGCTTCTTTTTCAACTTTATTGTTACATGAACAAAAAATCGCCAAAATGGCCATCGCTCCAAATAATACCTTTTTCATGTCTTTTTTTTAGTTGTTTCAATGAGCAAAAGTAAACGTTTTTAAACAAAAAGCAAGTGAACACGCCCCGAAATTCAAATTCCTAAAAGCATCGGTTGACGCCTTAAGATTCCCTTAAGAACAGCACTTCATAGAGTTTAAAAACCCTTACGTCGAATAAATAAATGTTTTCCTAACCATTTATATACATTTGGATCGCTTAAAATCAATCCCTTAACGTATTACGCAATGAACAAAATTACCTACTTCTTTTTTACATTGATTTGCCTTGGCTTTGTGAGCCCTTCGCAAGGACAAGTGGTAATCAACGAAGTCCTTTCTTCAAACACTACCATTAATAAGGATGAAGACGACTCTTATCAAGACTGGGTAGAGCTCTACAATGCTGGCGCCTCGGCAGTTAATCTCAATGGTTACGGACTGACCGATGATGCCGCGCTCCCGTACAAATGGACATTCCCGGCGGTCAGCATGCCGGCAAACAGCTACTTGCTGATTTGGTGTTCAGACAAAAACCGTACGGTCGTAGGCCAGCCTTTGCACACCAATTGGAAAATCAGTTCGGCAGGCGAAACCATTACCCTGAGCGCTCCGGGCGGCATCACAGCAGATTCTGCTCCGGCTGCACCGGCAACTTCCAATATTTCCTGGGGCCGCATCCCCAATGGCACCGGATCGTTCATGTACATTACCGCCGTTACCCCGGCTGCACAGAACGGAAGCGTGGGTTATACCGAAATCCTTCCGGCGCCTACGTTTTCACAAAACAGCGGTTTCTACACGGCCGGTTTCAACCTGACGATTTCCACTACGGTTGCGGGCGGCACGATTTACTACACAACCGATGGGTCTGATCCATCACCGACAAACCTGGCGGGAACCACGTATCAGTATCGCAACGTCTACGCAGAACAACCTGGTGATTCCGAAGGGCCGCTGCTCACCAAGAATTACCAGTCGTTCGCCTACACGGCTCCGATTGCCATTGCAGACCGCACGTCGCAGGCCAATGACATCTCGATGATCAATGCGACGTACAAACACAATCCCACGTATTTGCCATCGACGTTTAATATTTTCAAAGGAACCGTGGTACGCGCCATCGTCGTGAAAGCCGGTGCACTCACCAGCCCGATCGCGTCGGAAACGTACATCGTAACGCCTTCGGGCGCGAGCCGTTTCTCCTTGCCGGTGGTTTCCATCGGAATCACCGAAGCCAAACTCTTCGACTACAACAACGGCATCTACGTAGCCGGTAAAGACTGGGACGACTGGCGCGACGCCAACCCTGCCGATACGCCGGAATATGTGGAAGTGGGCAACTACTACCGCTCGGGCATCGCTACCGAACAAACCGCCAACCTGACCTACTTGGTCAATGGTGAGGAAGTGGTCAACCAAACTGTTGGCTTGCGCATCCACGGCGGGGAAAGCAGCACTTACGAAAACAAGTCGTTCAACGTATACGCCCGTTCTGAATACGGCGCCGACAAAATCAACTACAAATTCTTCAGCAACCTGATTGAAGACAAATTTGACCGATTGGTCATCCGCAACGGCGGCGGCGATTTCCGTAACACGATGTTGCGTGACGTGGTGAACCACCAAATTTGCCGCAACCTGTTGCCGACGATTGAAGAATACCAGCCGGCCATTGCCATGATCAACGGAGAATATTGGGGCATCATGGACATGCGGGAAAAACGCGATGACAACTATTTCAAAAGGGTGTACGGCATTGACGATGCAGATCTGGATTTGCTCGAAAATGACGGCATCGCTACAGAGTACATCGAATCGGGCGACAACATTGATTGGCTCGATCTTCAGACTTGGTTTGAAAACAACGACCCGATTTCAGACGCTAATTACGCTTACGTGAACACGCGTCTGGACGTAGAGAATTTCGCCGATTACTACATCGCCAACATTTACATGGACAACCAAGACTGGCCGGGTACCAACCGTGTATACTGGCGCAAGCGCGTACCGTTTACACCGGGCGCCGAATACGGCCACGACGGACGCTGGCGTTTTGTGTTCCATGACATGGACGACAGTTTCGGCATCACTTCAGACAACTACAGCCACAACAACCTGGCGGCGGCCACGGCGGCCAACGGCCCGGCATACCCGAACCCGCCGTATTCGACGTTGTTCCTGCGTAAATTGTTGCAGAACACAACGTTTAAAAATTACTTCATCAACCGTTTCGCCGACTTGATGAACACCACGTTCCTGACTTCGCGCGTGACGGAAATATTGGCCGATATGAATGGTGCGATCCTTCCGGAAGTGAACGAGCACATTGCCCGTTGGAAAAACCCGGAAACCCTAGACACTCGCGACTATTACATCAACTTCTACAATGAATTCGCGAACCAACGCCCGGCGTTCCAGCGCAACCACATCCGTAGCAAGTTCGGCATCACTTCAAACATCAACGCGACTTTGAACGTGTCTGACGTTGCGGCCGGTTACGTCAAGATCAATACAATCGACATTAAAGATGGCACCGACGGCATCACCGGAAACCCATATCCTTGGACGGGCGTCTATTTCTCGAACATTCCGGTGAAATTGAAGGCCATCGCCAATCCGGGTTATATATTTGACCACTGGACCGGCGCTTCTACCGCGACGACCGATGAAATCACGATCAGTTCGGCTTCGGCGTTTTCAGTAACTGCCGTGTTTGCTCCGGTCACGGTAGCCCAAAGTGAGCCAATCTATTTCTGGTACATGGACAGCAACATCCCGAACGACACGCCGCTCACCGACTTGGCCACGACTTTCGAGGCCGATGCCGTTGATGGAAACATTTCCTACACGTCTTGCTTGCCGGGCTATCCATACACATCGGTTGACCCATTGTGGCGTCACGGTTCGATGGAACGCCGCAACAAACCAACGCCTTTGAACTACATTCCGGAAGCCAACGGTGGCGCAGCTTACGTCGCGGCCAACATGAAAGGCTTGCAGATTACCGAACCTTTGGCGAGCGGCGCAAACGGCAACACGATGGTGTTTAACTTCTCGACGGTGAACTACAAAGACATCAAGTTCTCTTTTGCGGCGATGAACGAATTGACCAATGCCACCGGGATTTTGGTAGACTATTCCGTAAACGCAGGCACGCCGGTTTGGTTGACGACTGGTTTGGCATCTTCAACCTTGACGCTGAATTCGGTATTTGAACTTTACACGGTTGATTTTACGCCGGTATTGGCAGCCAACAACAACGCCAACTTCAAGGTCAGGCTGCGTTTCACGGGAAGCAATATGGAAGTCGACAACGGCAACCGCATTACCTTTAACAACATTGCGGTTCACGGTACGACCACACTCGATGCGCCAACGCAAGATCTGGTAAAACTCATCGTTTATCCGAACCCAACCAGTGGCATCATCACGGTGGCCGGAACCAATGGCGAAGTGACCTTCAACGTCTATTCGATGGACGGCCGACTGGTGAAAGCCGGAAAACTCAGCACAGAAGCGCAACTTTCCATTGAAGAACTCAACAGCGGCCTGTACTTGCTGCAACTCAACAGCGACGGCAGGACCGAAACGAAGAAAATCTTCAAGAAATAAACATATCTTTTTGATTGAAAAAGGAGGTCTCGATGGCCTCCTTTTTTATTTTGTGGCGGTCATCTTTCGAATTATCAGGGCTTTCCTGCAACAATTTTCCTTAAGTGACTTTTAAGCGATTTTTAAGTTTGGCAACCTGCAATTCATCGTCAAAATGCGCCGTGTAACGACTAAAATTTAGCGTCCGTTGTGGTTTGGCTACCTTTCCCGCTTAAACACAAACAGCTAGATGATCCGATATTTACGCGCGGCATTTTTTGCCTTTTCACTGTTACTTTCCAGCCATGCCCAGAGCCAGGTCGTGGTCAATGAAGTCGTTTCCGGGAATACGTCCATCAATACCGATGAAGACGGCTCTTTCCAGGACTGGGTAGAATTGTACAACAACGGTCCGGCGGCGGTCAACCTCAACGGGTATGGCCTTACCGACGACAGCGCGCAACCCTACAAATGGGTGTTCCCGAACGTAAACTTGCCCGCCAATGGATATCTGCTCATCTGGTGTTCCGATAAAAACCGCACCACGCCGGGCCAACCGTTGCACACCAACTGGAAAATCAGCGGCGGCGGCGAAGCCATCACACTGACTGCTCCCGGCAACGTTACGGTGGATGTCGCGCCGGCCACGGCCATCCCTAACAACCAATCGCTCGGACGCCAGCCCAACGGCACGGGCAGTTTCAATATCATCGCCTTGGTCACACCCGCGGCCCAAAATCCAAGCGCGGGTTCCGGAGGGCAACTGGATCCGCCAACGTTCTCGCAACAATCTGGTTTCTTCACGACAGGATTTACCCTGACATTAACCAGCAACGAACCGGGCGCAACGATTCTTTACACGCTCGATGGTTCAGAGCCCAGCGCGGCGAATTTGGGCGGCACGACCTACAACTACAAGAATTCGTATCCGGAAATACCCGGGCAACCTTTTGGCCCGATGCTGTTCCGGTCATTCCAAACCAATACCTACAGCGGCGCGCTCACGTTGAACGACCGCACGTCGCAACCCAACAAGATTTCGATGACCTCATCGACGTTTGACTTTTCGCCGGACTACTTACCCGGTGTAAACATTTTCAAGGCAACGGTTGTCCGCGCAAAAGTGGTCAAGGTCGGTTTTCAGGACAGCCCGGTCGTGACCAAAAACTATTTCATCACGCCATCGGGCAATTCCCGTTTTTCGTTGCCGGTATTTTCGCTGAGCATCGACGAGAACAAGCTGTTCGATTATGAAGACGGTATTTATGTGGCCGGACAGATTTTCGATCAGTTCCGGACAGATTTCCCGACCGAACCCGCCGATTATCCCATCGGAAATTACACCCAGAAAGGATCGGCCTTCCAGCGCGACGGTCATTTGAACTATTTCGTCAATGGGCAGGAAGTCTTGAACCAACCCATCGGCGTCCGCGTGCAGGGCAACTACTCACGCCTGTACCCGAGCAAATCGATGAACATCTACGCAGACCAAGACGGCATGGCGTATAAGTTTTTCGCCGACGAACCCTATACGAATTTCAAACGCGTCGTGCTGAAAAACTCGGGCAGCGACTTTTACAATTCATTCTTTAAGGATGCGCTCTGTTCGGAAATGGCGCGTTACCTGCACACGCAAACCGAGGCGAGCCAGCCCGTGGTGACGCTCATCAACGGCGAATACTGGGGTTTGTTGACCATGCGCGAAAAATACGACGATGAGTTTTTCCTCCGGGTGCACGGCATCCCGAAAAACCAGATTGAGCTTCTGGAAAACGACGGCAGCGACCAGTACATCGAGGAAGGCGACAACGACCATTACCTGGCAATGATTGACTACATCGAGAACAATTCGCTGGTGCCGCAAGCCAACTACGACTACATCAGGACGCAGATGGACACCGAGAGTTTCATGGATTATTTCATCACCAACATCTTCATCGCTAATGAAGACTGGCCGGGCAACAACATCGTGTTTTGGCGTAAAAACACGACCTACGACCCGAACGCGCCTTACGGAAGCGACGGCCGCTGGCGTTGGGCCACGCACGACATGAGCTCGACCATGTACAGCGACAATGAAAACATACTTGCCGTAGCTACCGAACCCAACGGGCCGGATTTCCCGAACCCACAATGGTCGACGCTCATCCTGCGCAAATTGCTCGAAAACCCAAGCTTCAAGAACGATTTCATCTCCCGTTTCGCCGACGTGATGAATACGTCGTTTTTACCATCGCGCGTGGTATCGATCATCAATGCGATGAAGGCGGAAATCGAACCCGAAATGGCCGAGCAGGTTGCCCGTTGGAAAGCGCCTTTCGATTTGGACGAATGGGAATATTTCGTAGGCGAGCGGCTGCATTTCGCTAACGACCGCCCGAACCACCAGCGCCAGCACATCCGCGCCGAATTCGGGATTTCGAACAACATCAACGCCACGCTGAACGTCTCGAACGCCGCGCACGGCTACATTAAGATCAACACGATCGACATCCAACAAGGCACGCCCGGCATTACGGCCGCCAACCCATATCCTTGGACGGGGATTTATTTCTCGAACATTCCGGTGAAACTCAAGGCCATCGCCAAACCGGGATATATGTTCAGCCACTGGACCGGCGCATCAACCGCCACAACCGATGAGATTACCATTACTACAGGCGCCAGTTTTTCGGTGACTGCGGTATTCATCCCGGCGAGTTTTTCGGCCGAAGTATCGGTGCCCATCAACTTCTGGTACATGAACAGCGCCATCCCGAACGACACGCCGCTCACCAACCTGAGCTCATTCTACGAAGTTGCGACCGACGGTGTCATCAATTTCGAATCGGCATTCGCCGGATATCCGTATGATGCGTCGCACCCGAACTGGCGTAAGGCATCCATGGAACGCCGGAACAAACCCACCCCGATCAATTACCGTCCGGAAGCCAACAGCGGCAACCCGTATGTGGCCGGCAATATGCGTGGCTTGCAAATCACGCAGCCATTCCAAGACAACGGCCGAGAAAACACCTTGGTCTTCAACCTCTCAACCAAAGATTACAAAAACATCAAATTTTCCTTCGCGGCCATGGACGAAAATGCCGCCACCGGAATTACGATTGATTATGCGGTAAATGCTGGTGCGCCGGTGTGGACAACAGCCGGTTTGTCGGCCACTTCATTCGCATTGGTGACCAATTCATTCCAGTTGTACGAAGCCGATTTTACAACCATTGCTGCCGTAAATGACAACCCGAATTTCAAGGTCAGGTTGCGTTTCACCGGCCCAGATATGACCGCATCGGCCGGAAACCGCGTCACCTTCAACAACATCGCACTCGACGGCGTAAAACTGCCGCTCATTTATCCGTCGCCAAACACATATTTGACCGGAACAGCCATCACACCGCTGACGCCAACGGTTGCTGCCAGCGTGACAAGTTACAGCGTTTCTCCAGCGCTTCCTGCTGGGTTGTCACTCGACACGACAACAGGAATTATTTCGGGAACGCCAACCGCCGTGACACCAACGAATACCTACACCGTAACGGCCACCAATGCTGGCGGCACCGCGTCTTTTGGCATCGTCATCACGGTAAACGCGCCTGTTGTAGCGCCGAGCAATTTATCTTACAGCTCGCCAAACGTTTTCACCAAGGGGGTTTCCATCGGCAACTTGAACCCAAGCGTAACAGGGACAGTTGTTTCGTACAGCGTTTCACCGGCGTTACCGAACGGGTTGGTCTTGAACACCTCAACCGGTGTCATCTCCGGAACACCGACATCGGTCACCGCGACCGCGACTTACACCGTGACCGCAACCAATTCAGGCGGAAGCACGACGTTCGGGATTGTCATCACCGTGAACGATGTGGCGCCAAGTTCGCTGACCTATACATCGCCAAACGTGTTCACCGTCGGAAGTGCGATCTCGAACTTGAACCCAAGCGTGACCGGAAACGTGGTTTCCTACAGCGTTTCACCGGCGTTGCCTTCAGGGTTGGCCGTGAACACATCGACCGGCGTGATTTCCGGGACACCGACTGCCGTGACCGCGACCGCGACTTACACCGTGACCGCAACCAATTCAGGCGGCAGCACGACATTCGGAATCGTGATCACCGTGAACGATGTCGCGCCAAGTTCGCTTACCTATACCTCGCCGAACGTGTTCACCGTTGGAAGTTTGATCTCGAATTTGAACCCTAACGTGACCGGAAACGCCGTTTCGTATAGCGTTTCACCGGCGTTGCCTTCAGGATTGATGTTGAACACATCGACCGGCGTAATTTCCGGAACGCCCGCTGCCGTAACCGCGACTGCGACTTATACGGTTACTGCCACAAACTCCGGCGGAAGCACGACCTTCGGAATCGTCATCACCGTGAACGATGTCGCGCCGAACTCGCTCGTTTACACCTCGCCGAACGTGTTTACCGTCGGGAATACCATTGCAAACCTCAACCCTTCGGTTACCGGAAGCGTGGTCTCTTACAGCGTTTCGCCGTCGTTGCCGACTGGATTGAACCTGAACACCTCAACCGGTGTCATCTCCGGAACGCCGACATCGGTCACCGCGACCGCGACTTACACCGTGACCGCAACCAATTCCGGCGGGAATACNTCTTTCGGTGTCGTCATCACCGTGAACGATGTCGCGCCGAACTCGCTCGTTTACACCTCGCCGAACGTGTTTACCGTCGGGAATACCATTGCAAACCTCAACCCATCAGTGACCGGAAATGTTGTTTCCTACAGCGTTTCACCGGCGTTGCCTTCAGGATTGACGCTGAACACATCGACCGGCGTGATTTCCGGGACACCCGCTGCCGTAACCGCGACTGCGACTTATACGGTTACTGCCACAAACTCCGGCGGAAGCACGACCTTCGGAATCGTCATCACCGTGAACGACGTCGCGCCAAGTTCGCTTACCTATACATCGCCGAACGTGTTCACCGTTGGAAACACGATTACGAACCTGAATCCATCGGTGACAGGAAGCGTAGTTTCATACAGTGTTTCGCCATCGTTGCCTCTTGGATTGAACCTGAACACCTCAACCGGCGTCATTTCCGGGACACCGACTGCGGTGACCGCGACTGCGACTTATACGGTTACTGCCACAAACTCCGGCGGAAGCACGACCTTCGGAATCGTCATCACCGTGAACGACGTCGCGCCAAGTTCGCTTACCTATACATCGCCGAACGTGTTCACCGTTGGAAGTGCGATCTCGAATTTGAACCCTAGCGTGACCGGAAACGTCGTTTCGTATAGCGTTTCGCCGTCGCTGCCTCTTGGATTGAACCTGAACACCTCAACCGGCGTCATCTCCGGGACACCGACTGCGGTGACCGCGACCGCGACTTACACCGTAACGGCCTCGAACACCGGCGGCAGCACGACCTTTGGTGTCGTCATCGCCGTGAACGATGTCGCGCCTTCAGGACTGTCATACACAACACCAAATATTTTCACGGTTGACGAAGCAATTGTGCCGCTTGCCCCGACTGTGGGTGGAAACGTCGTGCTGTTTAGTGTCTCTCCAGGTCTTCCTGACGGGTTGGTGCTTGACCCAATTACGGGTGTAATTTCAGGAACGCCAACAACAGAAACTTCGGCTTCGATTTATACTGTTACGGCTACCAATTCGGGGGGAATGGTATCGTTTGACATTGTCATTACTGTTAATCCGCACGCGCCTTTCTCATTGGTTTACCCGACGCCGAATGTGTTTACCGTTGGCTCGACGATAATTGATTTGATTCCTGCGGCGTCAGGCGTCATCGATATGTACACGATCGTTCCGGCATTGCCTGCCGGTTTGTCTCTGGATACTTCAACGGGCATCATTTCGGGAACACCAACCGCGGTAACGCCGCCAACCAACTTTCTGGTTACGGCCACGAACGCCGGGGGCAACGTATCGGCCGTGTTGTCAATAACCGTCAACGATGTCGCACCGAATTCCCTGACCTATACATCGCCGAACGTATTTACGGTTGGAAATGCGATCTCGAATTTGAACCCAAGCGTAACCGGAAATGTTGTTTCCTACAGCGTTTCACCGGCGTTGCCTTCAGGGTTGACACTGAACACCTCGAC
>NZ_CBCRZJ010000002.1:0-79153 GCF_965137575.1 Flavobacterium longum | reverse complement strand
GCCTNCATGATTTCCGGGACACCGACTGCCGCGACCGCGACCGCGACTTATACGGTTACTGCCACAAACTCTGGCGGAAGTACGACTTTCGGAATCGTGATTACCGTTAACGACGTGGCGCCGAGTTCGCTGGCTTACGACACGCCGAATATTTATACCGTCGGTTTCGATATTGACGCGCTTGTCCCTGTGGTTTCCGGGAATGTCGATTCATACACCGCATCGCCGAGCCTGCCTGACGGGTTGACCATCGATCCGGTTACCGGTATCATTTCGGGTATACCGAGCGCCGTCACGCCAACAGCCATTTACACGGTTACGGCATCCAATTCGGGCGGAAACATTTCGTTTGACATTTCGATCACGGTGAACGACGTGGCGCCGAATTCGCTTACCTATACATCACCGAACATCTTTACCGTTGGAAATGCAATCACGAACTTGAATCCTACAGTTACTGGAACGGTTGTTTCGTATAGCGTTTCGCCGTCGTTGCCTTCAGGATTGACGCTGAACACATCGACCGGCGTAATTTCCGGGACACCGACTGCCGTGACCGCGACCGCGACTTACACGGTTGCAGCTACGAATTCCGGCGGGATAGTATCATTTGATATTACCATTACTGTAAACCCTGCGGCGCCTGTTGATTTGGCTTATCCGACGCCGAACATCTTTACGGTAGGCCAAACCATTGGTTCGTTGTCGCCGACGGTTATAGGCGAGAATTTGACATTCTCCATCGTGCCGGAGTTGCCGATTGGTTTGGTCTTCAGTCCTGCTTCGGGTATGATTTCGGGTATGCCGGGTGTGATTTCACCTGCGACTACTTATACAGTAACCGCCAACAACGAGAGTGGCAGCGTTTCCTTCGACCTAAGTATTGCTGTGGTTGATGCCGCGCCGACTGCCTTGAACTATACCACGCCGGCCAACTTCACCACTGGCCAAATGATCATTCCGCTGGTGCCGACCGTGGTTGGAAATGTCACGGACTTTAGCGTGTTTCCGGAACTTCCGGCAGGTTTGGCCATCGATCCGGTAACCGGTGTAATTTCTGGAACGCCTACTTCGGCAACAGCAACCGCGACCTATACGGTTACGGCCACGAATTCTGGTGGAAGTGTAACTTTTGATATCGAAATCACGGTTTCTGACCCGCTGGGTACGATTGATCCGGTTCGATTTGACTTTATGGTATGGCCGAACCCTTTTGCCGATGTCATCAATATTTCCGGCTTATCGGGTGAGATTGAATATGTGTTGCTTTCGATAGACGGCAGGCGTCTTGAAGCCGGCAAAACCGCCAACGGCAAGTTGTATTTCGACAGGCTTCCGGAAGGCGTTTACCTGCTCCAAATCACGCAGTACGGCCAAACAGAAACCAAGAAAATCATCAAGAAAAACTAAGAGAAAAGAGGCGAAAATGCCTCTTTTTTTATACGGTTTGTTTTAACGATGTTTCCCAATCGGGTACTTCGATCTGAAACGTCTCCTTGATTTTAGACTTGTCGAGTACACTGTACGCCGGGCGTTTTGCGGGCGTTGGAAACTCCGCTGTCGGAATCGGTTTTACGTTGACACGGATGTCGTTCACCTCAAAGATTTTCCGGGCGAAGTCATACCAACTCGCCACGCCTTCGTTGCTGTAATGGTAAATCCCGTATGCTGCTTTACCGCTACGGATGATGGTGGCGATGGCGCGGGCCAAATCAATGGCGTGCGTCGGGGTGCCGATTTGGTCATTCACGACGCTGATGATATCGCGCTCACCAGCCAGCCGCAGCATCGTCTTCATGAAATTGGCGCCGAATTGCGAATACAGCCATGACGTCCGGATGATGAAATATTTACCGCCTACTTGCGCAATCGCCTGCTCGCCGTCGCGCTTGGTCTGGCCATAAACGCCCGTTGGATTGGTGGTATCAGACTCTTTATATGGCGTACTTTTTTGACCGTCGAAGACAAAATCCGTGGAAATATGGATCAGCGTCACATCGTACCGCAAACAGGTTTCGGCCAGGTTTCTTGCGCCGACAACGTTGATGAGCGTGGCCTTCTCGGGTTCGGATTCGGCCTTATCAACTGCCGTATAAGCCGCCGCATTGACACAGATATCGGGCTTGATTTGCGCAAAAGCCGAGGACAAACTGCCCGTGTCGGTAATGTCGGCCTCGGAAGATGCGGCGAAATGGAACGTAACATCAGGAAAATCGGGCGCGACATACTGCAACGCCTGGCCCAATTGCCCATTTCCGCCTGTAACAAGTACTACCATATTTTTCTTGCCTCAGATAAATGCGGCAAGCCCTGGTCTCTTTCGGACACGATTAAATCGTCCGACGAAAATTGCCAGTCGATGTTAATGGTCGGGTCGTTATAAAATACGCCGCCTTCGGATTCTTTGTTGTAGAAATTGTCACACTTGTAAAAAAATTCCGCCGATTCGCTCAACACTAAAAATCCGTGGGCAAAACCGCGCGGGATGAAAAACTGTTTTTGGTTCTCGCCCGACAACACTACCGCGTCATACTGCCCAAAAGTCGGTGAATCTGGCCTGATATCAACGGCCACGTCGAGCACTTCGCCGCGAATTACGCGAACCAACTTGGCTTGTGCGTGCTGGCCGATCTGATAATGCAGCCCGCGCAAGACGCCGCGTGTTGAAAACGACTGGTTATCCTGGACGAAATGCACCTGATGGCCAGTTTTTTCGGCGAAAGTCCTTTCGTTGAAACTCTCCATGAAATAGCCCCGCTCGTCCTGAATGACTTTAGGCTGAAGCAGTACGCATCCGGTTTTGGTCTGGAAAACGTCCATCAAATCAGGCTTAATAAGTGTGTTCCGTAACCGCTCTTTAGCAGCGGCTGCGCCAAATCACGAAGTTGTTGTGCGTTGATGAATCCCATGCGATATGCCGCTTCTTCAATGGCGCCGATTTTCAAACCTTGTCGTTCTTCGATGACCTGCACGAATTGCGATGCCTGCATGAGCGAGTTGAAAGTGCCTGTATCGAGCCATGCCGTACCGCGGTCGAGAATGCTGACTTTGAGCTTTCCGCGTTTGAGGTATTCTTTGTTCACATCGGTGATTTCGAGTTCACCGCGATGGCTCGGTGCGATGTTGGCCGCAATGTCAACCACGTCGTTGTCGTAGAAATAAATGCCCGGAACCGCATAGTTTGACTTGGGTTGCTGCGGCTTTTCTTCGATGGAAAGTACTTTGCCGTCCTGGTCAAAATCCACGACGCCATATCGTTCCGGATCGTGTACGTGATAAGCGTAAATAATACCGCCATCCGGATTGTTGTTGGCCTGAAGCAAATCTGCCAAGCCAGTGCCGTAGAATATATTGTCGCCCAAGACGAGCGCTACTTTGTCATTTCCGATGAATTCCTTACCGATTATAAAGGCTTCGGCCAAACCATTGGGATGTTCCTGAACGGCGTACTCAAAACGGCACCCCAGTCGGCTTCCGTCGCCGAGCAACTGCCTAAACAATGGCAAATCATGCGGTGTAGAAATAATCAGGACCTCACGGATACCAGACCACAGCAAAGTGGACAGCGGATAATACACCATCGGCTTGTCGTAAATGGGCATGAGTTGCTTGCTCACAGCCAACGTAAGCGGATGTAACCGGGTGCCGGAACCGCCGGCCAAAATGATTCCTTTCATATTAATTAGGCGCTTGGTGCTTGGTTGATTGGCTTCGGTAAAACGATCTGAAAGCAAAAATGCACAAGAACATAAAAATCAGGAATAGTGGCAATATAAATTTCATTTTACCACTCAGTCCACCGTCATCTTTGATGTTGGCGATGACACTATTGTCTTTGATTATTTTATCAAGACCAATCAAATCAACCCTATGAATTCCTTGTTCCTTAACCAATTCGTCTTTGGTCCTGATGACATCGTTTACTTGAGATGTTTCGTTGATGTAGACCGACGGAGTCTTGTTCGACGAGCCTCTACCCAAATCTTGCAGAATACCATCTATTTGTGCAATTATGGTGTCATTCGTCCGTATTTTAATTTGGACATTCTTCAAATATTCCGCTTGAATTTTTCTATAGTAGTCGTTGTCGTTGAGGTAATTTAAAATCGGGGTTACAGTCTTATCATAAGTAGTCGGTCCCTGCGTCGTGATCGTAATAATATGGAAAGGATAATTCTTGGTGGTTGTAGGATCGGTAACAATTTTCTTGATGTCACCGTCTTCAGCCATCAGTTCCAACAATTTATAGTTTTGATCTGTGCCGCTGTTGCTCAGGAATTTGAAGACATCGATAATCGGCTCTATCTTAATCTCGCGAACCTTCTTCGGGTTCTTAATTCCCAATTTCGTTAGAAAAGTGGTATCGTTTGCATTAAGCTTGGATTCCAACTGGTCAATCGTTGCGTAAAGGTAATCCGTACTGCCAAAATTGGGCGACACAATTAACTGGGTATTGTAAGAGCCTTTATCCAACTTGTCAATCCAATAGCCCAGCCCGGCGCCAACCACGAACAATATGCCCAGAACCACAATATTCCGCAAAATGAAACGGATACTGCGATAAAAAAAACTGTTCAACTGGCCAAACATGTTGCCGATGCTTTTGGAGATTGAAGTCAGATTGACTTCTTGTTGCATATCCATGCGATTTGAGTCTTTGCTCATGGTATTACTTTATATTAAAAATTTGCTCAAGTATCTTAATCGTAATCAAATAAGTGGGTTTAACACCCGTCGTGCCCAAGCCGCCCGAAGCCAGCGTACTGCCGGTTTCCAACGGATTGTCCGAAGCGTAATACGCATAACGCACTTTCACATCCGGGTTGATGCTTTTCCGGATTTTCGAGGCCGATTGTATCGCCTTCTGATAATATGCGCCTTCCATCTCAAGCCCAATCACGCCCCAGGTTGATTTGTTGAAAAACGACAGCAAGTCGCGGTTTTGCAGCGATGTCCCGAGCACGGTCACCATGGGGCCGGCATAAACAGGAACGCCATTTCCTTCAAACATGGCGGCCGTTAATTCGTTTTCGAACGGATAATTGTCTCCGGTGCCTTCGTTGATGTGCGCCGACGGAATCATAATATCGCCCTTTGCGCCTTCGCCCAAAATGCCGGCTTTGCCCATGATAGACACCGACACCACATTCAGGAACGTCTTTTTGTCTTTCGATTCCTGGAACGGTTTCAACAATTCGTCGATGGTTTCGTAGGCTTGTTCACCGAAGGCGTAGTCCATGACGATAATCACTGGTGCGGCTTTGTCCATTTTTGCCTTCGGGAATGCCGATTTCTTCCAATCAATCTTGGCTGTATCGATGATTTGTACGTCGATATTCGTTCCCGAAGCATCGGGCAAAAACACCAACCCGGACTGCATCGCAAAAGCTTCCACTTTGCTGCGCAGGTCATTCGCGCCGGATTTACTGAGTTGTTCGTAGATGTAAAAATCGTCCTGATCCTTGAATTTTGCCTTGAGCACATGCGTGGCGAAAATCGAGTTCATCACACTGTGCATGTTCGCGCTGATGATGTGGATCGGGCGCGCCAGCAAATCTTTTTCCTTCAAGACTTGTTTGATGTTCGTAGCCCAGATCTCGCCATGGATGTGGTGGCCGAGCCTTTCCCGCAAAATAGGGCTGAAGGTAATTGTGCGTTTGTTGTTCTCCAAAACTTCTTCCAGTGCCAGTTTCCCCAACCAGTAGATGACGTGCAGGAAACGGTCTGGTTTTTCGACTGACGCGAATCCGTCATAGATGTCCGAAACCTCAGCAAACGTGCGGCCCAAGATGTTGGCCGTGTGTGAAATGGTCTTTTCCTTCTCGGCCTGCGTGAGTTTCTTGCCCTGCAAAACCGCCTGCTCCAATTTGAGCCAATCGCGGGAAACTTCGCCGCTTTCATCCAAAAGTACGCGGTTCTTGATCTTGTGCGATTCGATGAAAATGAAGGTCAAATGCGTCAGGATATCGTAAATGTCTGAGCGGCCGCGCGTGATTTCCACGTTCATCTGCTCTTCGTCTATACGGTAGCAGTTGCGGCGGCGCTTTGGCGGAATAATCGCCTTAAAGTGTGACTTGGAGTAGCCTTCGTCTGAAGTCAGGTTGATGAAACGGCATTCCTCGATGCCTACCGGAAGCCTTTCAATCACGTACAAAAGGCCGTTGAGTTCTACTTTTTCTTCGGCAATCGTGCCGTAAATCTCGGGGCGAAGCTGGAGCAATGCTTCCCGAAGGGTTTCGCCCGAAACGCCCATCGGTTTGTAAAAACCACGGTTAAAAAGGTGGCGCATCGTGATGTACAGTTTCTCGACGGCCGCCGAAGATTCCTGCGCACGCGAACGCACGATATTCTTGATTTCTCTCATTCAGTTTGTTTTCTAACCTGCAAATGTAGGGTTTTTAATCTTTAGTTGGACAGCGTGATTTTCATCGCCACTTCGGGATATTTTCCCCGATAGGTGCGCATAGCGTAGTCTTCAGGAAGTTTCGCCATCGGCGTCCATTTACCGAATTTGTATTCCCAAGTGGAATTCACCTCAGAAGCCATCGCCCCGACTCCAGGATCGTAATCCTTGTATTGCATCGGGCGCTTGTCGTACCAACGCTTGATGTTCTGGTCGATGATGAGCCAGGAAACAGCAATGAAAAAACCGTCTTCGGGCACGACGATGCCATATTTAGACAGGTCAATTTCGGTATCGTCGCGGCCGCGGTCTACCCGGAAAATCACTTGCTGGTTCGTTAGTTCGCGGCCTGGATTGCCGTTTGCATCAATGGCGAAAAACCGCAGGGCGCATTTCATGTTGTTGTTGTGACAGTCGGTGTAGAGTTCGAGCTTGTCGAGAACTCGGGTGGATTGCTGTTGCGGGCCGAGGATGAATTTTCGGGCCAGCATCCAAGGCCGTCCGTGGCTACCGTAGGTGAGATCGCTGTTGCGGATGTGGTAATCGCCGATTTCGATTTTCTGCGTGCGCTTGGGTTTTTCAGTGTTTTCGGTAGGCGAAATCGGCGTGAGCACAAGATTTCTCGCTTGGGCCAACCGGACGGATTTCGTTTCATAACCCGTAGCCGAAAAAACCAATGTCTTGTCCGGATTGCTTGTCCTGA
Organism: Flavobacterium longum; assembly: GCF_965137575.1. Taxonomy (NCBI): domain Bacteria; kingdom Pseudomonadati; phylum Bacteroidota; class Flavobacteriia; order Flavobacteriales; family Flavobacteriaceae; genus Flavobacterium; species Flavobacterium longum. The sequence continues at coordinate 72,047 of NZ_CBCRZJ010000002.1, read as the reverse complement.
CGGAAAATTGCCCAAGGCTGTCGGCCATGGCGCTGTTGTCTTCATTCTGGATCCAGATGCTGGCGTATTGCACCGGTTTCCCGGTGAGTGAATCGCGCACGATGCCCGTCGTTTTCTGCGCCAGCGCCATCAACGGGAAAAGCAAAAAGAAGATTATTTTCATGTTCAGTGCATTTTTGGCCGAGCGTTCTTTCGTGTTATGAAGACTTCAGCAAGGCGTCGGCAATTTTACGGTCGTTGGCCAGCCGCGGCACTTTGTTCTGTCCGCCCAACTTCCCGACCGATTTCATATAATCATTGAACCCATTCAACTTTACCGGTGTAATGACCAGCGTCCGCAATACATTTCCGGTAATCAAATCATTGTAATACACATTCTGTCTGCGCATGGCGGCGTCAATTTTCAGGGCGAAATCCTCCAGATCATCCGGACGGTTTTCGAATTCAATCAGCCATTCGTGGTACGGCAATCCGTTGGCCGGCGTGATTTGCGGAGCCACGCTAAATTCGTTCACCCTGACGTTGGTGTGTTCCATCGCTTCTTGTAGTGCGGCTTCCACTTCCTTTCCGATGACATGTTCCCCAAACGCCGAAATGTAATGTTTTATTCTGCCCGACACGATGACGCGATAGGGTTTAACAGAGGTAAATTGGATGGTATCGCCGATGTTGTAACCCCAAAGTCCGGCGTTGGTCGAAAGGATCAGCACGTAATTCACGCCGATTTCTACTTCCCCGATGGTGTAGCGCCTCGGGTTTTCGTCGTGGAATTCCGAAGCCTTTACAAATTCGTAGAAAATCCCCGAATTCAGGAGCAATAGCATGCCTTTCTCCTTTTGCGAATCCTGGTAGGCAAAAAAACCTTCCGAAGCCGGAAACAATTCAATGGAATCGACTTTTCGGCCCATCAGGTTTTCGAATTTCGCGCGGTAAGGTTCATAGTTCACACCGCCATAGATGAACAAATTGAAGTTCGGAAAAACTTCGCCCACAGGTTTCCCGGTCTTCTCGCGCAACTTTTCAAAATACATCTGCACCCAGGATGGAATGCCTGAAATGACGGCCATATTTTCCGGTAGCGTTTCGGCCACAATCGCGTCGACCTTGGTTTCCCAGTCGTCGATGCAATTGGTTTCCCAGCTCGGCATACGGTTTTGCTGCAGGTATTTCGGGACGAAGTGCGCCACGATGCCGGACAGTCGCCCGAGTTTGATGCCGTTTTTTTCCTCGAGTTCCGGGCTGCCTTGCAGGAAAATCATCTTGCCGTCCACGAAATCTGCGTTTCCGGTTTCAGCGATGTAATGCAAGATCGCATCGCGCGCTGCTTGGATGTGGAACGGCATCGATGCCTTGGTAAGCGGGATGTATTTGGCGCCCGACGTCGTTCCGGAAGTCTTGGCGAAATACAGCGGTTTGCCGGGCCAAAGGATGTTTTCTTCACCGTTCACGACGCGATCCACGTATGGCCGCAGCGCCTCGTAATCTCGGATCGGGACGCGACGGACGAAATCCTCGTGTGATTTGATATCGGTGAAATTGTGGTCTTTTCCGAAAGCTGTCGAAGCTGCGGATTTGATCAAATCGTCGAAAACCCGCTGTTGTGTTTCCACTGGATTGCTGGCCCATTTCCGGGTCTTGGCGACAATGAGTTTTGCAAATATCTTGGCAGCTACAGACTTGAGCGACATGGCTAATCGTTTGGGAATTTCTGTTTCAGGGCGCGTTCGGTCGTAAAGAACATGAAGATGCAGGCTGGCAGCAAAAGGAATATCCCGACGATGAATTTGGTGTTTACGTCAACCGGAAGCACCAGCCCTAAGGCAGACGAAACGATTAATCCGGCGCCGGCCTGGATCATTTTTACGGACGAATACCGTTGTGCAAAATCCCATCTTTCCTGAGATTTCATCGATGCCGATGTCCTGTAGCCGTATAAATAGTTGATTTTTTTTGGTGGAAAACAGTAAACGACCGCCGCCGCAATCACGAAAATGATTCCCGTCAGCAACGGCATGAAAAGCAGGTTTTCGACAATCCAATCCATCATTCAAAAGAGATAAAATGCTGCGGATCTACGGGATATCCGTCTTTCCACAATTCAAAATGCAAATGTACGCCCGTGGATTCATCGCCGGTAGAACCCGCAATGGCAATGGCTTCGCCGGTTTTGACGGCATCGCCTTGAGCAGCCGTGAGCGACGCCGCGTGTTTGTAAACCGAAATGAAACCGTTGTTGTGGCGGATGATCGCGACGTTTCCGGTGTTCGGTGTCCAGCCCGTAAAGATAACCGTTCCGCTCAGGACAGCCTTGATCGGGGTATTTTTCGGGACGGCGATATCGGTTGAGAAATGCTTCGTCCGGGCGTTGTATTTTTCGGTCACCATGCCTTTTACCGGCGCGAAAAGCACAATGGGAGTCCTGGATTGCGCCTTCTCGAACACATTGTATTTGTCTTCCTTGGCCACTTCCTGGCGGAGTTTCAGTTCTTCCTCGCTAGGCGCTTCGGCTTTCAGGTCGGTCGGTTTGGTTTCGGTGGCCAGAATGGAATCCTTGCTTAATTTCGCCACGTCGACTTCGCCCGCCAAGACGCGTTTGATCGATGCCAAATAAACTTCGTTCTTCTGTAGCGCCGCCGACAACGAATCAGACTTCAGGGCCAATTGTGTCGCATCGCGTTTGAGCTTCGTGGACGCATACCCCGGAATGTACTCCCGCAATGGCGTAAAGGCAATGATATAGGTCGTGGCCAGAATCAGCAAAACCGCGCCAATCGTACCCACGACAAAAACGTTCATGAGCGTGAGCCGGAGCGAAAAAACTTCCTCAAACGTGTCCTCGTTAAGAATGACCAGCCGGTTCTTGGTGAAGAGCTGCTTCTTGAGTTTTTTGCGTTTGAGCCTTTTCTTTTCGGACATTTCTGAGACGTTCTATTGCAAATATAAGTTGACCGCAGCTATTTAACGCGGCGCGTCACAAATATTTGCCGTGGTTTCAAATCATTTCAGTTTTTTTCTCGTTATCTTTGCCAAGTTATTATCAAACCTTTCCGGAACCATTCCGGAACAAATTACTCTGTTATGGGAAAAATAGGATTCACCGAAATTCTGATTATTTTAGTCATTATCCTGCTCCTGTTCGGCGGCAAGAAAATTCCTGAACTCATGAAAGGCCTCGGAACAGGCATCAAGGAATTCAAGAGCGCGGCGAAAGACGACCAACCTGCGGCTTCAAAAAAAGAAGAAGAGCAAAAGCAATAAGCTGATACGACTTTACACGAATCCCAAATGCTGGCCACGGTCAGGATTTGGGATTTTTTTTAGAATACCATCGACAAGGCAATGCGTTTCCGCGCTTCGTCGATTTCCACGACTTTTACCTGAACATGTTGGTGCAGTTTCACCACTTCATTGACGTCCGACACGAATCCGGCCTTGAGTTGAGAGATGTGGACCAGCCCGCTTTCCTTGATGCCGATGTCCACAAAACATCCGAAGTTGGTGATGTTGTTCACGATGCCGGGCAAAATCATTCCGGTGCGCAAATCGGACATGGTTTTTACCGTTGGGTCAAACTCGAACACTTTGGCCGACTGCCGCGGATCTAGACCGGGTTTCTCCAATTCCTTGACGATATCCTTCAGTGTGAGCAGGCCTATTTCGGGCGTGACGTAATCTTCAACACGGATGGATTTCGTTTTCTCTTTGTTGCCCACCAAATCGCCGACCGACAGTTTCATGTCTTTGGCCATTTTCTCGACAATCGGATAGGCTTCGGGATGCACCGCCGAATTGTCCAGCGGATTGCTGCCGTTGGGGATGCGGATGAACGCCGCGCCTTGCTGGAAAGCTTTGTCGCCCAAGCGCGGTACTTTTCGGAGTGCTTTCCGGTCTTTGAACGGTCCGTTCTCGCTGCGGTACGCCACGATATTCTCGGCCATTTTCTCTCCGATGCCCGACACATAACTCAACAAATGCTTGCTGGCTGTATTGACATTGATGCCCACGGAATTCACGCACCGCACCACGGTGGTATCGAGTTCTTCCTTGAGTTTGGTTTGATCGACATCGTGCTGGTATTGGCCCACGCCGATGGCTTTCGGATCGATTTTGACGAGTTCGGCCAGCGGATCTGACAGCCTGCGCCCGATGGAAACCGCACCGCGCACCGTTACGTCGTAATCCGGAAATTCCTCGCGTGCCACTTTCGATGCAGAATATACCGACGCGCCGGCTTCGCTCACCACAAAAACTTGCAATGGCTTGTCGAACGCGATTTTCTTGATGAACGCTTCCGTTTCTCGCGATGCCGTTCCGTTGCCGATGGAAATCGCATCTATTTTATAGGCACTGACCATCGAACGGATTTTTTTCATGGCGATTGATGTGTCGTTTTGCGGCGGATGCGGATAGATGGTTTCATTGTACAGCAAATCGCCTTTTTCGTCCAGACAAACCACTTTGCAACCGCTCCGGAATCCGGGATCGATCGCCAGGATGCGCTTCTCGCCCAGCGGCGGTGCCATAAGCAATTGCTGCAGGTTTCCGGCGAACACCTGGATGGAATTCGCATCGGCCTTGGCTTTGGCTTCCTGCAATGCTTCGTTGGAAATGGCCGGTGCGAGCAATCTTTTGAAACTGTCGGCAATGGCCTGTTCGAGTTGCGGGCGCGTGTCGCGGTTGTTCTTGATGACGGCATTTTCCATCAGTTCGATGGCTTGCTCTTGATCTACATCGACCTTCAATTTCACGAAACCTTCATTTTCTGCGCGCAACATCGCCAGCAAACGGTGTGGCGGTGTTTTGTGCAGCGGTTCGGACCAGTCAAAATATTGGGAGAATTTCTGTGCGGCTTCGTCTTCCTTTTTGGTCTTGACTACTTTGGTTTCTATGGCCGACTGGCGCTGAAACAACCGACGCAATTGCTTGCGGATGTAGGTGTTTTCGTTGAGCCATTCGGCGATGATGTCCCGCGCGCCTTGTAACGCCTCGTCTTCATTGACCACGTTTTTGTTCAGGTATTTCGATGCGATGAAATCAATGTCGTCGGCATTTTGGGCCATGATGATTTTCGCGAGCGGTTCCAAGCCGTTTTCGCGGGCCACATCCGCGCGGGTTTTTTTCTTCTTTTTGTACGGCAGGTAAAAATCCTCGAGTTCGTTTAAATCGAAGCTCTGGTCGATCTTGGATTTCAATTCCGCGGAAAGCGCACCTTGTTCCTCGATGGATTTCAGGATGCTTTCCTTGCGCTTGACGATGGCATCATAGTCTTTTGCGGCTTTGGCGATTTTCTCGATTACGGTTTCATCAAGGTTGCCGGTTTTGTCTTTCCGATAGCGGGAAATGAATGGAATCGTGCAGTCCTCGGCGAGCAATTCCAGGGTGTTCTCGATGCTTTTTGCCGGGGCGGAAATGGATTTGAGGATGAATTCGACGGTGGTCATTTCTTGCGGATTTGGCCGCTAATTTAATGACATTTGAATTCTCCGTCGCGATACCTGATTTCAAAATGTGCGTCGAAACTTTCGTGGTGTACTTTTTCATGATCCAGCGCATTAAGCAATGCAATGAGCCGGTCGTTCCCAAACAGCCCGATAAACGTGAGCGCGGAATGATTCAACTTGCCGTTCGCCATGTAAAAAACCTGGATGACGCGCGAGGTAAAAAACCGCTTGGCCTTGATTTCGACAAGGTCGGAAACCGGGATTTTCTTCGGGACAAAAAATCGGGAAATGATGTGGAAATGGCTGTCTATGTAGACTACATCGTTGATTTTCCAGCATACGATGAACAATAACAAAGCGCCTAAAATGGCTGTCGGGATCGAAAGTACGATCAATAAAAAAGCAAATCCCAGGAACAACAGGAACATCGCCGCCGTGGCCGTCAAGGCAAACACATCCAGGAAAATTTTATCGCCTTTGGTCATCAGTCCTGAACAATGAAATCCTTTGGATCTTCCTTACTGTACTCGGGCTGGATGTTGATGTGGTTGATGTTGAACTTATTAAACAGCACCCATTCCACCTCATGCAAGAGTTCATTGAATTCACTCATTTTGATGTCTTCGGCGCAGTCCAGGTGCGCTTCCAGGTGCAATTCCTCGTCGTTCAGGTGCCAGACGTGGATGTGATGCAATTTCTTCACGCCCGGGATTTTGTGCACTTCCCGCACGATGGCTTTGATGTCGATATGCACCGGGGTGAACAACATCAGCATTCTCGTGGAAGCCTTCAGCAAATCATAACCCACGAATACGAGATACAGCGCGATGATCAAGGTCATCAAACTGTCCATCCAGAACCAGTTGAAGAACTTCATGGCCAAACCGCCCAGAAGCACCGCTACTGATGCCAGCGTATCGGTAAACAAATGCAAATACGCCGACCGCATGTTGATGCTTTTGCCCGCGTCCTGTTTAAGCATGTAAGCCGAAAGCCCATTGGCTGCAATACCCAGTAAAGACAACCAAATCACGAGTCCTGAAGCGATTGGATGCGGATTGCTGAACCGGTCTATGGCTTCAATGATCAAAAAAATCGCCACCACGATCAAAGTCGCGGCGTTGACGAAAGCGGCCATGATTTCGGCGCGTTTGTAGCCAAAAGTCTGGTTGATGGACGCTTTGCGGCGGGATAACTTGTGGGCAAAATAGCTGAACAACAAAGACAAAACGTCCGAAAAATTGTGCAAGGCATCGGAAATGAGCGACAAACTTCCGGAAAGAATACCGCCCACGACTTGCGCCAACGTAATGACGATGTTGAGCCCGATGGTAAACAGCAGGTTTTTCCCGCTGACCTCATGTTTGTGGATGTGTACGTGACCGTGTTCAGACATTATCGACAGGCAATTTTATCGACGCGTTGCTGGTGGCGTCCGCCTTCGAAATGGGTGCCAAGGAAGGCTTCCACCATTTCAACCGCCTGTGGAATTGCGGTAAAACGCGCTGGAATGCTAATGATGTTGGCATTGTTGTGCTGGCGCGCCAAGACGGCGATTTCCTTGTTCCAGCACAAAGCCGCACGAATATCCTGATGTTTGTTCACGGTCATGTTGATGCCGTTGCCGCTGCCACAGATCACAATCCCGAAATCAGCGTTTCCTGACGCGACATCGACGGCCACCGGATGGCCGAAATCCGGGTAATCTACGCTGGCTTCGGTGTCGGTTCCGTGGTTGATGACATCGTGTCCTTGGGCTTGGAGCGCGGCCACTATGGCGTGTTTGTATTGCGGCCCGGCGTGGTCATTTCCTATGGAGATTTTCATTGCTTCCTAAATCGATTTTAAAGGTTTGTAGCTAGTTGCGTATTTGCAAATTTACGCAATGGCCACGGATTCACGGCTCATCATTTTCCTAATTCTGCAGGCTACCGATAAGTTTGCTCGCGCAAGAATGTAATTCATTTCTCCACGGTTTTTACCGTTGTTGAAAAATTTCACAATTCCTTGATTTTCAGGTAAGCTTAAATTCACAATAAATGTTGATAACTGATGGAGAGAAAATCAGAAGTTTTTTTTGGTTCGAAGCCCAAAAATCATAAGCAAGAATTCCTGCGAGAAAATCAAAAGAACTTTCTGGAATTTCTTGAAAAGTTTTCAGCCGATTTCCATCGGTTTTCAACAAGAATCGGCAATGCTATTTTTCGACAAAAATCCACCAAAAACAGTTGTGAACAGTTGTTGACTATTGTACGTAAACCATTGGTGTAGAACCAAATTATACTTCAATAAACTGTTGATAAACCTTGATAAAATTCTTTTACGACATACGCAAGCAGCTCAAAAAAAAGTTGTTTCAACTATTCACACTACATAACCATCATCAAAAATTTAAATTTTAAATCTTTTTCTTTTTTGATGTTTTTAAATGATGTTGAAAACCTTTTTGCTTTTGGACTGGTTCAGACAATCCGAAGGTTGGATTTGTCATCCAATTGGTCCAAGATCGCTTTTACGGTTTCTGCATCGTTCGGATGGATCTTGAGCCGTATGCCACCGAGCGCCATCGAATACATCGGAGCTATAGACAGCGTGGTTTCGTTCTCAAAGAAATACGCGACGCCTTCTTGATCCAGCAGGTGTTTCAAGACCTGGATTTCGTGCGGGTAGTCAAATACGGCTATTGTGATGAATTCATCCATGGTTTTGGAAAGTTACGGCATCTAACGTTAATATTACCGTAAAGGATTCCAGAAAAACGAGCATGGCTGGCAAGTATTTCGTACTTTCGGGGATTATTGAATATTTATGGGTAGAAAACCAAACAAACCCGGAGGAAAACCAAAAGACTTTTCCGGTAAAATCTTGAAAATACTGGCAGCCAACGCCAACCGCGCTTTTAACTACAAGCAAATCGCAGCCTTACTCGAAAAGGACGACACCAAAAGCCGAAACGAAATCATCAAAGACCTGAAGATTCTCGCGGCGCAAAAGAAAATCACAGAAGCCGAACCCGGAAAGTACCTCATCAAGGCCATCAGCCAGGAATATTATGAAGGAACGATTGACATGACCAGCCGGCGTACGGCGTATTTTGTCTGCAAGGAAGAATTCGGCGAAGATGTATTCATCCCGACCAACAACCTCAACCGCGCCCTGGATGGTGACCGCGTTAAAGTCTATGTCTATAACCGGCGAAAAGGGAAACGTCCGGAAGGCGAAGTGATTGAGGTTGTGGAACGCGCGAAGACTGAATTCGTGGGTGTCATCGACATCCAAAAGAATTTTGCATTCGTCAATACCGCGAACCCAAAAATGTACACTGATATTTTTGTCCCGAAAGACAAGATTGGCGAGGCGCAACAAGGCGATGTCGTCGTGGTGAAGATCGAAGATTGGCCAAAAAAGGCCGACAGTCCGTTTGGGTCGGTGATACAAGTGCTCGGTAAACCCGGCGAACACGATACTGAAATCCATGCGATATTGGCCGAATATGGCCTGCCGTATGAATTCCCGGCCGAAGTGGAAGCCTACGCCCAGCAGCTTGACACCAGAATCCATCCGGAGGAAATCGCCCGCAGGCGAGACATGCGCGATACATTGACCTTCACTATCGACCCGAAAGACGCCAAGGATTTTGACGACGCTTTGTCGTTTAAAGTCTTGGAAAACGGCAACTATGAAATTGGCGTACACATTGCCGACGTGTCGCATTACTTGGCCGAAGGCACCATTCTGGACGACGAAGCCTACAATCGTGCCACATCGGTTTATCTCGTGGATCGCGTCGTGCCGATGCTTCCGGAAGTGTTGTCGAATTTTGCTTGTTCACTGAGACCACATGAGGAGAAATATACTTTTTCGGCTGTGTTTGAACTCACGCCGCATGCGCAAGTGGTCAACCAATGGTTTGGCCGAACCGTGATTTATTCGGATTTGCGTTTTGCGTACGAAGAAGCCCAGCAAATCATCGAAACGAAACTTGCAAATATTCCACAGGAAATTTCCTTGTCGGGCGAGGCCTATACCGTACACGACGACATTGTCCATGCGGTATTGAAGCTGGACGAACTCGCCAAGATCATGCGCAAGCAACGCTTGAAGAACGGTGCGATTTCCTTTGACAAAGTCGAGGTGAAATTCAAGCTCGACGAAAACGATGAGCCTGTTGGCGTGTATTTCAAGATCGCGAAAGATGCAAACCACTTGATTGAAGAATTCATGCTTTTGGCCAACAAAAAAGTGGCGGAATTCATCGGCAAGCAAAACAAGACTTTTGTCTATCGCATCCACGATGAACCGGATGAAGACAAACTTTTCAATCTGCAAGGATTAATTTCCAAGTTTGGTTATAGCCTGAACTTTAAGTCGAAAAAGGATATTTCGTTATCACTCAACAAATTACTCGTGGATGTCGTCGGTAAGAAAGAGCAGAATATGGTGGATACGCTCGCCATCCGGAGCATGAGCAAGGCCAAGTATTCCACGGACAATATCGGGCACTATGGTCTGGCTTTCGATTATTATTCGCATTTCACTTCGCCGATCCGCCGTTATCCGGACGTGATGGCGCACCGCTTGTTGCAGCATTATCTCGATGGCGGAAAATCTGCCGATTCCGATGTTTATGAAGAGAAATGCGTCCATTCCTCGACGATGGAAAACCTCGCCACGCAGGCCGAACGAGATTCGGTGAAATACATGCAGGTGAAGTATATGAAAGACCATCAGGACGAGGAATTCCTGGGCGTAATCTCTGGCGTGACCGAATGGGGCATTTTCGTGGAAATCATCTCCAACAAGTGCGAAGGCATGTGCCGCATCCGCGAAATCAAGGAAGATTACTACACGTTCGATGAAAAGCAATATGCGCTCGTTGGGCAGGTTTCCAAGAAACTTCTACAATTGGGTGACGAAGTTTACGTTAAAGTAAAGAACGCTGATTTGGTGAAGAAACAACTCGATTTCCATTTTATCAGAAGCAAAGAAGAGTAACCATGAGAAAAATCGCATTATTCCTTTTGTTGGCCGCCGGTTCGGTAACGGCGCAAACCTCGAAATCCTTGGGTGATTTCAGCCAGCTCAAAGTTTTTGACCGCATTGAAGTGACGCTGGTGCCATCCGATGAGAACCGAATTGAACTCCGCGGACCAGGCAGCGGCGATGTAGAATTCGTAACCAAGAACGATTTGCTGAAGATCAGGATGTCTGTTGGGAGAACGCTCGACGGCGACGGTGTAAAAGCCACATTGTATTTCAAGGAATTGAACGATGTAGACGCCAGCGAAGGCGCGCTCATCACTACCGATGCTACTATTAAAGCACCGAAGATGACCGTCACGGCCAAAGAAGGTGCGCAGATCGAACTCAATCTGGACGTCCAGAATGTAGCGGTGAAATCGGTCACGGGCGGTATTGTGCGTTTGGCCGGAAGCGCCGAAAACATGAACGCCAGCTTGGGTACGGGCGGCATCCTGCAGGCCAAGCCGTTGCAGACCGAGCAAACCGAAATTTCCATCAGTGCCGGTGGCGATGCCGAAATCACCGCAAGCGAATTGGCCGAAGCCAGCATCCGTGCCGGCGGAAACATCAAGATTTACGGCCATCCGAAGCAAGTAAATAAAAAAACAACTTTAGGCGGAACAATTGAAGTGGTCAACTAAAAATTAGGATGAATTCCTTACTTTTGGGAAAAACACGTCAATTTTCATGATCCAGGATATTCTAGCAGCGGTTCCGTGGGGCTTTTTCTTAGCCTTTGTCATTGGCCCTGTCTTTTTTATCCTGCTCGAAACCAGTGTCGTCAAAGGTTTCCGGGCTGCCGTTATTTTCGATTTGGGCGTGGTTTTGGCCGATGTCATATTCATTGTCATTGCGTATTTCAGTAGTTACAGACTCATTGAAAGCATCAAGGACGATCCTGCATTGTTCATTTTCGGCGGATTGGTCATGCTCACCTACGGCATCATCAGTTTCATCAAAAACAAGAAAGCCAAGAAGAACATCGATTTGGAAGACCCGAAAGAACTGGCCAAGAAGAATTACTTTTCGTTGTTCGTCAAAGGCTTTTTCCTGAATTTCATCAACGTAGGCGTATTGGGTTTCTGGCTGGCGGTCATCATTACCTTCGGGCCGCAACTCGAGATGAAACCTTCGCGCATCTTCACGTTTTTCTCCACGATTATCATCACGTATTTCGTGACCGATATTTTCAAGATCTTGCTCGCCAAACAAGTGCGCAGTTACCTCAACCAAAAGAATATTTTACTGATCAAGAAAGGCATCAGCGTCATTTTGATTATCTCCGGAATTTTTCTCCTCTCACAAGGTTGGTTTCCTAAAGAGCGTCAAATCATGGACAAAGCCCTCGATACTTTAGAACACCAACAACATTAATCCCTATGAAGAAATTATTCCTGCTTTTGTTTGCGAATGCTTGTTTCGCACAAGGTTTCATCGAAGTTGAAGTACGCGACACCATTGTCCTGAAGCCGGTAAGTTACGTTTATGAAATCAGCGTTTCGGACCGGATGAACTACGAAGAAGATTATACCGACAATGGCCCGATCGATCAACTCAAGAGAAAAGCGGAAAAGAAAAATGAGATGATCAAAAAGACATCTGAACTGGAAAGTTACCTCAAAAAGAAAGGCTACACTTTCGAACCAAGCAAAGATTATGAAGTCCAGAATTTATTTGGGATGCCGAAGACAAAAAGCTACAAAGTGACGCTGAAAACCCCGGAAGCGCTAGAAAAACTCAGCCAAGAAGTCGAAGAAATGGACCAATATTCAGGTTCGCTGGCCGATGTCAATTACGGCGACACGTCACAACTTGAAAACAAACTCTTGGAGAAACTCATCAAGAAAGCCAAGACCAAAGCGGCGGCCATTGCTGCGGCTACCAATCAGAAACTGGGCGCCATCATCGAATTCAAGGAACTCAAACAGAGCGAGAATTTCAACACGACGTTCATGGAAATGATCATGAGCATGAAAGGCCGCAACGGCAACCCGTTCTTCCAGTCTTCGGGCGGCGAAATGTCTAAAGGCGCCACGGTGAAATTCAAGACCGAATAGAAACAAAAAAGTCCTCAACAAGAGGACTTTTTTTTTGAGGCATCGAGCGGATTCGAACCGCTGTACGAGCTTTTGCAGAGCCCTGCCTAGCCACTCGGCCACGACGCCATCGAGCGGCAAATCTAAGTAAATTATTTTAAATTCTGTATCATAAATTTTAAATGATACCTTGAAACACTTATCCTCTTGATTTAGAATAACATGTTTTCATGACTTCACACAATCATTATTAATTATTCATTATTAACTATTCATTAATTTCGGTATTCTTCCATGGTAATCGTCACGGCTTCCACGTCGCCACCAATCGGCGGGTTGAGTTTAGATACCGACAGCACAATGCGGGACACGGCCGGGATGTCGTTGAAAATCCTGACGATGATGCGGTGCGCCACATGTTCCAGAAGTTTAGACCGGACGGCCATTTCCTCGATGACGATTTTGTTCAGCGTAACATAATCTACCGTATCGGAAAGGTTGTCGCTCACGGCAGATTTCCGCAAATCGGTCTTGATTTCCAGATCGACCGAGTATTCAGACCCGATGCGGCTTTCTTCGTCCAGACAACCGTGGTAAGAAAAAGTGCGGATGTTCTTGAGTTTGATGGCGCTCATAGTTGCTAGTTGTTAGTGGCTAGTGGCTAGATAAAATTGTCTAACGACTCGCTATTAGGTTAATTGTAAGCATTCGGAAAAGGAGATAGTTGCAGCTTCTAACAACCAGCAACTAACAACTACCAACTAATCCTTACCAAATATACTATCAAACATTGTCATTCACTATCTTTGCCCTTCAAATTGCTGCATATGTCCACAGAAGAAAAATCCCTTAATTTCCTTGAACAGATCATTGAAGACGATTTGCGGAACGGTTTGCCCAAAGACAAGCTTCGTTTCCGTTTTCCGCCGGAGCCCAACGGCTATTTGCACGTAGGCCATGCGAGTGCGATTGCGCTCAATTTCGGGCTGGGGATTGATTACAATGCGCCGGTCAATTTGCGTTTTGACGACACCAATCCGGCCAAGGAAGAGCAGGAATATGTAGATGCCATCAAGCGCGACATCGAGTGGCTTGGCTACCGCTGGGCCGAAGAACGTTATGCGTCGGACTATTTCCAGCAGTTGTACGATTGGGCCATTGAGTTCATCAAGAAAGGAAAGGCGTATGTGGACAGCCAGACTTCCGAGGAAATGGCCGAGCAGAAAGGCACGCCAACCACGCCGGGCGTAAACAGCCCGTTCCGCGACCGGTCGGTGGAAGAAAACCTGGATTTGTTCGAACGGATGAAAAACGGCGAATTCCCCGAAGGTACGCACATCCTTCGGGCCAAGATCGACATGGCGTCCACGAACATGCTCATGCGCGACCCGATCATGTACCGGATTTTGCACAAACACCATCACCGCACCGGAGACCAATGGTGCATTTACCCAATGTACGACTGGGCGCACGGCGAATCAGACTATCTAGAGCGCATTTCGCATTCGTTCTGTACGCTCGAATTCTTACCGCACCGCGAATTATACGATTGGTTCCTCGACCAGATTTACGATGATAAAAACATCCGTCCAAAACAGCGCGAATTTGCCCGTCGGAATTTGTCGCATACCGTAGTAAGCAAACGAAAATTGCTCAAATTGGTGGAAGACAAGCACGTGGCCGGCTGGGACGATCCGAGGATGTCCACCATTTCCGGGCTCAGAAGGCGCGGTTACACACCGGTTGCCCTGCGCAATTTCGCCGAAGCCATCGGCATCGCAAAGCGCGACAACCTTATAGATGTTTCGCGTTTGGAAGCCGCTGTCCGTGAAGATTTGAATAAAATCGCACCGCGTGTCATGGCGGTCATCGATCCCGTAAAATTGGTCATCACAAATTATCCTGAAGGAAGTTCAGCATGGCTCGAGGCCGAGAACAATCCAGAAGACGACAACGCCGGTTTCCGCCAGGTGCCTTTTTCCCGTGAATTGTACATTGAGCGCGAAGATTTCATGGAAGACGCGCCGTCCAAATTTTTCCGTTTGTCTATCGGGAAAGAAGTCCGGTTGAAAAACGCCTACATCATCAAAGGCGAAGGCGTCGTGAAAGATGCCAACGGAAATATTACCGAAATCCATGCGACTTACGATTCAGATTCACTCAGCGGCAGCGGCACCGAAGCCAGCCAGCGCAAGGTTTCCGGAACGTTGCATTGGGTTTCTGCGGCGCATGCACTCCAGGCCGAAATCCGGTTGTACGACCGTTTGTTTACGGATGAGTCGCCGGATACGCACAAAGAGAAAGACTTTTTGGAATTCGTCAACCCGGACTCATTGAAAGTTGTCACCGGGTTTGTTGAGCCCAGTTTGAAATCGGCTAAAAATGAAGACAAATTCCAATTCCAGCGGATCGGTTATTTCGTGGTCGATAAGGATTCGACTTCGGAAAAACTGGTATTCAACAAAACCGTCGGGTTGAAAGATGCGTGGGAAGAAAAAGGCAAGAAAGAAGAAAATGCCATCAATAACGGATTGAAGGAAATTAATCGCTATTTCAAGGCGACAACCGATGAAGAACGCGCTGCCGTAGAAAGATCTGTGGCCGAAAATATCCAATCGGTCACGAGCTTTTCATTGCTTCAGAATGCAATTAGAAAAAATGTGAACAACAACAAAAGTTCCTTGCTATTCGTGAACTGGATTTTCAAATACAACAACAATATCTCGAAATCGGATGTGGACCAAGAACTGCTTGAAAAGTTGAATACGATGTCGGAGCGCGCCAAACTGAGCCTATAATTTTATAAAAGCCGACGGTAAACGTTGGCTTTTTTTAAATAAGGTATGTCGAGATTGCGCGAAGCAGAATAACACCATGTAAAAATTAATTTCATTAAAGTGAATTTGAAGTTTATGAAAAAGTTTTACCTATTATTAATGTTCGCAGGGATTTCTGTTTTTGCACAAAATGCGTGGCGTCCGTTGGGACCAGGCGTTTTAGATCAGTTGTCGCCCGACGGTACGGGCGGTCCGGTGGAATTAGACAACACCGACACGCCTTACGTGTATTGTAACGGAAGATTGCTCGCTTTTAACTCGGGTGGTTGGCAGCAAATCGGCGACTCCAACTCCGAAACCTATGCGTTCGATTTAGTGTTTGATTCCGCCAATACTCCCGTTATCGCAGCCAGCGATAGCGATGCAGGTTTTTCTGTCAAAAAAATGATCGCCGGCGTTTGGCAACCTGTTGGCAATTTTACTATATCGGCCGGACCGGTTATCGATGCGATATTGGCAATTAGTCCGTCCGACGAAATTTATATCGCTTACACCGTCGGCTGGGATGTGTATGACCTTTTTATTAAGAAGTTTGATGGCATGGGTTGGAGCGATGTCGGCAATATCGCGTCGGCTGCGGTGCCAATGAGCCTGTGCTCACTGCGGTTTGGACCTTCTGGTGAATTGTACGTTGCGGGAACAGACATGTTTCAAAACTATAACGCAATCGTTATGAAGTTAAACGGTACGTCATGGGAGAATGTGGGCCAACCGTTTCCGTCGTCGACACCGGTATTATCCTTTGACTTCGCGTCCAATGGCGACCCTTACCTTTTGACGAGAACCGGTTTTAACCAGAGCCCGACATTGCTGAAATATGAAGGTGGAAGTTGGGTTACCGTAATGCAACTGCCGGCCGAATATACTTCGGTAATTTTTATGAATATTGGTACAGACTCATCGATTTATCTGACCTACTACACAGCTGTAAATGATGTAGAAGTTATTAAGACTGTCAAGTTGACCGGTGGGGATTTTGTTGAGATAGGCAGTCATGAAATATGGGGCGGTGTTTCTTTCGAGGTCGAACTGAATAGCAACAATGATCCTGTAATTGCTTATAGAACCAATGTATTGTCGGGTTTTAATGTCCTGCGCTATGAATCAGGCGCATTGGTGCAATTGGGTAACGCTGGGTTTAGCGACGAGTATGTCGATGCGCAGCAAGCGATTCCTTTTGAGATAAACCATCACAACATCCCGTATCTCGCGTATAGAAAAAATCAAAATCAAGGTGTCGTAATACGTAAGTTTAATGGATCGTCTTGGGAAGAAGTTGGCAACGATTGTCCCGGTTCGTTTCCAGACAAAATTTTGTTCGACAGCTTGGACCAAACATATGTGCTGACCAGGACTTATACCTCTGATGGTTTTTCAGCGTGGTTAAATCGTTTCTCGGGCACAACATGGGAAAATATATACCAGTCAAATTCCCTTCACGACGTGGCAATTGCTTCAAATGACGACGTTTATCTTTTAGAAGGCGATGCGGTTAAGAAGTATGACGGCATCGGTTGGCAGACACTGCCGTCGTTTTTAGGGCCTTCTGCGAGCGTGTATCGACAGCATATTAGACTAGATAGCCAAAACAGGCCTTACGTGCTAACGCAAACTATTTCGGACGAAAATATCTTCATCTGCCAATTTAAACGATTTGAAAGTGGCAACTGGCAAGATGTGGGAAGCAGCTTTACGATCCCGACCTCAAGTATGGATGTTACTTATGAACTTACTGGCGATGATACGCTTTATTATGCGTACATAAGCGACGTTGATTTCAGCCTTAAATTAACGCGGATCATGAACAGCCAGACAGTCATGCTGGGAGGCATTACTGAAACGCCACTCGGCCTTCCTACATGGGCGGTTGACCAAAATGGAACACCCTACGTAGCTTTCACCCGCGCCAATGCCGTCACAAACGAAATCTATTATCCTCTTGCCTATAAATTCAACGGCTTGTCATGGGAGTTGGTCGATGATATGGTGGTCGATTGTGTTGGATTTGGTACAAATATCAGGGTCAGCAATTTCAACCAGCCATTGACAGCCTTTTTCAATAGGGGATTTTACGTTTATTACTACGGCGAACAAGACAGTTATACCCTTGGGTTGACTGATCAAATCGGAAATCAATCACACCGCATCACACTATCTCCGAATCCGGCAAGAAGCCTGGTTTCAATTCATTCGCAATTGCCGGTCGAAGAAGTAGTGATCTACGACCTATCTGGCAAAAAAATCCATTCGGTCAAAAATACGAATCAAGTTTCTGTCGAAAATCTCTCTCCGGGACTTTACATTGCAAAAGTGAAAACCGGAAACGGAATTCAATCCCTAAAATTGATAAAGGAATAACAATAAATTTTTGAAATCAAAAGCGGACATAACAGTCCATTTTTTCTATTATAGGGTTTCGCAATTAATAATTAATAGTTAATAATTAATAATGATTAAAAGTGGCTTTCAGATTTCGCTTTTAATCCATTTTTGAAAATCGGCAAGGTGATTTTATTTTGTTGGATTCGAAAATCGCTTAAATCGGCTTATTTCGCGTTTGGTGATTTTTGATAGTTCTTTTAACGGTCGGTTAACAGCGAAGTGCGTTTTTTGGCCGTAATTTTATGTGATAACCAAAATTCAAGAAATCATGTCAAAAACAGGAATAGGTTTGGCGCTTCTGGCAGGCGTAGCGATCGGAGCCGGAATCGGAATTTTACTCGCACCGGACAAAGGTTCTGAAACCCGTAAAAAAATTAAAGGCAAAATCGATGAAGGAAAAGAAAATCTCAAAGGCAAGTACGATGATTTGAAAGGCAAGGCAAAAACATCTGCCGAAGAAGCGTACTCAGACATCGTTTCGGATTTGAGCCACAAATCAGAAGACGTGATTTCCTTCCTGGAATCCAAACTGGCGGCGCTCAAAAAAGAAGTCGCCAAGTATTAAAAAGAAAAGAGGCCGCAAAGCCTCTTTTTTTATGGTTCGTCACGTGGGTTATTGTACCGGCCCGTTGTCGTAATCGTCTTTCTCTTCTTTCTTTGATTTGCGTTCTTTCAGGTTGCCTTGTTTAATAGATTCACCTATTTGGTTGGAAGCCGAGAACGACGCCACCATGTTGTTGAGCATATCTGAGGCCGCGCCCGGTGTGTTGGGCATTAATATCAAGTTTGAATTCGTGTCGCCACCGATGGCCTGCAACGTGTCATAATGCTGCGTCACGACAATCAGCGCCGAAGCTTCCTGCGAATTGATCCCGACTTTGTTCAAAACATCCACGCTTTCTACCAAACCGCGTGCAATCTCACGGCGCTGGTCCGCAATACCTTGGCCTTGAAGCCTTTTGCTTTCAGCTTCGGCTTTTGCTTTAGCCACGATCCGGATGCGCGTACTTTCGGCTTCGAATTCCGTGGCGGTTTTTTCGCGGTCGGCGGCGTTGATCCGGTTCATCGCATTTTTCACCTGGATGTCCGGGTCGATGTCGGTCACGAGCGTGTTGATGATATCATAACCATAAGTCGTCATCGCTTCGTTGAGTTCACGTTTTACCGCAATGGCAATGTCGTCTTTTCGCTCGAACACGTCGTCCAGCTTGAGTTTCGGGACTTCGGCGCGCACCACGTCGAACACATACGCCGTAATCTGATCGTGCGGATATTCCAATTTGTAGAACGCATCGTAGACTTTGTCCTTGATGACCATGAACTGGACCGAAACCTTCATCTTGACAAATACGTTGTCCTTGGTTTTGGTTTCGATGATGACGTCGAGCTGTTGGATCTTGAGGTTGATTTTGCCCGCAATCTTGTCGATGATCGGCAGTTTGAGTTGCAGACCGGCGTGGCGGATGTTCAGGAATCTGCCGAAGCGTTCCACGATGACGGCGGTTTGCTGCTTCACCGTAAAGAACGACGAGAGTAAAATGATGAAGCCGAAGAATAGAATGACCAATAGTGCAATGTTCATAGGAAATAATTTAGTTGAAATTTCCGTTAAAATACGAAAAATACTTTAGGTTTGCCGTGAAATCCAGAAACATGAAGAAGTACATTTTTACGGCAATCCTTGCCATAGCGAGCATTTCGGCCCAGGCGCAATATGGCGAGAAAGATTCCAACCGCATCGGCATCAGCGTGGGCGTGAACCAATTCACGATGAATTCGTCTGATTTTGACTCGAAGCCCGGCATCGGCTGGAACGCCGGATTGTCGGTCCGGGGCAATTTCTACAACGATTGGGACATGGTGTACGACATCCGTTTCGCCGAACACAGTTTCACCGTCGAATCAAAAAATCCAATCCTGGACGATGTCGATGCGAAAATCCAGTCGGCCCAGATTTCACTATTGTTTAGCTATAAGTTTATCGAAAACCATCTGAGCGTGGAAGTCGGTCCGATGTTTCAATTCAACGGCAAGCTCGACATCGATGAAGAAGACGAACTGACGACCATCGATGCCCAAGGTACGACCATGAAAGACATCCAGGAAATCAAGGTTTTCAATTTTTACCCAACAGTAGGCATTACTGGCGGCGTGAAACACGTTCGGGCGCACATCTTCGCGCAATACGGCGTGCTCAATACGTTCCGCGGCCTGGAGAAACCCAACGGAGACAGCATTACCGGCAACGGATTGGTCTTGGGCGGCAACATCTGTTTTTACCTCTAATCGTTGACCATCAGGACAATCATATTGCTGTTGTTCTTCGGAAATTTCGGCGTTGCCCAGTCATGGCTTGACGATCAGATGGGCAAGTACATTTCCGTTGAACGAAAGGCAATTCCGCCAGACTTTGGGAAAGATGCCGGCGAGGTTACGATTTTCGTATTGTCGGGCAAGAAAAACTACGACAAAAATCTACGGGAAATCGTTGCCGAACATTACAAAGGCCCGCATGTGTTTGCCACGAAAACCGAACTTAATGTCACTTACGACGATCTGGCAAAATACCGTTTTCTATTTGTCGCCAGCCGTGACGATGACGAAGGCGCGCGCATCTACGAATTCGTGATCCGCGACCGCAAGACTGAAATTTTCTACACGAACCGGCAAACCTGGTTTCACCTCAAGAAAGTCCTTACTTTTTACATACAGCAGCTCGAGCTGAAGCGGCAACACCCATAACGTCAGGGATGATACATGGCGGCCACGTCCGGATATGCTGACGAGTACATGATGGGAAGCGTCATGCCTTCCTGTATATTATGGTATTCGTGTTCGGTCAACAGGATATTCGAGCGGTGTTTGGTGTTGTCGGGCAAGACAAATTCCACATCCATGTTTTGCGTCGTGTGGCCTTTGTGGTTGAAGTACTGCGTTTTATCGACCACGACGGCCAAGGTCACCACGCCGTTTTTCTTGAGTTGATTGCTTGAGAACTGCGTCGTCATCCAGATGAACGCCATCCCGAAAATAAATAATGTACTGATGCAGAACAAACCGGTGATGATCGGGATTTTGTCGTACAGGATTGGGCACCAAACGCCAATTAGCCAAAACGACAACGCACAAGTGATGGCGCCGCCGAGTATCGAAAATAGCACGAAATAATTGTCGGCCACATCGGGCGGAATGACGTAAAAGAAAAACCACAGCTGAAACAGCATCAAGACCAACGGCGTGAACTTGTTGGTCAGGATTTTCTGTTGCAGCGTCAGTTCGTCTTCCATCGGATTAAAGGTTTGCGATGGCATGCTTGATGCGGCCAATCGTGTCTTCTTTGCCGATCATTTCCACGATGTCAAACAGATGCGGGCCTTTCAGCGCGCCCACAACGCTCAAGCGTAACGGTTGCATGACTTTACCCATACCGATTTCGTTCGCGGCCATCCAGGCTTTGACGCTCGTTTCGATGTTGGCCGACGAGAAATCTTCCACATTTTCCAATACGTCAATCAAATCGCTCATCAAACCGGCGGTTTCGTCTTTCCAGTTCTTGGCCGCTTTTTCGTCATAAGACGTCGGGGCTACGAAGAAATAGTCGCCCAAATCCCAGAATTCAGATACGAAATGTGCGCGTTCCTTGATGAGCGACGCCACGCGTGTGACGTAGTCAAGCGGTTTATCAATGCCTTTTCCGATGAGGATTTGCTGGAAATCTTTGGCCAGCAACGTATCGTCGCGTTTCACGAGATATTGGTGGTTGAACCATTTGTTCTTCTCCGGATCGAACTTCGCGCCTGCTTTGTGCACGCGGTTCAAATCAAAGGCTTCGACCAATTCATCAAGTGAGAACAATTCTTTGTCGGTGCCGTCGTTCCAGCCCAAAAGCGCAAGGAAATTCACGACGGCTTCCGGGAAATAACCGTTTTCGCGGTAACCCGACGATAGGCCTTCGTCGCTTTTCCATTCCAGCGGAAACACCGGAAAGCCCATTTTGTCGCCGTCGCGTTTAGACAATTTCCCATTGCCGATGGGTTTCAAGATCAACGGCAAGTGCGCAAATTCAGGCGCATCCCAGCCGAAAGCGCGGTACAGCAACACGTGCAGCGGCATTGACGGCAACCATTCTTCGCCGCGGATCACGTGCGAGGTTTCCATCAGATGGTCGTCGACGATGTTGGCCAAATGGTAGGTTGGCATGCCGTCGCTCTTGAACAATACTTTGTCGTCAAGCAAGTTCGTCTCAAATTTGATGTCGCCGCGGATGATGTCGTGCAACTGCAACGTCTGGTCAACCGGCGTCTTGAACCGCACCACATAGGGTTCACCAGAAGAAATCCTTTTTTCGATTTCAGCCGCAGAAAGCCGGAGAGAATTGTCAAGCTTTTCGCGGTTGTGATGGTTATAAATAAATGTTTTCCCTTTGGCTTCGTGGTCTTTGCGGTGCGCATCGAGCGCTTCTGCGGTATCGAAGGCGTAGTAGGCGTTTCCGGAAGCAATCAGCGCGTCTGCGTATTGTTTGTACAAATCCTTGCGTTCGCTCTGGCGGTACGGCCCGAATTTCTCGTTGCGGCCAACGGTTTCAGAAGGCGCAATCCCGAGCCAGTCCAGCGCTTCGAAAATATAGGCTTCGGCGCCCGGAACGAAACGATTTTGGTCTGTATCTTCGATCCTGAGATAGAAAACCCCGCCGTGTTTCTTGGCGAACAAATAGTTGAACAAAGCCGTCCTCACGCCGCCGATATGCAGCGGTCCGGTTGGGCTGGGTGCAAAACGCACGCGAACTGGTTTAGACATTTGGTGAAATTTTGGGCAAAGGTATGAAGTTTAGCGTCGAATGTCGAACGTCAAATGTCGAATGTCGCGCATCGGAATTGCGAACTGGAAATTTTCCGAGTTTTTTAACAGTTTAAAACTTTACCTTTAGCGGTTATAAAATTGGTTTTGTGGAACGAGCGAACGTTATTTACCAGAAACTTGAAGCTTTCATCCGGAAGTATTACACCAACGAACTCTTGCGTGGCGCGATTTTCTTCGTCGGGCTCGGGTTGATTTATTTCCTGTTTACGTTGTTCATCGAGTATTTCCTTTGGCTCAAACCAGCGGGAAGAACGGCATTGTTCTGGGCGTTCGTGGCCGTGGAGTTGTTCCTTTTGGTGCGCTACATCGTGTTTCCGCTGACCAAACTCTTCCGTTTACAGAAAGGCATCGGGTATGACGAGGCGTCGAAAATCATCGGCAGCCATTTCACCGAAGTCAGTGACAAACTCACCAATTTCCTGCAGCTTTCCGGCGATCAGAACAAGTCTGAATTGCTCTTGGCGTCGATTGAGCAGAAGGCCGCCACATTGCAACCGATTCCGTTCGGCAATGCCATCAACCTCAAGAAAAACCGCAAGTATTTGCCGCTGGCCATTCTCCCGATTTTGCTGTTCTTGTTCTTTTACGTGTCGGGCAATGGCAGTTTCATCTCGCAAAGCCTGACCCGCGTGGTGAATTACAACCGCCAATTCCTGCCGCCTGCGCCATTCAGGTTTGTGGTCTTGAACGACAAGTTGCAAACCGAACAAAACCGGGATTTTATATTGAAAATCAAGACCGAAGGCCGCGTTGTCCCTGAGAATGCGATGATTTACATTGGCGATGAAAGCTATTTCATGGAAAGCAGCAAGCCCGGCGAATTCACTTATCGCATCCCGAAACCCGCGCAGAATCTGGCGTTTCACGTGGAAGCAAACGATGTGGAATCAGCCGAATATGAATTGGCCGTCGTGGCCGTGCCTGCCATCGCGAATTTCGAAATGGCATTGCGTTTCCCGGGATATCTCAACCGCAAACCGGAAACCATCAAAGGCACCGGAAACGCCGTGTTGCCCGAAGGTACGACCGTGACCTGGCGCATGACCACACAGGCTACCGAGAAAGTCGCCTGGACAGACCAAAGCGTGACACTTGCCTTCAACCGCGAGGAGAATTTCTTTACGCTGTCCAAACAGATTGCGCAGAATACCGAGTATCAAATCAGGACGTCGAACCGGAAAGTCCTTGATTATGAGAAGTTAAACTACCGGATTTCGGTCATCAAGGACCAATATCCAACCATAGACGTGGGCAACGCGCCAGACAGTATCAAGACCGAAAAGAATTACGTATTGGGCAAAATGGCCGACGATTACGGCCTGTCTAAGTTGCAGGTCGTGTACTATCCGAAAGACCAGCCGGAGGCCGCCAAACGCTATAATTTGCCCGTGAAGAAAGATATTTTTGACCAGTTCGTGTTCGCGTTCCCGTCAACACTTCCGGTGCAACAGGGCGTTTCCTACGAATACTATTTCGAGGTGTTCGACAACGATGCGCCGCACGGCTTCAAGAGCGCCAAGTCTTCGGTATTCTCGAACCGCATCCAGACCGACGAGGAAAAACAGGATGCCGAACTTCAGCAGCAGAACGACAACATCAACAGTCTCGAAAAGTCCTTGAAGAATCAGGACAAGCAGATTTCCGAGATGGAAAAGCTGGAGAAAATCGGGAAGGAGAAATCCAATCTTGAATTCAAAGACCAACAGAAGGTGAACGACTTCATTAAACGCCAGAAGCAACAGGACGAAATGATGAAGGAGTTTTCCAAGAAAATGGAAGACAATCTGGAGAAATTCAATCCCGACAAAAAAGACGCCTTCAAGGAAGAATTGCAAAAGCGCCTGGAGAATTCCCAGAAAGACATGGAAAAAAACCAGAAGCTTCTGGACGAGCTCAAGGAACTGAACGACAAAATCCAGAACGAGGAATTGTTCGAAAAGATGGAGAAGTTCAAGCAGAACGCAAAGAATCAGACCAAAACGCTCGAGCAATTGGTGGAGTTGACCAAGAAATATTACGTCGAGAAGAAAGCCGAACAATTGGCCGACAAACTCGAGAAGTTGGCCGACAAGCAGGAAGATCTTTCCGATCAGGACAAGGAAAACACCGCCGAGAAACAAGAAGACATCAACAAGGAGTTCGATAAGATCCAGGAAGAACTCAACGAACTTGAAAAGGAAAATAAGGAGTTGAAGGCGCCGGTCGAGTTGCCGGACACTGAAAACAAGGAAAAGAACATCGACGAAGACATGAAAAAGGCTTCGGACGAACTTAAGAAAGACAACAAAGGAAAGGCGAAACCCAAGCAGAAAAGCGCCGCCAAACAAATGAAGGAAATGAGCCAGTCCATGAAAGAAAGCATGGCCGCCGGCGACATGGAACAAATGGAGGAAGACGTCAAGATGCTGCGGCAAATCCTAGACAACTTGCTGGCGTTCTCGTTCTCGCAGGAAGATCTAATGAAGCAGTTCAAAGGGTTGAAGCGCAGTTCGCCGTCGTTTAATAAAAACCTGAAAATCCAGCAGGACTTGAAGCAGCAATTCAAGCACGTCGATGACAGTTTGTTCGCGATGTCTCTGCGTAACCCGAAAATCGCAGAAGACGTCACCAAGGAAATCGGGAATGTACATTACAACATCGATAAGGCATTGGAATCCATGGTGGAATCGCAGGTCGCGAAAGGCGTGTCGCACCAACAATATACGGTAACGGCAGCCAACAAACTCGCCGATTTTCTGGCCAATACCATGAACAGCATGCAAATGTCTTTGTCTGCGTCGGGCGCGGGTAAACCCAAACCAGGTCAAGGACAAGGCGACGGGCCGCAATTGCCGGACATCATCAAGAAACAGGAAGGCTTGGCGCAGAAGATGAAAGGCATGAAAAGCGGCGACAAACCCGGCGAAGGGAAAAAGCCCGGTGAAGGCGATAAGCCAGGGCAACCCGGCGGCAAGAAGCCCGGTCAGGCAGGACAAGGCCAGAACGGCAAAGGGAATTCGCAGGGCGAAGGCGGCGAGAACGGGGAAGACGGCGAAGGCGACGCCCGCAACATCATGGAGATTTATCGCGAGCAACAACAATTGCGGGAAGCCTTGCAGAAAGAACTCAACAAGCAAGGTTTGGGCGGCACCGGCCAGAACGCAATCGACCAAATGAAGCAAATCGAAAAGCAATTGCTCAACAAAGGCTTCAACAACGAGGTTTTGCAGAAGGTGATGAACCTCAAATACGAATTGCTCAAGCTCGAAAAAGCCATACAGCAGCAAGGTGAAGAAAAGAAACGCCAGTCTGAAACCAACAAAAAGGAATTCCAGAATAACTCGAACGCGCTGCCTAAGTCGCTACAGGATTATTTGAACAGCATTGAGATATTAAACCGCCAAAGCTTACCTTTGCGCCCGAATTACGACCAAAAGGTCCAGGAATATTTTAAGGGATGATCACATTCAATTACGAGACAGATTTTGCGTTGGCCGACGAAGACCGTTATGCCAGCTGGATTTCCGGCGTGATTTCCTCTGAAGGCAAGAGCGAAGGCGACATCAATTATGTCTTCTGCGACGATGATTATCTGTATAAAATCAATATGGAATATTTGCGGCATGATGACTTGACCGACATCATCAGCTTTGATTATTCTGTAGGAAACGAATTACACGGCGATATTTTTATCTCTGTAGAAAGAGTGCGGGAAAACGCCGATGATTTCAAGGTTTTGTTTGACGAGGAATTGCGGCGTGTCATGGCGCACGGCGTGTTGCATTATGCCGGATATAAAGATAAATCTGATGCCGATTCAGAGTTGATGCGATTGAAGGAAGAAGAGAAAATGAAAATGTTCCACGTGAAACAATGAGCATGTTCGAGAATATATATGATGTGATCGTCGTCGGCGCCGGACACGCGGGTTCGGAAGCTGCTGCGGCTGCTGCCAACATGGGTTCAAAAACCTTGTTGGTCACGATGAGTTTGCAGAACATTGCGCAGATGTCTTGCAACCCAGCCATGGGCGGCATAGCCAAAGGGCAAATTGTCCGGGAAATCGATGCGCTCGGCGGTTACTCAGGGATTGTGTCAGACAAGACGGCCATTCAGTTCAAGATGCTCAACAAGTCAAAAGGTCCGGCCATGTGGTCACCGCGCGTGCAAAGTGACCGGATGCGTTTTGCCGAGGAATGGCGTTTGATGTTGGAGCGCACGCCCAATCTTGATTTCTATCAGGAAATGGTCCGTGGCCTCATCATCGAAAACGGGAAGATAAAAGGCATCAAGACGTCTTTGGGCGTCGAAATTAAAGCCAAAGCCGTCGTACTTACCAACGGCACATTCTTGAACGGATTGATCCATATCGGCGAAAAGCAATTCGGCGGCGGCAGGGCAGGCGAGAGTGCGGCGTATGGCATTACCGAAGATTTGATAAGTGTAGGGTTTGAATCAGGCAGGATGAAAACCGGAACACCGCCGCGTGTTGACGGTCGCTCGCTTGACTATTCAAAAATGCACGAGGAAAAAGGCGACGAAAAGCCAGAGAAGTTTTCGTATTCCGACGAAACCAAGCCGCTCACGATTCAAAAGTCTTGTCACATGACGTACACGTCGCAAGACGTACACGATATTCTCCGCGAAGGTTTTGACCGCTCGCCAATGTTCAATGGCCGCATCAAAAGCCTGGGCCCAAGGTATTGCCCATCCATCGAAGACAAGATCAACCGCTTCGCCGACAAAGAACGACACCAACTCTTCGTTGAACCCGAAGGTTGGAACACCGTTGAGGTTTATGTCAATGGATTTTCAACGTCGCTGCCCGAGGACGTGCAATTCAAAGCATTGCGGTCGGTGGCTGGATTCGAGAACGTGAAGTTCTTCCGTCCGGGTTACGCCATCGAGTACGATTATTTTCCACCGGTGCAATTGAAGCATACGCTCGAAACCAAACTTGTGGAAGGATTGTATTTCGCGGGCCAAATCAACGGCACGACCGGTTACGAGGAAGCCGCATCCCAAGGATTGATGGCCGGCATCAACGCGCATTTGAAAGTACACGAAAAAGAGCCGTTTATTTTAAAACGAGACGAAGCATATATCGGTGTTTTGATTGACGACTTGATTACGAAAGGCACCGAAGAACCGTATCGGATGTTCACCTCACGTGCCGAATACCGCACATTGCTCCGTCAGGACAACGCCGATTTCCGCTTGACGCCGATGTCGCACGCCATTGGATTGGCTTCCGACAAGCGGATGAAACGCATAGAAGAGAAGTTGGGCAAATCATCTGCGATGGTTGAATTTTTCAAGGAAACCAGCGTAACCACGGACGAAGCAAACCCGATATTGGAAGCCAAGGAATCGGCACCCATGGCCCAAAACGACAAAATGTTCAAAGTGTTTTCTCGCCCGCAGATTGAATTGGCAGACATGGTTCAATTTAACGATGTCCGGAAATACATCGATGAAAACGCCATCGACGAAGAAATCCTGGAACAAGCCTATGTCCAGGTAAAATATTCAGGCTATATCGAAAAGGAGCGCAACAACGCAGACAAGCTCACCAGATTGGAAGATGTGCGCATCCCGGAACAGTTCGACTATGATAAAATCAAGTCGCTATCCTACGAAGCAAAAGAGAAATTCAAGAAAATCCGGCCGGTAACGATTTCACAAGCGTCACGCATCAGCGGGGTTTCGCCAAGTGACATTTCGGTACTGCTCATTTATATGGGTCGATAGTTTCACGTGGAACGACAATCGAAAACCCTTATCAATAAAGGCATTACCGCGATTTTATATTGTTGACATGAACATTAACCAAGACAAACATTTCATCACGCTATTAGATCATTCGGTTTCAAAGGAATCTTTTTCACTGTTCCTAGACGAAAATTTAGCGTTGCTCGCAACCGTTCCGCAACCCAGTGCTGACCAACTGCCCAAATATTATGAGAGCGATGACTACATTTCACATACCGATGGGAAGCGTACGCTGTTCGAAAAAGCCTATCATTTCGTAAAAGGCATCGCGCTTAAGCAAAAAACCAAGCTCATTTTGAAGTACCAAAACCGTGGTGCTTTGCTGGATCTCGGTGCGGGAACTGGCGATTTTTTGAACGCCGCAAAGGCTGAAGGATGGCAAGTAACCGGCGTTGAACCGAGTGAAAAGGCACGGGAAATCGCGGCCGGTAAAAACCTGACTCTGTATCCGGACACCGCGAATTTGCCAGACCATTCATTCGATGTCATCACGATGTGGCATGTGCTCGAGCACGTTCCGGATGTAAACAGCCAAATCATCACGTTGAAACGGCTGCTCAAACCCGGCGGAACCATCGTCGTTGCCGTGCCGAACTACAAATCTTACGACGCGAACTATTACGGCGAGTATTGGGCGGCTTATGACGTGCCGCGGCATTTGTGGCATTTTTCCAGAACCGCTATCGAAAAGCTTTTCGGGTCGCACGGGATGGTTTTAAAAGACGTGCTTCCGATGAAGTTCGATGCATTCTACGTGGCGTTGCTGTCCGAGAAATACCAAGCCGGAAAGATGAATTATTTCAAGGCATTTCGCATCGGCTTAAGGTCTAACGCCAAGGCTGCCAAAACGGGCGAGTATTCGTCACTCATTTACATCCTGCAAAATAAATCGTAAAGGCCACCGCCGCATCGCAAAAAATAAATACTTTTGCAACCACTTAAAAAATCCCATCCATGAAAAAAATCATCGCTATTGCCGTGATCGCGCTGGCCGTCGTTTCGTGCAATAAAACTACCGAGGCCGCGGCCGTTAAAACGGCGTATATCGACACATCGAAATTGATGGAAGATTACACCGCTTCCAAAGACATCGAAGCCAAATACAAAGCAAAATCGCAGGAAATGGGCAAAGGCTTGCAAGATAAAGTCGCCAGATTCCAGGCTGAAGCGCAAAGTTTCCGCAGCAACGCACAAGCCAACGGCCAGGCGTGGGCGCAACAAAAAGGCGCAGAGCTGGCCAAACGCGAACAAGAATTGCGCTATGAGCAAGACGCGTTGTTGCAGCAACTCCAGATGGAAAGTGGTAAGGAAATGGACACGCTCATCAAGAGAACCAAGGATTTCATCAAGCAATACGGCAAGGAAAAAGGCTACGATTATATCTACGGAACAGGCGAAGCCGCTACGATTTTGTACGCCAAGGATTCTTACGACATCACGAAAGAAGTCACCAAATTGCTGAACGACAAATACGCTTCAGAAGGCAAGAAAGAAGAACCGGCCGCAGAAGCCAAGAAATAAATTTAAGAAAATTTACGGGAAAACCTTCACCAACTGCGGTGGAGGTTTTTTATTTTTATCGGCATTGAAGAACGCCATGCACAACCATTCAGACGCAGCTGCTTATGTACTCCGGTTCATTAACCAAACCAGCCAGTCGGTATTCTTGACCGGTCAGGCCGGAACGGGCAAAACCACGTTGTTGCGGGAAATCATCCAAACGACACACAAAAATACCGTCGTTGTGGCGCCCACCGGGATTGCGGCGCTCAATGCCGGAGGCGTGACCATCCATTCCATGTTCCAACTGCCGCTGGCCACGTTTATTCCAGAGGCGGCGGTGCATGGAACTTTCCATGAGAATGCCCGCATCGAAACCCGCGATACGCTGCGCCGCCATTTCAAGGTTTCGGGGCAGAAACAGGCCGTCATCCGCAACATGGAACTGCTCATCGTGGACGAAGTCAGTATGTTGCGCGCGGACTTGCTCGATGCAATGGACTTCATGTTGCAATCGGTACGGAAGAACAAAACCCCGTTTGGCGGTGTGCAGGTGTTGTTCATTGGCGATTTGCTCCAGTTGCCGCCGGTGGTCAAGAACGAGGAATGGGACGTGTTGCGCAAATATTACCGTGGGAAATTTTTCTTCAATGCGCGGGTTGTGGCGCAACATCCGCCGATTTACATCGAACTTTCCAAGATTTACCGACAGTCTGACGATTTGTTCATTTCGATTCTCAACAATCTGAGAAACAATACGATAACTTCATCGGACGTCAATACCCTGAACCGTTATGTGAAACCATCGTTCGATGTGGAAAGCCATCCTGGTTTTATCACCTTGACCACACACAACGCCAAAGCCGATGCGCTCAACACGCGGGCACTCGGGAATCTCAGCCAGCGTGCTATTTCTTTCTACCCGGAAATCACCGGCGAATTCCCTGAAAAGATTTTCCCGGTGGACGAAACCCTGACGCTCAAGGAAGGCGCGCAAATCATGTTCATCAAAAACGATCTGTCGCCCGAGAAAGAATACTACAACGGAAAAACGGGCCGAATCAAGTCTTTGTCGCCCGAGGAAATCCTCGTGTATTTTCCGGAAGAAGACAAAACCATCGAAGTCGATCGGTACGAATGGCGCAACATCCGCTATTACGTGGACGAGGTCACCAAGGAAATCCGCGAGGAAATACTCGGGACGTTCGTGCATTACCCGATCAAGCTGGCCTGGGCGATCACCGTCCATAAAAGCCAGGGCTTGACGTTTGACAAAGCCGCGATTGACGTATCGAACGTTTTTGCGCCCGGACAGGCCTATGTGGCTTTTTCGCGTTTGCGGTCCTTAAACGGGCTTATTTTGCTTTCTCCGCTCCAAATCAACGGCATCGCCAGCGACGAGGAAGTCCTGCGTTATGCCCAGCAAAAAGCCGATGACGAGAATCTGGAAACGGCATTGCAACACCAGACCAGACGTTACCTTGCCGATACACTGAAAGACGGTTTCACGTGGAAAGACCTGTCGCAAATGTGGCGCAACCACGCGTTCGGCTACCGCGAAGAAGGCCCGAAATCCGTGAAACACAACCATTCAGATTGGGCCAAACGCAACGCCGATTTGATGGCGACGCTACTCGAGCCGTCCGGGAAATTCTTGTTACAACTTGACCGGCTTTTCGCTGCCGAATCCCTGGAAATGGATTTCATTGCCGAGCGCGTCGATGCCGCATACGATTATTTTTTCCCGTTTCTCGACAAGCTCGAAACGGAAATCCTCACCAAACTCCACGAAATTTCCCGGCTCAAGAAGGCCAAAGCGTTTTACGAAGAACTGTTGCTGCTCGAGGAAATGCAAGTGAAAGCCGTCCGAAAATTGCTCCACGCGAAACAATTGGCCGCCGTGGTGGCGCAAGGCAAGGAAATCTGCAAGGAAAACCTCGTCACAGATTTCATCCGGAAATACCGGCAGCAGAAAATCGAATCGGTCAAGATGGCGTTCCTGGCCCAACACGCCGAGCTCATCGAAGACGACGCGCCGGAAACACGTTACGCCAATCCGGGCAAAAAGCGCAAGAAAGAACCGAAAAAGTCCACGCTGGAGGAAACCTTCGAGTTGTGGCAGCAGCAATTGTCCATAGAAGACATCGCCGCCCAACGCAAACTGACACCGCAAACCATTTTGTCGCACCTGTCAAAACTCATCGCATCGAAACAAGTCAACATCCGCGACGTATTGCCCGAAGACAAAGTCATTGCACTGGCGCGCGCTTTCGTGGGTTATACCGAAGAAACCTTGCAGCCGCTCAAGGAAAAATATGGAGATGAATTCACTTGGGATGAACTAAGAATGTTCAAGGCCAGCCTGAGCTTACGCTAACCAATAGACGGCCATCACCGCAGGAATGAAGTAAATGGCAATTGTTCTTGCGCCGTCGTAATCTTTTGCGATGCGTTGTCCTAAAAGTAACAAAATCAGGGCAATACAGGAAAAAACCGCGCCATAGAAACCATAAACGTGTTCGCGGGTCACTAGTAATTCCACAACGCCGACCAGGCATAAAATCCCCGAAACGAGTTCGAGTGCCAGGATCAACATCAATAATTCGGGCACGCGGTTGCGGATGAATGTCTTGGCGAAATGCCCTTTGAGCCATTCCACGTTGCCTTTCCAGTCGGAAACTTTGTCGTATCCGGACTGGATGAACGTTACGGCCAGAAAGCACAGGATTAAGATCGATGCAATATTCATAGGGATTTTTTATGGATCAATCGGGTCAGTTTGATGGACAAATCCGTCAGGACAATTTTGGCGTTGCCGTTGCGCTCGATGTGGTACATCGCGTCCTGCAATTCCTTGAAAATGTCCTGGATGTTGTTGCCGTGCACAAACGGCGCGAAATTCTCCAGCCGGAATTTGTCGATTTTCGGCTCCATGTACACCAAACTCGTCACCTGGTAATTCAGCAGCAACGTCTGGCGGAACATATCGATGCAATACTCAAGGAATTTTTTCTGCGTTTCGCGGCCCAGCGAGGCAATTTTTTCGCTCCACGCCACCAGGTCATTGATGGCCGAAGCGTTTCCTTTGGCCCGGAATGCCGCGCGTACCCATTGGACGAACCATTCCTCAAATGGCGTGTCTTCGGAATCGTCGTGGAGCAAATGCAAGGCTTTGTTGTAATTGCCTTGCGCCTGATGTGCGATTTTCTTGGCCAAACGGCCGTCGATGGTATGGGTTGATGCGAGCACTTCCGCTATAGTGTCTTCGTGCAAACGGTTGAAATTCAGGATTTGGCAGCGCGACCGGATCGTCTCAATGATGTCCTGCTCATTTTCGGTGATCAGGATGAAGACGGTTTTCTGCGGCGGTTCTTCGATGATCTTCAAGAGTTTGTTCGCTGCTTCGATGTTCATCTTGTCGGCCATCCAGACAATCATGATTTTGTAACCGCCTTCAAAAGACTTGAGCGCCAGTGACTTCAAGACTTCCTGCGCGTCTTCCACCCGGATTAGGCCTTGCTTGTTTGCGACGCCCAAAATCTGGTACCAGTCAAACAAACTACCGTATGGGTTTTTAAGTACGAACTCGCGCCAGTCGGTCAGAAAATCGGCGCTTTTGGGTTTGGTCTTGACCTCGTCCGTGGAAACTGTCGGGTAAACGAAATGCAAGTCAGGATGTTGCAGATGGTCGAACTTGAGGTTGCAGGCATCGTTCCCACCTTCATTTTCGGCACCGGGGTTATTGCACAAAATGTACTGCGCATAAGCAATGGCCATTGCGAGTGTGCCGCTACCTTCCGGCCCAACGAACAACTGCGCATGCGGAATGCGTCCGGCCTGCGCGGTTTTGATCAAATGATTTTTAAGGTAATCCTGTCCTAGAATATCGCTGAATCGCATGAGGCAAATATAGCGGAAAACACGGGCAGGACGCGGGCGGAAGCCCAAAAAAACAAAATGCGTATATTTGCGCCGTCATCAGTTAAACCACAACACACCCATGAAAACCCTTTCCGATTTTAACTTCAAGGATCAAAAAGCCATCATCCGCGTAGATTTCAACGTGCCGCTGGACGAAAATTTCAACGTGACCGATACGACGCGCATCGAAGCCGCCAAGCCGACCATCGACAAGATTTTGAAAGACGGCGGTAGCGTGATCCTGATGTCGCACCTCGGACGTCCAAAGGGAAAAGAAGATCAATATTCGTTGAAACACATCGTTGGCGAAACGTCGAAAATTCTTGGCGTGAACGTAAAATTCGCGGAAGATTCGCGCGGTGATGTCGCCAAAAATGCGGCCGCCGATTTGAAACCTGGCGAAGTCCTGCTTCTGGAAAACCTGCGTTTCTACAAAGAAGAAGAAGCCGGCGACAAAGAAATGGCGAAAGAACTCGCGTCATTGGGCGACATTTACGTGAACGACGCTTTCGGTACGGCGCACCGCGCGCACGCCTCAACGACCATCATCGCGGATTATTTTCCTGAAAATAAAACCTTCGGGATGTTGCTGGCCAAGGAAATCGAAAGCATCGAAAAAGTTTTGAAACATGCCGAGCGTCCGGTAACGGCGGTTTTGGGCGGCTCGAAAGTATCGTCTAAAATTACCGTAATCGAAAATATCCTGGACAAAATTGACCACATGATCATTGGCGGTGGCATGACTTTCACGTTCATCAAAGCGCTCGGCGGCAAGATCGGCAACTCGATCTGCGAAGACGACAAGCTGGAACTGGCGCTGGAAATCCTGGAAAAGGCGAAAGCGAAAAATGTCCAGATTCTTTTGCCGGTCGATGTAGTGGCAGCCGATGCGTTCAGCAACGAGGCGAATACGCAAATTGTTGACGTCACGCAAATCCCGGACGGTTGGCAAGGGTTGGACGCAGGGCCGAAATCACTGGAAGCCATCAAGAAAGTCATCCTCGAATCAAAGACGATTTTGTGGAACGGCCCGCTGGGTGTATTCGAAATGGAAACGTTCTCGAACGGCACCATCGAGTTGGGCAATTTCATCGCGGAAGCGACGAAGAACGGGGCGTTTTCACTGGTGGGCGGCGGCGATTCCGTGGCTGCCGTGAAGCAATTCGGATTCGAACCGAAGATGAGTTATGTGTCTACCGGCGGTGGCGCGATGCTGGAAATGCTGGAAGGAAAAACGCTTCCGGGAATTGCCGCAATCCAAGGCTAAAAGCCGTTGATAAAGTTGTTAATTAACGACTTACCGGACAACATTTGTGAGAATTTTAAGTTACATAATTTTACTATATCGTTATAGAATTCTTATGTTTGCAATTCTAAGGGTTTGATAGATAGCATTTTAACAAATACAATCAACAACCGAACCCACTGTTTTTCAATAATATAACACGCGAAATAAAGTTTCTGACGGACTGGCTCCGGCCCATCAAAAACATAAAAACGTATCATGAAAATAAGACAAACTGCCTTAACCATTGCCTCTTTTTTTGCCCTGCAGCTGTCCGCCCAGCAACTTCCGGGCGGCGGGCAAATCGTAAAGAATGAACCCAAACTAACGTATCTCGATTCCATCAAGGCCACTTTCGTGAAAGACCACATGGCCGCGTGCGTAGACAGCCTTTGGTTGCAAGAGTTGACCAGCCTGGATTTGTACGACAACCTCACCGAAGACATCAAGACCATCAACCTCGACCAGAAAGTTGAGTATGAATTGTCTACCGCGCTGTTCAAGGAAAGGCTCAAGAAGCTCGACGAGAAATCGCCCTTCAATATCGAATACAACCCAGGACTGGAAAACATCGTAAAGGCTTGGCTGAAAAACCGCAAAAATTCGTTTGAGCGATTGATGGCCATTTCCGAATATTATTTCCCGATGTTCGAGGAAGCGTTGGCCCGCCAAAATGTGCCGCTGGAAATCAAATACCTCGCGGTCGTGGAATCGGCGTTGAACCCGAAAGCCGTTTCCCGCGTGGGCGCCACCGGGTTGTGGCAGTTCATGTACCAGACCGGAAAACAATACAACCTGCACATCGATTCTTACGTTGACGAACGCTCCGATCCGTTGAAAGCCAGCGACGCCGCGGCGCAATACATGGCCAACATGTACAAGATTTTCGGCGACTGGGATTTGGTCTTGGCGTCTTACAATTCAGGACCAGGCAACGTGGCCAAAGCAATCCGTCGTTCGGGCGGGCAGCAGAATTACTGGAACATCCGCAAATATTTGCCGAATGAAACCGCGGGTTATGTACCGGCTTTCCTGGCCACGATGTACATTTACGAATACCACAAAGAGCACGGCATCGTTCCGGAGCGCGCGCTGGTGAAGCATTTCGCCACCGATACGGTCATGGTGAAACGCCAGTTGAGCTTCAAGCAACTGTCAGATTTGCTCGACATCCCGGTAGCGCAACTCAAGATGCTCAACCCGTCGTTCAACAAAAATGTGGTGCCGTACTATTTTGACAAAACCCATTTCCTGCGTTTGCCGCAAGACAAGATTGCTTTGTTTACGTCCAACGAAGACAAGATTTACGCGTATGCGGCTTACGAAGAAACCCTGCGCGAAAAGCCGTACTCGCAATTGGCTTCGGCACGACGTTCGAACGATTCGCTTTACGAAGACAGCACACGCGTGGTAAGCCGTACGAAATACCACAAGGTGCGTCGCGGCGACAACCTGAGCGAGATTGCGGCGCGTTACGACGTGTCCATCGCGCAGATCAAGAAGTGGAACAGGCTCAAAAACAACAAAGCGCCATTGGGCAAAAGCCTGAAAATCGTAACCACTGAAACCATCGCCTACAGGGCAAAGAAAAAAGAGCCGAAGCAACCGGTGGAAGATAAAACTACCGCCGTGGCCGTTGACCTGAAAGCCGCGAAAGAAGCCACCAAGAAGTTGGCGAACAGTACGCCGGAAGCGAAGAACGACGTGGCCGAAAGCAGCACGCCAGAATACTACGTCGTGGAAGCTGGAGACAATCTGTATGGCATCGCCAGGAAATTCAATGTTTCGGTTAAAGACATTAAAGGCTGGAACAATTTCGACGACGACGATTTGTTGGCCGGCACACGCATCAAAATCCTGAAAGATGATCAGGAACCAGCCGTAGCCGACAATGAGCCAACATACAAAACCGTTGAATACACCATCAAAAAAGGGGATTTCTTAGGTTTGGTCGCCAAGAAAAATCACGTGACGCTGGAGCAGTTGCGCGAATGGAACAACCTTGAAGACAACAACGTGGTCATTGGCCAGAAAATCATCGTCAACAAGATCGAGGTGACCGAAGCCGTCGCTTCCAAAGGCAAGAACGATAAGGTATCGAAAGGGAAAAACAACAACCACTACTATGTGCAAAAAGGCGACTCGCTGTTTAGCATCGCCAAGAAATATCCTGGCATTACCGTCTCCGACATCAAACGTTGGAACGGCATCAAGAATGAAAACATCAAACCCGGTATGAAACTCAAAATAAACGGGTAACGAAGAAATCATTTAATCGGACGAGTTTAAATGACTTCAACAAAATCTTCTTTACATTTGGGCTTTATTCACGATGATGAAAAAAGCCCTTTTTTTATGCCTTGCCGTTTTGTTGCTGTCTTGTGACCGCGACGCGAAAACATTGCAGGCATCGGGCAAGCTCAACACGATTTCGGTCATCATCGACGACGAACTCTGGAACGGTACCATTGGCGACAGCATCCGCAATAAGTTCGCGGCGCCCGTAGTGGGATTGCCGCAGGAAGAACCGCTGTTCGACATCAACCAGTATCCGCTTAGGCTACTCGAAGGTTACATGACCAACAGCCGAAACATTTTGCTGGTCAAAAAGGAACGCAACGCCAAATTCAAAATTGTCAGCGACGAATACGCCAAACCGCAGCACGTGTTCCACATCACGGGCGCCAACACCGCAGAAATCCTGGCGCTACTGGAAAAGCACACCCCGGAAATCATTGCCAAGATGCGCAGCACCGAAATCGCCGAAGCGCAGAAATACATCGACACTTCCCTACTCGACGTGTCGCGCCTCAACAAGAAATTTGGTGTAACGATGCACATACCTTCTGGCTACTCGTATGTTTTGCAACGGCCTAAGTTCACCTGGATCAAAAAGGAAATGGTCAGCGGCAACATGAGCGTGATGCTTTATAGCGTACCACTCAAATGTCTCGACAAAGGCAACGACGCCATACGGAACATCATCACCATGCGCGATTCCATCGGAAATCTCTACGTGCATGGGCGCGTTTCCGGCAGCCACATGATGACCGAAGGCGCGTATGCACCGTATTTCCGGCAGACATTGATAGACGGGCGAAAGACGTATGAAACCAAAGGCACGTGGGAACTCAAAGGCGATTACATGTCCGGGCCGTTCATCAATTATGCGATAAAAGACAAAAGCCGGAACCGAATCCTGGTGGTTGAAGGATTTTGTTATGCGCCGTCCAAGGACAAACGCGATTTGATGCTGGAACTCGAAGCGATTATTAAGTCGATAAAGTTTTCATCGGTCAAGCAAAAGGGTAAACGATGAATTGGGAAATTAAGCGATTTGACGCACTTTCTTTGGTTGAAATGTATGAAACCCTACAATTGCGCGCGGAAGTCTTTGTCGTGGAGCAAAATTGCGTCTATCAGGACATCGACGGCAAAGACGCGAAAGCGATTCACGTACTCGGAAAAACAGGCGGAAAAATCGTAGCCTATGCCCGACTCTTTCGGCCCGGCGATTATTTTGAGGAAGCGTCTATTGGCCGTGTGGTGGTCAAACCAGAATTCCGGGACCGGAAACTAGGCCACGACCTGATGCGCGAATCGATTGCGGCGTTGGCTGAACTGGGCGAAACCCGGATTGCAATATCGGCCCAATTGTATCTGAAGAAATTCTATGAATCGCACGGTTTTGTGGCCGAGGGCGCGCCATATCTCGAGGACGACATTCCGCACATCCGGATGGTCCGCGGCTAAACTTTCGTGATCACCAACTCCACGCGACGGTCGTACTCCTGCCCTTTTCCCAGCGGCACCGTGTTGCCGTAGCCTTTGAAAGTCATGCGTTTTTTGTCGATCTTTTTGAACACCAGATATTTATAGACCGATTGCGCGCGGTTTGTGGACAACTGGCGTTTGCGCGTGCCCAAATCAATCGCTTCCCGCTGAAACGGCGGCGTGCAACAAATATGTCCTTGGATTTCAAATTCGATGTTCTTGTTTTTTTGCAGATAGCGCGAAATGTCGTCCAATTGTTTTTTGGCCTTGCCGCTCAACACGCTGCTGCCACGGTCAAACAACACGTTTTCCAGATAAACGTGGTCGCCTACGATGGGCTTTTTGGGCATTTCGGTGTACATGCCCGGCAACTGGATTTTCGGCAGTGGCTTGAGGTTCAGTACAACATCCACACGGCGGTTCTTGGAGCGTTTCTCCGGAAGGTTGTCCACCAAATCGTCGTCAATCATGATTTTACCCTTGCCTTCAATGGTGACGATGACTTTGTTCTTGATGCCGTTTTTGGTGAGCACTTCCTTGATGGTGTTGGCCCGATTGGTGGAAAGCTTGAAGTTGTATGCATCTTTCCCGACATCGTCCGTATAGCCGAAAATCTGTATGGATTCAATCCGGGTCGAGTCGGTGCTGCGGATGTAATCGACTACGGCTTTGGCCTGCCTTTCATCGATGGTGTGTTTGTTCAGGTCGAAATAGACCGACTGGATCACTTCTTCCTGCGCCGATGCTACTCCGAAGAACAGCAGCGGGAGCAGTTTCAGGAAATGCCTCATATTTTCAAGATCTTATTGTACTCGGCCATGTTGTTCAAGATCGCGATGGCTTTGGTAATTTCAGAATTGTTTTTGGTGTAATACTGGTATAAACCTTCTTTGTACTGGTAACGTTTAATGAGTTCATCCAAGAGTAAATTCTTGATTTCCTTTTGGTTGGCCGTCAACTGCGCATCTTCCCCGCGCTGCAGGGCGTTCATCAGTTGCTGGTATTCGGTGTTGATCGATGTGTCGATTTTTTCCTTTTTGGCGGCTTCCAAAGTCTTGCGCAAAGCCACTTCGGTTTCGGTGTCGAACTGGAAATTCGTGCGTTTCAAGTAGGCTTTGAAATCGGCATAATCGGCATCGGTAATAGTCGGGATTTTTGTGCCCAGATCCGGATGTTTGTAGTAGTATTCGGTGGCGAAATTAAAGATGCCGTCGTTCTTGATGAGCGCTTCCGCAATCGGGCTGTTTTTCGATTCCGATAATTCCACATCGGGCTGGATGCCGCCGCCGTCGTATACTGTGCGGCCCTTGCGCGTTTTGAAGGCGTTGTATTTCGATGCGTCGGTACGGGTAGCTTTTCCGTCTTTGTCCTTGTGCGCGTAATCGAGCGCCTGGATGCAGCGGCCCGACGGTGTGTAATAGCGCGAAATCGTGACTTTGAGCTGCGTGTTGTAGCTCATGTCGATTGGGCGTTGCACCAAACCTTTCCCGAAACTGCGGCTGCCCACGACTACGGCACGGTCCAAATCCTGCAAGGCGCCGGCCACGATTTCTGAGGCCGAAGCGCTATGGCCGTCCACCAAAACCACGAGCGGAATTTCCAGGTCAATCGGGTCGCGCTGGGTTTTGTAGGTGTTGTTGTGTTTCTCTATTTTCGATTTCGTGGTGACGATGACTTCGTTTTTCGGCACGAACAAATTGCAGATGTTCACCGCTTCGGCCAACAAACCGCCCGGATTGCCGCGCAGGTCCAAAATGATGCGCTCTGCGCCTTCCCTTTTGAGTTGTTCCAACGCTTCTTTGGTTTCCAACGATGCCTTCCGGTTGAACTGCGACAGCACGATGTAACCGGTTTTGTCGTCGATTTTCGAGAAATACGGCACTGCTTTCACATCGACTTCGCTCAAGACCATTTGCGTGTCGTACACTTTGCCCTGGCGGCGGTATTTGATGTCGATCTTGGCGTTTTTCGCGCCGCGCAACAGCTGGCCCGCGTCTTCCTTGAAATCGGAAAGGTTGACGTCGCCAATCTGGAAAATCTCGTCTCCGGCTTTCAATCCGGCCTTGTCGGCAGGGTAACCTTTATACGGTTCCTTGATGATCAGCGCGCCTTCCTTGCGGGTAATCATCGCCCCGATACCCGTGTATTCGCCGGTGTTGTTGATCTTGAACCGCACCACATCAGCTTCGTTGAAATACACCGTGTACGGATCCAGATCGGCCAACATCGCCTTGATGGCTTTGTCCATGAGCTCCGCCGGACTGGTTTCGTCCACGTAATTCATGTTGACTTCCTTGAATAGCGTCGTGAAAATCTCGATCTGTTTGGCAATTTCGAAGAAGTCTTCCTTGAAGCTCGCCCCGACGTAGAGAAACCCGCCGGCCACAATCGGGATGATGTATTTTTTCTTGATGAAAGTGTACATGTTTATTTGTTTTTGCGCTTTCTGAATTTCCGACGAAGCCAGAAAATCAAGCCCACTAAAATAAGAATTATTGGCCAATTCCCTATCAGTTCGAGGAAGAATGACGAAATCGAATCAAAGCCTTCGGTAACGGCGTTCCAAAGGCGTGCGCCGAACGACATTGTCACGCCGCTCTGGGTTTGTGTCACCTTGTAGAATTCGAGCGTCACCGTGCTCATCGCCACGCGGTTTTGCAAGTAACGCAGTTGTCCTTCTTTGGATTCGATGTCTTCGCGAACCGCGGACAGCTTCTCTTCTATTTCCAGCATTTCAGAGACTTTGTTTGCTTTCGAGAGCAGTTCCAGGTAACGCGCTTCGAGTTTCTTTTTGGCTTTCAGTCGTGCGTCGGTATCGATGTATTGTTCGGTCACGTCCTGCGCCGAGATTTCCTTCCGGTCAAAATACGACACGCCTTTTCCGGCATCGGTCAGGAATGCATCAAAAGAACCGTTTGGAATCCGGATGGTGAGCGTCCGCGTAAGCGTGTTGTATTCCTTGGTTTCGGCGTCATTCTGGATTTGCGCTTTGTATTTCTTGGTGGCGGCCACAACCTGCCCGTAGGTTTCATC
Organism: Flavobacterium longum; assembly: GCF_965137575.1. Classification (NCBI taxonomy): domain Bacteria; kingdom Pseudomonadati; phylum Bacteroidota; class Flavobacteriia; order Flavobacteriales; family Flavobacteriaceae; genus Flavobacterium; species Flavobacterium longum. The sequence continues at coordinate 30,205 of NZ_CBCRZJ010000002.1, read as the reverse complement.
CATGTCTGTGGTTTGGAACCGCAGGTTGGCTTCTCGGATGACTTTTTGTTCGATGGCCGGTTCGGCTACCGACGGTGCATTCATCTTTACTTCGGCAACTTCCATCGCTTGATCCGTGGCCGCATAGGCTACTTCTTCGGTTGGCGCAACAACTTCGTCGGTGGTTTCAGTCTTGGTTTGGTAGCATGACGAAAGCATCACGCAAGCCGCGAAAATCAGGATTTTGTTCATGTGGGATTTTTTGTTAAAACGCTGACAAATACGCGTTTATTACACGGACGTCTTTTCGGCCCGCATGGCTTCGCCGAACTTCTCGAAAAGCGCGATTGTTTTGGCGTTGATGTCCTGAAAAGACAATCGGTCTTTGGTCTGGTAAAGCAACATCATCGCGTACGGTTTGTCGAGATTTTGGAAGAGTGATGCCTTGTTGAGCCGATAGGTTTCCCGGAGCACACGCTTAAAATAATTGCGGTCGTGCGCGCGCTTAAAGTGTTTTTTCGACACCGATACGCCCAGTTGTATCAAGCCGGTTTCAATCTCTGCGTGTTCCAAATACACGAGCCGCAACGGGAATTTCGAGACCGATTTCCCTTTTGCGAAAAGGGCGTCGATGGTCTTGCGGCTTTTGAGTTTTTCGTGTTTCGGGTACTTGGCGTCCATGCGGCAAAGGTAAGATTTCAATTCGGATGGCTTGAAATACGCTTTAAAAAACGCTAACCTGCTGCGCAACTGTAAATTATATAAACTTTTCTTTAGAATTTTGAAACACTGATGGGCATATCGGGTTGTATCTTTACAACATCAGAAAAGCAACAAACGAATCGATATAAGCAGTATCCGCGGGTTGAAGAAACAACTGCTGGAAAAAGCGGATAGTCAAAACCCAACCACACAACTAGCCATGCTATTAAAAACCTCCTGACATTCAGGAGGTTTTTGATTTTAGTACGGTGTTATTTTTTAAAGACATTGTCCGCCGGTTTCACATCGGCCATCAAACCACTCGGATCGATGACAATACGCTGTATGGAAGCTTTGCCTTTCTGGATTTCGAAGAAATAATCTGGGTTGCCCCAAGCCCAGTCGGGCAATACGGTGCGTTTCATCTCCGGATACGGATTTTCTTTCACGAAGCTCATCATCCGGAGTGGAATGTAAAATCCTTCCTTGGTCCCGTCGGTATATTCCACGACAATGTCAATCGGCATCGGCATACGCCCAACTCTTTGCAGCGAAACGCCGGTACGCTGAACGCCGTCGGTGGCGCTTTCCACGTTCTTGATGGCGTAGTCGATGGTATTGGTGGTTTGCGTCCAATCGATTAGATACCAATCCAAGTTCGCGCCCGATACTTTCTCGGCGCAGCGTTTCATGTCGTTCGGTGTCGGGTGCTTGAATTTGAAGTCGTTGTAAAATTTCCGCACGGCCTTCATCAGGTTTTCCTTCCCGATGACATAGATCAACTGGCTCAAAAACAGTTCGCCCTTGCTGTACGATGAAATGCTGTAGGTGCGGTTCTCGTCGTAACGGTCGGCGTGCGTGGTTTGCGGTTGCTCCTTGCCCGAATTCACCAGCGAATAATAGCCGTTGTAACCCGAGAACGGATTGGCTTGTTTCTCGGTCGAGAGTTCGTTGATGGCCAAATCTTCAATGAACGACGTAAAGCCTTCGTCCATCCAGCCGTGTTTGGATTCGTTGGTGGCCAAGACGTGCTGGAACCAGGAATGGCCCATTTCGTGCGCCGTAACGCCTACCAAACCGTCGAAGCTGCCTTCGCCCAAAATCAACGTACACATAGCGTATTCCATGCCGCCGTCGCCGCCCTGGATGACCGAATATTGGTCGTAAGGATATTTCCCTACGGTTTTGTTGTAGAACTCCATCAGTTTCACCGTAAGCGGCTGTAGGTTTTTCCAGTTGTCGATAATTTTCGGATTGTTCTTGTACAGGAAATGCAACGTAGCGCCGCCCGGAACTCGGGCCGTGTCATGCAGATAATTTTTGTCGGCTGCCCAAGTAAAGTCGTGTACGTTCGGCGCAATGAAATGCCAGGTCAACGTTTTCTTTTTGCCGTAATCGACGTTGACGCCCGCATCCTGATAGCCGTGCCCGATCTCGTTTTTATTTTGAAGATATCCCGAACCGCCCAGCACGTAGGCCTTGTCGATCGTAATCTTTACATCGAAATTACCCCAAACGCCGTGGAATTCCCGCGCGATGTACGGGTCGGCGTGCCAGCCTTCAAAATCGTATTCGGCCATCTTCGGATACCATTGCGCCATGGAAAGCTCCACACCTTCGGCATTGTTGCGCCCCGAACGGCGGATTTGCACCGGAACCTGCCCGTCAAAATCCAGCGTCAATGTGGTCTTAGCACCGGGCAACAGCGGTTTGGCCAGCGTGACTTCCAAGATGGTTTCCACTTCCTTTGCGGTCGCCGAAACACCGTCCTGCTTGAAATTGCTGATTTTCAGAAACCCGATTTCGTTGGGTTTCAAATTCTTGATGCGGCTGTCCTTGACATCTTTCCCGTCCGCGCCTTTCGTCTTGGTCACCATGCGTCCGTCCGGATCTTTGATGTTGCGCAACCGCATGTCCATTTCGCTGCCGGGCTGGAACGCATTCGGGTACAAATGATAGAAAACGCGCCGCAAGGTATCGGGCGAATTGTTCGTGTACACCAACTCCTGCTTGCCTTTGTACCGGTAGGTTTTGGTGTCCATCTGCACATCCATTTTGTAATCGACGTGTTGTTGCCAATAGCCTGACTGGGCAAAAATATTGGCGCAGGCCAGCAAGGCCAACGAAAGGATTAGGTTTTTTCTCATGCGATAAAAATACGGAATTACCCTTTTACCTTTTTCTGCGGAAGGTTTTTCGAAAGTTTTTCTGCCATCACCAGCGCGTTGTAAGCATTGACGATGTTGCCCGATTTAGACGCCTCGGCAAATGGGCGTTTTTCTTTTTTCTCACCCAGTTCTACTTCAATCGGCAGCGGCGTGCCTGAATCCATCAAGATACGCTTAACCTGAGTAGCCGACAATTTCGGGAAATAGGAACGGATGAGCGCCGCTACACCAGCTGCATTTGGCGCCGCGAACGATGTGCCGTCTTCAGGTTTGTAAGTATTGTTGGGCAGCGTGCCGAAGATTTGCACACCGGGCGCAAACACATCGACGTTGTTTTTTCCGTAGTTCGAGAAATTGGCCACTACGTTCTTCCCGTATTCGTAGTTCAACGCGCCGATGGTGATGACATTGTCTGCAATTTCGGTCTTTCCATCCGGCGAATCAGTCGGGTACGAACGGTTCTCGGCGATGTCGAGGTCTTTGCCGTCGTTGCCCGCCGCAAAAACGATTAATACGTCTTTCGATGCGGCGTATTTGATAGCGTCCGAAACCCATTGCGTGTGCGGCGAGAAGTATTTCCCGAAGCTGCCGTTGATGACTTTCGCGCCATTGTCAACGGCATAGCGGATGGCCAGCGCAATGTCTTTGTCGTATTCGTCGCCGTTGGGAACCGCGCGGATGGCCATGATTTGCGTGTTGTTCGAAATCCCGTCGGTGCCTTTGCCGTTGCTACGCTCGGAGGCGATGATGCCCGATACGAGTGTGCCGTGGAAAGACGCCTCTTTTTCAGGGCCGGTCACGTTGTTGTTGCCGTACTTGTTGTCCTTGATGTCGTTTGGATTGTCGCCCACGATTTTGCGTCCGTCGAAATCGGCGTTGAGGTTGTACTCAAGCATCTCGCGTGTTTGCTTCTCGAAGTCTTTCAGGTCGGTCAAAAAGGTTGGCCCAGCCTGCACGATGATGGACATCATGATGAATTTGGCTTGCGACAGTTCTGCGTCCGAACCCGGATCCATGGCGCGCAATTCCTCGAGCGTGTAGATGTCCTTCCCGATTTTCGCGTCGACTTTGCTTTTCGCCGACTGGATAAAGTCAAGTTGTTGCTTGGCCGACAAGGCTTCCCCGCGTTTTTTGGCCAATTCGCTTTTGGCTTTTTTGTAAGTGTCCGAACCGTCGTCGCCTTTCTTGATGATGCGGATGAGTTCGAGGTTTTCATTGACCGCGTCGCCCAGGAAATTCCAGCCATGCACGTCGTCCACAAAGCCGTTTTTATCGTCGTCCTTGCCGTTGCCCGCGATTTCCTTCGGATTGGTCCAGACCACCGACTTTAAATCTTCATGGTCAATGTCAACACCTGAATCAATCACTGCTACCGTGACTTTTGCCCCTTTCCGGTCTTTGATGAATTCTGCGTACGCCTTATCGACACTCATACCGGGAATGGTGTCTTTTTGCAAATCAAGAAAACTCCAACGCTTGAGTTGTTCGTCGGTGAGTTCGGCTTTTTTCTCGGTAATGCCGCCGGTAGTGGCGCTTTGCGCGTGTGTTTGGGTTGTTGAAAAGGCCAATGCCGCCAAAAGCGCAATGCCCGTCCTGAATAATTTCATAGGATGATTTTTAAAGCTGTCGAAATTAGGCCATTCCCACCGAAGCCTGTTACAATCTTAACAATATTTTACCGCTCAATTGATGTCTTTTCCGGCGCGGAGTTTCTCGATGCTGGCCATGACGTTGTCGCGGTTCACTTGGTCTGGTGCCTGTTTGCGCGCCGCTTCCAAGTATGACATGGCTTTTTTGTAGTTGCCGATGGCCGAGTAACCGCGCGCCAGCCCGATATTGGTGGTGAACACGTTAGGGTTTTTCTTGTAGTTCAGTTGGAAGACTTCCAGGGCTTTCTGCGGTTTCTTTTCGCCGATGAGTTGTCGACCATACTGATGCAATTCAATCATTTGGCCCAGCAACAACGCTTCGTCCATGAGTTTGTCGGCTTCCTTGTTGCGGTTCAATTTTTTAAGTACGGCGGCTTTCGTGGACAGCGTCTGGAAGTTTTTTTGCCCGATGAACCGCGCATTGATGGCCATGTCGGCCCATTCGAGCGCCTGATCGTCTTCATTATGTTGCAAGGCGTAACCCGCGGCTTGGACGAACGCCTGCCAGGTAAAACCGGGTTTGGTGCGCAGTTCGCTTTTGAAAGTTTCCATCTGGATGCAATGCACATCGGCCGAGATCTTAAACGGAATCATCCTGTTTTCCCAGAGCAACGCTACGGTGGCGTTTTCGTCAGTCTGTTCGATGAACTCGTACTTGAGCCATTCTACAGGTTTCTCCAGCGTGCGGTGCCGAACCGTTACCCGAAGCGCATCTTCGGTCGGATCGTAATAAAAACTGCCCCATGCATTGGCGCGTTTGGAGAAAATCACGGTATCGTCCGTTTCGCCCAAAATGAAATGCAAGCCGTACGTTCCGGCGTCAAGGTTTTTCCCTTCTATGGTCACCGGATGCGAAAATGAAATCGTCGTGTTTTCGTTCGCACCGCCACGCCACGGCGCCGCATTTGACGTCCCGAAGCCCAGGTCTTTCAGGCCGTAATGCGCCACGTCGGTATTCCAAATTTTGCCTTCGCGGCCTTTCACGCCCGGTCGGTGGTAGTCAATGGTGATTTGGGCCAAGCCGATGAATTCCGTCACCGAAGCACGTTTGTTGTCGCCGAGATTGCCCGTGGAGAGCGCGTATTGTGATTGCGAAACGGTTGCGGACAAAAGCACCAGCCATAGTAGAATATTTTTCATCATATCTTTGTTTTGAGCCATTTGACGGTTTCCTCGGCAATGGCAGGGTTAAAGTTTCCTTTGGCGTATTGGCCTTCGCGGAAATTCTTGACCGCTTCCGGCCAATCTTTGCTCTTCATCATGAAATGGTCGAGTTCGGGAATGGTGATCCAGATGGCGCTTCCGGGATGTGCTTCGTTGACGGTTTTTTCAATCATCATCGGTTCCACCAACGAGCATTGTTCGTAATCGGTTGCGCCATGCAGGATCAAGACCGGGCAGTTCACCTCTTGCCAACTTTTGGCCAGGTTCAATGCGTCTATTTGTTGCCAGAATTTCCAATGCCTGCCCCACATGTCGTTACTGCCTTTTTTGTAGCCGAGTTCAGATACGACAATCGGACGGTATTCAGGTATTTCGGCCAGTTCTTCGGGCGATTTCTTGTTGACGAAGAATTCGTGGTAAATTTTCTGGATGCCACGCATGAAATCTTCGGTTTGCTGGTAAGTCAGGTTGTCCAGCAATGGCTTTTGGACACGATGCATTTCCAATAGAAACTCATTCCACGGCCTGAACACGCAGCCAAAAACCATGATGCCCGCTGGTTTATGCCGTTTCCCGACTTCGGGCGCAATCGTGCCGCCCATGGAATGTCCCCAGATGAACAATTGTTTCGTGTTGACGAACGGCAGTTTTTCCATGTATTGGTAGCCCTCGTCAAAGCTTTCGATATCGGTAATAAGATCGGCTTCGGCGCAAGGCGCGCAGTTGAAACTGTCTCCAAGCCCAGATTTTTCAATCGTTACAACGGCAAACCCACTTTGTAACCAGGCCGAAATCATTTTGCCGTTGTAACTTTTTGAATAGTTCTCTATGCTGCCGCAGCCATAACCAGGGATGAGTAAAATTGCGGGCAGGTTGGTTTTTCCTTTCGGCCGATACGTCATCGTGCGCAGATAGCCGTTTCTAAACTTCACCCAATCGTACAAAATATCGGCATCAGTACGCGTTTCAAACGGTTTCATTATGGCTTTGGCCGAAGCTTTTTTCATTTTTCCGTCGCGGCTGAAAGTCACCGAAAGGTTTTCTCCTGCCCGGATGTTCGTCACCGCCGGCGAGAAAGCATCCAGCGAAAGCGTCGGCGTTCCGTTCACCGATTGGATGACATCTCCTTTTTGCAATTTAAGCGTGGCCATCGACGAATTCGGGATGACGCTGTCTATGCGAACGCCGTTGTCGGCATTTTTCACCAAAACGCCAATGAGGGCTTTGCGTTGCGGCAATTGCCCAACAACAGTTTGCGATGCGATCGCGAGGAAAAGCAGCAGTATTTTTTTCATGACAAATAGTTATCCGTTGGCCGAACCTGCCCGTTGCTTGATGTCATCGGCGCCGCCAGTCCTGCGCCTTGGCTGGTTGTTGCCTTGCCCGAAATTGTAGGTGTAAGACACGGCAATGACCCGCGTGTTACGGCTTACCTTGAAGCGTTCGGTGTAATTCGTGAATTCAGAATCGGCGGTGGTGCGGTTGGTCCAGAAGACATCGTTGGCCGCAAGTTTCAAGGTGCTTTGCTTCCACTTTTTCTGCACGCCCAGGTTCAGGAACCAAATCGGGTCAACATCCATGAATGCATAGATTTCACGGCCGCGGTAATTGCCCGTGACTTCGGCGGAATATCCGTTTCCAAGCTTAAAATTGTTGACCAAATTGCAATTGAAATTAAAATTGCCGCGGTCATCGAGCGTCGTATTGGCCACGGTTCCGGAGTACGAACCGTAGTAAAAATTGAAACTGTAATTGGTGTTCCACCAAGGCGTAAAATCGAGGGGCGTGATGATGAACAGCCCAACGATATCCGCGGTGTTGAGGTTTTTGTCGGTCTGGACGGTGATCATCGGGTCGTCGTCTGAAGGCGCAATGACTTCGGTAATGTTGTCGGTCGTTCTTGAAAAACTCAAGGTCGAATAGATTTTCTGCTTGAAGACATGCGTCACTTCAATCGAATGTGTCGTCTGCGGCTTCAAGTACGGGTTGCCTTCTTTGTAAGTTGTTTGGTCGAGGAAAAACTTGAACGGGTTGAGTTGCTCGTAACTCGGGCGCGTAATCCGGCGCGAATAATTGAATTCCAGGCTGTGGTTGTCGTTGAATTTATAACTGGTGAACACACTTGGGAACAACTGCGTATAGCTATCGTCGAAGGACGTGCCGTCAACCAATTGCTCGCCGGTGATGTTGGTGTTCTCGACGCGGAAACCGAGGTAAAAACCCCAATTGCCGATGTCTTTCGAGGCATTCACGTAGGCCGCGTTGATGTTCTCTGTGTAGATGAAATGGTTGCTTTTGGTCGGGTCGAAAATGGGCGTGCCCGAACTCACATCGAAGAATTGCAAATCGTTGTCGGCCTTGACATAGCTTGATTTAACGCCAGATTCCAGTTTGATCTTGTTGCTGAGTGTTTTGACGAAATCACTTTTCAGCGCGAAAATGTTGAGGTTGCCGTCCAAATCGCCGCGCAACAAATATTGCGGCAAGAATTCCACGTTGTTGTTGTCGAAATACTTGGTCTGGAAATTTTGCTTGGTGACGTTGCCGTAGTTGGCGTAATCGAAATCGGTGATGATGTCGGTTCCGAGCGTATCGATCGTGTACTTGTGGTTGAGGTTCACTGAGGCGTTGTGCCACTTGTCGCGCGACCGGTTCCAAGTGATGAAGCGCTGTTCCCGAAGATCGTTTTCGTCGTACACGTCCGAGAAATTTCTGCCGGTCGGATTGAAATTGTTGCTCACGGCGTTGGCGATAATGCCGAGCGTGTGTTTTTTGTTGACGGTCCAATCTGCGCCGGCGCGGCCAATGTGGTTGCGGAAATTCATCTTGAGCGAATTGATCTGGTCATACCGCCCGGTGAAATTGCCGTCCTCGAAGAAACGCCGGTCGAGGTTCAAATCGTTGAACCATTCGCTGTACGCAAAACTGTAACTCCCGAAAACATTGACGTTTTTGTTGCGATGATTCAAGCTCAAACTGTTGTTCAACCGAGGATATTTGCCTTGGCTGTAGGACGAAGTCACGGTGCCGTTCGTGCCTTTTCGCTTGTCCTTTTTCATCTTGATGTTGATGATAGCCGAACCCGCTGCATCGTACTTCGCACCCGGATTGGTGATGAATTCTATTTTATCCACCGAACTCGACGGAATGCCGCGCAGATAATTGGCGAGGTTGCTGCCTGAGAGTGGCGTGTTCTTGCCGTCGATCTGGACGATGACGCCGCCTTTCCCGCGCAGGCTGATGTTGTCGTTTTGGTCCACGTTCACGCTGGGCGCCTTTTCCAATACTTCGAATGCCGACGCGCCGGTTGCCCCGATACTGCTTTCCACGTTCAGGATTATTTTGCCTTGCTGGCGCTCGATGTATGGCTTGGCTTTGGTCACCACGACCGCCGACAGTTCAGTGGTTGGTGTCGGCAGTATCGTGGTACCAACAACAAAATTTTCGTTGGCGGTGAATGCATCGCCCGTAAATCTTGGGATTCCGTTCACCGATATCTGGATGTTGTATTGGCCTTTGGCGATGTTGGAAAAAGTGAAGTTTCCATTTTCGTCGACCGCTTCTGTCTTGGCGATTTTTCCGTCACCGGCAATCAGCGTGACGATGGCATCCGTCGCCGGCGTTTGTTGCGGGGAAACCACGCGGCCCGAAATAGCGATTTTATCTTCCTGGGTTTGTCCGAAAGCCACCGAAGCGATGACCGAAACCAGCATTAAGGCAAGTGAATAAAACAGTCTGATCATGATTTTTTGATTGATGCGCGGTTTGGCTGATGATTCGCCGCGGGATGATTAACTACAATTTTCTGTGATGATTTTCAATGTTTTGTTCAATATTTCCAATTCGTCCTGGGCAATTCCGTTGAGTGCCACCTGCCGGTTTTGCAACACCAGGGTTTGCACTTTCGCAATCACTTCACGGCCTTCGACGGTGACGTTCAGCACGGTTTTGCGCCGGTCGTCAGGGTTGAGGTCGCGCTCCAGATAACCGGATTTGACCAATAACGCGATGATGCGCGTCACCGAGGCGTTGTCCTTGAACACTTTTTCGGCCAATTCCTGTTGCGTGATGTCAGGGTTTTCCAATATCGCCTTGATGACCAGCCATTGGTCTATCGTAATGGTAAAACCGTTGTCGCGCAACCGTTTTTGCGCATAACTGCGGTACGTCCGGATGGCTTTATCCATGTGATAGAACGTGATGTCTTTGAGTTTTTCCATGAAAAAGAAAGTTTTAGCTTCATTCGCCCAAAGATAATGAACGGCGAATCAATATTTGACATATCAAATATTATCGGCTAAAACTTTCTCAACTCTAACCTCGGGCAGTTAGTACACGGTTATAAAATATTGTTACAATCGAACACTTCTTTTAACCGAACGCCTTTGTCGGTGCGCTGTACCGTGATGATGGGGTTGTGCGCGTCGTGTTCTAAAAACAGGTAGTAGTTGTTGTCGGCGGCCTCGAGCAGGAACTTTTCCTTTTCCGGAAGCGTCAGCAGCGGACGCGTGTCGTAACCCATGACATACGGGAGCGGAATGTGCCCGGCCGTCGGGAGCAAATCGGCCATGAAGCAAATGGTTTTGTCGCCGTACTTGATTTTCGGGATCATCATTTTTTCGGTATGGCCGTCGGCGAAAAAGATTCCGAAACCGAGTTCAGAATTGTCCAAAGTGTCTCCTTCCGGACGCTTGATGAAGTTTAGCTGGCCGCTTTCCTGCATCGGCAAAATATTCTCGGTCAGGAACGAGGCTTTTTCCCGCGGATTGGGCTTGGTTGCCCATTCCCAATGGTTGTCGTTGCTCCAGAATTTGGCGTTCTTGAACGCCGGTTCGTAACCGGTTTTGTCCTTGTTCCATTGTACCGAACCGCCGCAGTGGTCAAAATGCAGGTGCGTCATGAACACGTCGGTGATCTGGTCGCGGTGGAAACCGTATTTCGCCAGGGATTTGTCGATCGATTCGTCGCCCCAAAGCGAATAATACCCAAAGAATTTCTCCGATTGCTTGTTGCCCATTCCGGTATCGATCAAAATCAATCGGTTCCCGTCTTCAATCAAAAGGCAGCGTGCGGCAATGTCAATCAGGTTATTTTCATCGGCCGGATTGGTTTTGTTCCAGATGGTTTTCGGGACAACGCCGAACATGGCGCCGCCGTCGAGTTTGAAATTGCCGGCTTCAATCGGGTAGAGTTTCATCGCAGGAAAATTAGTCGTCCAAAAATACTGAATTTCCCGACGGACTGAAATAAATCACGGCTATATTGTAATCAGTTATAAAAATGTTACACAACGCCTTATAAAAAGCGAATTGTAGTATCTTTGCGGCGACCAAAGTGTGCGGGGTTTTTTCCGTAGGTTTTTGGAGAAATAAAACAGCAACGAAGAGCCATGATAAAAGTATCTGAATCAGCGAGCCGGAAAATCGTCGAAATGATGAAAGACGACGGCTTCGACGCATCGAAAGATTACGTCCGCGTAGGCGTCAAAAGCGGCGGCTGCAGCGGTTTGTCATACGAACTGAAGTTTGACAAAGCCCTAGGTGAGAATGATAAAGTCTTCGAAGACAATGCCGTGCGCATTGCCGTGGAGAAAAAATCGTTTTTATACCTGGCCGGCACGACACTCGAATATTCCGGCGGATTGAACGGAAAAGGTTTCGTGTTCAACAACCCGAACGCCAGCAGGACTTGCGGTTGCGGGGAATCATTTTCACTTTAGACGAAAGACTAAAGTCGAAAGTCAAAAGAATTAGGACAAACTAATCTTTCGACTTTTGACTTTCAAACTTTAGACTTAACATATGTCAAAATACACCGAAGACGATTTAAAGATCGAACTCGAAAACAAGGAGTACGAATACGGATTTTATACCGACATAGAATCTGAGACGTTTCCTGTTGGCCTGAATGAAGATATCGTCCGCGCGATTTCCCTGAAAAAGGAAGAGCCGCAATGGATGACCGACTGGCGCATCGAGGCGTTCCGTGCGTGGCAGGAAATGACCGAGCCGGAATGGGCGAACGTGCATTACCAGAAGCCAGATTTTCAGGCGATTTCGTACTATTCGGCCCCGAAGAAAAAAGACAAATACGCCAGCCTCGACGAGGTTGACCCGGAATTGCTCGAGACATTCAAGAAACTCGGCATTTCGCTCGACGAACAAAAGAAACTCGCCGGTGTGGCGATGGACATTGTCGTCGATTCGGTGTCGGTGGCCACGACATTCAAGAAAACGCTTTCTGAAAAAGGCATCATTTTCTGTTCGATTTCAGAAGCGATCAAAGAACATCCGGAACTCGTCCAGAAATATTTGGGAACAGTGGTTCCGCAGCGCGACAACTTTTACGCGGCGTTGAATTCGGCGGTTTTTTCCGACGGTTCATTCTGCTACATCCCGAAAGGCGTGAAATGCCCGATGGAATTGTCCACGTATTTCCGCATCAACCAAGCCGGAACCGGACAATTTGAAAGAACATTGGTTATTGCGGACGAAGGCAGCTACGTGTCATACCTTGAAGGTTGCACCGCGCCAAGCCGTGACGAAAACCAATTGCACGCGGCCGTGGTGGAACTCATTGCGCTCGACGATGCCGAAATCAAATATTCGACCGTACAAAACTGGTATCCGGGCGACAAAGCCGGAAAAGGAGGCGTGTTCAACTTCGTGACCAAGCGCGGCTTGTGCGAGAAAAACGCCAAGATTTCCTGGACGCAAGTTGAAACCGGAAGCGCGGTGACTTGGAAATACCCATCGTGTGTCCTGAAAGGCGACAATTCAGTAGGCGAATTCTATTCGATTGCCGTGACCAACAATTTCCAGCAGGCCGACACCGGAACCAAAATGGTCCATCTCGGGAAAAACACCAAATCAACAATCATCTCAAAAGGCATTTCCGCGGGCAAGTCGCAGAACAGCTACCGCGGCCTGGTACAAATCGGGCCACGCGCCGAAAACGCGCGCAACTTTTCGCAATGCGATTCGCTCTTGATGGGCAACAGCTGCGGTGCGCACACATTTCCGTACATCGAATCGAAAAACCCGTCGGCCAAGATCGAACACGAAGCCACGACCTCGAAAATCGGCGAAGACCAAGTATTCTATTGCAACCAACGCGGCATCCCGACCGAAAAAGCCATTGCGCTCATCGTGAACGGATTCAGCAAAGACGTGTTGAACAAACTGCCGATGGAGTTCGCCGTGGAAGCGCAGAAGTTGTTGGAGATTTCGCTGGAGGGAAGTGTGGGATAGAGAAGTTCAAAGTTCAAGGTTCAAAGTTTAGAGTATACGCCAATAAATAATTATATGCCATGTCAACCATTAAACGATTTGAAGATTTAGAAATCTGGAAAAATGCCCGAAGACTTGCAAAAGAAATCCATGAAATTTCAGAGCGAACAAAATTGAAGTACGATTATCGATTCAAAGATCAGATTAAAGCATCTTCTGGGTCGATAATGGATAACATAGCAGAAGGCTTCGAACGAAACGGGAATAATGAATTTAGGCAATTCCTGTCGATAGCAAAAGGTTCTGCGGGAGAAACAAGGTCACAGCTTTATCGCGTTTTTGACTGCGGCTATATAACGGAAGCCGAGTTTACGAATATCCGAAGAGAATACGAGAACTTAAGTGGAAAGATAAACAACTTTATAACATATTTAAACTGTAAGGAATTCAAAGGGAGTAAGTTTTTCAAGCAACTTTGAACTTTGAACCTTGAACCTTAAACAAAATGCTTAGTATAAAAAACCTCCATGCTTCGGTTGAAGACAAAGACATTCTCAAAGGGATCAATCTTGAGGTGAAAGCCGGCGAAGTACATGCCATTATGGGTCCGAACGGCTCCGGAAAATCGACGCTGTCGGCCGTAATTGCCGGTAACGAAAATTATGAAGTAACTGAAGGCTCCATTACGCTTGACGGCGAAGACCTGGCCGATTTGGCGCCGGAAGAACGCGCGCATAAAGGCGTGTTCCTGTCGTTCCAGTATCCGGTAGAAATCCCGGGCGTTTCGGTGACCAATTTCATGAAAACCGCCATCAATGAAAGCCGCAAGGCCAAAGGCTTGGAGGAAATGCCGGCCAATGAAATGCTGAAGCTCATTCGCGAAAAATCAGAACTTTTGGAGATCGACCGCAAATTCATGTCGCGCTCTTTGAACGAAGGTTTTTCGGGCGGAGAAAAGAAACGCAACGAAATCTTCCAGATGGCGATGCTAGAACCCAAATTGGCCATTCTCGACGAAACCGATTCCGGGCTTGACATCGACGCGCTGCGCATCGTGGCCAACGGCGTCAACAAACTCAAAAGCGACCAGAATGCCATCGTGGTCATCACGCATTACCAAAGACTTCTCGATTATATCGTTCCAGATTTCGTCCACGTCCTTTACAATGGCCGTATCGTGAAATCGGGCGGGAAAGAACTGGCCTACGAGCTGGAAGAAAAAGGGTATGATTGGATTAAGAACGAGAATTAGAATGCATTCAAAGTTCAAAGGCCAAAGTTCAAAGTTACAACCTAAACTTTGAGCTTTAAACCTTGAACCTTGAACCTTGAAATTTAAAATGGATTTAAAAGATAAATTACTGGCATCCTTCATGGCCTTCGAGGAAAGCGTCGATGTGGATTCGTCATTGCACGACATCCGCACGGCTGCCATCAAGAATTTTGAGGCCAAAGGTTTCCCGAGCAAGAAAGAGGAAGCCTGGAAATATACCTCGCTCAACCAGTTGCTCAAAAATGATTTCTCGGTATTCCCGAAACAGGAAAACGCCGTGGAATTTGCTGAGGTCAAACGCTATTTCCTACACGAGATTGACACGTACAAAGTGGTGTTCATCGACGGAAAATTCTCGTCGTTTTTGTCATCGACCACGCACGACGGATTGGATGTATGCCTGATGTCGTCGGCCTTGACCAAGCCCAAATACAAAATGGTCATCGACGAGTATTTCAACAAAATCGCCAACACCGACGAAACGTTGACGTCGCTCAATACGGCCTTTGCGCAAGAAGGCGCATACATCAACATTCCGCGTGGGAAAGTGGCCGACAAGCCCATCGAAATCATCAACTTTTCCACCGGAACCGAAGCCGCGCTCATGGTGCAGCCGCGCAACCTGATCATCGTGGGCGAGAATTCGCACGTGCAAATCATCGAGCGCCACCAGAGTTTGAACGACAATCCGGTGCTGACCAATGCAGTGACTGAGATTTTTGCGGCCAAACGCGCCATCGTCGACTACTACAAAATCCAGAACGACAGGCTCGAAGCCTCGCTTATCGATAACACCTATATTTCGCAAAAGGAACAAAGCATCGCTTCGGTGCATACATTCTCGTTTGGCGGAAATCTCACGCGCAACAACCTGAATTTCTACCACAAAGGCGAGCGGATTGATTCGACCCTGAAAGGCATCACGATCATTGAGGGCAAACAGCATGTCGATCATTATACGCTGGTGCACCACGCCACGCCGAATTGCGAATCGCACCAAAACTACAAAGGCATTTACGGCGACCGCGCTACCGGTGTATTCAACGGGAAAATCTACGTGGAAAAAGAAGCGCAGAAAACCGACGCCTTCCAGCAAAACAACAACATTCTGCTCAGCGACAAGGCCACGATCAACGCCAAGCCGCAACTGGAAATTTTCGCCGACGACGTGAAATGTTCGCACGGTTGCACGATTGGGCAATTGGACGATCGCGCCATGTTCTATATGCGTTCGCGCGGAATTCCAGAAAAGGAAGCGAAAGCATTGTTGATGTACGCGTTTTCGAACGAAGTCATCGAAAGCATCAAAATCCCGGAACTTAAAAACAGGATTACCAAAATCATCGCTACTAAATTGGGCGTGAAAATGGGTTTCGATCTGTAAGCCGAATATGAATGAAAATTGAGCCTTGCCTTCGCAGGGCTTTTTTTGTGCCCGAACGAAAGTATTTTCGATATATTTGGACAAACCAACCCTATGGAACAACCTGAAAAAGACCGGTTAACCGATGCCCTTTTTGACCGGGAATTGATTTCGGGCGAGCAGCGTATTACGATTAAAGCGTACCATTCGCTCGGGATTTTTTCGCTGCGAAACGAATTGTCTTTCTTGCTTTACACGGCGGTTTTATTGTTCACTTCCGGCATCGGCATCTTGATTTACCAAAACATCGACAGCATCGGGCATATGGCCATTCTCGCCTTGATCCTGGTCATGACCGGCATTTGTTTTTATTTCTGTTTCAAGAAAGCGCCGACATTCCGTTGGGAAGAAACGTTTTTTGAAAGCCCAACGTATGATTATCTGGTGTTGCTCGCCACGATCTTGAGTTGCATTTTCATCGGCTATGTACAAGTGCAATACGAGCCGTTCGGGCCGGGCATTGGCGTAATGACGCTGCTTTCTGCGGCTGCGGCGCTCTTCTCGGGTTATTACTTCGACAACCGAAGCGCGCTGTCCATAGGCGTTACCGGGCTGATTGCGTTCGTCGGGATTACCATTACACCGCGCGCTGTGATCGACAACAACATGTATACGACCGATGCGCAAACCTACACAGGCATTGCGCTCGCGGGTTTGCTGGCTTTTTGGGCCGAATATGCTTGGCGAAAAAACCTCAAGAAGCATTTCCGTCTGGTCTTTGACACGTTTGCGCTGCATTTGGCCGGATTGTGCT
Organism: Flavobacterium longum; assembly: GCF_965137575.1. Lineage (NCBI taxonomy): Bacteria > Pseudomonadati > Bacteroidota > Flavobacteriia > Flavobacteriales > Flavobacteriaceae > Flavobacterium > Flavobacterium longum. Next base: position 13,864 of record NZ_CBCRZJ010000002.1, on the reverse strand, counting down.
GCATCAAAGGCATGTTCGAGCCGTATTGGTTTGCGATGGTGCCGATTTTGGCTGGCGCGTGTTTTTATTTTTATCGAAAAAGCCACGAAGTAAACGCCATTTCTCTTTTTGTGTTTGCTTTGGTGTATGGATACATTGGTGTAAATATCTTGATGGCGAAGTTCATCGAAGCGACCGAATTCTATGAATTTTTCACCGTGTTGACGATTCTGGCACCGGTATATTTCATCGCGTCAATTTTCCTGTTCATCAAATTAATCAAACGATTCAACCAACAGTCAGATGACCGCGATTGATCCCGAAATGCTCGAAAACCTCCGGTTGGCCGAAGAACTCAAGCGGCTCAAGTCTGGCGGATTCGTCACGGCCGAGCACGTTGTCCATGCTAAAGCGACGCTGGAATTGCCGAAGACCAACAGCAACATCTTGGCGCGGATTGCATTTTTCCTTTTGGGCTGCTTTTTATTTTCGTCTTTGGGCGGACTGAGTTCGTTGGTACTCCTCAATCTCATGGACATTTTTGGAAGCCACTACGAAATCATGCTCTTTTTCTACGCCGCCATTGGGTTTGGTATGGCCGAATTGCTGGCAGCCAAATATTATTATGCATACGGATTGGACGATGCGTTTGTCATCGGTTGCCAGTTGCTGTTTGCGACCGGCGTTGGCGTGATGCTCGATTCGGCGACGGCCGGTTTCTTGGCGCTCGGCGTTGTTGGGTTGCTCACGTACATTCGTTACGTTTTGGCCGCTTCGGCGTTGTTTGGCGTGATCGGGATTTCAGGTTTTTTCGCCAGTTTGGTGATTTCAGACGGCGTTTTGAGTAACGGATTTTTGCCGTTTTTGATGTTGTTGGTTTCGGTGGCGCTGTTTTTCGGATCACGGAAATTGTCCGGAACCGAACGATACATGCTGTACGAAAATGGACTTGGCGTGGTCAAGGCGTGCAGCCTGATTTTGGCCTACTTGTCGGTGAATTATCTCGTGGTTCGACAACTTTCCGAAAGCCTGATGAATGTAGTCGTCGCACCGGGCGAAGATATTCCTTTGGCGATCCTGTTCTACGGATTTACTTTCCTGATCCCGGCGTTTTACCTCGTGTATGCCATCAAGGCCAAGGACCGGATGTTTTTCATCGTAGGGTTGCTGGCCGTTGCTTTTACGGTCTTTACGATTCGATATTATCATAGCGTATTGCCTATTGAAATGGCGCTGACCATCGGCGGTTCGCTCTTGTTTGGCGTCAGCTATTTTTTCATACGGAAAATCCGAAATAATGACACCGGAATCACTTTTAAGCCAGACCGCTACACAGACAGCGAAGCACTTTCGTACGCCCAAGCGGTCATCGCCAATTCTCACGCGCACATGAAAAACGTGATGCCGAACGATTCGCCCATGCCATTTGGCGGCGGCGGTTTCAGTGGCGGCGGTGCGGGCGAGAATTACTGATAATCGCAACATCCCGAACGTCACGGCGCAAGAATCAAAACTGTTGTGCAGCGCAGGATGTTTATTTTTGGCTAAAACCGAACACCATGAATAAACCACTTCTATTTTCCCTGATTTTCTTGGCGCTGGCTTGCACAGACAAAAAAACTTCCGAAACTACGGTAGCCGCAGACGGATCGACTTCTGAAGAAACCACCGAAAACGCCCCACTCATCCCGCATCCGCTCATTGACAATAAGGGCCAAATCATGGCGCACATGACCTTGCCGGCAAACTGGAAACTGCACAGCGAACCCGGCAAAGCAGCGTTTACCGGCCCAAACGGCATTTCGGTTTATAACATCCCGATGCGGAATTTCGCCTGGACGACAGACCCGATGATGGCCAATGTCTATCGGCAAAATGGCGGCAGGTTGCGCCAACCGATGTCTGGTGAAGCCATCGTCAAACAAGACTTGGAACCCATCGCAAAAAAGGAAGGTTCAAAATTGATTCGCGTGTATGATGCGCCGGAGATAGCCAAAAGCGATGGCAGCATCCAGGACATGATGTACCGGATCGGGCCATCCAGCACGCGTTATCAGGCGGTCATTAGCGAATGGGAAGACGCTAAGGGCAATCCGTATGCGATGATTTTACACATCAGCGCTAGCGACATGGGCGGCACCGTCATGTGGAATTATTACGGCCACGGACTGGACGCGCCTAAAATGCGCTATGAATCGGCCAAGAAAACCTTGATCGACGGATTGGCCAGCCTGCAATACAACCCGCGGTATTTTGACCGATACAACCAACAGGAAATGAACCGCGAAAGCGCGAGTTGGGCCGCACACAACCAGCGGATGGCCGCGCGGCAGCAACAGTTCGACACGCAGCAGCAAATCTTCAAGGAGAAATCCGAGGCCATCAACAATTCGATCAAGGCGTCTTACAATGAGCGAAACGCGTCGTCAGACCGCAACCACAATCGCTTCCTGAATTACATCAAGGATGAAAATACAGTGGTCAACAAAAGTGACGGCCAGCGTTACCAAGTACAGAGTGGTTCCAGCCAATACTGGATGAACGATCAGGGCCAATACATCGGGACCAACGACCCAAATTACGACCCGAACCGAAACCAAGGCACGCAAAACCAGACTTGGAGTGAGGCGCAAATGACGGACTAACTTAACATCTGTTTGTCTAAATTAACGCGTGTTATTTCGTACTTTTGCGTCATGTTTGACATCAGCAACATCCGCAAAGATTTTCCCATATTGTCGCAACAGGTCAACGGCAAACCGCTTGTGTATTTTGACAACGGCGCGACCTCGCAGAAACCCCAAGTGGTGATTGATGCGATTTCGAAATACTACGAAGTCATCAACGCCAACATCCACCGTGGCGTACACACGCTCAGCCAGATTGCCACCGACGCCTACGAGTCGTCGCGCGAAAAAATCAGGGCGCACATCAACGCCTCGCACGCCCACGAAGTCATTTTCACTTCCGGGACAACCGGCGCCATCAATTTGGTGGCTTCAGGTTTTTCCGAATTTTTAAAAGCGGGCGACGAGATTTTGGTATCGGCGCTGGAACATCATTCCAACATTGTTCCGTGGCAGTTGCTTTGTGCCAAGACTGGCGCGGTCTTGAAGGTTATCCCGATGGACGAAAATGGCGAACTGATATTGGCGGAATACGACAAATTATTGGCATCCGGAAAGGTGAAAATGGTGGCCGTGAACCACATCTCAAACGCGCTGGGCACGGTAAACCCGATTGCTGAAATGATCAACAAAGCGCATGAAGTCGGCGCTGCCATCTTGATTGACGGGGCGCAAGCGGTACCGCATATGCAACCCGATGTACAAGCTTTGGATTGCGACTTTTACGCTTTTTCGGCCCATAAGATGTGCGGCCCGACCGGCGTAGGTATTTTATACGGCAAGGAAAACTGGCTCCAGAAATTGCCACCTTACCAAGGCGGCGGCGAAATGATCAAGGAAGTTACTTTTGAAGGTTCGACATGGGCCGATTTACCACATAAATTTGAGGCCGGAACGCCCAACATCGCCGATGGCATCGCGTTGGGAACAGCCATCGATTATATGCACGACATCGGGTTTGAAAACATCCAGAAACAAGAAATGGAATTGCTCGCCTATGCCACCGAAAAGTTGTCGGGCATTGAAGGCTTGCGGATTTTCGGACCGAAAGAACGGAAAACTTCCGTAATTTCGTTTAATATCGATGGCATCCATCCGTACGACATCGGGACGATACTCGATAAGATGGGCGTTGCCGTAAGGACAGGCCATCATTGCGCCCAACCGGTGATGTCGTTTTTCTGCATCCCGGGAACAGTCCGGGCGTCGTTTTCGTTTTACAATACGAAGGAAGAAATCGATATCCTCGTGGCCGGCATCGAAAAAGCAAAAAGAATGTTATCCTAAGAACACATGAAAATAGTAGCCATTTTATTGATGAGCATTTTCCTGGCCGCCAATGGTTGCGAGGATTTGAAAGACACGACCATCCACTACAACGCCCATTCGCGCGGCATGTATCTGGACATTGAGGTGAAAGACGGCGCAGTGTCTGTCGTAAACCAACGTAAAGGCACGCCGAAAACCGCGAAGCTTTCCCAAGACGATCAAAAAGAATTGGGCGCACTCGTGAAAGCCATCGAACTGGAAACCATCCCAGACATGAAATCGCCTTCCGAAGCGCGTTTCTACGACGGCGCGGCCATTGCAACCTTGACGGTTACGCAGGGCGAGGAAGCCTATGAATCTCAAGCGTTTGACCACGGACAGCCGCCCGCCAAGCTCAAGGTTCTGGTGGACAAACTGCTCACTTTTGTACCCGCAGAGTAAATGGAAATCAAGGAAATCCAAGACGAAATCGTCGACGAGTTTTCGATGTTCGATGATTGGGACGAACGTTACCAGTATGTCATCGACCTGGGGAAAAGCCTACCGCTGATCGACGAGAAATACAAGGACGACGACCACATCGTCAAAGGCTGCCAGTCCAAAGTATGGTTGCACGCAGACCGCCACGACGGAAAAGTCGTCTTTACGGCCGACAGCGACGCCATCATCACCAAAGGCATTATTGCGATTCTAGTACGTGTGTTTTCGGGCCAGAAACCAGCCGACATCCTGGCCGCCGACATGGGTTTCATAGACGAAATCGGGTTGAAGGAACATTTGTCGCCGACGCGCGCCAACGGATTGGTTTCGATGATCAAACAAATCAAGATGTACGCTTTGGCATTTGAATCACAAGCGAAATAAACATGGAAGAATACAACGACACCCAAAACCTTGGCGAGAAAATCGTCAAAACCCTCAAAGGCATTTACGACCCGGAAATTCCCGTGGACATCTATGAACTCGGATTGATTTACGACGTGATGATCAACACCGACGACGAAGTGAAAATCCTGATGACGCTGACCTCGCCCAACTGCCCGGTGGCCGAATCGCTGCCGCGTGAAGTAGAGGAAAAAGTCCGAAAAGTGGACGGCATCAAGGATGTTGAGGTCGAAATCACCTTCGATCCGCCGTGGAGCAAAGACTTAATGAGCGAAGAAGCGAAACTCGAACTCGGCATGTTGTAATGGAGGAAATCGTCAATAGGGTAGCGGCCAGCAAACTGGAAGTGTTTGACCTCGAGGATTTTTATCCGGCGGGCAAACGCATTAGTCTTGACTTGTCGCAATGGCTCGAAGAAGGATTCATCCTGCGCGAGAAAGATTTCCGCGAAGCGTTGAAAAACCACGATTGGCCAGTCTATCAGGAGGCATACGTTTCCATTTTTTGCAGCACGGACGCCATCGTTCCGGCTTGGGCGAGCATGCTCGTCACGGCACATCTCGCGCCTTTCGCCAAGAAAATCGTCGCGGGAAATCTGGAAGCCATCGATACGGTACTTTACCAGGAATTGTTGCCGACGCTGGATTATTCCTCTTATCGGGACAAGCCGGTCATCATCAAAGGCTGCTCGAAAAAGCCAGTGCCGACGAGCGCTTATTTGCTCGCCACCAAACTTTTGCAACCCGTCGCCAAAAGCATCATGTACGGCGAAGCGTGTTCGGCGGTACCGCTTTTCAAGAAAAAGTGATGGCCCGCAGCGGTTTACATTCGTATCTTTGCACCATAAAACCGATAATCATGAAGAAACTTGCCCTTACCTTGTTTTTGATGGCCGGGCTTACTGCGTGGTCACAAACCAATCCATCGGACGCACCGGTGACCGACACGATCAAACACTGGAAATCCAAAGGAAATTTTTCGGCGTTGTTCAACCAATCTACGTTTGACAATTGGCTGGCCGGCGGAGAGAACAACATCTCCGGAACGCTCGGCCTCAACTATGACATCAATTACAACAAAGACGGATGGAACTGGGACAACAAAATCATGGCGTCTTACGGCGTCGTGAAAACCCGTACGAGTTCTTTCGCCAAGAAAACCGATGACAGGCTCGAAATCAATTCGTTGCTCGGCCGCCAAATGAAAACCGGAAGCCGGTGGTTTTATTCGGCGTTTATGAATTTCAGGACGCAGTTCACTAAAGGCTACAACTATACAAAAGACGCCAACGGTGCCGAACAACGTGAAGAGTACACCAATTTCTTTTCGCCGGCTTACCTGAGCTTCGGTCCGGGCGTCATGTACAAGAAAGACGACAACTTCAAATTCAACATCGCGCCGGCCACCAGTAAACTGACTTTCGTTGATGCCGCTTTTACGCTTCCGAACGAGGCTTATTTCGGAGTGGAAGAAGGCGAATCGATGCGCTACGAATTGGGTATGAATGCGTCCTTATATTATAAGGTAGGCATCGTGGCCAACGTGTCGCTCGAAAACATCCTGAATTTGTATTCCAATTACCTCGAAGATCCTCAGAATGTCGATATTGATTACCAGTTGAACATTGTAATGAAAATCAACAAATACCTGGCAACCAATATTAGTTTCCAGACGATTTACGACGACAACGCATTCCGTGGATTCCAGGTGCGCCAAGTGTTCGGCGTGAGCTTCAACTACGGCTTTGGCGACGCGGCGAAGAAGTAATTACCGTACTTTCAAAAATAAAAAAATCCATCATTGCCGATGGATTTTTTGTTTGGTTAAAGTGCGTCTTCTACGGTATCTTCCCAATCCGGATACAAGAAATTATTATATGGGAATCGCGTGATGTGGATTTTCCGTACGGCTTCGTAAACCCGGTGCCTGAATTCCTCGAAGTTTTCTTTATTGGTCGCCGAAATGAACAGCGTGTTTTCGGCGCCGAGTTTGGCCATCCAAGTCGCTTTCCATTGGTCGAGCGTGTTGTGACGTGTTGTTTTTTCGGTCATCAAATCGTCTTCCTCGATGACTTCCGGATGATAAGCATCGATTTTATTGAACACCATGATCGTGGGCTTGTTCTGGCTTTTGATTTCCGAAAGGATTTGGTTGACCGACTCGATGTGGTCTTCAAAATCCGGATGCGAAATATCGACGACGTGCAGCAGCAAATCGGCCTCGCGGACTTCGTCGAGCGTGCTTTTGAACGATTCCACCAGTTGCGTCGGAAGTTTCCGGATAAAACCAACGGTATCGGAAAGCAGAAACGGCAAATTCCTGATGACGACTTTGCGAACGGTCGTGTCTAACGTCGCGAAGAGTTTATTTTCTACGAAAACATCGCTTTTCCCAATGGCGTTCATCAAGGTAGATTTGCCCACGTTCGTATAGCCTACCAGCGCCACGCGAACCATTGCGCCACGGTTGCCGCGTTGTACGGCCATTTGTTTGTCGATGACTTTGAGCTTGTCTTTCAAGAGTGAAATCCTATCGCGGACGATACGGCGGTCGGTCTCAATCTCGGTTTCGCCCGGACCCCGCAACCCGATGCCGCCTTTCTGGCGCTCCAAGTGCGTCCACATACCGGAAAGCCGCGGCAGTAAATACTGGCATTGCGCCAATTCTACTTGCGTTCTTGCGTACGATGTTTCGGCACGTTGCGCGAAGATGTCCAAGATGAGGTTGGTCCGGTCAAGGACTTTGCAGTTGAGGTCTCGCGAGATGTTCTTTTGTTGCGACGGTGAAAGCTCGTCGTCAAAAATCACGGTGGAAATATCGTGTTCCTTAATATAGGTATGGATTTCGTCCATTTTGCCCGTACCCACGAATGTCTTCGGGTTTGGGCGTTCCATCTTCTGCGAAAAACGCTTTACCACTTCGCCGCCTGCCGTATAGGTTAGGAATTGAAGTTCGTCGAGATATTCGCGCAACTTTTCCTCAGGCTGGCTTTGGGTGATGATTCCCACCAAAACGGTTCGCTCAAGTTTTCTGGTATCTTTCTCTAGCATGGTCTGTTTGAAAATACAAAAGTACGATTTGTAAATGCTCGCGCGACGACCAATTGTTGATAACTAACCACAATTAGTTAAAAAACGAGATTTTCCTAGGTATTTCTAAAAATTTGTTAAATTTGGAACTCAAAATTTTTTTGCAATCTTCTATAACCAACTAAAAAAAGTATGTTGTTATGAAAAAAACTACATTATTAATCCTGACCTTATTGCTTTCTCTCGCGGGCTTTGCGCAGCCAGCGTTCAAAGAAAGCTTTGAGAGTGCAACACCGCCGGCTCCGGTTTGGGATTTGGGTACCACCGGACTGGGTTCAAACGGTCAGTGGGCGATTTTCGACAATGGTGTCGGGCCCAACCAAAGCTGGACGATCAACACTGCGGTGACCACACCTCCAACGGTCTGCGACGGCGTACAGTCGGCGTACATCAACCGCGAAAACATTGGGGCGTTGAACACCAGCCAAGACTTCTTGGCCACGCCGCTCATTACGATTCCGGCCAACGGTCAATTGCGGTTCTTGACCCGTACAACGCTGACGGGCGACCAAGGAACAAAGTACAAAATCATGTGGGCTCCGGCGTCTGCAGCGCAAAACAACCCGGCGGCTTACACCTTAATCCAGGAATTCTCCGAATCCACACTGGTAGCAGTGTTCAACGTTTGTGAGGAGAAAGCAGTGAGCTTAAGTACGGTTGCAGGCCAACAGGGCTACATTGCATTCGTGCGGGAATACACCCAGCCGGATGCTGCCTTGAGCGGCGACCGCTGGCTCGTGGACAACGTCCGGATCGACTCGCAATGTATCGATCCATCGGCCCTTGCGGCAGGCTTGATTACCCAGTCTTCGGCGCAATTGAGTTGGACTGCAGGTGCGGGCCAAACCCAATGGGAAATTGCCATCGTTTCTTTTGAAGATCCTTTGCCAGCTTCGGGAACATTAATTTCAGACAATCCTTACACGGCTACCACGACTTTACCTGCGGGCGTGCCGTTTACACCTTCCACACAATATAAGTATTGGGTACGGGCGGTTTGCCAGTCAACGTTTACCAGTGAATGGATAGGACCATTTGCCTTTACGATGTCTTCGCCCGGATTGACGTGCGCGTCACCAATCGTTGTAGATACGCTACCTTATTGTACGACCGATAACACGGCCAACTATAGTGACTCGACAGATGCAGAGCAACCTGACAATTGCGCTGGCACTACAGCCAACTACATGACAGGTAACGACGTATTTTATTCTTATACCCCGACAACAACCGGAGCCATCAGCATCTCGATGACGCCAACCGCGACGTTCTCGGGAATTTTTGTTTATGACGGTTGCGCCAACGTAGGTGTTGAGTGCGTGGCGGGTGTCGCGAATTCGAACACAAACATCCGTGAAATCGCTAGCCTTACCGTTGAAGCAGGACACCAATATATTATTGTCATCTCCACCAATGCGACGCCGCAAACTACCGGATATACGCTTTGTATCCAGCAGTTGAATTGCGCGCCGCCGAATGCGTTGAGCGCAGTAAGTACCGGCCCAACAAGCGCCAACCTTTCTTGGGGTAACCCAGGCGGTGCTTCTTCTTGGGAAGTTTTCGTGCAGACGCCGGGTTCTTCAGTGCCAACTACACCGGGCGTAACAGCCAATACAAATACAAACTTCGGTGTGACTGAATTGACCGCCGACAGCATTCCGCTCACTTTGGGATGCTACCAGTATTGGGTACGCGCAGCTTGCGGTGACGGAACGTTTAGCCCTTGGGCAGGACCATACCAGTTCTGTACAACTACTTGTACGAGCGGTTGTAACTACAGCTTGGTCATGACCGATACTTTCGGCGACGGCTGGAACGGCAACACCATGACCTTGACGCAAGGCGTGTCAACTACCACCATTGGCCCAACATTTACCGATGGCGAAGGTCCGGTAACCATTCCGGTAACGCTTTGCGACGGTGACTTTACCCTGACCTGGAACACAGGCGGTAACTTTGCCGGCGAGGTTGGTGTTTCCATCGTCAATAACTTCGGACAAACCATATTCACACACACACCTGGCACCAACCTTCAGGGCCAAGTATTGTATACGGGCACCGTAGATTGCGCGACACCGGCGTGTTTGCCGCCAACGACTCTGACTTCGGTTTCTTCGAGTATTGACTCGGTTACTGTGTCATGGGCACCGGGCGGTCCTGAAACAGCATGGCAAGTCATCGCCGTTCCTGACGGAGATCCTGCACCATCGGCCACTGATCCGGGATGGCTTGACGCACCGTTTTTCCCATTTACCATTCCAGGTTTGGCCGCGGGCTCGAACTATGACGTGTATATCAGGGCGGTTTGTTCGCCAATACAGACTAGTCCTGCAGCCGGCCCGCTGAATGTCGTGACTTCCGTTTGCGAGGCTGCACAACAATGTCTTTACACCTTTACCATGGTCGATAGCTTCGGCGACGGTTGGAACGGCAACACCATGTCGGTAATTCAAAACGGTGTTGTTGTAGCCACTTTGACTGGCCCTACCAACGCGGACGACCAAAACCCAGTAACGGTTCAGGTGGCTTTGTGTAACGGTATTCCATTCAACTTGTTTTGGAACACCGGCGGTACATTTGCCAATGAAGTAGGCATTACGATCACTTCATTCCTTGGCGAAGTATTGTTCACGCTTATTCCGGGTCCGGGGCAACAAGGTCAAACTTTGTATGAAGGAACCGGTGAGTGCGTACCGCCAACTTGTTTGAAGCCAACCAATGTTGTCGTATCAGGTATTACCCTCGATTCTGCTATCGTTACATGGCAAGACAACAACACACCGGCCGCGACACAATGGGAGATCATTGTGCTTCCAGCCTCTGATCCTGCACCGCTACCAACGGTAAACGGTACGCTAATCAGTACCAATCCATACACTTTGACAGGCTTGAACCCTGCAACCCAATATACCGTTTATGTTAGGGCGGTATGTTCAGATACTGATAGCAGTTTCTGGAGCTTGGGCACAGACTTCAATACCGTAGTTTGTTTGCCGAATAACCTTTGTGAATACACTTTCGTGATGGTTGATTCATTTGGCGACAGCTGGAATGGCAATACCATGACCGTGAGTCAGAATGGAATTGTTATGGCTACCTTGACTGGCCCAACCAATGCGGACGACCAAAACCCGATATCGGTGATTGTTCCATTGTGTAACAATATTCCGTTTGAATTGTTCTGGAACACCGGAGGTAACTTTGCAAATGAAGTAGGTGTTTCGATTGTAAACACATTGGGCGACACAATTTTCAACCACGCGCCAGGTGATGGAAACCTGCAAGGGCAAACATTGTTTGAAGGCACCGTGACGTGCGTTCCGGTAACTTGTCCGAAACCGGTTCAATTGACCGCTACGCAGATAACGTCTACTACGGCCTTGTTGGGATGGACAGAATCAGGAACCGCTACGCAGTGGGAAATCTTGGTGGTGCCGTTTGGTACAACACCGCCGGTTTTTGCCGATTCAGGAACACCTGCAGGCGTGAACCCAATCCTGATTACAGGCCTCACGCCAGGCGCACAATACACTTTCTATGTAAGGGCTATTTGCTCTGATACAGATGAAAGCAACTGGTCTGCCGCCTTTAATTTCAATACTTTGCCAGCGAATGACGAATGTACGGGAGCCATTATGGTTCCTGTGAATTCAAACTCTTCTTGTAACCAATCTGTGATAGGTACTGTGTCAGGAGCAACGGCTTCTTCGCAGATCAATAGTTGTGCGGGCGCATCGGACGATGACGTTTGGTTCCAATTTGTGGCGAGCGAATTGTATCATAACGTGTCATTGTCGGGCATTACGAACGGTGCCGATTTGAACTTTGCAGTTTATAGCGGAGACTGCGGAACGCTTACATTGAATCAGTGCTACACGGATACGTCAGGTGCAGTGAACAACTTGGTTCCTGGCAATACTTATTTTATCAGGGTATGGTCAACATCGGATACTCCTATAAATTCATCCTTTACGCTTTGCGTTACTACACAGTCGAACTGTGAGAATGCGTCAAACGCATGTTCAAATACACAGTACACCAATACGACCGGAGTAACCAATCTGGGCCAAATCGGTTGTTTATTTACATCGCCGAACCCAAGGTTCTTTATTATCGAAATTATCCAAAACGGCCCGATTAACTATTTCATTCAGCAATCAACTACTCCTGGCGGACCACCAGACCTTGATGTTGATTATGTTGCTTGGGGTCCGTTCACGGATCCTGACGTGATGTGTAACGGTATCCCGTTGAACGGTGCAGTACCGTTGACAGGACTGACTACAGGTTGCAGCTATTCTGCCGCTCCGACCGAAACATTCAATATCGCGAATGGTCAAATCGGCCAGTTTTACGTTCTGTTGGTCACAAATTTCTCTGACGACCCGGGCTACATTACGATGACTCAAACCAATGCGAATCAGCCTGGAGCAGGCGAGATGGCTTGTTGCCCAGAGGCAAACTTCACGTATCCATCTAACTCCTATTGCACAACAGACGCTAACCCAACACCAACCGTTGTAACTGGAAGTTTACTAGGTACGTTCTCGGCATTGCCGGCAGGATTGGTATTTGTCGATACTGCGACAGGCCAGATTGACCTCGCGGCATCAGCCCCAGGGGTGTACGTTGTCAGAAATACTTTGGTTGCTGATGAAAGTTGTGACGAAAGGTATTTCGATTTTACAATCACAATTTCTGCTCCAGTCAATGCGACGATTTCGTATCCGGCGCCGGCAGCTTACTGCTCTAGCGATACGAATTTGATTCCTATTAATTTCTCCGGAACCACAGGAGGAAATTACTCGGCTTCTCCATTCGGATTGTTTATCGATCCATTGACAGGAACCGTTAACCCGAGCCTTAGTGCGGCGGGTGTATATACAGTAAGTTATAACATCTTGTCTGCAGGCGCTTGTGCTGCGGTTCAGCCAACAACTACTATCGAGATTATCGCTGCGCCGAATGTGGGCGATATTGCCGATGTCACGGTGTGCGATAGCTACACGCTCCCAGCGTTGACAGTTGGTAACTACTATGATGGTCCTGGCGGAACGGGTACGATGTATAATGCAAACGACGTTATCTCGTCAAGCATGACCATGTACGTTTACGCGACGAACAACAATTGCACGGATGAAGATTCGTTTGCGATTGTGATAAATGCTACGCCGGTACTTGACCCGGTGAGCAATGTCACATCATGTACAAGCTACTTCCTTCCGGCACTTAATGTAGGCAATTACTACACCGGTCCGGGCGGAACCGGAACCCAATTGGCAGCGAATACAGAAATCACAACTGACCAGACCATTTATGTCTACGCAGCCAATGGTTTGTGTACAGCCGAAGCGAGTTTTACGATTACTTTCGGAGCGTTAGTGGTAACCAACCCTGGCGACCAAACGGTTTGCGACAGCTACACACTTCCGGTACTTGCGGTAGGCAACTACTTTACCGGAGCTGCAGGAACTGGACAGCCGCTTAACGCGGGTGACGCCATTACAAGTACGCAGTTGATTTACGTATATGGCGTGTCTGGAACTTGTACGGACGAAGCATCATTTACTGTGACGGTAAACACTGCAGCTGCGGACGTCATCGGAAATCAAATTGTTTGTAACAGCTACACATTGCCAGCTTTGTCTGCCAATAACACCTATTGGACACAGCCTGGCGGAACTGGAACACAGTTGTTTGCGAACGATGTAATCACTACAAATCAGACGATTTATATCTACGCGCAATCTGGCACTACGCCGAATTGTACGGCTGAGAGCAGCTTTACGGTATCCGTGGGCTCAATTACCGCCGACATTTTGAACGACGTTACGGTATGCGATTCGTACGTATTGCCTGCGTTGTCTGCGGACAATTCGTATTGGACGGGAACTAACGGTACGGGTACGCAGTTGTTCCCTGGTGGTTCGGTCACTTCGAGCCAGACGATCTATATCTGGGCGAGCCTTGGCGCGTGCAGTGACCAGAGCGACTTCGTGGTGACGGTCAACCAGA